>JAJCYM010000071.1 GCA_029262895.1 Roseivirga sp.
TAGCTGTGGGGAACGCCCTGTTAGCATTACATACATTCGAATGCCCAATTTACCGGCATCTTTAAACCGTTGAAGGCGATCAATTGTGCCTTGTCCTGACCCAGCGTCATGAAAACTTGTTATTCCCTTTTCAAGACACTCCTGTATGCCCATTTCCAGGGCCATTTCATTGCGTAATTCATCGTTTTGAGGTACCAACCGACCTACCAGGCCAGAAGCACGTTCAGTAAAAATACCGGTCGGGTTGCCTAGTTCATCTTTGATGATTTCTCCGCCTTCTACACTTTCGGAGAGGCTCTCCATGCTCAGTCGGTTGACTCCAGCCAATTGCATGGCCTTGGCATTGGCGAAGGTGGCGTGGCCACTTGCATGCCTGAGGTATACAGGATTGTCCGGGGAAACAGCGCTCATCTTTTCGTGGGTTTGAAACCCATTAACCTCTTTGTCGAGAGGTTCTATCCATTTGCTTTGATGCCATCCTCGACCGGTAATCCATTGACCGGGTTCTGCCTTTTCTACGGCCTCAGCTACCTTGTCTACCAGCTCATCATAAGTTTTCACATACATCAAATCCAGCTCGAGCTTATTATAGCCAATACCCATAATATGGCCGTGAGACTCTATAAAGCCGGGTGTCATTGTTTGGCCGTTGAGGTCAATCACTTCAGTGTCAGTTCCTTCATGAGCCGATACGCCATCTGAGCTACCCACATAAATGATCATGCCGTCTTTAACTGCAACGGCCTGTGCTTCAGGAGTACCATCGTCCATAGTATAGACTTTGCCATTTTTGAAAACGATGTCAGCAGTTTCTGCGGAGTCATTTAATCCGCACGAAACGATAATGAAAACAAGAAATAGAAATAGGGGAAATGCCTTCTTCATAGTTATTAAGGTTAATCTGACGTAAAAGCTAAGCTATTTTAAAAGCTTACGCAATGTTTGTTGGAAGAGTGGTTTTGATGGTGGAGGGCTATGTTCCAATCAAAAACTAAATCGCAAATAAGAATTGAGGTTTCTGCCCATTCCTCTTATCCTCGCTCCAAAAGGAAAGTAATTTGAATTGGTAAGGTTAGTAACCGATAGGCCTAGAGAAAGTCCTTTGCTTATGGAGTTCCAGCTAGCTTCTATTTTGATGCTGGCCAGCCAATAAGATGCTGTCTCTATAGTTCCAAAGGTTTGTCTAATAGGTCCATTGGGAAGTCTTTGCAGGGCAGAGACCCTATCCAAACTGAAGTAGGAGTTGGCAGAAAGCTTATCCGAGACTTTCTTTTTATAATCGATGCCCCATCTCAGTCTCATTGAGGGAATTCCAATAAGTGGCTCACCTTTTGAGAATAAGCCTTCTTCTCCCAAATTATCACCTTGAATAAAAGAATTAGAGAAAGAGATTCTCATTTCATCCTGCCCAAACGGTTCTGGCCATAGATAGGAGAGGCGTCCTTCAAAGCCGAAGGTACGGGCCCGAGCTATATTTTCGTAGGTGAATTCTCCACCTCCCAGTGGAGCCTCGGTGATACGGTTGTCGAAGATAGCCAGCCAGCTCTCCAGGTTGTATTCCCATCGGCCTGAATAGCCCACGAGATTCCACTCTATTTGATGACTGAATTCAGGTTTGATTTCGGGGTTCCCCCTAAAGATTCCACGACCACCAAAGAGAATTCCCACTGATTCCTGCTGAGAGGGATATCTGAATTGCCGACTAAGACTGATTGTATTTTTCAGATGTCTTGAGCCTAACCATTCCAATTCGAGGCCTCCCGATAATGCTTGAAAATCAAGCGATTGTTCTTTGTCTCCTATGGCCGCTATGTCTCCTCTCATGGCAGCACTCAAGGTTATATTTCCCTGCCTATACCTGACCATGGCAAAGGCTCCGGCCATTTTTTCAATACGATTGCTCAAAGTTTCATTGGAAAAAACAGGGTTTAGGAAATCCTGAATAGAAATCTGTTCTTCCAGCCAGGAACCAGTTAAGTCAGCACCTACCTTAATATTCCAATATTGGTTTGAAGAGAATTGGATATTGGCGCGGTAACCTGCCGATTGCTTATCGTATAGACGAATCTCCTGTGAATTGAGGGATTGAAAATTGGCATCGAAACTGTTTCTTATTTGATCCGTTTTCAAAAAAAGCCCCCAAAGACGCTGCTCAAAAACTGCCTTGTTTTTAAGTTCGATCCTCGTTCGAAAATCACTCTGATAGGTAAATCGATTCTTAAAAGAACGCAGGTCAAAAGGGTTGTTTTGGAAGCCCTGCGGACGTTCTAAAAGACCATTACTGAACTGATGGTTCCAAACTGCATTGAAGGTCTTATCAGCATTGTTGAGTGCTGTCGAAAATGATAGGTTATTTTGATGGTATGCAGAGTTCAGTGAGATTTCGTCATTCGGAAACCTAAAGTTCTCCGCATCATTTCTTCTGCCCGAGAATCTTATTCCAAACCGTTCTGACTTTTTAGCCAATGTTAATCCGAAAACCTTTGCCCGGTTGTTGCTGGAATAACTGGAATAAGCACTATTTGGGCTGTCGCTAGTAGCATCTAACTCGTCAATCCTAATCACACCACCGATAGCTCCGCTGCCAAAAAGAATCCGTTCAATACCCTTAACCACTTTGATGCTCTGCAGATTTTCAGGGTTTACGTCATCAACTAAATAGCCCTGATCTACCACTCCGGTTCTTAAAACCCCATTGCGTTCGATGCGAACTCTATTGCTGTGCATGCCACGGTAAACCAATGGATATGCCGTATCATGAATTTTGAATATGCCCTGAATATGGTCTAATGCATCAATCAAATTAGGATTGATGCCTTGACGAAGGTGTGATGGAACAGACTGTGCCGCTCTGCCAAAAACAATGACAGAGTCCAGTTCTACTGTGACACTATCCTTGTTTTGACGATTAGAATTGGATTGTGAAACTAACTTGAACGGAATAGTTAATACCAGAAAAAGCAGAAAAACAATCCGCATAGATTTATTCGATGGCGTCCTGTGCAAATCTACTCCATCTCAGGAAAGTTGGGCCACCATTTTCTCTACGAATCATCTGAAACTTAAATAGGGCCCCGGTTCTGCTTTGAACCAAAAACACAGGCTGCTCGGCTTCAGTGAGATTTACAATTTTATCTCCAATCAACAAGCGTCCATAGGCAGCGGTAAGCAAAGCAAGGTCAGGTTTTCCTGAGCCATCAACGTCTGTTGTTGGGTCAAAGCCGAATACACCATCTGCCGCTAGTGCGTCCTGCATGGCGGTTGTCACTGTAGTGAACCCATCAAAGCCCGCGCTGGCCAAACCTTCACCACCATTGGCTGATACGTTCAAGGCCTTTACTGAGCCTGCCGTTTCGGCATCACCGAAGAGTAGGATACCTGGTCTACCTCCCATGCTAGTGCGGTAGGTGATGATTTTAATGTCCCAGACAAAGTCTGTTTCAATATCGAGTTGTGCTACGTTTCCCGTATCACCCAGAGTAAGACTAAGGCCACCACCGGCCGGAAAGTTATTGGGATTGATATTGAAAGAACCTTCAAAAGTATCTGTGGAGAAAATGGGACCTGTCGGGTCGTCATCGCCACAAGAGCCAAGGAAGAAAACGGTCAAAAGGGCTAAGTAGAGGGGATAATGCTTTGATTTCATAGAGTTTGGTTATTTCGATTGATTGAGTGAATTAAATATACAGGATTTTGATCCATTAATTTTTATCCTGTAAGTAATTATAAAAAAAGTCATTTAACCATAAAAAAATTATATTATATTGATTAGCAGTAAAGCCGAATTAATCAACCAAAACTATGACCAAAAAATCTAAGAAGCGGGCCGTGGTCCGTGAAGAAAAGAAGGAGAATCTCTTGAATAGCCGAAGAGATTTTTTCAAGAAATCAGCATTGGGTGCTGGCGGGCTGGCATTGGCCGGTAGCGGCACTTTAGCGGGATGTGCTCCCCAAAACTCTAACGGAGGCATGAAAACCACACGGGCAGGTGGCTCATCCACTAATGAATGGTACGCTCCTCCGGAAATTAACTTAACAAAAGACAGCAACAAGGCGCTGGCTACACTGCCGAATTTTAAAGCGCTTCAGGGTGACCCCGAAGTTCCTTTCGATACAATGCCACATACCCTGATTGTAGATAAGAATATTACTGAAAACACACCATCAGGGGTGGATCCTTTGTTCGGATATAATGGTACCGTTCCAGGCCCAACTTTTAGGATCAGGGGTAGTCAGGATTTGGAAGTGTTGTTGATCAATAGCCTCTCTGGAAATAACGGGTATTGGGCGGTAAAATCCGATGCACGAATTGCCTCAGAAGACCCCGCCTTGAACGACCAGCGAGTGAACCCCGACACGCTAGACTGGCAGATTGATCATCATTTGTATGGCCCACATCAGCAACATGTCACCAACCTGCATACCCACGGTTTGCATGTGTCACCAGGACAATTCAAAAGCACTTCCGGAGCGGAAAGCGATATTGTACATTCTGACAATGTATTGCTTCGCGTAATTCCCTTCGAGGACTATGTAAACAGAGTTGTAGAAGGAAATGGGCCGCCACTGATGGATAATGAAATCGTGGGTTATGCCCGCTATAAATTTCATTTGCCAAGACCTGATGGTACACCACACTATGCCGGTACACACTGGTATCATCCTCACCCACATGGTGCCACTTTTGATCAGGTAGCAGGGGGTATGGCAGGATTCCTGATTGTGGAAGGAGAGATTGATGACTTTATCGCAGATCAGTTTAAAGACAACTATTATAAAGAGTTGCCTTTGCTGGTTCAACGTGTATTTGTAGGAGGCCCCACAGAAGGGGAGACCCCAGTTGATAAGGGTACCAAAAAGAAAGACAAAACCTCTGCACTTACGGTGAACGGACAGCGCGTTGGAGGAACAGATCCAATGCCTAATATCACAGTACAGTCCAATCAGGTTATCCGTTTGAGGGTATTGAATGGAAGTGTTGACGGAAAGGGATATATCCGATTTATGGTTTGTAGTGGTACTACAGCACCAAGTCTGATTAACCCCAATTCAAACCTATATACTGATAGTCGTTGTAGCAAGAATGGCAACTTGCCAAAGAATGCAAGTGCTTCGGCCAAAAGATGGTTTACCGATCAGGTGAGTGATAATCGCATTTGCCTTAATAACATTGCCTATGACGGTATTAACCTTATTGATAAAGATGGTAATTATACCGATATGCCTTCAGAATGGTGTACCATAGGGGTGGCTAATCGCGCTGATTTTCTAGTCAATATTCCTGCTGATGCGCAACCGGATGATGTATTTACCATTTGGGGTCAGGAAATGAATGAAGCTGTGGATGCCGATGGCGCCAAAACCACAGCTGACAATTTGCAAATTGCGACTTTTACGGTAGGGAGTGCTACAGGTGGAGGGGCAGCACCTGTGCCGCCAATGAACGCTGATGGCTCACTGAATATTCCGTGGGCCCAGGCGGGTAAAATTGAGGATATGCTGTTGCCGATAAAAGATGCGGAAATTACTATTGACGACAATTCCGAGACCACCGATGCTTATCTGCCGCCAAGCCCGACTAACTTGCAGGGCGATTCTATCACGATGAAAGCTTCGGGTAATTCCGGATCTGCAATCCGTGCACGTAGGCTGGTGTATTCAGGTTTTGGACATGCTTCTGTGCTGGGTGCAGCCTTTGATCCGAATGAAACTGTCACTACTCCGGATGGTGTTACAACTACCTTGCATACCATGTATAACGCAATGCTTATAGACGGTAAGAAGTATGGATCTGATACTTCGATGCATCAAGGGTGGGATGCTGCCCAACATAAGATGAAGGTAGGTACTGCAGAGGAGTGGTCGATATACAATTACTCCATGACGGTCTATATGAAAGACTCTACCGCGGACAATACTGACGAAAGCAATTATGTGGTGGGTGTACCTTCTTATAAAAATGCTAATGGAAGTACAATTCCCGGCTTAGGGGCTAATTCTCTATTGAGATCTAAGGGAGTGCATCATCCATTTCATATTCATCAAAATCCTTTTTATGTACGAAGTATACAGGATTATGAGGGCAACGAATTACTGCCGCTCGATGACAATGGTGATCCGATTCCACGTTGGCAGGACACTGTGTACTTGCCTCACAATGGCGGTAGAGTGATCTTCCGAAGTCGTTTCTGGGATTATGTAGGTAAATATGTGAACCACTGCCATCTACTTCAGCACGAAGATTGGGGCATGATGCAGGCGATAGAAGTAGTAGATGGCGTTAACACTAAGGCCAATTACATTCCATTGCCAGTCACTGACGGACTAAGTCAGAATGTCTTCCCGGCATTGAGCCTGAAACAGATGTTTACATTGGATATCGGTTGGGTGAAGGACATACTCGCTAGCAGTCCGGCTAAGATGCTGTGCTATGACCCGGGCACCACTACCTTTTTTCATCAGAATCCAATCACAGAACTGACGGCCAAAAAGGTGGATGCAAGCTATTTCACCAATACAGCTGCTCAAAATCAAACGGTCAATGTGCAAAATGTAGGATATCTCCTTACGCCTGTGCCTTTGGAGGATACACCCTATCCAGGATGGAATAATGACTTTAAATCCAGCGAGCAGATTATTTGATTAATAGCTCGGAGATTTGAAAAGATAAAATGCCTCAGCGATTGCTGGGGCTTTTTTTGGTTATCGACAAATGGGAGTCTTGTTCAGGCAATGAGCAACGCAATAATCAGCCAAGGCAAATAACTCATCAGAACGTTTAGCAAGGCCATACCATAACTAAATTTTTGAACCTTAGATACTCCAATGATGAGTAAACTAAATGACCATAACCATAGGCTATAACTTACCCCTTCGTTTACGTGCCCAAGTGTTTGTTCTTGTCCAAGAACGAGCAGGACAAGTTGATAAATAATGATTGAGCTGAATGGGATAAACGAGATTGCCCAGACATTAACCAGCTGTCTCATGGTTGCTGACCCTTTCCATATTCTCCCAACCCACATGATCAGTCCTGGAAGTAGTAAGCCAAAGGCTAAAAATATCGTCCCGATCCCTACGGGAACAGCTATTAATAGGCCCCATAAAAAATTATCTTCCCCAAATAGAGCTCCAAGTTGAGGTGCTAAATTTAAGGCAGAAATCAACCCAAGAGTGAGTATGGGCAGAACAAATAGTGGCTGCCGTTTATTATTCAGAACAAATTCTTCAAATGTTCGCTTAGGGGCTAGCCATATGGTTTTGTAGGGGTTCATGTGCAGATTATTAGAGATAATCGTAAATTGAAGAGTAGTGGTTTTGGAGTACTTAACCTGTCTATCAGTAATTATTGTGATACTAGAGGCAAACCATTACGATTAAAGCTTTCGGAACGACCTCTAATAAAAATGTTTGCAACAGTTTTTGGTTGCTATTTCCCATCTAATCATTTTGACGTTATTATTCGGATTTAATTACCCAAATATTTTAACTTTTCATCATTTCTCAAAGGTCGTCCGGCTTGCAATTTGGCTACCCGAATAAGTTCGTCCGGATTAATTGTCCAATATCTAATTGTTCCATCGCTGCCTCCAGATATTAGGAATTGGCCATCATCGCTAAATTTTAAACCTCCAATCTCTGTAGTGTTGATAAAATTGGTTGGAACTACTTGACCTTGTTCATCATGCGAGTATAAACCAGGACGGCTTGAAAGATCATGTCCTATGAAAGGAGAGCCAATTTGAAGGAAGTTGTCCAAACTCCATAATCGAATAGTCCCATCTTCGCTTGAGGAGGCTATAATTTTTTTCTTCGGGTGAAACGTTAAAGAAGTTATACCCTCTTCATGTCCAGTAAGTCGGACCGGTAAAATATTAAACTTAATGGCATCAATTAACAGTATCTCACCGCTAAATTCATCGCCTAATGCAATTAAAGTCCCTTCATTATTATATGATATTTTAGAAAAATTGTCATCTTCAGCTAGCATTATTTGTTTAACAATTGTTCTTTTTTTCAGGTCAAAGAAAATAATCTTACCACCATCGGTTAGAAGGGTTAAAAGACCAGTTTTTGCTTGAAACTCAAGATTAATAATCCCCTCCCCTTCAAATGAACTGTCCTCTATTAAATAATTGGTCTTATTATGAGCACTGTAGATATTTATTAGAGTTCCTGTTTCGTCTAAAGTTGCAATAATATTGTTGGTTTCATCTGAAATCATCGTATACGGTACGAAATCATTATCAAATATTAGAGTATCAACCAATCTGTTATCAACTAAATCGTAAACAATAATTCCTTCTTCATCAAGTAAACAATATAGTTTACTCTCAAGAATTTTAATACTATAAACTGGTTGATCATAGGCAAACTCAAAACTACTGACAGGTATCGGTTTTGATCCAAATTGTAATGGCTCCCTTAATTCTGTTGCTTTCTTTAAATCCCAAAATCTTATACTACCGTCATAGCCGGATGAAATAATAAGATTATTGTTATGATTAAAAACAACATTTGTTATATCCCCAATATGGCCATATAATGGCTGACCTGTTTCATGTCCTTCCTTGCTAACATTCCAAACACTAATATTGCCGTCATTCCGAGCTACGGCAAGTCGCTTCAGAGCTTTGCTGTAGGCAATTTTTGCATTATATTTTTCATTATAAATCCAGTCCTGGCCGTAATTAGTTGAGGTAACTGTGCTGTTTTTCCAATCCCAAACCAAAAATATGCCGTTTGGATACATTGCAACCAATAGAGAGTCCGACTGATTTAAAAAAGAAATGTCTGTTACGCTTGAGAATCCATAATTACCGTAAACAGGCAATGGTAAAGCCAAACTATCTATAGATTTGTTTTCTGACAAATTCCATAGTCGAACAATACCGTCTGCTCCCCCTGAAGCTATAACACCCTGTTGATTGTTAATTGCAGCGGAATAAACATTGTAGTTAGAAAATATACTAGGAACCACCTTACCCATATGTTCTCCCAACAATTTATCAAGTAGCTTGTTTTCTATGTCCCAAACTTGAATGTCGCCAGATTCATCGCCTGTTATCAATTTGTTTCCATTACTACTTAAGCTAAGAGAACCTACCCCATATAAGTTGTAATGTTGATTATCGCTATTATTCATTACAACTAGGCTATCCATCAAAGTCAAATCCTCATCAGATACCTTCCATATATAAACCTTGCCATTTGTACAGCCACTAAATAATAGATCTCCATCAGGACTAAATTGGAGTGACGAAAACTTTGAAATGTCATTATTTGATTTTGCTTGGAAACCATACTCTTTTTCGACCAATTTATTTGTACTGTAGTTAATTAGCCTAATTGTCGAGAAATAGTTAGAATCGATACCGGTAAGCGCAATTAGTTGGTTTTGATCATTGAACGTCATTTGATCAATTCCTGTAAGGCCATTTTCAAATACTTTTACGGCAGCCTGAGTCTCCTGACCACTCTTGATGTCCCAATACCTAACATATCCATCTAAGCCTGCTGAAATTAGTATATTGTCCTTTTCGTTGAATATGATGCTTGAAGCCGAACTGGTCGCATCTTCGCCATCAGTGCCATGTAACATGGCTTCAAGTTGAGGCCTTAGTTGAGGGAGATTAAGTAAAAGGGAGTAGGCTTCATCTGTTGGCCATATTTCATAAGCTTCAATTGCTAATAAGTTGGCCAATTCAGGGTCATCCAATGATAGACGTTGAGCAATAATGGCTAAATACCTTGACTCGGCTATTGCTTTTTCCCTCAGCGCATCATTTCTCTGAAATAAGGCAAAGACAGTTAAAAAGGACAACATTAGAATTGTTATTCCAATAGCAACTCTAAAGGCTCGCTTTGCGACTAAAGCTTCCTTAATTATTTCATCTGGTTTTTTCCCCAGTAATAGCGCCTTTATTTTGGCAATTTCCCATTGATAATAAGCATTGTTTTTATCTACCTTACCTTGCAGTATATATTGCCCAATATTTCCCCAAATGGGTAAAGACTTAAAGAGTTTTGTCTCGAATGAGGGTAGTGCGGTTGTTTTTAGCTTATTGAAATCTTGATTTTGGTAATCCCATTCAACTACATCATCAATTAGAACAAAATTAAAATTGGTAATAAAACCTTCTTCATCATAGTTCAATTTGTGCCATTGAATTATTTCTTCCTTAACCCATTTGGATGCTGCCGAATTTTTTGAAGCAATTACTATCAGGTAATTCGAATTTTTAAGTCCGTTAACGATTTGATCCGTTAGGCTTCCCGACAGTGGGATTTTTCGCTCATCGCGGAAAATATGAACATTAGTCTGCCACTTTTTATAGAAGGGCAAACCTAAGGTCTCTATAGATTTTTGAATTTGCGTAGCAAATTCCCTATCGGTATGCGAGTAGGAAATAAATGCGTCATATTTTTTGTTATGGGCTAAGTTTATTTTGTTTGCTTCCATTTTTCTTATGAATATATTTATTCCAAGAAGAGTTTTCTTTGCTTATCAAGCTTTCTATTCTTTCTACAAACACACTGAATGCAAAATCTTTTATATTATAAGGTTCTGCATTAGTTAGATAAAGAAATTTCTCGTGCTTCACCGTTTCAACTGTAGTTCTATATTCAATCCATTTCTTTTCTAATTTGAGCATTGAAGATATTCCAGTTATTATAGTTATTAAGAGACCAAAAATGGCAATGATATAATTTATGTTAAATTCTTTTGATTGTATACCTGCTAAAAAAGGTATGAGGGCGGCAAAAATAATTACTAAAATCTCTTTCCAAACGAACATTCGCTTGTTGATCTTAGCTTTCTTTTCATACCAATTTATTTGATCATCAACTCTATCTAAAATGTATTCTTTTTCGGTCATTTGTTTCTCCGGTTATTAATTGCATTCCAGCTAAAAAGCGCTGCTGTCCAAAGGGCAACTATGATTTTTTAGCCATTGATATATGCTTTTATTAATTCATCTTTTATCTCTTTTATCCATTCAATATCTTGATTCCTTTCTTCTCTGATCTCTAGAAATTTTTGAATGTTATTTGCTGTAGTTTTTGGTTCCCATTTTTCCCTTATGCATATGAGCACTTTAATATAAAACAATACGGTTTCATTTTGTGGCTAATTCTTGTAATCGCTCTTCACTCCAGTCGTAAAGAAAAATCCCATTGTCTTCTAAGGCTTTAGGCTTTTTGCCATTGGTATCCTTTAGCCTAATAGCGTATACTGGTTTTTTATTGGCGATAGCCATTTTGACTTCTTCTCGAACCCATCCACTTGAATGTGTCTTTTCACCGACAAACACAATTGTCCGTGATGTTCCAGTCATGGCTTTGGTTATTGCTTGACGTATAACGGAACCATCTTCTGTATTCCATCTTTTTAATAGATCCTTAACAAGAAAATTTAAATTATTATAGAAGGGATTAACCGCACGCCCCTTTGTTGTTAATACAACACCTCGATCGGCTTCTGTAAAACTGAAAAATACTACGTTTGGCATATCATTTATTTTAAGTTAGTAATCATTGTTCTTCTGTATTGCGTTCATAGATAATTAGGATCAGTTATTTTTTATCCAGTGATATTCTTCCAGTATTTCCTTTTGTTTCTACATATGAAACATTCCAAGGAATGATATCCAAGTCTTTTATTGGGTCATCTTCACTAACATAGAGTAATTGAGGGTCTATCTTCTCAGTAGGCTTATCTATACGGAACTCGTTGAAATGGAAAATCAATTTGATAAGTCCGTGACCAATATGAGGACTTTCAATCTTGAAATTATATAGGTTATTTTCTTTGCCAACAATCTTCTTTGAAAAGAATATGGTCTGACTTTCTTTTAAATCTATTCGGTAGGAATCTCTTGAAGCTTCGGAAAAAGTCTTTTCCAAATCATCCTTTAACTCATTGAGTCCTTCATCCGAATCTTCATAGAGAATGCATCTAAATTGTTTAAGGTCAAATGGGACAAACTTAATATCCTGTGCTACCATCACTACTTTTCCCATTTCTTTCACAGAATGGGCAAGTCCTAACTCATAAAACACATTTGCATTTAAGTCCGTTAGGTCGGCAATTATGAACTCTGATTCAATTATTTGGTCTAAAATAGTCTGTAGTATATGCGGTCTATGAACGTCATCACCACGAACGCACATAAGATTAATTTTTTCAGATTGCAGTGTGTTTTTGAAAATTTCATAGACCTTATTAAACTTATGTGCGAACGGCATAATTACAAAGCAAGAGCCCTTTCTAATTTTTCTCTTCTGGCTGTCAAAGTAATTTTTTGGATACATTTTCACTTTCTAATTGGTACCAAGGGTTACATAATCCCCAAAAACCCCACTCGATTTTAAATGGTCTTTCAAAAAGGCTTATCAGACCCCTCATCAGGTTCCATAATGAGCCTTTCGATCAATTCACATCCACCTCCTTCCCCTTATTTACCCTCCAAATTCAAATCAGCCAGCGTCACCTTACAGGCGGTTTGTATCTTTTGCGTGGTGGCCGGAGCGGTAAGCTCCACCCAGCCTTGATGTCCTTCTTGTTTATAGTAGGCCAATATAGCCTGCTTAATGGCAAAGAATACCGTATTGCCTAAGACCAATGGCGGCTCTCCAATGCCCTTGGATGATTTAACCGCAGAGGCATGCAATGCTGGCCCTTTCTGCCGCACCACTTCTCCGGAGTTATCATAAATGCTTACCCTGAAATCTTTTGGAATTGACTTTGATCCCGGTGGCTTATACTCCCAGGTGTTCACCGAGGAGAAGGCTTCTTCAGGAAGTCCTAGCACAGGTGCCTGTTGTGGCCCTTGAACCAGCATTTCTTCCGAGGTGACATAGCCGGCACCCTGTACAAATCCGCCTTCAATTTGGCCAATATCAATCAGGGGATTCAGGCTCTTGCCAAGATCAAATAAGATGTCGGTGCGCAGAATTACATGATCGCCTGTCAGCACGTCAATTTCCACTTCGCTTACTGCAGCCGCGTAGGTATAGTAGAAGAATGGCCTTCCATAAGGTGTGCTATCCGTGACAGCCTGGTAATGTGGTGTTTTGTATCGGGCCTCAGCCGCAAGATTAACTCTACCGGTGTAGGCGAGGGATACGACTATTGGCCAAACTTCTCCCCAATGATCTCGCCAATTGTTTACCACCGTTTTGATCTGTAGGATCAAGTCTTTATCCGCTGGGTTGGTATCAGAATTGGCAAAATAGAGGGAGTTCTCTTCCAGGTCTACACAGAACTGTTCTAGTCGTTTTCTTAGGATCAAACATGCCTTTTGGACTGCGCCACCATTCAGGTCAGAACCGGTGGAGGCAGCCGTTGGGCTGGCATCACTGATAATATTGGTATCGGTAGCCGTTTGCTTGATCAGCTCAATTGGGATCGCCAATGTTTCTGCCGCGATTTGCACCATCTTGGTCATAATACCCTGACCCATTTCAATGCCGCCATGATTAATAAGCACGGTACCATCAGCAGCATAAGCTACTACATAGGCGCCCCCTTGATTAAGCGTTCCTCTCGGGCCGGTATAGGATACGCCATACTTAAGCGGGATCATGGAAATGCCTCGCTTACGGAAGCGATTGTTTTTATTGAATTCGTCTACCGCAATTTTCCGATTGGCAAAGTCAGATGATTCCTTAAGCTTATTCCAAAGCACATTGATCTTGTTCCATTTCAGGCCTTGCAGGTAAGGTGTATAATCATAGGAGGTGGTGCTATAATCCTTTAGGGTGATCAGCGCATCCAGATTTTGTGGGCCGAGGAAGGCGTTGATTTTGTTTTCGGCAATTGCCGCATCAAAAGCCTGCTCGCTCTCGTAGATTGAGCCTTGCATTTTCTTCAGGCTATCCAACGTGTCCTGATCAAATCCATAAGGATGACTTTTTAAAATGGCAATGGTTTGATGAGTGACTTCAAAAGATTTCCATTCCACCATGCCATCCTTGTAGAAATTCCTTTCCCTTAGTTCTTCAGGCGCAATGCCCATATTAAAGGCAGTGTGTTCAATCGCCTCTTCTACAATATTGATTCCCTGCACCATGCCAAAGGAACGGAAGGCCGTGCTGCTGATCTGATTGGTCTGGCAGACGTTACCGGTGATTCTAAAAGTGTCAATATTGTAGACATTGTCCGCACTCATTACGGCCAGGTCCATTACAGGAAATGACATATCGTAAGTGTTTCCCCCGTTGGAGAAATAATCTATGGCAAAGCCCTTGATAATTCCATTTGCATCATGCTTGGTGGCATACTTGGCAAAGAACGGATGGCGGTTGCCACACATAATAAAGTTGGTATTTCGATCTAACTGTAGACGTACCGGGCGATTCAGCTTCCATGCTGCCACCGCTGAAGCGGTGCTAATAAAACGGGAGCGGGTTTGACGGCCTCCAAAACCTCCACCTTCGCGCTGAACAATCACACGCACACTACTCGTATGGACGCCCAGCAACATGGCAGCCACGGATTGGTTGTCGGCTGCATTCTGTGTGGAAGTGTACAATTCCATTCCTTTGTTTTCAACTGGAACTGCCAGCGAAACCATGGTTTCCATGTAAAAGTGATTCTGGTAGCCCGTATCATGAGTTCCGGCAGTCACATTTCCTGAGGAAGCCGATTCACCGGGATTATTTCCGGTGAGCTTATCCATTTCCTTCTGCATCTCAGCCAGCACAGCCTTATCACTTCCCGGACGGGTCACCTCCTCAACATGGGTAAGCCCGGGATTGGTGGATGGAGATTGAGGGAAGAAATGTTTTTGGGCATAAGCCGTATCAAAATCAAGTGCTTTGCGCTTTGTGAAATTGATGCAGTGATTGCGCACGAATACACTGATCTCTCGTGAAGCTTCTTGTGTTTCGGCTATCACTAAACCAATGGGTGCACCCACAGAAGTAAGTTCATTCGGTTCGAAGAAACCATTCGATGCTGCGGCAGCCGCAAGAACGCTTTCCGGTATTTCTGCTCCTTCGGCAGGTACAAATATGGGGTCGTCCACGCCCATGCCCACCCAGTTGTTCGCCCTGGAATCGGCAGGGATATCCTCATAGGTAACCAGGGAATTGAATTCAGGATACTTTTCCTTCAGGTATTCAGATAATTGGTCCGCTGTAGCGGCCTTTTCTTCACCAGGAATGCTAAAGTGATAGGTACCCCTTGCCACCAAACTATAGATAAACGAGGACTCCAATGTATTGGCAGGTCGTTCTACATCGGTGCTGTATTTGGCTTCACCAGTAGCCTGCATAAAGGCGCCCAACTTGATGATTGGCTCAGAAACGGGAAGTTCCTCAGGATAAGAATTATACTCCTGCACTCCAAATGACTCAGGGTCGGGTAGGTTTTCACCAATAGTGACTAAGTCTGCCGGAATACTTGGGTTGCCAATGTCCTCAGCTACTGAGATGAAAAATTTGTAGAACAGAGAGCTTGGCAGCAAAGCCCGATAGGAAAAGGGTACTTCTCCAATTTCAACATATTCGCCATTGACCTTGGGAGGCGTAAAGCGCTCTACTTCCTTGTTTATACTGGCCAGTGCTTTTTGTAATGTGTCGGCATTCCACTCGAGCCCTTTTACGACTTCGCTTGTGGCCTTCAGGTCAGTAGGGGTGAATTTAAGACCATAGGTGGTTGAGGAAAGCTCGTAATCTGCATTGATGCCATTAGTGACGAAGAAACTTTCTTTTACCCGGTTATTATTATCCAGCAACACCCGATAACCTGCATTCACTGTGGCGTGACAATCCTCATATCGTTTCCGTATTTTGTACGATTTGATATACTCGTTCTTCTCGGTAAATGGTATGCGTATGGAGTGATAAATGGCGTCTTTTGGTAGATCGCTTGTCAAAGGAATATCAAGCATATCGTATTCATAAGACTTTTCCGATGTGGTGATGCGCATCTTTGCCCCTAAAGTGGCGAGTGTCAAAACGACATCAGAAAGAAAACCCAGGTTGGTGCCGATAAAAATATTTCCTGCCAAACTTGCCTTGTTGCGTATCTGCTGATTGGCGACAACATCCAAATGCTCTTTTAAGGCACGGAGGCCTGTGGACTGGTGTTCCGGTAGCGTTTCAATAAGCTCTGTGGTAACTTCAAGTAATCTTGAAATAGTAATTTGAGCACCGACCGTTACATGGTCTTTATCCTGTTTGACTTCCTGCAATTCGGGAATAAAAGAGACATCTGCGAAAACGCTCTGGTCCAAGACCTTTTCATTATAAACCGGGCTGTCGGGATAAATGCCTATGGATGTATTGCCGCTGATCAACCTAAATTTATTACCTACAGGGCCGCGTTTCTCCATAATGTTATAGAGCTGCTTGAGACTAACCGGACGCAAATAAGTGTTGCCGTTTTTCTTAAATCGCAACGACTTCGGATTTTTCATATAAGGAATGAAATCCTTGGGAGGCTCAATTATAGTAGCCGACTTCTTCTTGACCGGAGGAGTGTAGTAGGGGTCAACTTTTATTTCAGCCGGGTTTGATGGGGGCTTGTAATCACAGCCGAATTGCTTGAAGCCATCCAGAATTGGCCGGTAACCGGTGCACCGACATATATTTCCATCAAAGAGATCTTCTATCTCTTTTGTGGTCATCTCTTTGCCCTGCTGCAATGCAGTAAACATATGCATGGTAAAGCCTGGGGTGCAATACCCGCACTGTGATCCGTTGTTGGCTGCTATCTTCCACTGCACCTCGTCCACCCCATCTTTAATATTGCCAATGCCCTGGGTTGTAGTGACCATCGCACCATCCAGGGTGGCTACAGGACGTAAGCAGGAGTTAATGGCCTTATGCACAATTTCCTCCCGGCCACTGTCCCAGGAGGTAAGCATCACAGTACATGCACCACAGCCTCCTTGTCCACAGGATAACTTTGTGCCTCCTTTGCCTACCTCAGGTTTATGTAGATAATCGATCAACCGGGTCTTTGGAGATTCGTTAACCAGTGTTATTTTCTCTCCATCGAGGTAGAAATTAACTTCTTTTTGAGACTTGGATTTACTCTTTTGCTTCTTGGCCATGGTACTGGGTTAAATTTGTTAATAGGTAATGAATGTGTTGACTGACTTAGTTGGGGCTTATTTTAGCTGACTATTGAGCACTGCCCAGGCTGCTAAAGCACCATTGAAACTGGTGTAGAATCCATAAGTGCTATAGATGGCACCACCCCAGTTAGCCTGGTTATCACTAGAGAGGTCTTTGTTCTGTACCGGATCCGAGATATTCCTAAAAAAGCCAAACGGAACTTTGTGGGTGTTGCAGACCTTGCCAATAATGGCGTCATCCATTTCGATTACCGCGTAGTCTTTATATTCTCCACTCGTGGTGCCAACAACAAAGCTTTCTGCAGTGAGCAAAGACATTTTTTCCTTGGTGAAATTGTTCAGTTTGGGTTCCGGATCAGCCATGTTGACATTGCCAGGATTCAATTCAGCCAGGGTCAAACTCTCCTTATAAAAGGCATTGTATTGTTTCACCAAAGACTCGAGGTCTTTTTCGGTGGTGGGTACTGGAAACAGTAGTTTGCTAAACTTAGGTTTTTCTATAGTCGACCAGTTCGCCTTCCATTTATTGCTGTAGGTGGGCCATTCTGAAGAAGGTTTTCCTTTAGGAAAGAGTGTGCCAGCGTTCACAACATTTACCGTACCCTCATGGTCTTCAGGCCTGGTACCTCCCGCGGTACCAATCGACAACAACACTTTAGGCTTTACATAGTCACAGACCTTATTGATGAATTCTTCAAGGTATTCTACGCCTGGGTAATCTAAGTGGGTGTTAGATTTGATGAGCAAAACCTTCTTGCCATTCATCTTTACCATGGTGTAATAGCACCAAAAATTCCAGCCGCTATAATCAGGTAGGTCTACATCAAATTTGTGCCAGCCACTCCAATAGCTTTTGCTTTTGTCTTCGTATGGCATTGGGGATTCACTACTGCAAAAGACTTGCTGAAGTGCTGCCCATTCTGCAGATGCCCAGGTAATGACTACTGCATCGGCCTTTGTGAGGCGATTGATTTTTGAATTAACCCTTTTGGGGGCTTCTGCGCCAATAAGGCTCCAGTCAATTGCCGGAAGGTCCGGTGTGTTGCTGATGGTTGGTTCAAATGACTTCTTAGAGGAATATTTATAATTGCTCATGTATGTATTTCAGGTAGAGGTTTTATTCAATGATCTTGATCGGTCTGTACTCACTTTCGATCTATTAGATCGGTGTTGCGAGATGCTGGTGGTCAAGCCATTATAGAATATGGTTTAACAATGTTATAATTTAATAAAAATGATTTGTAATAACGATATCAAAAAGTATTTAAAATGGATTGGTACTAAGGCTGCTTAAATGGGGTGGTTTGGGGTGGGTGCCTTGGTCTATGGCTAAGTGCCATGAGCATAGAGTTACCAGACCGTGAGATCCTCCCCCTGCCCCCTCCGAAGGGGACAATAAGCATCTATGATTCGATGGATTCGAATAAACTGAGTTGGTACTCGGCCAAGAAGCAAGCAAGTTGGGGTTGGCTTTGGCCAACCGGCCATCTAAGCACACTTGGACCGGCATAGCCAGCTTTTAATGATTGAGAGTTTAAAGTGCCGACCTTGTCCCCCTCTGGAGGGGGCAGGGGGAGGATGGTTGAATGATACAAATACTTTCCTCTCTGTCATTGGGTAACAGCAGAGTGGTTGGCTGGAGTTTATTCTATGACCTGCTTTAAAGAAGGGGTAATCGGTATTTTGCTGTTTGAGAGGAGCACGAACAAGGACTAAAGGTTCTTTTAGGCAGCGTTAGTTATTGCTTTTATTTCGTTCAATTCTTCTGACTTCGTTCTTTGCTCCTCTTCAAGATCATAATCATCTTGAAGTCCCAGCCAGAATTTTGCTGACACTCCGAAATACCTGGCCAGGCGTAAGGCCGTATCAGCAGTGATTCTCCTTTTTCCTTTTACTATTTGACTGACTCTGGTTTGAGGAATAAAAGTATCCTTAGACAATTTGTAAGCGGAGATATTTAGAGGTTCTAGAAACTCTTCTTTAAGTATTTCTCCGGGATGTATATTATTCAGTCGTTCCATTTCATTCAATTTAGTGGTAATCAATAATCTGCACCTCAAACGCATTATCGTTTTCCCAAACAAAGATGATTCGCCATTGCTTATTGACTCTAATGCTATAATACTCAGAAAGATTCCCGATCAACTTTTCCAAATGATTTGATGGAGGGATCCTTAAGTCATTGATATTTTGAGCATTATTGACCACCCTTAATTTCCTTCTCGAAATATTTTGAATCTCATTGGGAAGCTTTTTTGATCTAATGCCTTCCCAAATCTTCTCAGTTTCCTTATCTCCAAACGATTTTATCATTAGTGACGTATCAAGATACTAACGTATGAAGTTAGTAAATGTTTTGTAATTCATGAAACGACTCTGGATTAAGTGCGGTCAAACTGGTATAACCGTAGAGAGTTGGTAAATATACCTTTACTGTCCTGACAGGATTTCAGTTAGTTCAGCAATAACCCGATCCACATTCTCTTTGGTAAAGCACAGCGGAGGCTTGGTCTTTAGAACACTGTCGAATGGGCCATCTGTGCTGACCAGAATATGTCGGTTTCTAAGTTCGTTTTTAAGGTGCTGGGCCAGTTCGGTGTTTGGGGTGAGGTTGTCATCTTTGATAAGCTCCATGCCTATAAAAAGCCCGGAACCCCGGACATCACCTATTACAGGAAAGTCTCTTTGCAGATTGCGCAATTGCTCCATATAATAAGCACCAACCTCAAGGGAATTTTGCTGGAGGGCTTCTTCTTCAATCACCTCCAGTACTGCTGAACCAATCGCGCAAGAAACCGGATTGCCTCCAAAAGAGCTAAAGAACTCCATACCATTGTCAAAGGCTTCGGCAATTTCATCGCTGCACACGACAGCACCCATCGGATGGCCATTGGCCATGGGCTTGCCCAACACCACGATATCTGGAATTACATTGTGCATTTCATAACCCCAGAAATGTGTGCCCAATCTACCAAAACCGGTTTGCACCTCGTCACTAATGCAAACACCACCGCAAGCCCGAATAAAGGGATAAACCTGCTTTAAATACCCATCAGCCAGTGGTACTTGTCCTCCACAGCCGACAATGGGTTCTGCAATGAAACCAGCCGTTGGGATTTCAGATTTTAGGATTTGGGATTTTAGATTTTCGGCATAGCGTAAACCGGCATTGTTATCTTGGAATTCCCCACGGTAAGTGTCTGGGATATTAGCCTCAATAATATGATCAGCCCTTCCCTTGCCGCCTTTGCTGGCATATTTATATTGACTGATATCAACACCCATTCGGGTATTGCCATGGTAGCCATGCTCCATCACTACCATTCCCTGTTGACCAGTGTAGTTTTGCGCTAATCGAACCGCCAAATCGCTGGCGGCACTGCCAGAATTTACAAAGTAGACTTTGCTTAAAGAGTCTGGAAACTTAGCAAGTAGTTTTTCAGCGTACTCAGCCAATTCATCATAGAGGTAGCGCGTGTTAGTATTGAGTTGCGCCATTTGTCTTTGACCTGCTTCAATCACTCTAGGGTGTTGATGGCCAACATGTGGTATGTTGTTATAAGCGTCCAGGAAGGTATTGCCTTGCTGGTCGTACATATACTGGAAGGCTGCTCCAGCCATATAGATAGGGTTCTTATAGGAAACCGATAGAATGGAGCTTATAGATTGATGCCTTCTTTGCAGGGCTTCTGACGGAGTGGATACAGGCTCGATTTCAAAACCGGCAGCTTTGTAAAACTGATTTTTAGCATAGATAGGATTGATGGTAATCCATTTCCTAAGCAAGTCCCAGGCAGGTGCTTCGCTAAGCACGATATATTGGTTGTCAGGTTGCACCTTTTTCTCATTCGCTGTAGTACATACGCCCATGCACAACCTTCCAGCAATCAGGTAGTAAAGTAGATCCAACTCTTGCCGCAAAAGAGGGAATTCCTGGTGATAGCCTTCAATCAAGTAGCAGGCCCATTTGATAGGGTCTTCCTTGCCAAATAGGGCATATGGAGCTGCAATGGCTAATTCATTGATGATTGGTGTTCGGGTGCAATCGCCAAAGTCGATAATTCCTGAAACCGAATCGCCATCAACTAGGAGGTTCCAATCATTGGCATCATTGTGAATGATTGACTGTCTTAATAACGGTAACTTGGGATAAACATGTTGATCCCATTGTAAAAAGAAATGGTCGACCAGTTTCCGGTCTTCCGGTGCTGATACGTGATGTCTGAGCTGGCGACTTACATGGATATTCATTAAGTCCCAATCCAGTTCCCGAGCTTCGATCCCTACATTTCGAAAGTTCAGCAGCTGTTTATCCATTTTAGCAATAAATGCACCTATTGATTTGAACAGGGCAGGACTATGTTTTGCATCGGCTAGAAAGGTGCCTTCTACAAAGGAAAGGAGCCTCAACATTTTCTCTTCTCCCTCAACTTTCGCTATGGTGACTATCTCATTTTTCCTATTCAATATAGGTCTGGAAACCTGGTCTCTCGATAAATAATCCAGCTGCTCAATGACGGCTGTTTCTGCAAGCACGTCCTCCTTTTCTGAAGTAGGGTAAACCTTTAAAACGAATACGCCTTGATCGGAATCAACACGATAATTTGTGCTGATATATCCCTCCATTTTCTTTAATGAAGTGTTCGACAAACCGTAATGTTCTAAAAGGAGTGATTCCATGCCTCGTTTTATCTGGCATGAAGATACGTAATCAGCTATTTAGGCAATCATGTGAATTGCGTAAATATTAAACCGATTTTAACTTTAACCATCAGATAGCAGTTTAAGGATTAGGGCTGCTTCCACTTTAGGGTCATATTCCGGATTGCTTTGTGTAGGAACAGGGGCCTCCATTTTCTCCCGCCAGTCATTTAATTCTTTGAGTAAGTCACGAACAATCTCAGGATGTTGCTCTGAGACATCTTTGAGTTCCGTCAGATCTTCCTCGAGATTGTACAAGACTAATTCGTTTCTTTCAAAGTACTCATGGAGTTTCCATTTTCCCCTTCGTATAATCGATCCGGGTCTGGTTCGAAACAAAATGTCTCTGGAGCCATCATTCACTGGATCATAAGCTTCCAGGTAAATTGGGAAGTGCCAGATAAGTGCACGCTGATTTGTCTCCTTGCCTAATATGGAAGGAATCAGGCTTTCTCCATCAAGACCTTCGGATTTCTCAATGTTAAGTATTTCGCTGAAAGTAGGGAAGAAGTCGAAGTTCATGGTTGGCGTATGATTCTGGCTTCCTTCAGGGATCACTTCAGGCCACCGCATTACTAAGGGCACGCGGATACCTCCTTCATAATAACTGCCCTTTCCCGCTCTTAGCGGCACCTGTGGGGAGATGGCTGCGATCCCACCATTGTCTGACGTGAAAATCACCAAAGTACTTTTATCAAGGTTTAACTCTCTCAGTGCAGACATTAGTCTGCCAATATTCATGTCCATTGCCTCAACCATGGCACCATAGATAGCCTGTTTTTGGCTTTGAATTCTGGGAAGTTCAAGGTACTTGTCAATCAAGTCTTGTTTCCCTTGCAGGGGAGTGTGTACAGTGTAGAAGGGCAGGTAGGCAAAGAAAGATGTGTCCTGATTATCCCTCATAAATTGGATGACCTCATCCGTAAGTCGATCGGGTAAGTATTCCCCTTCAGGTCCGTCCTCAATATTGGGGACATTATAAGGTGAAAAGTATCCATTTCGTCCAGGGTTGCCATTTCTTCCGCCCGCAATGTTCTTATCAAAGCCCTGGAGCAATGGGTCTTGACCAACGTGCCACTTCCCAAAGGTTCCGGTTTGGTATTCGGCCTCCTGAAACAAATCTCCAATGGTAGCTTGATCATCCTCTAGAAATCTTGTGTTTTTGGTGGGGATCAGCCGCCTTGTCCTGGCATCGCCTCTTGCCGATGGGCTAACCGTGTAAATACCATGTTTAGGTGTGGCCATACCTGTCATAAGGCTCGCCCTGCTTGGTGCACAGTTGGATGCTCCGGCATAGGCCTGAGTAAAGATCATTCCTTGTTTGGACAGGCTGTCGATATTTGGCGTATCAAACCATGGGTTTCCCATAAAGCCAAGGTCTTTCCATCCAAGATCATCAACCACAATAAATAGGACGTTGGGTTTTGAAGGAAGTGTCGAATCACTGGAAGGGCTAGAGCATGAAATAACAGTTAAGACAACCAAAAAAGAAATGAAGTACGGCTTGACTTGATTTGTCATATCAATAAAGCACTCTGAACTTGATGGTGTGCTCAATATCTCTTAAGGCCTTGATCAGTTTCTTGTTATAAGCCTTGTCAATGTCAGTAATCACGTAGCCAATGAGTTCGTTCGTCTTAAGGTATTGACCAACAATGTTGATTTCGTGCTTTGCAAATACTTTATTCATTTGAGCCATGATGCCAGGTACGTTCTTATGAATATGAATGAGGCGGTGGGCATTTTCCAAAGGAGGTAGTGCCAGGTTCGGAAAGTTCACACTGTTGGCAGTATTTCCCCTGTTGATATAATTAATGATCTGATTGGGTACAAAATCAGCAATGTTTTCCTGAGCCTCCTGGGTACTTCCCCCTATATGCGGTGTAAGAATGGTATTAGGTAGGCCTCGTAATTCTGATTCAAAAGGCTCCTCATTGGTCTTAGGTTCATAAGGAAAGACATCAACTCCTGCCCCCGAGATTTTCCCTGATTCAATGGTAGCTTTCAGGGCAGCAATATCAACAACAGGACCCCTGGCCAGATTGATAAAGATGCTGCCTTTTTTCATCAGATTGAAGTGTCTGGCCTCAAAGAAATTTCCGTTTTCAGGACGGCCATCAATATGTAGAGAAACGACATCAGACTGTACCAGAAGCTCATCAAGGGTTTCACATTTGGTAGCATTACCTAGAGCCATACGCTCTACCATATCGTAGTAGCATACATCCATGCCCATACCTTCAGCCAGTACTGAAAGTTGTGAACCTATATTGCCGTAGCCCACAATGCCTAATTTCTTTCCGCGAATCTCATAACTGTTCGCAGCAGATTTGTTCCACTTGCCTTGGTGCATACTTGCACTCTTATCCGGGATACCCCGTGATAACATTATTATTTCTGCTATCGCCAATTCAACCACCGAACGGGTGTTGCTATAGGGCGCATTGAAAACTGCTATTCCTTTGTGCAGGCACTCCGCCAGATCAATTTGGTTGGTGCCAATACAAAAGGCGCCTATGGCCATTAGCCGATCAGCGTTTTCTAGCACTTTTGCAGTAATCTGAGTTTTGGAACGAATCCCCAAAACGGACACGTCTTTAATTTTTTCGCAGAGTTCTTCCTCATCAAGTCCTCCCGGATATTCCTCTACTTGAAAACCGTCTTCCCTCATTTTATCCAGGGCATGAGCGTGTACATTCTCAAGCAAAAGCACTTTGATGCGGTTTTTAGGATATGACAAGGCACCATTCATTTTGTTATGGTACAAAATTTCATCGAAACTTGGAGCCACATGGTCAGCATTTTCTTTGACCGAACCACGTTCAATATTTTCAGTATAGGCATAAAACTTATTGGCAATCCCGGCTTTTTTTACCTCATAGTCGGTATAGCCGTCTCCAATCATATGCACGTCTCCATTTAAATTGAGTTGCTCAATTTGCTTGACTTTCCCACCATTTGCCGAAAGCACATTGTCATGGTTGAAATCTATCAGGTTTCCCGATTCATCGAAAACCATGTCGTTGGCAAACACATTTTCAGGCTTGACTCCATAAGGTGTGACTATCGGTGTGATAAACTCCTTGAAACCATTTGAAATGATATAGGTGTTTTCTGCATTTTCCTGAAAGAACGCCTTGTTTCGGTTGATGGACTTAGAAACCAATTCTGAAAGCCTTTCAACTAAAGGGGCCAAGTGACTTTTGTTGGCATTAAGTAGATTTATCCTCTCACTGAGTGACTCCTTGAAAGACAAAGAGCCGTCCATTCCCTGATCAGTAACCTCCTTTATTTTTCTAAGTCGCTCTTCCTTTTCAGGATGATTAGTCAAAGATATTTCTCCAAGAATATCCAACGCCTCCACTTTGGTGAAAGTACTATCAAAATCCATGACAAAGTACTTTTCTTGCCTTTCCTCAACGGCCATATTTGTATTAGTCTTTTGCAAACAAGAGCTTTAATTGCTTGCCAGTAATGCCGGCAACACCTGCTGCCAATCCACCGATTACACCTGTAACCAGTGTGAGTAAAATGGTGTTTCCGCCAAGCGGCAGCAAGTTGGCGATTTTAGTGGAAAGCGTGAAGTCATTTCCTGCAGAAAGCATGTATCCGTAAATCATCCAGACCAAGGCAACTCCGAGAAACGGTGCAAAGAAGACCGCACCTTTTTTTAGTGAGAAAGCAAAGCCGGTGATCACTGCAGCAAGCATAACTGACCACCAGGGAAGAAACATGTTCAGCAATACAGCCAGCAGGGCCGTAACTATAAGGTTGGTGATGAATTTCATTTGCTTGAAGGATTAAGAGTTTGAGAAAAAAGTATTCTGTCAGAAACCTGATCCGCTGATTTCATAAACAGGGCTTCAAAGTACTTTCCGGCCGCCCAGTCATCAATCATATTGTCGTAATACTTACTACCGGGATTACCTGATTGACCTCCCGGATAAATGGCCCAGGCTTTTGGTGTCTCAGCTAATTCGACAATCATTCGCCAGGAAGGACCGTGGTTTCGGCTTGTAGCATTGACAATACCGCCATTGCCTCCAATAGGTAAGTTGAACCTGGAGAAAGCAGGTAAGGCCTGAAGCAAGTGGCCCACGAAGGTTCCCTTGTAATTTCCCCAATTGTATGAGCCCTTGTCTTTGAGTTTTTGCAAATCTTCTGCTGCCTCCAAAAAGGATTTAAGAAAGAGGTCTTTGGCCGTTTCAACTTCAGAAGTTTCCATAATATCGAAAAATTGGAGATCCGGTTGATTCTTCATTAACCAGATGGTCTGATTGGATTTTGGAAAGTTCAGGGCGATGGAATCGATCTGCATCTCATCCCAAGCCATGACATACAGACGTTGCCACCACCTTTCCCAGATTGTTGGCCCATTTTCACCTATTTCATTAAAGTAGTTCCACTGACTGACTTCATCGAAGAATGCTCTTTGGTCAGCCGTTAGCCCTGAAACATCAGTGCTGTCTAACAGCGTTGGCAATAGCATTGCGGCCTTGAGGTTGTAATTGTTGTTGTGCAGGGCCTTAAAGTCATCCAGAGTTACCTTGTCTTTTGACCTGAAAAAATCATTGATCACCCTGTTTCTGTAAGCCTCATAGCTGTGGTCATATACATAGTATGGGTAGTTCTCATCAGTAGGGTGTTGGTTGGCGGAACTTACAAAACCTCTTTCAGGGTTTTTCACATGTGCGTTGTGCTCCTGTGGTATAAAGTCTTGCCATTCATGTTTGGAGGTCGAACCGTCCATTAAAAATTTACCCTGCTCAGGCCATTTATTAGCAAACTTACCCTGAACCCAAAGAGCAATATCTCCAGTAGTGGAGGCAAAAACGAAATTTTGGGCAGGTGCAGAAAAGTGAACCAAAGCACTTTTATACTCCTCATAATTTCGGGCCTTATTCAGTTCCAAAAGAGTCTGTTGATTGTTACTTGGCATATGGCCTGTCCACTTCATGGCGTAGCCCACCTTCTCATTTGTACTGCCAAAGGAATGGTCATAACTCACTGGTCCGTGATGGGTGTAGATCACGGTGTCGTACACCGATTTGGCTCCTCGAACCTTAATTTCCTCGATAGTCTTAGTTGTTGCCCTCCAAGCTCCGTCATAGCGATAGGCAGAACGCGAATCATCTTGAAATTCAATTTTGTACCAGTCTTTTACATCTCTTGTAGCATTGGTCACTCCCCAGGCAATGGAATCGTTGTGACCAATGACTATGCCTAGTGCACCTGGTAAAGTGACACCGAATGTTCTTTTTTCTGGTGTTGACAGCTGCATGGAATACCAAATGGAGGGTAGGTTAAGTCCCAAATGTGGATCATTGGCCAGCATGGCGTTGCCGTTGGCCGATTTTTCTGGAGAAACGGCCCAGTTGTTACTTCCATTGTGGGGATGTGGTTTGTCCATGGTTTGAGAAATGAAATCAGTGGGAAAGGTGGTTTCGGGTTTTTCAGGAATTGTACCATCTACATCACTCCAATCCTTTTCCCCTGGGATGACAGGATCCTGATTAGCATAAAAATCAGGATACAATAGATCAAAAACCTCTTTTCCCCAGAGTTTTAAGGCGTTGGTGTTTTCCAGGTCTGCATCTCCTCCAGCCAACATATCTGTCATATACATTAGGAGCAATGCGGTTTTTTCTAAAGTCCAGAGCTCTGGCTTGTAATCAAGAAGCTTGTATTCTACTGGAAGGTCAGCGTTTGATAAAGTGTTTATATAACTATTGATACCATCCCTATAAGCCTCAATCAGTTTTTTCTGAGTTGGGTTTTCAGACATCATCTTCACGGTATTTTGAGCACCAAATACCATCCCCTTTCTGCGCTGACCCTTGTCATAATCGATGGCTTGGGCTCCAACAATTTCTGAGAGCCGTCCAGCTGAAGCGTGGGTTTGAAATTCCATTTGCCAAAGCCTGTGCATTGAGGTGATATAGCCTTGTGCCCTGTAGAGGTCCTCATCGTTTTGAGCAAAGACATGAGGAATTAGCTTGTCGTCATAATGCACGCTCACAGGTTGAGACAGTCCTTCAATGTTAATCGCCTCATTTGGGGAATCGGTTTCGGTGATTTCATTTTGCCAAAACCCATGAAAGGGATCGAGGAATTTTCCAAGTGGAGGGATAATCCCAAATTTGGTATTTAAGCCATAAAAAATACCCAGCGTAAGCAATAGGCTGAGTAAAAATTTCATGTATTTCATAGGCACTTCAAAGGGGTTAATCAGCACTAAATATAGACAAAACTATGCCATTTCAAGCCAACCAGATTCTTGTTTCGCATGATTCCTGATTGGGCTATTATGATTGGGGAAAGCCCAAATTGAAATTTGTTCATAAACTGAAATGGTTTAAAAGGTAAGGCTCTTCTAATGAACGCTTATTTTTATATATTTAGCACTATCGTCTTTACTGTCTATGGGATTTCACACGCTCAATAAAGTCAAAACCAGAGTTAACCATAACTTATATCTTGAGATGCCACAAATACAGACAGAAACAATTACTACTATGATGGAAAGTGGAGAAGAGTATTACCAAATTGATTATGGAGACAGATACAGAGGTTCTGAAAACATTTTTTCAGACCAATAAAATGCTTACGGATAGCAGGCAGACAGTTCGTGGTAGGTAATGGATATTATATGAATAAGGATTTCCAGAATAGTGCATGATTCCTTAGGAAAAAGATGGTAGCTTAAAAAAAAATAGACAGAATCGGTTTTAATGAATTTTTTTATTCACAAGTCCTCGTTTGTAGATGATGGCTGCACCATTGGTGCAGGTACTAAAGTTTGGCACTTTTCACATATAATGAAAGGTGCTGTTATAGGGGAAGGTTGTAATATCGGCCAAAACGTTGTGGTTTCTCCTGATGTAGTTCTAGGCAATAATGTTAAAGTACAAAACAACGTTAGCATTTATACAGGAGTGGTTTGCGAAGATGATGTGTTCCTAGGTCCATCAATGGTGTTTACGAATGTAACTAACCCCAGGAGTGCAATTATAAGAAGAGATGAGTATAAAAAAACGGTGGTTAGAAAGGGAGCTACAATTGGCGCTAATGCCACTGTAATATGTGGCAATGAAATAGGCTCGTTTGCTCTTATCGGGGCTGGGACCGTTGTTACAAAGTCAGTTGCAGCCTTTGCTCTGATTGTGGGAAACCCAGGCAAGCAAGTTGGATGGGTGAGTGAATATGGCCACCGTCTGGATTTTAATTCAGAGGGTTTTGCCACGTGCGAGGAGAGTGGCCAGAAGTATGAATTAAGAGGTAACAAAGTTGTTCAAATTTCATGAAGACATTTGCTTTAATAGGTGCGGCGGGATACATCGCTCCAAGACATTTTAGAGCCATTAAAGATACTGGAAATATTTTGGTTGCTGCTCTGGATAAGTTTGACAGTGTAGGGATTATTGATTCATACTTCCCCAATGCCGATTTTTTTACAGAATTTGAGCGTTTTGACAGGCATCTGGAAAAGAATAGACATAAGGGCGAAAAAGTTGATTATGTGTCTATTTGTTCACCCAATTATTTGCACGATGCACATATACGTTTTGCTTTAAGGAACAATGCCCATGCCATATGTGAGAAACCTTTGGTATTGAATCCTTGGAATTTGGATAGCCTCAATAATATTGAGAAAGAAACTGGAAAAACAGTATTTACTATTCTCCAATTAAGACTTCATTCAGCGGTTCGAGAATTGAAGAAGTATGTGGATAACAGTCCATCCGGAAAAATATTTAATGTTGACTTGACTTATATTACATCTCGGGGCAACTGGTACTATGCCTCATGGAAGGGAGATCATGCCAAATCTGGGGGGATAGCGACTAATATAGGAGTGCACTTTTACGATATGTTGGGTTGGATTTTCGGAGAAGTTAAATCCAGCGTTGTACATGAGCATACTCATGATAGGGCTGCGGGTTATATTGAATTTAACAAAGCACGCGTCAGATGGTTTCTTTCAATAAACTCGCAAACTTTGCCTAGGGAAGTGGCAGTGAGTGGTCAAACCACTTATCGATCGATTCAGGTTGAAGGGAGAGAGTTGGAATTTTCTAGTGGCTTCACTGATCTCCACACAGATTCTTATGCAGATATATTAAATGGAAACGGGTTTAGACTAGAAGATAACAAAAGAGCAATTGAACTTGTGCACGGTATTCGCTTTGCAGACCCGATAGGTCTTAAGGGAGATTATCATCCTCTGGCAAAACGAAAAAATACTAATCACCCCTTTTTATCCAAGACGAATATAAGTGAGTAATAAGCAAGACGATTGGGATCTGATTATTGAGCCCAAAAGCTCCATTTTCGATCTTAAGACCAGAGAAATATTAAACTATAGAGACTTTCTGTTTGTGAGATATAGTTGCTCAGTACAAGCAGACTATACTGGAGCCTCTTTGGTATTTCATACAACCCATCCTCACTACCCTGACATATACATTGATTTTCGGTAAAGTTGCAGGTCTGTCAACTGACGGGTTACCAAAAAATCTCTTCTATTTGGCTGGGGTCACATGTTGGAGATATTTAGTACTGATTCACTGACTAAAACATCAGAAACCTTTACTCAGAATGCCGAGATATATGGAAAGGTCTATTTTTCACGAGCCATCGTACCAATACTGGTCACTATTACCAACTTTATTACGTTTGGGATCCAACTTCTTCTTCTTTTCATAGCAATTGGTTTTTATCGAATATCAGGAAATTTCAATGTAAGATTTCAGAATTAGGTCTTCTTATTTCCTATCCTCGTATTAATGATGATGCTTCTGGGACTCGGTTTTGAACTTTCGGCCTTGACGATGAAATATCGTGACTGGGAGTTTTTGATTGCTTTTAGCGTACAACTATAAATGTAAAGGACACCAGTGATTTATTCGCTATAGACAATACCTACAAAGTATAAGATATTCATTTTCCAAAACCCATGAAATGGATCAAGAAATCTTCCAAGGGGAGGGGTAATTCCAAATTTGGTATTTAAGCCATAAAAAATACTCAGAGTAAGCAATAAGCTGAGTAAAAATTTTATGCATTTCATAGGCACTTCAAAGGAGTTAGTTAGCACTAAATATAAGTAAAAATATGCCATTTCAAGCCAACCAGATTCTTGCTCCGCATGATTCCGAATCATTATGTTAGATGGATATTTAATACTATTTTTGTTCAAACCTAGGCACTGTGTCCATAGATTCAGACATTCTACAAAAAGCAAAGACCATTCGAGCCATCTTCTTTGATGTTGATGGGGTTTTAACTGACGGGGGAATTCTCTACGATAATTCGGGTCAGGAATACAAAAGATTCAATGTCAAGGATGGTCAAATCATCAAATATTTGAGGCAATCGGAAATTATCACCGGTGTCATTACCGGGCGGTCTTCACAAGTGGTGAAAAACCGTTGTGAGGAGTTGAAAATTGATGTTCATAAGCATGGTGTAAAATACAAGCTGGAAGTGTTTGAGCAATTGCTTCTTGAACAAGGCTTAGAAGCTGAACAAGTAGCATTTATTGGCGATGACATTAATGATCTTCCCGTTTTGATTACATGTGGACTGAGCGCCACACCGGCTGATGGCCATAAGGCTGTAAAGGACAATGTCGATATGGTATTGGAGACAAAGGGGGGGTATGGCGCACTGAGAGAGCTTGCGGATTTTGTACTACAAGCGCAGGGTTTATATGATGGTATAATCGAAAATTTGAAAAGGGGAGATGGAGCGATTTAAAGAAGGCTTTCACATCACTGACGACATATATTTGGGTGGTGGCAAGATGGTTTTGTTCTCAGGACCATGCGCCATTGAAAGTTATGAGATTTGTGCACGGGTAGCAGAAAGGTTAAAGGAAATTTGCGAAACACTGGATATTCAATATATATTCAAAGCATCATTCGATAAGGCTAACAGAACTTCCGTAAATTCATATCGCGGAGGAGGGTTGGAAGAAGGGTTGAATGTATTAAGAAAGATCAAAGACCAATTCGATCTTCCTATTGTCACCGATATTCACGAGCCAAATCAAGCTGGCCCTGTGGGTGACGTGGCGCAAGCATTGCAAATCCCCGCTTATCTCTGTAGACAAACCGACCTTTTGATAGCCGCAGGCAAAACTGGAAAAACCGTAAAAATTAAACGAGGCCAATTTATGGCACCTGAAGACATGCAATATGCGGTCGACAAGGTTAAATCAACGGGAAACATGAAGGCCTGTCTGACCGAACGCGGTGCATCCTTTGGCTATCACAATTTAGTAGTAGATATGCGTTCCTTGCCCACAATGAGACAATACGCTCCAACTATATTTGACGTTACTCATAGTGTGCAACAACCAGGCGGTCAGGGTGGAAGCTCAGGCGGGCAAAGAGAGTTTGCCGGCTATCTGGCTCGTGCAGCCGCTGCGACAGGAGTGGATGGTTTCTTTGTTGAAACACACCCCGATCCAGAAAATGCCAAGAGTGATGGACCTAATATGATCCCATTGAATAACATAAAATCCTTTTTGGAGATGTTAAAAGTAGGGTTTGAATACGGTAATTCGTATTAGATGGATTAGACCGCAAGGTTTAGGTATATATGGGTTCTGGTAAATTAAAATAAGATGATTAAAAAGATAGTTGGGTTTGTGATTTTTGCGGCTTTAGTTTCTTCATGTATTCCCAATGAGAGGGTTATCTATTTGCAGAATAAGGAAGATGTTCCTGAGTTGGGTTTAGACACTTTGATTCAGTTGAATCGTCAAGAATATGTGCTACAGCCTAACGACAGAATTACTCTGTCCTTTTATTCTGAGCAAGAACAGTCGGTCGAAAAATATAATCGAACCGGTAGTGTCGCTGCTCTTGCGGCTAACAGAAGCAACAATAACCAGGCTCAAGGTGGTAGCGCGGAAGGCACCATAGCTGTCTTTGATTTGGATAAAGAGGGTTTTATTGAAATCAATACTTTGGGAAGAGTTGTGGCCTCAGGTTTTACATTGCGTGAATTAAAATTTGAACTTGAAAAGAAAATTCGAGAAGAGGCTGGGGTTAAGGACATCTTGGTTCGCGCTGGTCTCGCGGGTATTCCTTACACCATTTATGGGGAGATTAGAGGTGGGGGATCCAGTACCATCTTTAAAAATGAAGCTAACATTATCGAGGCCATTTCCAATGCTGGTGGCTTGAATATCAATGCTGACCGTGCACATGTTCAGATTTTCAGGCAATATCCTGATGGTGCCCGGGTGCATGAGGTGGATGTAACAGATAGAAATTTGATGACATCGAAATTCTATTACATTCAACCGAATGACATGATTTATATTAAACCATTGAAAATAAGGGAGCTAGGAGCTGGCTCAGCAGGCCTACAGAATTTTTCTCTGATTATCGGTACCGTTTCCAGTGCATTCATCATAATTAATCTTCTCGGGAATAATTGATATGACAGAAGATCCATTTGAGTTTGAACAGTTTGAAAACAATCAAGGAGGATCGACTTTTGATATCAAGATCCTGATTTTCAAAATTCTAAGGAAAAGCCCCTTTTTACTTTTAAGCGTTGTCCTTGGGTTATTGACGGTATTTATTTACCACAGATATACTGTGGAAAAGTACAGAGTAAGCTCTACTTTGCTTATACCGGAGGAGAATACAGCTATTAGTTCTTCCCTGCTTGAAAATTTCAGTCTTGATTTTAATCCTGATTTCATGAATGAATTGGTGATTTTAGAATCAAAGGATTTAACCAGGGCAACTTTAAGTGAACTTGACTTCGGTATTAGTTATTATACCAAAGGGCGAATAAAAACTATTGAGGAGTATAAGACTCTTCCATTTATGATTTTACAAGGGCTTAATCATCCTCAAATTTATGGAAAGGAATTCAAAATTTCATTTTTAGAGAACAACCAGTTCAGAGTGACCTTAGGGGATGACCCCGATCATGATAGCAGTACTATTTACCCGCCATTTCAGAAAGTAGATACTGATAAATACTTTTTCACAGTGGTGTTTTTGAGATCAACTAATCTGGAGGGTAGGGAGTTTTACTTTAAGATGCACTCGCCAGAAGATCTTGTAAACAGATACAACAGTAGTCTGCAGGTCACTTATACAAGGGCGTTCACATCCATTGCGGACCTGTCTATAATTGAAACAAGTCCGAAAAAAGGAGCGGATTTTTTGAATAAACTGATGGAGGTTTATCGATCTAGAGAACTTAGAGAGAAGAACTTGACCGCTGAAAAGACAATTCGGTTTATTAATACGGAGATGGGACGGCTCAATGATACACTGAATATTGTGGCATCTCAGCTAGACCAAGTCAAAGTAGAAAACCGTGTGCTGGATGTTGGGCAAATGGGAACAAGAATAACAAGTAGGCTCACCGCTCTTGAAGTACAAAGAGGTGTAACGGAGTCAGCACTTCAGAAACTTAATGAGAACGTAGATTTTCTGGACGATACCTCTAAGTACGATCAAATAGTGCTGCCACCCGCAATCTTGGAAATAGATTCTGACTTGGGGATTTATATCAATCGACTGACCCAACTCTCAGTGGAAAGAAGGGAAATGCGTAAGTCTTTGGCAGATTTCAACCCCGAAATGAGGACGAAAAACGCAGAAATTGAAGGGCTGGCCGAGGCTATTAAAGATGCCGTTTTGACGAGAATCAGGGGCTTGGAAAATCAAAGAGAAACTATTCAAAAAGAGATCGATTCATATCAAGGACAATTTGAAAAATTCCCAGTGACAGAAAGGCGTGTTTCAGATATTCAAAGAGTCTATGACCTCTACTATGGGATGTTCCTCTATTTTCAGCAGAAAAGGGCGGAGGCAGGAATTGTGATGGCTTCAAACTCGGCTAACACTGAAGTGGTCGATGCCGCCAACCCAAATGTAAGACCATTTTTTCCTAATATACCAATGAACACTGCCTTTGGTGCAGGTATTGGTCTTGCTATACCACTTTTAATCATTGTAGTTCGCGAGCTTTTGAACGATAAAATTGAGTATCGAAAGCAAGTTGATCATTTGACCAATATACCAGTATTGGGAGTCATAGGCCATAATTCCAAACCGGGGAACCTTGCTGTATTAGAGCACACTAAGGGTATGGTAGCGGAGACTTTTAGGTCGCTAAGATCGAATCTTTCGTATTTTGGAGCAAGGAACAAGATTAAAACTATTTTGATAACCTCAAACGCATCAGGGGAAGGCAAATCTTTTTGTTCAATTAACCTGGCATCGATTCTGGCCATTGGTGGGAAGAAAACTATTTTGATTGGGCTTGATTTAAGAAAACCGAAGATTTTTGGTGATTTTGATTTGTCCAACGAAATAGGGATTTCGAATTACCTAGCAGGTTTTGTAGAGAAGAAAGATATTATCCAACCTACCAAATTTGAGAATCTTGACATAATTGCTGCTGGTCCGGTTCCACCAAATCCTTCCGAGTTATTGATGCTTGATAAACTGAAGAATTTAATTGAAGAGTTGAAGACTGAATATGAATATGTCATCATTGATACTCCGCCCATTGGAATCGTGTCAGATACTTTCAATCTGACTATGCTGGCAGATTTAAGCCTTTTTGTGATTAGACAAAATTATACGGTCAAGCAGGTTTTCCAACATTTAAATGAACTTGTTCAAAAAGAGCAGATTGACAATGCAGCGCTTATATTAAATGACTTCAGAGCTGGAGGAGGTTATGGTTATGGTTACGGCTATGGCTACGGTCAAGGCTATGGTTATGGCTATGGCTATGGCTATG
>JAJCYM010000072.1 GCA_029262895.1 Roseivirga sp.
CTAATGGTAATTTTATTACTATTTACGGTCTTTATGGGCTATCAGGCCAGGGATGTGCAGATGGAGTATAACTTCAACACGGCCGTTCCGGAAACAGACCCGAACTACAAGTATTTCCAGGATTTTAAAGAGCGTTTTGGCGAGGATGGGAATATCATCGTCATAGGGCTTAAAGACAGCGCACTTTATCAATTGGAGCAGTTCAATCGCTTTCGTGAATTGAATGATCAACTTACCGGCATTGAGGGTATCACCAATATCGTTTCCATTGCTGCTTTGCAAAACATTGTTAAGGATACGGAAAATCGATCTTTCAAGCTCGAACCTCTCCTGACAGATGAATTAACATCCCAGGAAGACTTGGATAAATTTCTGAAGAAAGTCGGTGATCTGAAGTTTTACAGCGGTCAATTATTGAACCCTGATAATGGCTCCACCCTGATTCTGATCAATATGGATCGGGTCGTTTTGAATTCCGAAAAGAGGAATTTCCTGGTTGATGATATTGTAGCATTTGGAGAGTCCTTCGAAAAGGAGACTAACATAGATCTGCACTTTTCGGGAATGCCCTATGTGCGTACCCAGATGCAATACAAGAGTCAGGATGAACTAAAGCTGTTCGTGGGTCTTTCCATCGGCATCACGGCCGTAATCCTATTTCTGTTTTTCCGCTCCTGGACAGCGGTGGTTTTTCCGCTCATTGTCATTGCGGTAGTAGTGACTTGGGTATTGGGAACCATTGGTCTTCTCGATTATAAAATCAGTATTCTTATCGGTTTAATCCCTTCCATCATAGTGGTCATAGGGATACCCAATTCCATTTATTTGCTGAATAAATTCCATCAGGAATTTGCCAAACATGGTAACAAAGCCAAGGCACTGAGTCGAATGATAGGCAAGATTGGTCTGGTAACCCTGATCACGAATTTTACAACTGCAGTGGGCTTTTTGGTACTTACCACCACCGATATCAAACTGCTCAAAGAATTTGGCTTAGTCGCAGGTATTAATATTCTGGCCACCTTTATCGTGAGTATAGTGCTGATTCCGGGCATTTTTTCTTACCTACCGGCCCCAAAGCCGAAACAGCTAAAGCACCTGGAGTTTAAGTTTATCGGACGGTTTCTCACCTTCCTCGACCTGCTCGTTCACCGCCATCGCTATCGCGTTTTTGCGGTTACAGCGGTCGTTATTGGTCTCTCCATTCTGGGCATGCTGAAGCTGTACTCTGTGTCTTATATGGTCGATGATATTCCTGAGGAGTCGAGCCTGAAGCAGGACCTTTACTTTTTTGAGAACAACTTTAGTGGTGTAATGCCGCTGGAAATTATTGTGGATTTTGGCGAAAGAAGAGCCACCCTGAACACCCGAAACCTGAGAAGGATTGATCGGTTGGAAAAGGCACTGGGCGAAATTCCCTATGTTTCCCAGCCCATATCGTTGGTGTCCTTTGCTAAGGCCATTCGTCAGGCCTATCATGACGGTGACCCAAAACGATACAGTCTGCCCAGCCCTGGGGACCGTGGTGCTATTCTGAGCTACCTCTCGAATCAGCAGGAGGGGGCAAGCGATTTGCTGAGGTCGTTTGTTGACAGCACTGGTTCTGTAATGCGAGTCTCATTGAAGATAGAAGATATTGGTTCTACCAGAATGGACTCCTTGATTACAAACGCAATCCAGCCAAAAATTGATGAGGTATTTGCTGAGACGGATGCGGAAGTTGTTGTTACAGGCTCGACTCTTCTTTTTATCAGGGGAAACAAATTTCTAATCCAGAACCTGCAGGTTTCATTATTGTTGGCTTTTGTCATCATCGCTATCATTATGGCGATACTTTTTGCCAACATCCGGATGATCGTGATCTCTATGATTCCAAATTTGATTCCATTGCTGCTGACCGCTGGAATTATGGGCTTTTTCGGGATACCGTTAAAGCCAAGCACCGCACTGATTTTCAGCATAGCATTTGGTATATCGGTGGATGATTCTATCCACTTTTTGGCCAAGTATAGGCAGGAGCTGTTTGCCAATAAATTCTTTGTTCCGGTAGCGATAAGTAAGAGCATTAAGGAGACAGGCGCGAGCATGACTTATACTTCTATCGTGCTATTCTTTGGCTTTGTCATCTTTGTTTTCTCTGGCTTCGGAGGCACGGTTGCCTTGGGAATTTTAACCTCCCTCACATTGTTATTTGCCATGCTAACAAACCTGACCTTGCTTCCGGCTTTGTTAATGGTGTTTGATAGTGGAAAACGAAATGAGAATATTCATCCCTTGATTGAGCACTATGAATTTTATGTGGAAGATGAGGATGAGGAAATTGATACGGAGAGTTTATTGATTAAAGAAAATGACCCATTCGTGGGCAGTACATATAAGGACGAGAAGACACCTTTGAAAGAGGAGTAAAGTGAAAAAGTATAGCGAACATAAAAATCCCGACTACGCCAAAATAGGTTCCGATGTTGAAAAGTTCTGGACAGACAACGGCATTTTCGAGAAGTCCATTACCTCACGAGAAGGGAAACCCACCTTTACTTTCTATGAGGGGCCTCCCTCTGCCAATGGCACACCTGGCATTCACCATGTGATGGCCAGAACGGTCAAGGACATTTTTTGTCGTTACAAAACGCAAAAGGGCTTTCAGGTCAAAAGAAAAGGAGGTTGGGATACCCACGGTCTGCCAGTTGAGCTTCAGGTAGAAAAGGAATTGGGTATTACCAAAGAAGACATTGGCAAAACCATTTCGGTAGAAGAATACAATACACGATGCCGCGAAACGGTAATGCGCTTTAAGGATGAGTGGGATGCCATGACCGTGAAGATGGGCTACTGGGTTGATCTGGATGATCCCTATGTTACCTATGAAAGAGATTATATCGAAAGCGTATGGTCCCTGTTAAAGCGGCTTTATGATAAAGACCTGATTTATAAAGGCTACACAATTCAGCCTTACTCCCCAGCGGCAGGTACTGGCTTAAGCTCTCATGAGCTCAATCAGCCTGGCACCTACCAGGACGTGAAAGACACCTCTTTAACGGGCCAGTTTAAGATTGAAGGTACCGAGAATGATTACTTCCTGGCTTGGACTACCACGCCCTGGACATTACCGGCAAACTCTGCTTTGGCACTAGGCGCAAATATTAGTTATGTCAAGGTGCGCACCTTCAATCAGTATACGTTTGAGCCGATAAACGTGATTCTGGCTAAGGATCGCATGAATGCACATTTCAATGCAAAAGCTGCCGAGCTTAAAATTGAGGACTACCAGGCTGGAGACAAACTGATTCCATTTGAGATAGTTGAGGAGTACAAAGGCAAAGACCTTGTCGGTATGTCCTATGAGCAGTTGATGCCTTATGTGCTACTTCCAAAACCCGCTTTCACTACTGTACTCGGTGACTTTGTCACTACGGAAGATGGAACTGGAATAGTGCATATTTCTGCCACTTTTGGAGCAGACGATTACCGCACCTGCATGCAGAATAATATCCCCGGTGTTTTTGTAAAAGACGAAGAGGGGAATAACGTGCCGATTGTAGACAAACAAGGACGTTATGTAAAAGAGATTACTGACTTCGCAGGAATGTATGTGAAGAATGAATATTATGCCGATGATGCCCAGCCTGAGAAGTCACTGGATGTCCTGATTTCGATTAGGCTGAAAGAAGAAAACAAGGCCTTTAAGGTGGAGAAGTATGAGCACTCCTATCCACATTGTTGGAGAACGGATAAACCCATTTTATACTATCCTCTGGATTCCTGGTTTGTAAAAACCACGGCTTATAAAGAGCAGTTGGTGGCCTTGAATAAAACCATCAACTGGAAGCCCAAGTCTACGGGTGAAGGCCGTTTTGGCAACTGGCTTGAAAACCTGGTGGATTGGAACTTAAGCAGGTCGCGTTTCTGGGGTACC
>JAJCYM010000073.1 GCA_029262895.1 Roseivirga sp.
CCGCTGAGATTAATTTTACTCTTGAAACAGTGGTTACTTGGAGTTAACAGTAGCTCTGCGTCAAGGATATAAAAGATCATATTTCGAATAATATAAATCCATTTTATCGCAAATTCCAGAGCCTCATTAATAGTGAGTCACTTTGAAAATTTAACAGGACTTATCAATCTGAGTAATAGCAATTGATTACTATAAGTTCCATAAAAGTAAACATGCCGATTTGAATGAATTGACAATTTCTTTCTTTTAATCTTAAAATTTTGACTAACATCCATTTTTATCATTGCCAATTTAATCTCTTATTTCTTTTTTACTGAAAATGACCTACAACGGGAAAACAATATTAATAACGGGAGGTACTGGTTCTTTGGGCAAGGCACTAACTAAATATTTACTGACTCGTCATCCGGATTTAACAAAACTCATCATTTTCTCTCGCGATGAGCAGAAACAATTTCAAATGGCTCAGGAATATCCGTCATCGGAATTTGACCAAATCAGGTTCTTTATTGGGGATGTAAGGGATTATGAACGATTAAAACGAGCCTTTAAGGATGTTGATTATGTTATTCATGCTGCTGCAATGAAACATGTTCCAATTGCGGAGTACAATCCAGATGAATGTATCAAAACCAATATTGGTGGTGCTCAAAATGTAATTAATGCAGCTTTGGAAACAAATGTCGAAAGAATTGTTGCACTATCGACTGATAAAGCCTGTGCACCGATTAATTTATATGGTGCGACAAAGCTGACCTCTGATAAATTGTTTATAGCCGCAAATAATGTTGCGGGGTGGAATCCTATTAGGTTTTCGGTGGTTCGTTATGGAAATGTTATGGGATCTAATGGATCTGTCATTCCTTTCTTTTTAAAGAGGAAAAAAGAAGGGAAATTACCGATAACTGATCCAACCATGACTCGGTTTAATATAACTCTTGACGATGGGGTGAAAATGGTTATGCATGCCCTGGAAAATGCTTGGGGCGGTGAACTTTTCGTCCCAAAGATTCCATCATACTCGATCACTGATGTGGCTGAGGCAATTGGGCCTGAATGCGAAAAGCCAATAATTGGTGTAAGGCCTGGAGAGAAAATTCATGAAGAGATGATCACAGCGTCAGATTCTTTCAATACCTATGACCTAGGAAATTACTTTGTGATTCTCCCCACACAAACCAAATGGAATCTGGATGAATTCATCAAAGAGTTTGATGCCAAGATTGTTGAGCCAGGTTTTTACTATAACAGTGGCGAAAATACGGAATGGGAAACTGTGGAATCTTTAAGGAATTTGATCACCAAACATATAGATACCTCCTTCAAAGTATAATGATGAAGTCCATTCCTTACGGCCGACAATTTATCTCGGATGAGGACATAGATGCTGTTGTTAAAACACTCAAGTCCGATTTTTTAACACAAGGTCCTAGAGTAATAGAGTTTGAACAGGCTTTCGCTCAGTATGTGGGGTCCAAATATGCTGTTGCCGTGTCGAATGGGACGGCAGCCTTGCATCTTGGTGCTATGGCCCTTAACGTCAAGAATGGACAAAAAGTAATTACTACTCCGATTACCTTTTCTGCCACCGCTAATTGTGTGAAGTACTGCGGTGGAGATGTAGTATTTGCTGACATTAATCCTGAGACTTATTTGTTGGATATAGAGCAGGTCCAAGATTTGTTGGATTCCTCTGATAAGGGAACTTACCAAGGCATTATTCCTGTCTCTTTCACTGGATACCCGGTTGATCTTCAGGCGTTCAGAAAGCTTGCAGATGAACACAATCTCTGGTTAATGGAAGATGCTTGCCATGCCCCCGGAGCCTGGTTTACAGATTCATCTGGTCATCAGCAAAATGTTGGGAATGGGGCCTTTGCTGACCTATCTATATTTTCTTTCCACCCAGTCAAGCATATTGCATCGGGAGAAGGAGGGATGATTACGACAAATAATAAGCAGCTTTACGAACAATTACTCCGGTTAAGAACTCATGGTATCACCAAAGAGCCTGAATTATTGCTGGAGAATCATGGTGGCTGGTACTATGAGCTTCAAGAATTAGGGTACAACTACCGAATAACAGATATTCAGGCTTCCCTGGGAAATAGCCAACTTAAAAGAGCGGATGAAGGGCTGAAAAGAAGAATTGAAATTGCAAAAAGGTACGATGATGCTTTCAGATCCTTGAATATCGTCAAGCAAAAAAGGAGTGAGACTGAACAAAATGCCTTTCACTTATATGTCGTTGAGGTATCGGATAGAAAAGGCCTTTATGACTATCTGAAAAAAAATGGTATTTATGCACAAGTACATTATATACCACTTCACAAGATGCCCTACTATCGTCAGGAAGAAAGTCTCAAAACAGACCTTCCAAATGCTGAAGGCTATTATGAGCGTTGTCTTAGCATTCCGATGTACCCATCCTTGCTGGACGAAGAGGTAAACTTTGTTATTGAAAAAGTATTGAATTACCTAAACTAAAAATTGGAATAATATGTCATTAACCAGATGTACCAAATGCGTTACTCCAGAAACACACGAAACGATCACCTTTGATGGTGAAGGGGTCTGCAATATTTGTAAACAAATAGAATTCAAACAGGAGAACATAGATTGGGATTTAAAAAAAGTCCAACTAGATGAACTGATCGAAAAATATCGTGGCAAATATGACTATGATTGTATCGTTCCTTTTAGCGGAGGTAAAGATTCAACTTGGACTCTTTATTACTTAGTTAAGCACTACAAACTTAAGCCTTTGGTGGTTAGGTTTGATCATGGCTTCCTTAGGCCCAACCTCGAGGCGAATGTGAAAAGAATACAGAGGGAACTCGGGGTCGATTTTCATCATTTTACGCCTAACTGGAAAATTGTCAGGAAATTAATGTTACAAAGCTTCTTGGAAAAAGGTGATTTTTGTTGGCATTGCCATACTGGTATTTGCAGTTACCCGATGCAGGTTGCCATAAACTATAATGTTCCTTTGATTTTTTGGGGTGAACCTTCTGCTGAATATACATCTTATTATAGCTATGATCAGATAGAGGAGGTAGATGAAAAGAGATTCAATAGGGCTGCTAATTTAGGCATCAATGCTGACGATATGTTTTATAGACTGGGAGGTGGTATAGATAAAAGAGACCTGAAGCCTTATACTTACCCCCCACTTAAAGAACTTAGACGAATTCAATATAGATCTGTTTGTTTGGGCTCGTTTGTACCATGGGATGTCAAGAAACAAGTGAAGATTTTAAAAGACGAGCTGGGTTGGACCGGAGACCAGGTAGAAAATGTTCCACCTGAATATGATTATGAAAAAATTGAATGTCATATGCAGGGAGTAAGGGACTATATTAAATATATAAAAAGGGGATATACTAGACCTACGCATTTAGCCTCCATTGACATCAGAAACGATCGAATGACTCGGCAAGAAGGGATGGATCAATTGAGGGATTATGAGGGTAAAAGGCCTCCAAGCTTGGATATTTTTCTCGAATTATTGGGGCTATCAGAAGAGGAGTTTATGGAGGTGGCACTATCTCATATGGTTTCTCCTTATGAACATGATCAAAGTAAAATTAAGGCAGGAGAAAAGATGGCTGACTTTGATCAATGGTCCAGAGATGGGGCAATGAGTAGAGAAGAATCGGAAGTTCAGTTAAACCGTTGGAAAGAACGAAACGGTAAATGATTGGTGTAGTAGACTATGGGATGGGTAACCTGTTGTCAGTTCAGAATGCACTCTCTTATGTTGGCGAAGATGTATTGATTTGTAGTAAACCAAATCAACTCAATGAGGTGGATAAGATAATCCTCCCAGGCGTAGGCGCATTTCCAGACTGCATGAAAAACCTACACAATCGTGGATTCGTCCCAAAACTTAATCAACTGGTTCTGGAGAGCAAGGTACCAATTTTAGGGATTTGCCTCGGAATGCAAGTCATGGCCACGGAAGGATTGGAAATGGAAGTAACTGCAGGTTTGGGTTGGTTCGATGCGAATGTTCGACTAATTGAGCCAGGGGTAGACGGAGTGAAAATTCCCAATGTAGGATGGGAAAATGTTCAATTCAATGAGGAAAGCTTACTTTTTGATGGGTTTATAAAAGACCCCGACTTTTATTTTGTCCACTCATATTATATGGATTGTAAAAATGAGGGTCAAGTAGAGGCTTTCTATCATTGTGGTAAAATAAAAGTCACTGCTGCTATCAGACGAGAAAATATATTTGGTACTCAGTTCCATCCTGAAAAGAGTTCTGATTTTGGAAGGAGTGTACTTTTGAATTTTTTAGACTTTTGATATGGCCAAAAAGCGGCTTATTCCCAAACTGCAATTACTGCCTTCAAAACTGATACCTGGATCTATGTCATTGGTTACTACTCAAAACTTCAAAAATTCTATAGAAGTAGGAGATCCGGTGTCACAGGCTAAAATCTACGAAGCTCAGGCAGTAGATGAATTGGTTTTTGTTGACTTGTCTTATAGTAGAGGAGTTGGTAGCAAAGAAGCTATTGTCAATGTGATTAGAAAGGCTGCCGAAGAAATATTTTTGCCCATCACCATCGGGGGTGGCGTACGGTTGTTACAAGATTTTTCGTTGCTTCTTAACAATGGAGCAGATAAAGTATCGATAAATTCCGCAGCACTTGAAGATCCAAAACTTATTTCAGATGCTGCGCGACAGTTTGGCTCACAATGTGTAGTGGTGAGTATAGACTATAAAAAGGACGAAAATGGAAGCTTTAGAGTATACTCTGAAGGGGGCTCTAAAAAGTCGAATCTCACGCCTTTGGATTGGGCGTTGAAAGCCCAAAATTTGGGTGCGGGAGAACTACTCGTCACTTGCATAGATCATGATGGTACAAAACAGGGACTGGAACTTGAAATGACCGAAAGAATTTGCCAGTCAATCTCTGTTCCTGTGATCATTTCAGGAGGATGTGGTAGGGCCATTCATTTTACTGATGGATTCAGGCAAACTAAAGCTGAAGCCATAGCTGCCGGCACATTTTTTTGTTTTCAGGACCAAAGCCCCATGCAAACTAGGAGCCATATCAAGAATGCAGGCATACCGATACGAATCCATACCTGACCAGCGAATTTTTCTGCTTTATTTTAATTTCTGATACTATGGTGCCTACGCTGGAGACTGAAAGATTAGTGCTTGAAAAAATTGGGAAGCAACATGCTTCTGACCGATATGTTTCCTGGATGAATGATGAGGAAGTCTACAAGTATTTGGAAACAGGAGGAAATTATACTCGAAATGAGCTAGAAGCCTATTTGGAAAAAGCAGAATCGGAGGCAAATCTTCTGTTTTGGGCCATTAAGGTTAAAGAAGAGAAACTTCATATTGGCAACATAAAGATAGATCCAGTAAATAAAAAACATGGATTTGCAGAGTATGGCATTATGATTGGCGATAGGAAAAACTGGGGCAAAGGATATGCCATTGAAGCTTCTGAGGTTGTAATTGATTACTGCTTTCAGCAGTTAGGGCTTAGAAAAATAAACCTGGGTGTAGTCGCTGACAATGAAAAGGCTGTAGAGCTTTATAAGCGAATGGGCTTTGAATTAGAGGGTACCTATAGATATCACGGTTTTTATCAAGGCAAATATTGCGATTGTCATCGAATGGCGATTTTTAATCCCGATTTCAAAGTATTGATGAATGAAGGTTGAGAAAATCATTTTGGGTACGGCCCAATTGGGTTTGCAAGGTTATGGTATCAATAATTCACTGGGGAAGCCTTCTCACTACCAGGTCATGAAAATACTTGATGTAGCTGTTCATGCAGGAATAAAGTACCTAGATACGGCAGAAGCTTATGGAAATGCTGAGAGTCTGATCGGAGATTATTTGAGTAAAAAACCATCTTCAAAATTTGAAGTTATCACTAAGATGAGTACTTCAAACGGAGAAGAAATAATAGACAAAATAGAAAAGACTCTTCGAAGATTAAGAGTGGATTGTATAGATACATATCTGTTTCACTCACATACGGATTATCAGGGAAATCCAAAAGCATTTGAGGACTTGTTGGAACAACGGGAGCAGGGTAAAATAAGACGTTTGGGTGTATCGGTTTATACAAATAAAGAGGTTGAAAGCCTGCTAGTCGAGCCCGAAATAGATGTAATCCAACTACCATTCAATCTATTGGACAACAACAGCCAAAGAGGAGATGTCATTAATAAGGCCAAAGCTGCAGGGAAGGCAGTACTCTCCAGATCAGTGTTTCTACAGGGGTTGTTTTTTATGCCACCCAATTCTCTGCCTCCTCACCTATCAGTTCTTTTCGATCAATTGAAAGAACTCGAAACGTTCACCAGCAAGGAGGGCATCGCTATGAATGAACTGGCTTTGAACTATGCCTTGTCTAAGCACTGTATTGACGGAGTATTGTTGGGCGTAGAAACAGCAGATCAATTAATTCAAAATCTTGAATCTTTGCAGACCACTTTGCCCCAATCCGTTGTTTCCGATATTGATAATATTAAGGTTCAGAATCCAGACTTATTGAATCCTGCTTTATGGAAAACCTGAATATTGTTGCAATTACCCAAGCGAGGGTAGGTTCCAGCCGTTTGCCGGGGAAGGTCTTGTTAAAGGTTGGAAACGAGACGCTGCTGGATTTGCATTTAAAAAGGATTAGAAAATCACAAAGAGTTACTCAGGTAGCCGTGGCTACAACACATGAGGCTGGAAGTGATCAAATTTGCACAATAGCTTCAAGGAATCAGTCATATAGTTTTAAGGGGGCTACAGATGATGTGCTAGACAGGTTTTATAGGACAGCTCTATCAGTTTCTGCTGATTGGGTAATTAGATTGACTTCAGATTGTCCGCTTATTGATGCAGAGTTATTAGACAAAGTTATAGAAACAGCCATTAATGGGGATTATGACTATTGCGCAAACAACCTAGTGGAAGATTTCCCCGATGGTCAGGATATGGAGGTTTTCAAAATGGGTGCTTTGAAAGAAGCATGGTCAAATGCAAAAAAGAAATCTGAAAGGGAGCATGTGACACCATACATAAGGAATCATTCGGACTTTAATGGTAGGAAGCTGTTTAAGGCTCATGATTATGCAGCTCCAGAGAATTATAATAGGGTAAGAATGACTGTGGACGAGCCTGACGACCTGGTTACACTTACCTGGCTTATATCGGAATTGGGTGTGGACAAGACTTGGCTTGATTACACGAAACACATCCTGAGATTTCCTGAAAAAGTGAGTAATATGACCATAGTAAGGAATGAGGGATACTTGAAATCACTTAGACAAGAAAACCGATGATTACAGGTAAAGGACAAGAACTTTATAAAAAAGCAAAGAAGTTGATTCCAGGTGGAACGATGCTACTTTCTAAGCGTCCTGAAATGTTTCTGCCGGAACAGTGGCCTTCATATTATAGTAAGGCCAAAGGCTGCTTCTTATGGGATCTTGATGGTAAAGAGTATCTCGATATGTCTATCATGGGTATAGGAACCAATATCTTGGGATATGGCCATGAAAAAGTAGATGAAGCTGTCAGACAGGTAGTAGACACAGGCAATATGTCTACCCTCAATTGTCCTGAGGAGGTAGCTTTGGCTGAACGCCTTGTATCACTTCACCCTTGGGCAGATATGGTCCGTTTTGCCCGAAGTGGCGGTGAGGCCAATTCCATTGCTATAAGAATAGCGAGAGCGGCCAGTGGGCGCGATCAAGTAGCCATATGCGGCTATCATGGCTGGCATGACTGGTATTTGTCCGCTAATATTGGAGATGGGAAGAATCTGGACGGCCATCTTCTACCAGGGCTTAACCCACTAGGTGTACCAAAGGCCCTTAGCAAAACGGTTCTCCCATTCAATTACAATCAAATCGAAGAATTACGTGAGATCGTTCGGAACAACCCTGACCTCGGAGCAATCAAAATGGAAGTCTCACGAAATATGGGACCGGCTCCTGGTTTTCTTGAAGAGGTGAGGCAGATAGCCACAGATAATAATCTGGTATTGATATTTGATGAATGTACTTCGGGTTTCAGGCAAACCTTTGGTGGGCTTCATAAAATGTATGGAGTTGAACCCGACATAGCTATGTTTGGCAAAGCCCTTGGCAATGGATATGCCATTACAGCGATTATTGGAAGAAAGGAAGTCATGGAAGCTGCACAAAAGACTTTCATCAGTAGCACATTCTGGACTGAAAGGATAGGGCCTTCTGCAGCATTGGCTACATTAGATGAAATGGAGAGCTTAAAAAGCTGGGAAATTATCACGAATAATGGCCTGAAAATTAGGAAGGGATGGCAGGAACTCAGCGATATTTATGACCTTAAAATCAACATTGTGGGTTTACCGGCTATCACAGCTTTCGGTTTCGACCTAGCAGACTGGCTCAAATACAAAACATACATAACACAAGAGATGCTTAAAGAAGGAATCCTTGCCTCTAATATTATCTTCTCATGTGTGAAACATGAGCCACAACATCTGGACCGGTATTTCAATAAGCTCGAGCCCATATTTAAGACCATAAGTCAATGTGAAAAAGGTGTACAAAAAGTTGACGACATTTTAGAGGGACCAGTCTGCCATTCGGGCTTCAAAAGGCTAAATTGATTTGATAATTTTTAACAAGCTTGAACTTAAATCTTTACTTGAACTTACCCCGGCAAGCAGGGTAGGAAAGGGAGAATTATTATGAATGATTACAAATACGTAAAAAATGCCAAACATGGCTACTTCGAGGCAGTACCCAAACCTTCTGTAAAAGAGCTAAGGGAATACTATGAAAAAAAGTACTATCAGGATGAAAAGGGGAGCTATTCGTCTGAATATTCTCAGGAGGAACTGAAGTATATAGACAATCGGGTGTCCATGAAACACCACATCATTGATAAGCATAGTGAAACCAAACCTAAGAGTATGGTTGACATTGGGTGTGGGGAAGGGCATGTCATGAACTACTTTGACAAGAAGGGTTGGAAAGTCTTAGGTTTGGATTTCAGTGATTTCGGTTTGAGCACAAACCACCCACAGTTGAGGTCTAAGCTGATTCAAGGCGATGTTTTTGAAGGTTGTCAACGTCTGGTTGATGAGGGAAGAAAGTTCGATGTTATTTGGTTGGACAATGTCCTCGAACATGTCCTCGCCCCTGAAAAACTATTAGAATTGTGTAATCAATTGGGAAATGACGAAGCAACATTGGTGATTGAAGTTCCCAATGACTGTTCCGACCTTCAACTCGAGCTTGTCCAATCAAAAAGGATAAGTCGCAGGTATTGGGAAAGCGCTCCCGATCATTTGAATTATTTTTCTCCTGCAAGCCTTAAGAATATCTGCGAAGCTATGAGCTGGAAGGAACGAAGGACCATTTCTGATTTCCCTATCGAGTGGTTCCTTTCTAATAAGAATTCTAACTACATAGAATCATCCCAGGTGGGAAGCTTTGCTCATGAATCCAGGGTTTTTATAGAGAACTTTTTATTCGACAAAAACAGAGATCAACTGGATGAGTTAGTAAACTTCTACGAAAGTCTGGCAAAGGTTGGGCAAGGAAGAGTATTGATTGGTTTTTTTACGAAAGAGTAATGATCGTCAGTAAAAGCCTAGCCGTTCGCTGTGATGGAGGACACCGAATTGGCTTGGGCCATTTAATAAGATGTCTAGCATTAGTTGATTCAATCCATTCCTTTTTCGTAAGTGTAACTTTTTACTGTTTGGAAATACCCGATGTTATTGCTAAACAATTATTGGCTAAAGGTTATGGAGTTGTAAGGCTAATGAATCATCAGGAGTTCTTGACATATTTGAACAAAGAACTGGTGGTAATATTAGATGGTTATAACTTTACACAAGCTCAGGAGCATCAGTACAGGGCTAAGTCACATAAGCTAGTGGCCATTGATGATCTGCATAACCGGGAGTTCGCAGCTGATGCAATCATTAACCACTCACCATCTGCCAAACCGGATCAGTACAATGGCCTTACCAGGGCAACACTTTTACTCGGTGAAAGATTTTGCCTATTAAGAGAAAGCTTTATAATAGCTGCTCGATCGAAATTCCAAAAACAGAAATACTTGCTGCTTTGCGTGGGTGGAAGTGATAGTCTGGGTTTGACTGCCAAGATTCTGAAGGTATTGCTTGACCATTATCAAGATTTTGTCGTAAAAGTAATTTTAGGACCTTCTTTTCAGGATCATGAAAAACTGGAGTTGCTTCTGAAAAGCCAGCCTCAGCCAGTCAATGTTCTGAAATCTCTGGATGAAAGACAAATGAGTGAGGTGATGAAAGCAGCCGACTATGCTATAGTGCCGTCTAGTGGAATTTTACTCGAGTGTGTTTGTTGCTCATGTAAAGTCCTGACTTTTTGGTATGCTGATAATCAAAATGAGCTTCACGATCACCTGGTTTCTAACTTCGGGAGCCTCTCATTTGGTGATAATCGTCAGGCTTTTCAAGTAGAAAAATTCTTAAGTTCTATGGACCAGCTTATAAACTTGGAAGTTCCTCTTGAAACTTCTATGAGAGGACATATGGCAAACTCAAGTAATAACTTTAGGGACCATCTTATTCCAGTACTGGCCTAATCGCATATTATGCTCCTAAGATAATAACAATGAAGGTAGCAGTGCTCTCAGATATTCATGGTAACCAATATGCGCTTAAGGCAGTTAGCGAGGAATTGCGCAAGAGTGGTATTGAGAATATTTTTATTCTGGGTGATCTGGTTGGATATTATTATGGGGTTCAAAGTGTCCTTAACATGTTATCAAATTTTGAAAATACAGTCTACATTAAGGGTAATCACGATCAAATGTTGCTGGACTTATTAGACGGAAAGATCGATGAAGGATCAATTGTAAGTAAATATGGCAGTTCCCACATTCTCGCAGTTGAGAGCTTGAAAAAATCTGAAAAAGATTTTTTCAACAATTTAAAGGACAGCCATTTAGTGACATTAGAAGGAACATCTTTTTCACTCAATCATGGCAGTCCAATGGACAAAAATCAATACTTGTATCCCGATACTGATCGAACAATATTAGAACAGTGTGATCAAGAAGTGGATTTTGTGTTGGTTGGGCATTCCCATTATTCATTCGCGTTCAGAAATAAGATGAGTATGCTCGTCAATGTGGGGTCTGTAGGACAATCCCGTGAAAAAGGCGGCATTGCATCATGGTGTATTATTGATACACACTCAGGCTCATTTCAAATGAAGTATACGCCTTACGACACCGGTGCACTGTTAAAAGAAATCAAAGAAAAAGACCCGCAAATACCTTATTTGCAAAACGTATTGCTACGCTAACGATAATGATGAACCGAATTAATGTGTTGGTGACCGGTGCCGCAGGAGATATAGCCCAAAGTATTTGTAAAATACTTAGACAAAACACTGCTTTCCATAAGATTATTGGAACTGATTTATCTGTCGATCATTTAGGCAAGTTTATTTTCGATCAAATAGAGGTTATTCCTGCCTGTAAGGAGGCAAACTATAAAGAAATCATACTGAATGTTATCGAGAGGTATCAAATAGACCTACTCATACCTGCTTCTGAACCAGAACTGAAGTTTATTCATCACCATCCATTTACTGATGAGATGAGTTTTAAGGTTATTATGGCCAATCATCGGGCTCAGGCTATCGGGTTTGATAAATACTTGACATCTCAGTTTCTGAAAGAAAACAATCTGCCATTTCCTGCCACCCAACTAGCCAGCGAAACGTCCCAGTTGTCTTATCCCTTCATAGCGAAATCTAGACAAGGTTCAGGAAGCAAATCAGTTCATTTGGTGAAGGAAGATATTGATTGGAACTATATAAGGAATAAGCATGATGACTTGATTGTCCAAGAATTTATTCCTGGAGATGATACAGAGTACACCTGCGGATTATTCAGAAGTACCAAAGGTATTACCAGATCCATTATCATCAAAAGAAAAATGATGCCGGGCTCGGGATTGACGGGAGTCGGAGAGGTGGTGCTTGACCAGGACATTGATGAATTATTAGCCCGGATAGCTACTAATTTTGATCTGAAGGGATCCATCAATGTACAGTTGAGAAAACCTCAAAACATTCCCTTAGTATTTGAAATTAATCCGCGATTTTCCAGTACAGTTCTTTTCAGGCATTTGCTTGGCTTTGAAGATCTAATTTGGAGTGTGGAAGATGCTGTGGGAAGTGAAATAAGTGAATACCAGCCTGTAGTATCAGGAAAGAGATTTTACAGAGGTTTTAGTGAATACATAGAAGAATAGCAATGAAAATTGAACTTGATAAGCACATTATTTCAGAAAATAATAGGCCATTTATCATTGCCGAAATGTCTGGCAATCACAACCAATCTATTGAACGAGCCAAAGATATTGTGCGGGCCGCAGCACAGGCAGGAGCGCATGCAATAAAGCTACAGACCTATACGGCCGACACAATGACTATTCGAGGGGCACATCAGATTCAGGACAAAAACTCTCTATGGCATGGTGAGGAGCTTCATGGGCTTTATCAAAAAGCACATACGCCTTGGGAGTGGCATAAAGAAATATTCGCATTAGCCGAAGAACTGGGTTTGGTGCCTTTCAGTTCTCCTTTTGATTATACCGCTGTCGATTTTCTGGAAGATTTGAAAGTCCAACTTTATAAAATTGCTTCTTTCGAAAATACTGATATCCCTCTGCTTAAGAAGGTGGCCTCTACAGGCAAGCCTGTAATAATGTCTACCGGTGCTGCTACACTCGCACAACTGGATGAAGCCGTTAATACACTTTTAAAACACGGGTGTTCTGAGCTTGTCCTGCTCAAATGTACCAGTACTTACCCTGCTTCTCCAGAGAGCACAAACTTACTTACTATACCTCACATGCGACAATTGTTTGGTTGTCTTGTAGGACTTTCCGACCATACAATGGGGGTTGGCGCAGCTATTGCGTCCGTTGTTTTAGGTGCATCGACCATTGAGAAACACTTTACTCTGAGAAGAGCAGATGGCGGTGTAGATTCTGCATTCTCAATAGAGCCTGCTGAACTTGAAACACTCGTTGTCGAATCGGAAAGAGCTTTTTTGGCTATGGGAGAAATCAGCTATGGAGTAGGGCGATCTGAACAAGGTGCTACCACTTACAAACGATCAATTTATATAAGTAAGGACATAGAGCCGGGAGACAAGTTGAGTTCGGATAATATGAAGGTGATACGTCCGGGTTTTGGCTTGGAATCCAAATACTATGAGTTGGTGTTAGGAAGAGAAGTACGGACGGGCATTAAAGCTGGAACACCACTTACATGGGATTTGATTTAAATCCACACTTCTTCTGACAAATGTTGTTTATTCAATGGCTACTGAAGGCATTTATAAGATCAGATGAACCTTATAAGGTCAGAAAATCATTATTCTTCAGGCTGCGATTTTTCAGGTTACAAAAAGATCGCAAATTGGGCGTTTCACACAAGTTGTCTTTGATTCTAACTTTGGCGAAAATGCCACTTTATGTCCTTTTTAAGCTTAAGAAATCAGACCAAAATTTTTTAGTCTTTTCACACGGATCTGATTTAGAGTCCCGTTCATACTTTTTGAAAAAAAACCTAGGGCTTAATCGAAACGAAATCCTCTTTTTTGATGCTATTAAGGGCGTAAATTTCTACTATCGTTCTTATTCTTCGAAGGCCCATATAAGGGCACTTTCATTCACAGTTCGGGCTGTACTTTTTGCTATCTTGGACATATTCTTTGGCAACAGTAATATTCAAAAATACTGGTATGCTACTGCTATAAAGAATATGGCTCAAATAACGCTTACGGGTCATCAATTTGAAGCATACCTTCTCTTTAGTTTATACAGGCCTGCCAGTTATCTCACAGCACTTTTTAGTGAAGAAGAAAATCTCAACTACTACGTAAGTCTGTCTAACTCCATCTTATTAGGAACAAACAGATATACTGAATTGCCATCTGGTAAAGCGCTGTGGTGTAGCAAAATGCAGGAGGAAGAGTTGAAGATTTTGGCTGAAAAAGACTGGGTGCATTGCGCGGAATATATTCAAGCAACCAACGAGGACGTCTTCTATCATGAAAAGATCAACACTGACATTGAAGTAAAGTATGATCTTGGTATTTATACTTCAGGCTTTTGGGCGCGTGATGCAAAAGGTAATCAGCAAAATTCAGAACAACTTGTAGCCAATCAAACGTCCTCCAAGAATTATGACTATCAGGTTTTCTTGAACCGCCTGTTGTATCCAGTGATTAAATTCAAGAAGAAATATCCGGTTTTTAGTGTCTGTATTTACTTGCACCCATACGAAAGAAACCTTTACAGGAATCATCAAATTAGCCCGCCCTATTTAGAAAATGTAGTTGCTTGCGGCATTGCAGTAGACTTTTCTGATCAGAGTTCGCTAAACAAGATTTTTGAAACACGGATTGGCATTTCTGCCACTTCTACTATTATTGGCGACAGGCTGGATAATGGTTTAGTTGGATATTACGTATCGAATTTGGATGAGAAAGGGAATGTTCTGCATCAACAGATTGACGAACGGTATTTCGGTGAATTTTCGCGCATTGCACTGAGAAGTGACGATGAACTGTTTGAGGTGCTTAAGGCAAGTGTAAAGGCGAAATGATTAAGAAAATTTTTAGCCACTCCCTGCTTTATGCTGTAGCTCCCAGAGTGGCATCATTCGCTAATATCCTCGTACTCCCATTTACAACTGCAAAGCTAACAGAAATTGATTATGGTATTTACGCAACCGTTGCTGTATACGTAAATATGCTTGGGGCATGGAGGGACCTGGGCTTGGGAACCATAAGTGGTAACACCTACTTCAAGCATCGAAATTACTTCAAATTGGTTTGGGGGAATATATTGGGTTTTAATCTCGTTTGGGGGATTTTTTATGCAGCTATTCTTATTATGCTGCTCCGGCTTATCATGCCTTCTGATGTTGGAGATAATATGGGCCCTATGCTTTTTTTGATATCCTTTCCAATCATCGTCTTTCAGCCATTCTCCCAAATGGCCAATACCTTTTTTCAATATGAGAAAAACCCGAAGATGATCGCTATACCCACGGTTGTCACAGGACTGGTTTCAGTATTGGTTACTTTTTACACCATTTACAGCCTTGAGCTAGGATACTTAGGTTGGTATATTGCGGCATTTATTGCTCAGTTTCTGGGTTTTATATACCACCTGATCTTCTTTTTCTTCAGGGAAAAGGTGAAACCCATATTTAGATTTTCAATAAGGGCTTTCCGTTATTACCTTGGGGTTTCCTTGCCTGTCATACCACATATGTACGCAGGGTTCTTGTTGCATTCCTCTGATCGTTTTGTGATGGATGTTATCGGTCTTGAAACCAAAGAGATTGGGCAATACGGCTTTGCCTATACCTTTGGAAATTACGCCAAACAGATTTCTATGGGCGTGAACAAGGCCACAGTGCCATTCTATATGGAACTCCTCCAACAACGCACTCACGAAGCTCTTTTGAGATACAGGAGGTTGACGTTTAGGCTTATGTCATTCTCCATTAGCGCGAGTTTTGTTGTGTGTCTTTGGTTGAGAGAGATTTTCTCTGTACTTATCACCAATCCAGATTTGGCAGTGCTTTATCCCTTGTCAATCCTGATAGTGATGAGCTATAACTTTAACCCAATGTATCAAAGCGTCATGAAGGTTTTTGAGTTTAACGAACGAACTTCTCAATTATGGAAGTTCAGTCTGGTGGCCGGGATCATCAATGTAGTGCTTAATTTGATATTTATTCCAATATATGGAGTTTATGCAGCTGCCTTTACCACGTTAATCGCCTTACTTTTTTTGGGTTTTGCAGGTATCTCTTTCAAGTCATTCAAGACTCATCTGCCGCTCAACTACTATCCGTTTTATTGGATTCTGGCCATTATTGCCTGTCTGGCGGGGGCTTATTTTCTGAGAGATATCCCGGTACTCCATAAGGGTGTATTTACTGTAGTAGTGGCCGTGGTAATTCTCTTCTTGGAAAAGCGCAGGGTCTTCAGAGACCCTTTAGTTGCCGCAGAAAATTAGAAATATATGTCAACTTATAACATTCGATCATCATGTGCGGAATAGTTGGCGTATTGGCTTTTGACAGAAGTGCTGCGGTATCACGTGAGCAGCTCGCCCGAATGACCGATACGCTTGCTCATCGCGGACCAGACGGTCAGGGACACTACATTTCTGAAGAAGGTCAATTGGGCTTGGGCCACCGGAGATTATCAATCCTGGATCTGTCTGAGCAGGGAGCACAACCCATGAAGCTTTATAATACAGATCGTTATGTGCTGACCTTCAATGGAGAAATCTATAATTATGTTGAGATCAGAGAGGTATTAAAAAGACAGGGATATTCTTTTCATACCCAAACGGATACAGAGGTTCTTTTAAGGCTTTATGCCATCAAGGGTGAGGCATGCCTGGAAGACATTGATGGCATGTTTGCTTTTGCCATTTGGGATACTCAGAAGAAAACGCTCTTCTGTGCTCGTGACCGTTTCGGAGAGAAGCCATTCTATTATACGGCAAACAAGGGTGAATTTGCTTTTGCTTCAGAAATGAAGGCCCTTTTTGCCCTCGGTCAAAGCGTGAATGTGAATGAACAACGAGTTTTTGACTACCTGCACTATGGGTTTGTTGTAGACAGGTTTGATACCAATACGTCCTTCTACAGGGACATCTTTGAGCTGGAGCCCTCTCACTATATGTTGATCAGTGAAAATGGTGACTTTATTAAAAAGCGGTATTGGAATATTGATTTATCGCAGAATTCGAACTTGAGTCTTGACCAGGCAACTGAGCAGTTTACCGCTTTGTTTGATGAGTCGGTAAAAACAAGGTTGAGGTCCGATGTGCCGGTAGGGTCAAGTTTGTCTGGAGGCCTGGATTCATCGTCCATCGTAGCAACTATCGACAAGATTAAAACTGACCAGCAGAAGCAAATGACCTTCTCAGCTAGGTTCAAAAATCATCCGAAAGATGAAGGAGAATACATTAAGGCTCTAAGTGAACATGTGGGCGTATCAGGGCACATGGTATGGCCCGATGCAGACAGTTTTGTAGGCAATATTCAAAAACACTTTTATTTTCAGGAAGAGCCCTACCAGCATTCCTCTGTTTTTGCACAACACGAGGTCATGCGCATTGCCAATGAAAATGACGTCACCGTCTTGCTGGATGGCCAGGGTGCTGATGAAATATTAGGCGGCTATCATGGTTTTTTTTGGACTTTCCTTAAAGAGTTATGGTTGACTGACCCGGCAAATTATCATCGGCAGAAACATCTTCTTCAGGAGCAATACGCGAAATCTTTTGAATTTTCGTTTACCAAGCGGTGGTCTTACCGCTACCCCGGCCTTACCAAAATTTTAGGTTCATTGCGTAAGAAGAAAAACAACCATGCCAGCAATGACCATCTAACTCAAGCTTTTTTTAATGACCATTACAGGTCCTATAAGCCCATGGTTCCAGAAAGATTGCGTGAAACGCTATTTACCTCATGTACCACTAGTAGCTTGCCAAAATTGCTCAGATACGGAGACAGAAATTCAATGGCGCATTCCAGAGAAGTGAGGTTACCTTTTCTCTACCATAAATTGGTCGAATTCCTCTTTACTCTGCCACCCGATTTACTGATCAATGCAGGGTGGACAAAGTATATATTAAGAGAGTCGATGAAAGAGAGGTTGCCGGATAAAATTACCTGGCGTAAAGACAAAGTGGGTTATGAACCCCCGCAGGCGCAATGGATGAAGAGACCTGTCATGCAGGAGTTAATACGGGAAGCCGAAACTTTTTTGACCGACCAGAAAATTATTGCCCAACCCACGGAGAAGGATCAATGGAAACACCTGATGATTTATCAACTCTACAACTCCTTTAAATAATCTCCCCTGATTACCTATGAGAGTACTTGTCATCTCCAGATCTTTCTTTCCTGCAAATAGGGCGGCCTCTTATCGGTCATACTCATGGGCGCTTTATTTAAAGAATCACGGGGTAACACCGGTGTTCATTACCAGAAATTGGAATACAGAGGAGGAGGTACGGGATCAACGTGGTAATGTCATTGCCTCAGGAACACGCTTAAAAAAAGAAGTCGTTGAAGACTGTGATACCTATTATGTGCCTTATCGCGCTGTCAGGTCTATCCGATACGCTGTCAAAGGTGGTTTGATGAAATGGCTGTCTAAACCATTTCTGATTTTGGAGCACATTCGGGAATATGCCTTCTGGCTCAACGAAGCTGGAGATATTTATAAGTATGCCCTCAGTCACATCAGGGGACAAGATGATTCATATGATAAAATACTGGTGACTGCCCCTCCATATGTCTTTTTGAAAATTGGATCCCGCCTCAGTAAAGAAACTGGCATTCCATGGATAGCCGATTACAGAGATGAATGGAATTCTAGGGGTAGTATTGTAAGAAATGCCAAGACAAAAAATAATCTTCTAAGGCGATTTGATGTATTCAGAAAAAATAATTTGATGCTTGAAAAGGGTTGGTTGAAGAGTTGTCAGTTCATTACGATAAATACCAAACCAGGAGTCAGAAATTTAAAAGAGATATTTCCCGAAAAGAGAATATTTGAAGTCCCCAACGGTTTCCTGGATGATGAGCTTAAACTGACAGAACTTTCTGGCTTTGAGACATTCACCATGCTGTATTCAGGTACTCTTTATAATTCTCAAAAAGTTGAGTTACTATTAGACGCCTGTAAAGAAATTTTGGACGAAACACCCGAATTTTCAATAAGACTTACGTTTGTTGGGCTAGGCAGAAAAAAAGATCAAGTACTTAGAATTGAGGAGTATTTAGGAGATAAGAGCTTTATTTTTGAACCAACATCGGTGGTGTCCAAGGAGAAGGCTCTCGAAATGTCTCAAATGGCTCATGTGTTGCTCATGTTTGCACACGAAGGCAATGACAGCGTGGCACCGAGTAAATTATATGAATATGTTTCATTAGAAAAGCCGGTACTTCTCGCTCCTTCAGATGGTGGAGTAATGCAACAAACACTCTCTTCTACGGGGCAGGCGTTTGCTTGTGAGACAATAGACCAGATAAAAGCTGCGATACGACATTGGTCAGAAGAGTTGGAAAGTACGGGTAAAATTAACTTCAAGATAGATCAGGCCCTGAAATACCAGCACAATAGGAAAGTTCATGCTGAGAAGTTGGCTTACATATTGAAGAGCGAATCTTATGAATGAGGTTCAGAAGAAGATCAAAGTGGTGCATTTCTCTAATACGCCTATGGCTGGTGGTCCGATGAGAATGGTCAAAGCGCTTAACCGACATACTTCAATAGAAGCGAGATTGATCGATTTAAGGAGGAATTCGGTATTTGAACATGACTTGGTTTTTTCTGAGAATGCCGATGAGTGTATAGAAGTCGCCCGTCAGGCAGATATTATCAATTTTCACAACTACTTGACATTAGACAGTAAAGAATTCAGTCCGATCGACTTCAATCAATTGAAGAGAAATGGGAAATCATTTTTAATGTACTACCGTACAGACCCCACGTTCATCAGTGGTGTTACCGGTAGAAGCATCAAGGACATAGTTGAATATCCTATGCCTTCAATTGTGAACGCTCAGTACCCTGAAAGGTATTTCATGAATTCGTATGTTGTGAAGAATGTAATGCCTGATGCTTATCAGCAAAACCCCATTCTATATGATGTTGCTAACATTTCTTCTAAGCACAATATCAGCGCAGCACAAACAAGGTGGGGGACCAAGGGATATCCGGAGTTCAGAGCGATTTTAAGAAAAAACTCATTGGAAAAGGAGCACAAGATATTTCATGGGGGAAGCATACCCTATGAAAAGAGTCTGACAATAAAATCACAGTCAAAAATAGTATTGGATGATATGGTAACTGGTAGTTATCATATGGCGGCCATCGAAGGGCTTATGCTCGGCAAACCAACGATGGTATATCTTGATAAGCGAATGTTCAGACTTCTTACATTGCTCAATGATTCAGTCCCCCCATTAATTAATACTCACCTAAGTGAACTTTCAGAGAAACTCAGGCAGTTCCTTAGCGAGAATAGTGAAGCTGACCTTGAAGGCATTGGGCGTGAAGCACGTAGTTGGTATACTAGAAATTGGAATGAGGCAAAAATTGCTAAAGAATATGAACAAGTCTATCTTAAGCTGCTACAGGATCCGGCCCTGGTAGGGAGACAAGACTTTTTGGCCGACTCGAGCTTCAGCGATTCGGAATCAATTGAGTCTTTGGACCTTAAACACAAACAAAGTCTAAAGCTGTTGCCTTGGACTAAAGAGAGGTTACTTTTTGAGGCTAAGAAACTCGCAAAGCGCGCCCTTAGTTTGAATAGAAATATCTAGATTACAGTAGGAAATAATTTGTAAGTATTATTCCAAAGGGCTCGTGAGGGAATAGCCAATGGATTTCTGAAATTTCGAACGACTTTAAATACACTATAATATTACTCTTTAACCAATTGATTTACTAGTTATGGAAAAATCAAAAAAGGAATTGATAGATGAGTTTGGATATCTGATCGATAAAATTAAATCTGCACCTTTTTCAGAGGATCCGTTCAGGTTCGTACTAATCGATGATTTTCTTTCTGAAGATCACCTGAGTGCCATTATTAATGCTGTAGAGATCAACAGGTCGGAGGCCGATACTACTGAGGCGTTGATAGAAGACTTGCAGGCCAGTGGGTATGCAGTACAGAGTTTTCCAGGTTGTACAACCTCTATTGACGATTATTTGAGTGCTCAAAAGAATCAGGACTGGGATGTAGACAAAGGACTCTTGGAAGGGTATGGAATTACCTTCAGATTAAGGCAATATCAAACCTCGATACTCAAAGATATTGTGGCTTTCCTAAATTTACCAGAGTTCAAAAGAGTATTGGAAGAAAAGTTCAATATTGAGGAGTCTAATTATGTGGAAACGGCTATTCAAAAATATCTTGATGGCTATGAAATCAGTCCTCATCCCGACATAAGGAAGAAAGCAGCCACTTATATGCTCAACATCAATACACGTCCTGAGGCTGAACAAATGGAGTTGCACACTTACCTAATGAAATTCAAAGATGACAAAGAGTATATCTATGATTTCTGGCAAAAGAACAAAGAGGTAGATCGTTGTTGGGTGCCTTGGGACTGGTGCGAAAGCAAATTAAAAACAAGTTCTAATAACAGTATTGTTCTTTTTGCTCCATCTGATGACACGCTTCATGCTGTCAAACTAAGTTATGATCATTTGAAGTTCCAAAGAACCCAGATTTACGGAAACCTTTGGTACAATACCGAGACTACTGAATATACCCCTTCCTATAAGTACATTGCTTCAGAAGATGTTGATTTGAACAGTATTTATAAGGACACGAAACGAAAAAAATCTGACAAATCCGTATTGAGTTCAATAAAACGCGCTGTGCCAACCAAATTTAAATCTCGCATCAAAAAGGCCTTTGGCAAATAAATAAAGGTTATCCGTTCATCCAAAATTGGATTTAGTGCCTTAACCTTTTGATTGAGGTTCTAAAAATTATTATAGAAATAACCCGAAGATTATTCTTGTAGACTACAAGTTTCTTCTTAACTGAGACAGTAGTTTTTGATCTTCTGATTACCATGGAAAAAAAACTGATCAAGGCAATTAAAAATGGAGTGATCAATAATGGGTTAACTCCAGGTCGAGCTTTAAATACTTTCAAATCCTTTAATAGATCCAGCTATATAACGGCCTGGTGGGTCGAAAACGACCATGAACCCAACTGGGGTGATTCTCTTAATGAATATCTAATACCCAAATTATCAGGAAAACAACTGATCAATATCGAAAAGGCGTTCAATGTCAACTTTGTGCCTGTTCATGCAGTTGTTGGAAGTATAATAGAAAGATTTGTGGTCTATCATCTGGTTATTTGGGGATCAGGAATCTTACGGCAAGATTGGAAGCTAAGAAGCAAAAGAATTGACGTACATGCTGTAAGAGGACCCAAGACTCGGGAGAGACTTCTTCGAGATGGGATAAAATGCCCGGAGGTCTATGGCGACCCTGCACTTTTGTTACCAATGCTCCATAAGCCACAAAGCCAAAAGGTCTATGATTTGGGTGTTATTTTACATGTGAGAGAAACTGACGACCCATGGTTGAAAAATTTGGAGTTAGATCAAAACACATTGATTATTGACGTTTGCACTGAGACTTTTGAGTTTATCGAATTAGTAAACTCTTGTAAGCAGGTTGTTTCGAGTTCTCTTCATGGTCTAATTTTAGCAGATGCATATAACATTCCAAATGCTTGGATAAGTCTGAATGACATTCATTTGGGAGGATATTTTAAGTTTGAAGATTATTTTCTTTCTGTAGGACGGGAGTTTGAAGAACCTAACGAGGTTCGGGGTATTAACAAATCAAGTCAATTGCTCTCTTTAGAATTCACTGAAAAAATTGAGTTTGACGCTCATGCTCTTATTGATGCCTGCCCATTTATTTCTGATCGAATTGAATGGCTGTAAGAAGAATTAGAGTGTTTTTGGCCGCATTTGTTAATCAAACAAATGCCCAGAATATCAATTGTAGGGAGTTGGCAAGAAATCTGGATAAGAAGAGATTCGAAGTCTATACCTTACAAATTAATCACGGTAACTTGCCAGGACTTGATATTGAAGGAGTACGTGTTCTTAACTGCTGGTTTCCTGTAAAAGTTACTGGGCGAATCGGTTATTTATGGGGGGTCTACAGGTCTGATATCGTTTATTTACCCAGAGCAGATTTTCTGGGGTGGCAGAAACTTCTTCTAAAGATTTTCAAACGGAAAAGCATTAAGACCATAGAGAATATCATTGATGGTGAGGCCTTGAAAACCGCGCTGGCTGCGGTGGGGGATAGTGTTGAAGAAGCTGTCAATTATTATAAATATTGTAATCAAAATCATCCAATAACCAATTTTGTAGGTGAGTATAATTTGAAGCACCATGGGCTTAAATATGATATGCCGGTTTTGAATACACCTACTGACACCGATTTATTTAAAAAATCAAAGTTTAAACGCAGCGAGGAGTTTTCAGATGTGCTTTTTGTTGGCAACGATTTTAAACGGAAAAGACTTTCGGAGTTTATAGAAGTTGCCAATCATTTCCCTCTTTTGAAATTCCATGTGGTAGGTAGGGGTGATGTTAAGCCATTTGAGGCTATGATTATCAATGACAATGTGGACTTTCATGGAGTTCTGAAACATCATGAACTGGTTGATCTTTTTCATAAGGTACATTTGCATTTTTTACCTTCGAGATCTGAAGGGTTCGGCAAAGTCACCATCGAATGCGGAGCCTCTGGCCTTCCTTCAATTCTATACTCGGATTACGGGGCAGCGGAATGGATTGACCATGGAAATGATGGAATCATAGTTAATACATTTGATGAGGTGATATATAGTATAGAAGAACTTAGAACGAATCCGAAATATTGGCAAGTATTGAGCCAGGGAGCAAAATCCATGAGTGCGCAATTCGACTCAAGAGTCCTAATCGAAACATACGAAAAAGTGTTCGAAGATATGTATTATCTTGAATGATTTATATCTCGTCAGTACAGTCGATGACGAGACTCTTTGCTACATTTATTCTAATTAACTCTTAAGCTAAATGAAAAGAAAAATCAAAGTTATAGCCGAAATAGGCGGCAACCATAAAGGTGATATGGATATAGCCAAGGAACTGATAATGATGGCTGCCAAGTTTTGTAAAGTTGATGTTGTGAAATTTCAAAAACGCCACAATAGGGAGCTACTAACAGAAGATCAGTACAATGCACCACATCCGAATCCTATTAATTCATATGGTGATACTTATGGAGCTCATCGCGAGTTTTTAGAATTTGATGTTGATCAACACAAGGAGTTGAAAGAATTTTGTGAAAATCAAGGTATTACATATAGTACCTCGGTATGGGATCTCACAAGTGCCAAAGAAATTGCTTCTTTAAATCCAGGTTTGATAAAAATCCCATCCGCCTGTAACCTTCATTTCGAAATGTTACAGTATTTATGTGATCATTTTCAAGGAGAGATTCACCTTTCATTTGGTATGACCACCAAAGAAGAGGAAGCCGAGATTGTTAGTTTTTTCGTTGGCAATAAAAGAAATAAAGACCTTGTCATTTACAGTTGTACTTCTGGCTACCCTGTGCCATTTGAGGATATATGTCTATATGAAGTCACGAGGCTCAGAGAAACATTTGGAGATCAGGTAAAAGACATTGGTTTCAGTGGGCATCACCTGGGGATTGCGGCTGATGTTGCAGCACTAACATTGGGGGCTAATTGGGTAGAACGACATTATACATTGGATAGAACTTGGAAGGGTACAGACCATTCTGCATCTCTTGAGCCCGATGGTATGAGAAAACTGAACAGGGACCTTAAGAACGTAGCCAAAGCACTGACCTATAAAAAAGAAGATATCCTGGACATTGAGAAGGTACAACGAGATAAGTTAAAATGGAGAAAATAGGGAGGGACATTGCTTTCATTCCTTTGAGGGCAGGAAGTAAAAGCATTCCAAGAAAGAATTATCAGAGCCTTGCGGGTAAGCCATTGTTCTCTTACACAGTTGACGCTTGTTTGAGTTCAGCAATATTCGACTTAGTTGTAATTGCTACCAACTCGGACATTATCAAAGTGATGGCAAAAGATCTCTATGGTCAATCGAAGGTCTTGGTCTTTGACCGATCGGAAGAAAATGCTCAAGATAACTCTTCAACCGAATCTGTTATGTTGGAGTTTTCTGAAAAATACGATTTTGATAATATCACTTTGGTTCAAGCGACCTCTCCTTTAACAACAGCAGATGATTTTAAACTCGCTTGGAACAAGTTCAAGGATGACCGGCTTGACAGTTTATTGACGGTAGTGGAAGAGAAGAGGTTTTATTGGAAGGAGCATGGTGAGTCTGGTGCCTTGCCACTGAACTATGACCCAAAGTCACGTCCTCGCAGACAAGAATTTGATGGAAATCTGGTAGAGAACGGAGCATTTTATATTACCTCTAAGGACTCATTGATGTCCAGCCAATGTCGATTGTCCGGGAAAATAGGAGTGCATATTATGGCATCTCAGACAGCTGTGGAAATTGATGAACCTGAAGACTTTCTTATTGTTGAAAACCTACTTCTTCGACAGGAAAAGTCCGGTGATTCGGCTCAAGTATCAAGGGACATCAAGTTGGTATTAAGTGATGTGGATGGGGTTTTGACTGATGCGGGGATGTATTATTCAGAAACTGGTGATGAATTAAAGAAGTTTAACACAAGGGATGGAAAGGGCTTTGAACTTTTGAAGAATAGAGGCTATGAGGTTGGAATTATTACCGGGGAGGATACCCAAATTGTTTCGAGAAGGGCAAGGAAGCTCAAAGTTGATCACCTTTTTCAGGAAGCTTCTGATAAGCTATCGATTATCAGTAATTTGGTTAAGAAATTGGGGATCACTCTTGATAATGTGGCATTCATAGGAGATGACTTGAACGATTTGGAATTATTGAAGGCAGTCGGTCTATCTTTCTGTCCAAGTAACGGGCACGCAGAGAATAAGAGAGTTGTAGATGTGATTTGTGAAAGAGGCGGAGGTGAAGGCTGTTTTAGAGAAATGGCTGAGTTCATTATTAAGAAGAATGCCTGAAAAACCACGAATACTTATGTACTGGGGGTACCATCGAAAAGCTTGGACTCTACCATTTGAAGCAATCTCGGATAAATTTGATTTCATTTACCTTTTTCATTTTAATCAGGAGAATGAGATTCTGAATAGACCAGAACTCAGTGTGCGCTACTTTTGTGATTTTTCTAGCATTCAGGACATTTTCCAAAAGTTGACTCCTCAAAAGGTGGTGTTCTTAGGGCTTGATGGCTTGCTATCACTTATGATTAATTTTGAGGCTCAAAAAAGAAACATCCAAACTCTGGTTATTCAACATGGGTTCTTGTACAGACTTGAAGATCAAATAACTGAATATTATCAGGAGAGAATATCCAAGAATACAGAAGAAAGGAGTTTGCATCCACAAAAGCCACAAAGCGACCGCAAGTACACCTATGATTTTTTGTTTAAAAGTCTGAGAACGCGCAATGTGTTTTTTTTTGTCAGAGTTTTTCTGAACAAGTTTATACATCGGAAGAAATCAGAGCATGAACAAATGATTCACTTGAGTACTAAGCAAAGACTGGCAAATAGATACCTTTTGTATGCTCCTTATTTTGGTGATCTTTATATTCAAAGAGATGGGGTGACGGATAGGATTGAGTTTATTGGAAATCCTGAGTTTGACGAAGTTTTGCAGGAGGCTTCAAATCATGATACCAATAATGAGGAGCCCTATCTTTTGCATATAGATCAACCTATCCTACACCCTTATAAGTTGGGGCAATTTGCAAAATATTCGAAAGAGCGGGGTCAAGAATTCTATATAAAACTGAGTGAATTGGCACAGGGCAAACGTTTGAAGCTCAAAGTCAAGTTACACCCTTACAGCTATGATTACCTCGATTTGTATCCTCATAATCATAACATTCAATATATAGATGATCATCCAAATTTAGCTCAACTGATAAAGGAAGCCTCCTTTGTTACAGGTTTTTATAGTACTCTTCTATTACCTGCTATTTTTCTAAAACCAACCATGGTTTTTGAGCTTACACCTGGAGCAACATTTTTCAGAGATTTGAAAAATACTTATCAAGTGTCGGTTGCATCGATGGACATTAGTTTGAAGGAATCAATGGGCTTATTTGATGAAACGAAGCCCATAAAATCGGACCTATTTGTTCGGGACTTTTTCTTTAGGAATGATGACCAGTCAATAAACAGACTCAAACTGCAGCTTGGTGGAGCGTAGAATTAAATTATTGCATGTTTTGTATTCAGGCCAAGGTGGGCTTGGTACCTATTTCATTAACTTTGTTAGATCAGACAATTCAGGCAAGTTTGAGCATTTCGCTTTCTTTTATGGCATAGAACCATTGTTCGAGGAGTATGAAGAATTTTGTAAGGCTAACTCGATCAATTACATACACCGATTAAGGCGGACGAAACTGGATTTTGATGTTTTATTGAGATTATCCAGATTTGCCTCGATTCAATCTGTGAATTATGTGCTTCTCCATACTTTAAGTCTTACTCCTATTCTGGCTATCGCTCTTTTCAAGCCATGGAAGGTAATCACCTTTGACCATACAAGTCACTTCTTTAAAACTCGTGTTGAAAAGGTACATACTCTTCTGAATCACCTCTTTGCCTTTCGAATGGTTTTTTTTTACGAACAACAGTTTCAGAATATAAAGCACTTATTTCCTCTTTTGTACAAAGGAAAAAGGAGTGTTGTCATATCTAAGTCAGTTGATGTCAACCGGCTCAAGCCGGAGGAGTCACGACCAGCCAATAAGGAGTTTACACTAGGTATTACATCCAGAATTATTACGGGGAAACGCCATGATATACTAATTGAGGCGGTTCGTCTCCTTGCGTTTGAAGGTATAAATGTACGTTTGAAAATAGCTGGAGATGGGCCTTTGAGAAATCTTTTGCAGGATAAGGTTGATTCACAGGCTCTGGCTGACAAAGTTGAGTTCGTTGGACTCTTAACACAAGATGAACTAGTGGATTTTTATAAGCACTTAGATGCCTACGTCCATGCAACTAATGGTGAAACAATTTGCTTTAGCATCATGGAAGCTCAAGCCTGCGGCTTACCCATTTTGGCGTCAGATGTTAGTGGTGTTAACACTACTTTGGTTAATGGTAGAGATGGACTACTGTTTGACAATAATGCCGTAGATGTTAAGAAATCAATAAAAAGAATGGCCCAAGACCCATCATTGGCTAAAAAAATGGGAAAAAGAAGCAGAGCCAATGCGGTATTAAATTTTGAGAATAACAATCCAAGTGAATTATTCTACTCTACTTTGGGGTCGAATTAAGATATGGCAATACAGAAGAACTCAATAAGAGTCATATTATCAAACCTTTTTAAGACGGGATACTTCTTGGTACTTTTTGATAAACTGAAATCCAGGTTAAGGGAGCCTGGTTTGTCCGCCAAAAAACAAAAGGCCCTAAACTGGTGCCAAAGTGTAGGTATAGCTCAAGATGAATTTTGTCGAAATCTTGATTCTGAATTATACGAACGTGCGGTTGAATACAACCAAGAACTTCGGCAAGACACAAAGTCAAGGTTGAATGAGTTACCTGTGAAGATGGGCGGGCCTGGCGATATCACACTTGCTTATTTTATGACAATACTACATGATCCTAAGGTGATCGTGGAAACCGGGGTCTCCATGGGCTTTACTTCTAGAACGTTTCTTGAAGCGATGAGCCTAAGCGGGGGAGGGAAACTATATTCTTCTGACTTCCCGTATTTTAGACTTAAAAACCCGGAAAAGTATATTGGTTGGGTTGTGTCTGATAATTTGCGAAAAAACTGGACCTTGTTGATAGAAGGAGACCTCGTAAACATCCCGAAAATACTCGGAAAAGTCGAAAAGGTCGATCTCTTTCATTATGACAGTGATAAGTCCTTTATTGGAAGAAAAAGAGTCTGGGAGTTGATTTTACCTAAGTTGACATCCAGCTCTGTAACAATATTTGACGATATAGATGACAACCTTCATTTCAAAGAAGAAGTCTATGAAGTCTATGAAAATGCGAAGGTATTAAAATCTCGTTTTGGTGGATATGTCGGTATATTGGTCGGTAGGGAAAGGAAGAAAGGGTAATGAGAGTTTTATTCGTTCAAAAAGAAGGTGGAATTTTCGGAGCAGAGAGTTATCAGTTGAAAACAATTCCGGCTCTGGTTTCAAAAGGAATCGATCTGGAATTTTTGAGGCTCTATACAGACTATCAAGGGGGGATTAATGGAGACTTTGTAGAACTCCTTAAGGAGATGGGCGTTAAGGTACATCAGGTTAATATAGGGAAGTACCCGTCCCTATCAGTATTGAAAAACATTCATCGGATGGTCAAAAGAGGAGGTTATGATTTGATTCATACACACCTGATCCATGCTGACTTTTATTTAGCGTTGGCAAAGATGCTATTCCGGGGAAATTACACCATGGTCTCCACCAAGCATGGTTATGATAACCACTTTACCTCGAAATTTGGTTTTGATATATCAAAACAGCGCAAGACGCTCTACTTTTTAATAAGCAGGTGGGCTGAAAAGCGTATGAAGGCATCCTTCACCATCTCCAATGGATTAAGAAACTTCTTCATAGGCACAGGTCTAAGCTCGAGTGGCAAGATGAGTCTAATACATTATGGGTTCGATATGCCAGAACATCATGAACGTAAGGGTGAATTCAAGTTCAGAGTTGCACCAAAGCAGATAATTATCGCTGGAAGACTAGTTGCATTCAAAGGGCACATTTATCTGTTGGAGGCAATGAAGCATTTGGTCAGGGCCTACGGTAAGGATGTTATGCTCTTAGTTGCAGGCACGGGAAAACTAGAGGGTAGTCTCAAAGAGTATGTTTCAAAAAATTCGTTGGAAAATAATGTTACATTTCTAGGTTACACAAAAGAAGTTGGTGCGTATATGGCTAACTCGGACGTAGTGGTTATACCGTCAATTTCAGAAGGTTTTGGAGTCGTTTTTTTGGAGGCTTTCGCTGCGAAAACACCGGTTGTGGCATGGAATGTGCCAGCAGCAAACGAATTAATAGAGGACGGTGTCTCTGGGTTTCTTGTCACTCCTTATAATATAAACAAGCTCTCGGAAGTCTTAATTGACGCTTTATCATCTAAATCCGACTCCATTACGAATGCCGCTTATAAATCGCTGAAGGATTATTACTGCCTGAAAAGAATGATTAATCAAACGCTGGATTTTTATGAAACTGCCTTAAATAACTGAAATGGCTCAGTTCGAGATTCCCGGGTTACTCATTAGCATAATTTGGTTTTTAGTCTTTGGAGTAGTTTGGGCTAAACGTTATACCCCGAAATTTGCTGAATCAATATTTTTTTATGGTGTTGGATTGAGGATAATCGGTGTCCTTGCCTATTCGACAGTTGTTTTCACAATTTACAATGCTACTGCTGATCCTGTAATTTATTTTAGATGGGGAGTGCGATTTGCGGAGTATTTTAAAAGCTTGGATTTTTCGCCAATTTTTGATTCCACTTACTGGAGGGGAGCAGGAGATGCACGATTTGTTGGAACTAACTTTGTAGGTTATCCAGCAGCTCTGGCAGTAGTTCTTGTAGGGCAGAGCTTTAGAGGAACATGGTTAATATTTTCCTTACTGTCCTTTGCAGGTCTGCTGTTATTTGCAAGAGCTTTTGGAAGGGCATATGGAAGAGTTGAATATGAAAATTATCTTAAGATGCTTCTGTTTTTCCCTGCGTTGTGGTTTTGGACTGCCTCGATTAGTAAAGATACTTGGGTGTTTTTTGGGGTAGGGTTGTTTTTATCAGGAATGATTACAAAAAAAAGGCAACAGAATTTTTTGCTTATGGGTTTTGGACTCTTATGGGTCTTTTTGGTTCGACCTCAAGTAGCAGCTATGCTTGCGTTTTCGGTGGCTGGTGCTTATGGCTTGTTGAGTTTGCGGAAATTCAATTTCCAAAACGTTATGGTGCTTATTCTAGGTGCTGTGGGTGCTGCTTACGCACTGTCTGTATTGGGCATTGGAGCAGGCGTTACAGATGCTGCTGAATTTGCGACTTCACAACGCACCTATTCCAGCTATGGCGGTAGTGAAATACAATTGGCAAGTGGGCCTTTGGGCTTTATTCAAGCACCGATTAACATTTTGCTAAGACCTTTTCCCTGGGAAGTTAGTGGCTTCCTTCAAGTTATAACCTTTGCAGAATTATATTTCATTTGGTTTTTGGTAATTAAGAATTGGAAATCTTTTATGAGAGCACTAAAGTCTATCAGAAGAGATAGACTGGTTGCTTTCAGTGTCGTATTCATTCTACTCTTTAGTTTGGGAGCAGGATTGGCACTTAGCAACCTGGGTCTCATTGCAAGGCAAAGAATTATCCTCTATCCATTTATGTTTATCTTAATTTATGCCTATTCCGACAAAAGGCTGAACTTCCTTAGAACGAAAAGACAGGCTAAAATCAAAGCAGCTAAAAATGGCTAAAGTGCTCATCATAGCCGGCTATTCCTCATCAATTTATAATTTCAGAGGACCTCTCATAAAAACTCTTCTTAAGAATCACGAAGTTCTGGCCACAGCGCCCTTTGATAGTGAGGAGGTGTCAGACAACATTAAAGCATTGGGAATTAAATATTACCCGAATCAATTTCACAGGACAGGAATGAATCCGTTGGCTGATGCCAGAGCCACCAATGATCTGCAAAATATAATTAAACAAGTTGCGCCTGACATGGTATTGGCCTATACTATTAAGCCAGTGGTTTACGGATTACGTGCAGCACAAAGGGCTGGAGTGAAGAATACATTTGCCCTGATTACGGGGCTTGGCTCAGGGTTTGACCAGCGAACCGCCAAGCAACAGG
>JAJCYM010000074.1 GCA_029262895.1 Roseivirga sp.
TCGACTATCGACTATCGACTATCGACTATCGACTATCGACTATCGACTATCGACTATCGACTATCGACTATCGACTATCGACTATCGACTATCGACTATCGACTATCGACTATCGACTATCGACTATCTCCTAATCATAAACATAACGCCAGGTGCCATCAGGTTGACGTTTCCAGACAGTGTGAAATAATCCTTCTCCTTCGTAGTCTTCACCATTTTCACGTGTGCCACTGAATTTTGCCTTGCCCCAGGTATAAGCCATTGTGAAATCGTCAGAAACCTCTACACGATCAGGCTTCCAGGTAAGGGTTACATTGGTATTGGTCTTTTCAGCATAGAAGGCATAAATAGAGTCCTTTCCTATAATCATTCGTCCACTACGCTGAATACCGGCATTTGGAGCCGCAAAATGAGCAAAGGCAGCAGCCCGCCCTTCCTTAGCCAACATCTCATTGAAGGCCTGTTCCATATCATAAATTTGCTGAACTGCTTCTTCACGTGTGATCTTTTGGTCCGCTTGATATTGTGAGCAACTGGCGAGGACTAGTATTAGGGCTAAGCTTAAAAAATGTCTCATCTTCAATTTCGTTTTGTCCTCCCCTTTAGGGAAGCCTGCCTGTCGGCAGACAGGGTGTCCGCAGGACGGAGGAGTTATTCCGTCCAGCTCATTGGATAGTTTTTATCCACATATTCCAGGGCCTCTTCTGTTAAATATAATGGCTTAAAAGTATCCAGCATCACTGCCAATTCTTCGGTTTCTTTGGCTCCAATGCTTTTTTCTACTGTTCCTGGATGCGGGCCATGTGGAAGACCACCAGGGTGCAGGGTAAACGAACCTCTGTCTACCCCCTTTCTACTCATAAAATTGCCTTCGACATAGTACAACACCTCGTCTGAGTCAATATTGCTATGATTATAAGGCGCTGGAATAGCGAGTGGATGATAATCAAATAGTCTTGGTACAAAGGAGCAAATCACGTAGCCATAGGCCTGAAATGTCTGATGTACTGGTGGTGGCTGATGGATTCTACCAGTTATAGGTTCAAAGTCGTGAATCGATAAGGCATACGGAAATAGAAAGCCATCCCAGCCTACAATGTCGAAAGGACTATGCCCATAAAGGTATTGATGCAAGAACCCCTGCTTCTTTATTTTGACTAAGTAGTCACCCTTTTCGCTTTCAGTATTTAACTTTTCCGGTGGGCGCATATCCCGCTCACAATAGGGTGAGTGTTCTTCTAATTGCCCAAGTTCATTGCGATAACGTTTGACGGTTTCAACAGGGGCATTGGATTCTATTACCAGGATTCGCGCGGGCTCATTGTCCCATTCTAGCTTATAGATGGTCGTGCGAGGAATAACTACATAGTCGCCCGATTTAATTCTTAAGCTACCAAATTGAGAATGCAAATGGCCATTGCCATCATGGATGTAAAGTACCTCATCGGCCTCTGCGTTTTTGTAATAGTAATCCATGCTCAGTTTTTCTGTATGGAGAAGACCAAATGTCACATCTGAATTGGTAAATAACATTTTACGACCTTCTAAAAAGTCGTTTCCAGTAAAACCGATCTTGGAGGTATTCAAATGTGTTTGGCGAAGCGAATAGTCTTCGGCAATCTTATGACCATAAGGAACCGGTGCCTTAAGTTCCTTGATTTGTGTTGGTGGGTAAATATGATAGAGGTTGGAGTAGATTCCGGAAAATCCCTTCGAACTTACCAATTCCTCCTTGTAGAGCGAGCCATCTGGTTGCCTGAATTGAGTATGCCTTTTAGGAGGAATCTCACCTAGTTTGTAGTAATACGCCATTCGGTTTGCTTAAAAGTCCGGTGTTATTAAAAAGTCTGAGTGCTTCCTTGTAAATCTCGTTGGTCTCGTTAAAAATCTTGTAGAATGCATCATCGTCAAAGAGGTCTCTGGCAATTTGTGCTTTCACAAGATGAGCTAATAATTTTTTTGATTTATTGAATTGTCTGGACCTGAAGGGAAGACCATTTCTTACACCAACATCCGTGACCTCTTTCAACATGGCATCAGTAATGTTGAACTCGTCATAGAATTTTTCAACCGACCAGTCTTTCAACCATTTATTTTGGTCTCTATATTCCAAAGTAAACTCACGAACCGAATTGCTGGCTACCAGCGCGTTGATATATCGGGTATTATTTGAAGTGTCCAATGCCACAAAATAATCTGGCATAATACCCCCTCCACCATAGACGGTCCTTCCTGTTGAGGTCTGATAGGCCAAACTTTCGTCAAAACGAACACTGTCAGCGCTGAATAATTCACCGGAGGTGTAGCGATTGTAATAGTCAGAATTGTAATCGGTCTCCCCATCTTCATAGGGTTTTTGAATAGATCTGCCACTAGGCGTGTAATAACGGGCGATGGTCATTCTTAGCTCTGAGCCATCGTTTAGATCAAAAGGCAATTGAACCAGGCCCTTGCCAAATGATCTTCTGCCTACGATTAAAGCCCTATCATTGTCCTGAAGTGCACCAGCCACAATTTCAGAAGCGGAAGCACTGCTTTCATTTACCAATACTACAATAGGGCCTTCTTCAAAAATTCCTTTTCTGGAAGCCCGTGCTTCACTGTCGTACTTTTTTCCTTGCCCTTTCTGACTCACTATAGTGGCATTACCGGGTATCAACTCATCGGCCATATTGATGGCTGCACTCATATAGCCACCACCGTTGTTCTGTAAATCCAAAATGAGTTTTTTCATACCGCTATCCACCAATTTCCCCAGCGCTTCTCTGAATTCCCCGTAGGTGTTTTCGGCAAACTTATTCACCTTGATATAGCCGGTTTCGTCATCAACCATATAGCTGGCGTCTACGGAATATTGTGGGATGGCTCCTCTTGTAAGCTCAAAGTCGATCAGTTCCTCTTCATTTTTTCTTTTGACACCTACCACCACCTTCGAGCCTCGAGGTCCTCTCAATAGGTCATAGATTTTACGGGTGTTCAGGCCAATACCAGCAATGTTTTGTCCATCTACTTTGATGATTCTGTCGCCTCCGGTGATGCCAGCCTTTTCCGAAGGACCACCCGGTAACTCTCGAACCACGTAAATGGTATCTCTTAACAGATTGAACTCAACCCCTATTCCATCAAAACTCGCCCTGAGCTGCGATTGGGCCAATATCCTGTCCTGAGCAGAAATATAAACTGTATGTGGATCAAGTTTGTCCAGCATTTGCTCTATGGACTCCTCCAACAATTCAGCAGTGTTGACCGAGTCGACATAGTCCTTTTCTATGTACTCCATCAATTGTGTGAATTTCTGAATAGAGCCAAGGTATTTCGATCCCCCGGTTGGCTTTCCAAACCTTGAGCCAATCAAAATGCCGACCACAATGGCACCTGAAATGATAAGAGGTAATCTTATGTTGAATTTTGAGTTTTTCGTCTCGCTCACGTTCCTTCTTTTCTAAATGAGTGGTAAATTTAATCTTTTTGCAAAAACATCGGTTTAAAGATGCTCCCGGTTTATAGCTAACGGAATACAAGAAGCGGTGTTTTTGCTAATTTTCAATAGAAAAGGGTATGTAACCTCCCTAAAATCTTCTTATTTTTAGCAAGCCAACAGGTCAAATGCAGGAGCTATACCATAAAACTATCACAGATTTAGTGTCGGAGAACTTCGTCCGAGCTTCCACGCTTTACTATTTTGGTGTTAAGTTCTATGACTATAGAGAAGAGACACTGGAACAGGTTTGTTTGGAGAAGGGCCTGAATATCACTACTGTTTTAAGCAGTATGGAGTCCGTCAACAAGGAAGATGTAAGCCAGAATGTTCAACTTATGGCCTACCCGGTTGATTTGGTGATAGAGTATCTCAAGCATAGCCACTTTATCTTCGTTAAAAAAAGATTGCCTTATATAGGACAGTTGATTGATGGATTGGCTGATGTGAATTTCAGGTATTCCAGCTTATCAAAAGATTTAAAAGCAGTTTTCCCATTATTCGTAGAAGATTTTATAGAGCATATTTACGAGGAGGAGGATATTCTTTTTGCTTATATCGGCTCTTTATCCAAGTTTTTATCCGGAGATAAACCTGCCTCAAATGTCTATTATGGAATGGAAAAGAATTCCATCCAGGAATTTGCTCTTGATCATGGCGAACATGAGAATGAGATGGAGGGATTGAGTAAGATCACTAATGGTTATGCTTACTGTGATGAGGCCGATTTGCATATCAAAGTGCTATTTAAGGAGTTGGCTCGCCTTGAAAATGATTTGAAAATTCATGCTAAGGTGGAAGACAATATTCTCTTCCCAAAATCTCTTCAGCTGGAGCGTCTGGTTAAGCTCAGGTTTCACGAATTGGCCAAACTAAATTAATGGGCAGAATTCTGGCCATTGATTATGGTAGCAAAAGAGTTGGGCTTGCCGTAACCGATCCCCTTCAAATAATAGCCTCACCACTTGAAACAGTTCATTCCAAAGATGTGATCCAATATTTAAAGGATTATGATCAAAATGAAGGGATTGAGTCTCTGGTATTGGGTATGCCTAAAAAGCTAGACAATACACCAACCAACGCTACACCTCTGGTTGAGCAATTTCATCACCTGCTTAAAAAGAATTTTCCGCAAAAACCCGTTTATTTGCAAGACGAAAGATTTACCTCCAAAATGGCACTGGATGCGATGATTGCAGGAGGTTCAAAAAAGAAGGATAGGAGGGAGAAGGGCAACATTGATAAAATCAGTGCTGCAATAATTCTCCAATCATATCTTGAGAGTAGATGAACAGATGATATACCCAATAGTAGCGTACGGTGACCCAATTTTAAGAAAAGAAGCCAAGGATTTTCCAGAAGGATCAGAGGATTTGACTTCCGTAGTTGAAAATATGTTCGAGACTATGTACAAAGCCAATGGCGTAGGGCTTGCAGCTCCTCAAATTGGAAAATCGCAGCGGATTTTTATCGTGGATTCCACTCAAATGGGAGATGAAGAATTTGAGGGAGTGAAACGGGCCTTCATCAATCCTGAGATTTTGGATGAATACGGGGACGAATGGACTTTTGAAGAAGGATGTCTCAGCATTCCTGACATTAGGGCGGATGTAGAGAGACCCGAAAAATTAACCATTCGTTACTTTGATGAACTCTGGAATGAGCATGAAGAGGAGTTTGATGATGTAACAGCCAGAATTATTCAGCATGAATATGATCATCTGGATGGTGTCCTGTTCACAGACTATTTAAAAGGGTTAAAAAAACAGATGCTCAGATCGAAACTCGTCAATATCTCAAAAGGGATTGTGAAGGTCGATTATCGAATGAAATTTCCGGATAAGAAATGAGATTTAATAATTGGTCGATTTGAAAATTGATATGATGAGACATTCTTTGAAATTTGGGCTTTTGCTATTTATCATTTTTTCATCTTGTGAATCCGGTCACCACGAGTCAAATGACAATGACGGCCTAGATGAATCAACTGCCATTGACAACCCCTTTGTGCATACAGCCTACTTCTGGTTTAATGAGGGTGTTTCCGAAGACCAGCTCAGTGCTTTTTATACCGATACCGAGAAGTTAAGAGACATAAAGACTGTAAAAGCCCTTTACTATGGCAAACCCGCCAATACAGATAGGCCTGTGGTAGAAAAGAGTTATGACTTTGCTGTGGTAGTGCATTTCGAAAACCTGGCTGGCCATGATACTTATCAGCAGGACCCAATACACTTGGCCCTTTTAGAAAACCACTCCGGCCTTTGGGAAAAGGTGATGGTAACAGACGTGGATCCACACTAGTCGCCTCTCTCGAAATTCACAGGGTAAATTCCAAGCACCAAGCACCAAGCACCAAGCACTAAGCACTAAGCACTAAGCACCAAGCACCAAAACCCAAATTCCAAAACCGGCTATCTACGTTAATCTTTTTTTGCTGAGGAACGAAGCATCTCCGGTTCAAATAACCAATATCCTGATTACCTAATTTCCCAATCAACCAATCCCAATCTCTCGTTTTCGACTATCGACTATCGACTATCGACTATCGACTATCGACTATCGACTATCGACTTCAAGCCTGCCTAAACGCTGGAACAGATAGGAATTATCCCTTTCAGTGGTATCCATTTGATTGCGGTCAGACGGGTAATGAACCCGTTGAGTCTCGTCCTTACTAGATAAATCTCAATCTTTTTAGTCTGGTATGTAACCATTAAAATTTTACTCAGTATATTAGTTTGACAAATAAGAGTGAAATAAAAATGACTATCGCACCGTTTAAACCTGCAATACTATGAAGGGAACACATTTAGGTGAATTTGAAGAGCTTGTACTACTGACATGTGCCTTACTGATTGACACGGCATATAGCGTGTCTATTGCAGATGAAATTGAAAAACAAACAGGCCGGGATATCACGCTCTCCACGGTTCACACTGCTCTTTATCGACTTGAAAAAAAGGGTTTTGTCGAGTCCTATATTGGTGAACCCACCAAGGATCGGGGAGGCCGCAGAAAACGACTTTATAGAATTAATGAAGCTGGATTTAGTACTCTGAATCAAGCCAAAGAACTTAGAAACAGGATATGGGACATGTTGCCAAAATATGACTTTTGAACATTAGTCTTACAAATAAGAGTTAAATGCAAGAATATAAACCCCCGCGTTGGCCCGACAAGTTCCTTGAATGGTATTGCTCCAAGCATTACCTCGAAGAGGTACAGGGCGATTTGCATGAATGGCACAAGAGGAGGATCCTGAAGTCGGGAAAGTTTAGAGCCAGACTTTTGTACGGGTATGATGTGATCACCTATCTAAAATTATTCAGAGTCAAAAACTTAAATGATATGGAAAAAAGAAGCAACGTTTTGTTCTTCAGTTATCTCAAAATGGCTGTTAGACAATTCAAACGAAATTTGGCTTATGCCACAATGAACACACTCGGATTGGCAATTGGCTTGGTCAGCGTTTTGCTCATCTCATTATATATTCTTGAAGAGTTGAGTTATGATCGCTTTCACGAAAATGGTGATGAGATTTATAGACTTATCAATCATAATCCGGGTTCCGGAAGGCTGGGTGACGCAACTCCTTCACCTTGGAAAAAGAATATGGAGATTGCCTTCCCGGAGATTTTGGCTCACACCAGATTAGGACAGGATGTAGTGCTGGTCAATGACGGGGAACGGAATTTTCTTGAGAATGGATTTTATTGGGCCGATGATAATTTTTTGGAATTCTTCAGTTTCAAGATATTATCCGGTGATCGAACAACTTTGCTCGATGAACCCAATTCCATTGTTCTGACTGAATCAAAGGCCCTGCGTTATTTCAATCGGTTGGACGTGGTAGGAGAGTTAATGCCAATCAAAGTTTATGATGGCAACAAAGATTTTTTGATGAAGGTGACAGGTGTGATTGAAGACATACCTGGAAACTCACATCTCCAATTTGACTTCTTGGGTTCTATGTCGACCACTTCAGAAATGTATGGCCGGTTTGAGCGCATATGGGGTCTTAATTGGATGCAAGCCTATGTTAGGCTGCCAGAGGATCAGAATGTTGGAGCATTGGAGGCTAAAATGCCAGCGTTTTTTGAAAAATTCAGGGGAGAAGGTACATCAGAACATAGCAGCATTGTATTTCAACCCTTGCAGGAAGTTCGGCTTAACTCTCAGAATGTTGAGGGCAAATTAGCCAAGGGTGATAAGGACAACCTTGTGCTGTTCGGTTTCGTGGCGGTACTTATTTTGATTGCAGCCTCATTTAACTACATCAACCTTACCACCGCAAAATCGACAAGGAGAGGCAGAGAAGTCGGCATGCGTAAAGTCCTGGGGGCTGGTCGCAAACAGGTGATTAGACAATTTTATGTTGAATGTGCTCTTCAATTGACCCTGGCCTTTGTCATTGCTTTTGTAGCCGTGATTGGAATTTTGCCTCTTTTTAATTCAGTTGTTGAAAAGAGCATGACCTCCCTGGATTTATTCAGATTACCGGTGATGTTGGTAATGGCTAGTGTGTTTATCGTGATCCTACTTCTTTCTGGATTTTACCCTGCTTTGGTAATGAATAGGTTCAAACCGGTTGATGTGCTTCGCAGCAATCTGACCAGCGTGTTGGGGAATCGGTCCTGGCTCAGAAAGGCTCAGGTACTGGTGCAATTTTCGATTGCCACATTTCTTATTTCCAGCACTTTGATTGTAGTGAATCAAATGAAATTGTTTAATAATCATGACATGGGGTTCAATGCGAAACAGCTCATCAATATTCCGGTTGACGATAGGAATCTACAGGAGCAGTTGATGATTATCAAAGACAGAATGCGACAGGTACCAGGTGTGATGGAAGTTACCGCTTCGGGAGAAGCCTTGCCCAGCGCCATGAATAATAAATGGAATTTCGAGTGGGACGGCAAGTCTGATGAACAAGGTGAGGGCATCTACATGGTGGCTATAGACTATGACTACTTTAAGACGCTCGAAACGGACATTACTTTGGGCCGAAACATATCAGCCGATTTGCCCACAGATTCAAGCACAGTTTGTCTTATCAATGAGGCCGCTTATGCCCTTACCGGATGGAAAGACATTGAAGGGAAAAAGGTAAAATTTGGAGGCAATGAAAGGCTTGTGGCCGGTGTCGTAGAGAACTTCAATTATAACTCACTGCATAATAATGTAGCCCCTGCGGCTTACGTGATATTCGGGCCGGGTGCCAGAGTGAGCCCTGATAACCTTATTTTAAGAATGGACGCTGGCAATCTCTCAACCGCTTTGGACAATTTGGATAATATTTGGAGAGAATTTTCAGAGCAGCCCTTCAACTTCTCTTTTGTTGACCAGACCTTTGCACGGCTTTATGGAGATGAACAGAAGTTCATGAAAGTATTAATCAGCTTTGCTACGGTGGGCGTTTTTCTAGGCATTCTTGGCTTGGTGGGTTTAGTATCATTTGTGGCTGAAAGGCGATCCAAGGAAATAAGCATTAGAAAAGTGCTTGGAGCAAGTAGGGGCGAGGTGCTTAATCAGGTGGCAGGACAGTTTATTCAGATATTTGCCTTGTCGATGTTGATTGCTTTGCCTTTGAGTTGGTTTGCCATGGGGAAATGGCTACAGGGATTTGCCTATTCTGTCGATCTAACCTGGAAGATTTTTGCGCTGTCTTCGCTTATCGCTTTGGTCATTACAGTGCTAAGCATAGGCACACATGCTTTGAAAATTGCTTCTGCCAATCCAACAAAGCACTTATCAAGTCAGTAGGCAGGATTAGATGTTTTTTTGACAAGTATGAGATTCTTCGTTCCTGCTTCAGTGTTGAACCAGGAACGAAGCCTCTTGTAGTCAATCCATAATGGTTTAGACAATTCTAAATTGTGCGAACCATCACCAGATTATTTTTCCAGCACCTCCATTACATAGCGAAATCCTACATAAGGAGAATAATCGAACCCTTTGAATTCGTCTTCGGCATCTATCCTTATGTAATAACCTGAGCTCCCAAAACTCCCTCCCTTTGTAGATCCTCTTTCCGCCAGCATTTCTGCAGCATTACCACTAAGGTTATATAATCCAAGTGGTCCATGTAAATGACTATTTACCGCTTGGGTTAGTTTTCGGCCCTTTTTGCTCTGGTCGAGTTTCTGTAGTTCGATGAAACTCGAATTAGGTTTGTTGATGTCCATTTTGACTTCGGACTGAACTATCGCCCGAAAGTTTGCGACATACTTTCCTTTGGAATTTTTGGTATAGGGACCACCCCACGGATATATAATATCCCTTTCTCGTCCTCCCTTGGCAATGTCCATCCATTCTTCACTTGTGGGAAGTCTGAATTTCACCTTGTTAAACTTTCTCTTCTTGGAAGTATTGTACTGGTCGGTTAGCCATTGGCAAAAATTTATAGCACCATCATAGGTGATATTGACTACGGGATAATTATCAAAGGCCTGATGGGAGGAATAATATTCAGTGTTTTTCTCAGAAAGGTCAAGGGATTCCCATCCTTGGGACCTTACTGAAGACGTTTTGATAATTTCTTGCTGGTTATCGTTTTCAGCCCAGCTTAAAAATTTGCGATATTCTGCATTAGTGGTTTCAAACTTGTTCACATAAAATGTTTCACTAATCTTCACCATTTGTTGCTCCACAAATTTGATAGACACCGGAGTGGTTGGGATTACAAATAGGAATGATGAGATCATCAAAATTGAGGTTAAGGTTTTCATCTTGTCGAAGTTGGTTTTCTGTAAAACGAAATGTTCTACATAATTCTTGTTGATTCCAACATATAATTACGAATCACTCGATCTCCATTCATCAAGTTTTTGAAAATAGCTGACGATAAGATGTCATATGGCATCATTCTGGCTTTGATAGGAACGCAGAATCCCTATTTTTGTGCCTTTCTAAAAACCCATAGCAGTTGATATGCAGCAATTAAACGATTTCCTTTCCCTTATTGATAGTTACATCGGAAGTGCAGGATGGTTCCCTTTTACTTTGTTGGGTGTTGGCTTGTTCTTCACAATTTATCTCAAGTTTCCACAAATCAGATTTTTCCGATTCGCCATGAAAGTGGTCAAAGGAAAGTTTGATCGAAAAGAGGATGAAGGAGATACCTCACACTTTCAAGCATTGACAACTGCGCTTTCGGGTACTGTGGGTACTGGTAATATTGCCGGTGTTGCCTTTGCTATTCATTTGGGTGGACCGGCCGCTTTGTTTTGGATGTTGGTTACAGCCGGCATTGGTATGTGTACCAAATTTGTTGAGGTTACGCTTTCACATAAATACAGAGAAAAAGCATCGGACGGTACCATGGCCGGAGGGCCGATGTACTATATGAAAAACGCTCGTTTTGACCTTTTTGGGAAACGAGTCAATATGAAGTGGTTGGCAGTAGTCTTTGCCATTGCGACTGTACTTTCAGCTTTTGGAACAGGTAGTTTACCTCAAATCAATAGTATCTCTACTTCGATGGAAGCCACCTTTGGCATAGAATTGTGGATTACTGGAGCAGTGTTAGCCGTACTTCTGGGTATCGTTATCATTGGCGGAATTAAAAGAATTGCAGCCATTACCGAGAAGCTGGTTCCAACCATGGCGATCATTTACTTTATCGGTTGTTTTGCCGTTATCCTTGCTAATTTGGGCAACATTCTTCCTTCGATAGTCGCAATCTTTGCTGATGTATTCACGGGTTCTGCTGCCACTGGCGGATTCCTTGGAGCCACATTAGCCTTCGCTTTCGATCGTGGAGTCAACAGAGGTTTGTTCTCAAATGAGGCCGGTCAGGGTAGCGCACCAATTGCCCATGCTTCTGCTAAGGCACATGAGCCTGTATCCGAAGGCATGGTGGCCATTTTAGAACCTTTCATTGATACGATCATCATTTGTACAATCACAGGTCTCACTTTGCTTTCTTCCGGAGTTTGGAATGAAAAGCATATAAACAATTTTCAGGATTCCGATATGGAGATATTGGCCGGAACCAATTATACCGATGAGACTGAGGCCGGTATTACAACGCTTTCCAAGCACATCACCAATATAGAAGAGCAACCACTATATTCCGGTCAATTAGAAGTGAGCAATGGCAAAATCACTTCTGCCGTATCGGTTATTCATGCGAGGTCTTTGGCAGAGAATGTTGAGGTACTCAATGAGTCTGATCAGCCCTATACCGGTTCTATTAGTATAGAGAATGGCAAGCCACAAAACTCCAGTGAAAAGTTTGTAGGACAGTCCCTTGTACATAGTGCCCCTCTGACCACGATTGCCTTTACGAAAGGCTTCTTTGGTGACTATGGCCAGTACATTGTCTCTATTGGTTTGCTGCTATTTGCGTTCAGTACAGCCATTTCCTGGTCATATTATGGAGATAGGGCCATGACTTTCCTTTGGGGCTCGGGATCAGTGAAGTATTTTAGAATTGTCTATGTCGCGGCCTTTTTTCTGGCTTCGTTTCAGGATACCACAATAATCTGGACACTTTCCGGTATTACCATTGCCCTAATGACATTGCCTAACCTTGTCGGTATTTTCTGGCTTCGCAAAGAAATGAAATCGACCATTAGCGATTTTTGGAAGGGCTTCAAAAAGGAATTCCCTGAAGAGAAGGCGTTGGAGTAGAAGTCCACTTTAAATAGAAATTTTAAAGTCAGGTTGAAGAGCCTGACTTTTTTGGCTTAATTGAAATAGTGAACCTACTCCTAAATTTGCACTTCATATGCAGAGATTGTAAAGAACGGTGCCCTTCAAAGGTACGGGCCGGAGACAGGTATAGACTGTACAAAAAGCTTGGTATGAACCCGAGTTTGGAATGTCCGAATTGCGGACATAGGGCTAATTATCATATAAACAGAATTTTTGCCAGAGTCAATTATGGATTGACCTTGTTGATTTATTCGGTGTTTGGTCTGCTATCATACCTCTTGGGGCACTACTTTTTTGATACTTATTGGCGTGGAAATGTTTTGATAGACGATAGGGTGATAGAGGTTACTTTTGGTGCCCTGCTGCTCCCAGTAGTTATTGCTGGAGTTTTATGGAAATCACTCAATGATGCCCAGGATTCTTTTAATGCTGGCAGAGTACCTGGAGAGCGCTGATCACTTTTTCTTTTTCTTCTTTTTGCTTTTGACAGCAAGTGGATTAAAGTCCAGACATAGCTGTATCCAATATTCCAATTGATCATCAGTATCTATGCCTTCTGCATCTACAAAAACGTAGCCCTTCATAGGTCGTCCTGTGAAGTTCATTTCCTTGCAGCCAGGTTTTTGTAGTGACTCCTCATAGAGGTCAGGATTGATGCGAGCCATAAGCTCATCATGCACTATGCCCAGGCACATTTTGTCATCTACCATATAGCAGAGTCCGCCCATCATTTTCTTTTCCTCGTAAATGGTGCCTTTTTCCTTAAGAACTCGTCCGATACGATCTGCTAAAAATTCGCTGTATGCCATTTCTGAACAATTAAGAATTATCAATTTAGAATTAAGAATTAGATTCTCAATCCACTACTTGACGATATCTCACTTCAGAAAGGGACAAATTAAACCCCGATAATTACTTTCGAAGTAGCAATTCCGGCAAGCATAAACTCACAGAGTGCTTTTGCCTGTCCTTCCACTGTTGGTATGGCGGCAATGTCTGAAGCCCTTAAGACAGCCCCATTAAAGGGAGAAGAAAGCCACTCGCCATGAGGCAGATCGGGCACATTGTCATAGGAATTATCTCCATCTGCCGACCAGGTGGTGATATAATAGTAGGGTTCATCACTGGCTTCGTCATGAATGCCCATTCCTATACTAAAAGACTTGGTGGCATTTCCATTCTCATCAAAGGTCATCGGGATATAAGCACCATGGTCAAAATGGTGAGGCCAGGTTCTTACGGTAGAAGCAGTTTTGTATTGAGCAGCAAAGGCTCTTAGAATCAAGTCGCTGTTTTCCCGGTGTTTAGCTATTTCGGCAAACAACTCTGGATTTTGGAAACTGTAGGTTGCACCATCATCAGTTGCGTGATGAGGGATATCATAATGGATATCCAACTTCATTTTATCACTATCCACTTCAAATTGGTGGAGATGGATTTTCACCCAATCCAGGATCTGAGCATTGGTCAATCCCTCCAATCGACAATTGTCAACCTCATTCATGTCTTTATCATACATGAGCAAAGTGAGTTCCTTCGACCTCATGGCAAATCGAAATTTCCCTTTTGGACTATCCGCCCAATTGCCGGCCAGGACCTCTTGATCGTTGAGCCATTCCAAATTCGTATGACTATCATCAGGTTGGTTTTCAACATAGAACTTGCCCACCATGGCAATAAACTGAACTCCACGATGGATGAGGTCGGTGGCAGGAGCCAAGGTTTTTGGATTGAGCGTCAGCAATTTCCAGTTATTCATCATAGGCTTATTTCTTTTAAATCTTTGCTGTAGTTTTTTTGGCAAGTAGGACAAACATAGCCTTGTGCATGTTTTTTCAACTGGATGCCGCTTACATGGTTAACCACAAAATCCTGAATGAAGGCATGTCGGCTGTTGTTATTATTAACGTCAATTTGCTTGTCCTCCATAAGGTCGATGGCCTTGCCACCATATTCCTGGAGTCCCCAACAATTTGGGCACACTCCTTCAGGTTTCGGAAGTGGATTCTTTTTCCAATGAAAGAGTCCCATCAGTTTTCGATTTGAACACCTTTCCAGAAGGCTACATGATTCTTGATTCCTTTTGCCAACTCTGAAGTTTCAGGATAGTACCAGGCGGCATCTGTATTTTCGCTGCCATTCACTTCCAAACTGTAGTAGCTGGCCAGGCCTTTCCATGGGCAAGTGGTGTGCGTGTTACTTTCTTTGTAATACTCTTTTTTGATTGAGTCATGTGGGAAATAGTGATTGCCTTCAACCACCACTGTTTCATTGCTTTCTGCAATTACTTCTCCGTTCCAAATTGCTTTCATATTATTCTGTTCTGGTGTTTTCTTCTAAAATTCTCTTGATTTCTTTGAGGTCCTTTTTATTCGCTTTTCTCATCATTGGAACCATTAATGGCGCCATTAGTTTTGAAAAGCCTTTTGGAAGACCTCTGTTTCTCAAAGTCATTAATGTTTTTTCCGCCCCAATAGTTTCCCAGGTGTATGTGGTCTCCATGGGGAAGGGTCCATTTGTCGTCTTCATGACCATTTTTTGATGAGGGATTAGCTCCTGAACTCCGTAAACATAAGAGAGCTGTTTACCCATGAATTCTGCCTTGAAACCTATTTGAGATCCAATTTGCAGAGGTTTTTCACTGAGCCATTCAGAGGTTTTTATGTTTACATACCATTCACAAGCGTTGTCAGGATCGGAAGCATATTCATAGACCCTTTCCAAGGGAGCATTTATTTCGATTTCGGTGATTACATCTACCATTGCGAGATTGTTTGTTCGACTCTATTAATAAGTCGGATCAAACATATAATCTGTGATTTCCTGATGAAGGTTTTCTGATTTTTCTGTTCTTGCCAGCCCAAGATCGTATATATTCTCGGCTACCGCAACGGCAATGTTCAATGAAATATCCCTGATATTTGGCAAAGGTGGGTATAGCGAGCCCAGCAATATATCATCGTCACTAACCTGTTCTGCCAGTACTTTAGCGGCTACGAGAAAGGTTGCTTCAGGAATCCGTTTTGCTTCTGAATGGATTGCTCCCAAGCCAATTCCAGGAAAGATATAGGCATTATTACCTTGCCCGGGTTTGTAGGTTCTTCCACTATAAGTCACTTTTTTGAAAGGGCTACCACTGGCAAAAACTGCGTTTCCGTTGCTCCAGGAATAGGCTTGCCTGGCAGTACATTCTGCACGTGAAGTGGGATTGGAAAGTGCGAAAATGACCGGCCTGTCATTGATGGCTGTCATGCGCTCAATTACTTCCCTTGTAAATGCACCTCCAAACCCTGTTGCCCCGATAAGCACTTGAGGTTGAATTTCATCAATGGCTTCAATGAATTCCATTTCTTCGTGATCATGGGCATAGGGTAAATTATGCTCCATCAAATCATCTCTACCAGAAACTACAAGACCGTTGATATCAACAAACCAAAGTCGTTGTATGGCCTCGTCCTTACTCAGTCCTTCCTTTTCAAATGCCCGAACCATTAAATCTGCGATTCCCGTGGCGGCAGATCCCGCACCAAGGAACATTATTTTAAGGTCTTTGAAAGGAATCCCCGTGATTTTGCTGGAAGCATAAACACCGGCAAGCGTGACGGCTGCTGTACCTTGAATATCATCATTAAAGCAAAGCACTTTTTTGCGATATTTCCTAAGTAAGGCATAGGCGTTGGGTGTCAAAAAATCCTCAAATTGAATCAGAGCCTTTGGATATTTGTCCTGTATGGCCTGAACAAATTCATCCACCAGTTCGAAATAGGCATCACCTTCGAGACGCTTATGAGGATAGCCCAGGTAGAGAATATCATTGAGTATTTCCTCATTATTGGTGCCTACATCGAGCATTACCGGCAAGCATTGGTCTGGCTGGATTCCGGCACAAGCAGAATAAAGTGCCAGTTTGCCTATTGGAATTCCCATACCGTTGGCCCCTAAATCTCCTAAGCCCAGAATTCGCTGTCCATCTGTGACCACTACAACTCTGATGTCCTTTTTTGGCCAATTGTCTAAAATCTTGCGAATCTCGCCTTTGTCTTCCGGTGAAATATAGAATCCTTTGGATTGGCGAAAGATTGTCGAGAACTCCTTACACGCCTGACCCACTGTAGGCGTGTAGATAATTGGCATGATTTGCTCAATGTGGTCGATTACAGTTCGATAAAAAAGCCTCTCGTTTCTGTCTTGAAGAGAAGATAGGAGCACATATCTCTCAATATCGGATTCTTTGCGTCCAAGGTTTTCCATCAGACGAGTCATCTGTAATTCCTGTGGACTCACTGAATAGGGTAGCAATCCTCTAAGTCCGAGCTCTTCTCTTTCTTCTCTTGAAAAGGCAAGAGATTTGGTAATTACTCCATCTTGGAGCACATCGAAATTTCTCTTTTCGGTATCGGCCATAGACTAAGTTAAGTGGCTAAATCAATGACACATCTGCAATCACTTCCAGCATTGCAGGTCCGTCATGTGCAAATACTTTTTTCATACCTTCTTCAAGTGCATCCTTGGTTTCTACCCGAATGCCAAGTGCTCCGCAACTATTGGCATAGTCAGCAAAGTTTGGGTTATGCAGGTCGGTAGCCCAGACATCAAATTCTCCGGCCCTCTGTTCCTTCGAAATTTTGCCCAACTCAGAGTTGTTCAGAAGGATCAGCTTGATTGGCATGTTGTATTTCACAGCTGTGGTAATTTCCGCCAAGTACTGGCAGAAGCCACCGTCACCAGCCACGGCAATTACGGCACGTGAATCACCCACTGCGGCCCAGGCACCCATGGCAGCAGGGAAACCAAAGCCAATAGAGCCGAGGTAACCTGACATTAAGAAGGTGTGCTTTTTGCACTCGAAATATCGGCCTAGAGAATAGGCATTGTTGCCAACGTCTGCACAGACCACCGCATTTTCCGGAGCTAATTTGTTCATGGCTTCGAAAACGGCAATGGAGCTTACACCGGCACCATGGTCATCGAGTAGCCTTTTTGCTTTTTCAGACTTCCAAATGGCCCAGCGCTTGGCCACCTCAGGCCTGCGATCTTCTGTTTCTACCTTGCCGGAAATGGCCTCTCTGAACAGACCTACGGTCACTGAGATTTCACCCCAAACGGGGGCATCAATTTTATGAAACTTACTTAGGGCCAAAGGATCGAAATCAACCTGAATAGTCGGTTTGTGATCTGTAATGCCAGTATGGTTGGAGAATGAAGCTCCAAAGACACAAAGCAAATCTGATTCATTCATAAACCACGAAGCTATTGGAGTTCCGCTGCGTCCCAATACTCCGCAACCCAAGGGGTGATTATCAGGAATTTGCCCTTTTCCTTTAAAGGTTGTCATCACTGGAGCATTGATGCTCTCAGCAAATGCTATGATCGCATCCATATGGAATCTGGCCCCATGTCCAACAATGATAACAGGCTTTTTGGAGGCCTTAAACATGTCAATGGCCTTGTCCAAACTTTCTTTTGGAGGGGAAATTTGCATTGGAGTCATGCGGCCTTCGGGTGTGCCGGCTGCTGAATTTTCAGGTGCAGGAAGCTCTTGTACCTCGTCCGGAAAGGTGAGGTGAGATACGTCTCTGTTCAGAATAGCATGTTTCACTGCAAGTGCCATCAATTCCGAATGCTTGGAATTATTCTGAGCGCGATGGTTGAACTCCGCTACAGTGCTAAACGCTTTTACCAAATCTACTTCCTGGAAATTTCCGGTGCCCACCACTTGTGTGGCCACCTGGCCGGTCAAGGCAAGGATAGGGGCTCGATCTACTTTGGCATCCCAAAGACCGGTGAACATATTGGTGGAACCTGGTCCGGCAATGGCAAAGCAAGCGGCAGGTTTGCCGGTTAACTTTCCATAGGCGGAAGCAGCAAATGCCGCAGCACCCTCGTGACGGATTCCGAAGAATTTCAAATTACCTTTTTCTTCCTGTCTGCGCAAGGCATCGGCAAAACCTAAATTAGAATGACCTACCATGCCAAATACTCGGTTTACACCCCAGTTCACCATGGTTTCGGCCATCACATCAGAGATGGTGGTTTCATGTTCAGCTTCTTGCTCAATACCTACATAGACAGCTCCATTCTCCTCTTTGGTCAGGAAAGTATCTACACCATCATCAAAGCCAGGAGCTATTCCAGTACAAGGATGATAATCCCATCCATGCCATGGGCAACGCAATAATCCATTTTCGATACTCCCTTCTCCAAGTGGTCCTCCTTGATGTGGACATTTGTTGTCTAAAGCGGAGAACTTGCCTTCGAAATGTGTTAAACATATGCCTTGATGTTCTGCTGTGACAGACATTACTCTTCCTTCCGGTAGCTCATTAGTATCGTCAAGTACCTTATGCCATTTTAAATTCTTTCCCATGATTTATGCTTTGGATATGCTCTTTAAATATTGATTTCTTTTGATTTTGACAGACCTTATTGAAAAGGTCATTAACAATAAAGTGGCAACTACCAATGTGGCTATTCCGATGATTACAAGTATATGATGATAAGTGATATCGATCATGATATCCTGAAGGTCAGAGATGCCTCCGAGTAGGCCGGCTACAGCAAAAACTGCCGTGCTGATGTACAAACAGACCAGAGAGATATTGAGAAGCGACATTTGAGTAATCTTAATCTCTACCAAATGTGTATTGCAATCTTCCTGATGTAGCAGCCTATCTATTTCACTGCTTATTGCACTGGATAGGTTGGAAGTTGACATGATCATCATGCCAATGCCTGGTAAGAGTGTTAATGGAATTACCCAATCATCCATTAGTCAAGTCTTTTAATTTTCGTTGGATCAATATAGATCACGTTCCACTCGTCCAGGGTTTCAATTCTGCCCGAAATGGATGCCGGGTCGGCTATATATCGAAGCAATTCGTTGTTGATCTGCTCACCATTTTCACCCAAAATCAGGTAGTAGTTGGCCTGCTCTTCTTCATTTTGAACAACAAACATGGGAGGAATACCTCCCGCAATGCAAAGTCCGGCACATGAACGATGCGGTTTACCTTGTCCCGGTTTCATCGATCCGAAATAACATTTTGGGTCTATAATCTCTCCACTTAAAGTCACATTTCCTGGACCACCACTGTTTTCGCGATAATAGAGATGTTCGCTTTGGATTGGCTTTGAACTCAGATAAGCATTCCCTTTTTCGGTTAGTTCGAGTAGGGTCACACCATTATGATAAATGAGTGTGCCTCTTATTTTGACCATAACTTCGTTTAGGGGCTGGCCAATTTTATCCTTGATTTTGCTGACCGACTCCATGGCGCCAATTTTACCATAGTTGATCAAAAGAATGTTTTTGTACACTTCATGTCCATGGATGTCGGTACCGGCACTAACCTTTAAAAACGGTTGAGGGCTTTCATAGAGATAACCTTCCAGTTCTGTCAATTCTCCGAATTCATAAGTGCCATTGGAGATAAAGCGCTGTGAAGTTGAAATGACATACACGACAACAAACAAGAGCAGAAAGAGCAGTGCTATAACGAGCTTTGCAAACTTTGATATGCCCTTATCTGCCTTAGGCATATAACCGACATAGAATTCTTCTTTCTTATCCATTGTTGTCGATTTTTGGAAATAAAACTGGTGGCCTTTCAGTTCCCTCAGGATAAGGTTGAGGATTTACTAATACTTTGTTACCCTCGAGCTTCAGATCATAGGTGCTCACCATCTCCTTAAAAGGAGGTGGAGAAGATCCATTCTGTGGTTCATATTGGTAGCCATGCCATGGGCAGGTCACACAGCCGTCAATCACTTTGCCTTCACCCAGTGGTCCGTTTTGATGCTTGCAAACATTATTAATTGCCGAGAGCTTGCCGTCATACTTGAAGATGGCAATGTTCTCACCATTGAAGGTCACAATTTTAGCACAGTCATCTGCGATGTCTTTGAGGTCACAGGCATAGATAAATTCCTCGGTAGTCTTTTCATCAAGTCCCTTTGTAGAGCTTATTGAACTGATGATATGGAGTGAGGTGATGGCAAGAAATCCAAATGCCAACAGCCAAATCAATGTGGGTGCAGATTCAAGTTGAATCACCCCTAAAAAGACATGGAGTACGATTAGGGAATAGGCCACATAGACCATCATGTGGAGTGTTTTCCATACCCTAGGGCTGAGATTTTTTAGCCAGAAGTCATGACTGGTAGCTGCCATTAAAAAGAAGATGATCAAGGCTGCAAAGCCCAGTACTTGAAATGGGAACTCTGTGAATGAGAAGTAATTGGTATTGGAGGTGAATAGCGCAACCAAAGCCACCTTATTGCCTAAAGAACTGAATTGCAGTATGCTAAAGACCCCATGGACCAAAGCCACTAAAAACATCGTCACACCTAGATGTCTGCGATTATAGAGCAGTGGTAAAAATTTTGTATTGAGCCTGGCCAGAGGCCCAATGGCTAGGATTATGTGCAATAATAGAATCGCTAAAGTGGCCGTTGCCCTGATAATCAAAGTCTCTCCGGTAATTTCGGGCTGGAAAATAGTGGTTAACCCGACAAAGGCTCCTAAATAGACAATCACAAAGGCAACCAAAGTCCAATCATAGATCTTCTTTTGCCGGTTCCATAATATGGCTGCGTAGTCTACACTCATTGTTTGAGGTCCTTCAGGGCTTTTGTGTCAAATATATTTTTGGTAAGCTCATCCTGAACTTGAACATTATCGCTTTGAAGAAAAACTGTATTTGGAATACTGAACTCATAAGACCTCATCTCATTGATCTGACCAATCAATAAAGGACTGCTTCCGGTCAGATAAACAGTGGCAAAGGCCGACTTTAATGGCTTAAGCAAATCAACTTTTAAGAGGTATGTGCTGTCCAGTTTTTCTAAGTGCCATACCAAGACATCGTCAGGATTAAACTCTTCATGGCTGGACGTGCAGGTGGTCATTCCAACAGGACAATAGGTCATGGGAACGTCTTCAATCGGATTAGTCGGGATACTTTTCATGGCGGCCGATATAGCAAATCCGACTACAATTAACACAGTCCACCACATTCTCCTATGCCGTTTTCTCAGATGGATATTCATGCTTTTGCAGCCCTCCATTTTTTTAACAAAACGGGCCACAATGCCACCACTCCCGGAAAGATCAAAACCTTGAAAAAGCGCGGTGCCTTTTTTACCCCACCATCCATTAAATGAACGCCAGTCTTCATAAAAGGGAAGTAGAAGACAATCCCGATTAAGAGATAAAGGCCAGCCATTATCAGCAATATGGAAACGATTTGAACTACCATTTTAAGGGTTTACTCCCGCATAAGGAATGCCCGTCAGTTTGTGCATGTCCCAATTGAAGGTGCTTAAATCAGATCGCTCAAATTTTGAGAGATCATCATGTCCGCAAGACCTGGCAACTACTCGCATCAGGTCAGTGGTGGCACTGAAAAAGTTGTGCAACTGCTTGGCCGAGGCCTGAATTTGTAAACGCTGCCTTAGGTTTTCTTTCTGTGTGGCAATACCCACAGGACAGTTGTTAGTGTTGCAGGCTCGCATGCCCAAACAGCCAATGGCTTGCAATGCTGAATTAGAAACGGCTATGGCATCAGCCCCCATCATCATGGCCTTTGAAAAGTCCTCTGCTACCCGGAGTCCCCCGGTAATTACTAGAGTTACCCCATGTGCATTTCTATCGTCCAAATGCTTTCTGGCTCTGGCCAATGCAGGAATGGTAGGAACGTTGATGTTATCTCTCAAAATCGTTGGTGCAGCTCCGGTTCCACCACCTCGTCCATCAAGGATGATATAATCTACGCCAACCTCCAGCGCAAAGTCGATGTCATCTTCCAGCCTGGCTGCGGATATCTTAAAACCGACAGGAATACCCCCTGTAACCTCACGGACTTTTTCGGCAAAGTCCTTAAAATCCTTGACACCATGAAAATCAGGGAAGGTAGCCGGAGAGATGGCTGACTCTCCTTCATTCAGACCCCTGACCTCAGCAATTTCTTTGGAGACTTTGTGACCGGGTAAATGTCCGCCAGTTCCTGTTTTAGCGCCTTGACCTCCTTTAAAATGGAAGGCTTGTACGTTTTTAAGTTTATCCCAGCTAAAGCCAAATTGTGCCGAAGCAAGCTCGTAGAAATAGCGAGAGTTGCTTTCCTGCTCCTCTGGAAGCATGCCGCCTTCTCCTGAACAAATACCGGTTCCGGCCATTTCAGCACCCTTGGAAAGTGAGATTTTAGCTTCTCTGGATAATGCTCCGAATGACATATCAGATACAAACAAAGGGATATCCAATTCCAATGGTTTCTTGGCATTCGGACCAATTACCACTTTTGTTCCTACATCTTCATGGTCTAGCAAAGGCCTTCTGGAAAGTTGTGCAGGAAGGAATTGAATGTCTTCCCATTTAGGTAAGGTGTTCCTATCGACACCCATGGCGTCCGTTGGGCCATGATGCCCCCAGTTTTTTAAGCCGTTTTGTGCGAGTTCTTTAATGTAGCGGGTATAAGGTTCTGTGCTTTCCGGATGTGTGTCGGCATAGGCCCCTAAGTAGGAATCTCGGTCGAAGGGGGCAGGGTTCGCTACCTCGAAGTCTTTAATTTCTTGTCTATCAACAAGCACCTCATCTCCACTGATTTGTGCTTCGAACTTGTTTAAAACTTCGCTGTTATTGTATTCACTAACACCAGTATCGATTCTATAATCCCAGTTGTGGACTCCGCAAATCAGGTTATGTCCATCAACATGACCATCGGATAGCAATGCTCCACGGTGCAAACAGCGACCGTAGAGTACGGAAACCTCCTGACCGTAACGGATGACTACTAAATCGGTATTTTCTACTAAAGCATGGGTCGGTTCCTTATCCAGTAGTTCGGAAAAATTGGCAACCTTGATCGGGTCTTTCATAAACAGGGACGATTAAAAAATTTCGTATAAACGAAAGCTAATTAATTACAAGTCAAAATGAAAGTCTGTTGGGCGAGCGACATTTTTGGTTTTTCTTAGGAATGAGTGATCCAAGATGTCTTTTTACTTGCCAATTCTGTGTTTCTGAGGAAGTAGAGATAGCTGGCCAGTAGAAAGGCTCCTATGCCTGTGAAAATATGCCATAAGAAGTGTGTACCAAATGCGACATATTCTGTGAATTGTTTGTCGGCTCCACGGAAATAGATGGCCAAAATGAAACATGCTATGGCAAAGACAATTTGCAGGGCGCCCTTCATTTTGGTTTTTCTAAGTACAAGTAGGAATGGCAGTAAAAAAGCAACCCCGCCAATGACATAAGACATATTGATGGCAGCCTGCCCTGAAAAATAGCTAAAAACTGCGGTGCGCAGCAAATAAACTCCGACCACCACCAAAACACCCATCCACCATTTGGGCATTACCTTTATCCATAGATAGGCGGTGATAGAAAGAGTTAGGAGTAGGGCGGGCATATAGTCCATAAGCAAAAAGACCCTTGAAGTTCTCAGGCCATGGAATAGGGTACTTCCCAAACCATTGATAAAGAGAATTGGAATACAATAAAGAAGAAACCCATATTGCAGTGGCTCTTTTCGAATCTTCCAGAGAAAGTAAACAGCCGGGGCTGCAATGGCCAGGGATGAAAAGGCATTCCATGGTTCTACAATAAGATTATCGGTGATATGCGTTTCGGCATACCATGGGCCGCCATCTTTGATTTGTTCTGGTCCTAAGAGCATAGGTTGAATTATTACCATTTACTCAACTGAATGAGCCTAAATTTAGTTGCGCAATTCATTGGGTTTTTGGTCGGCCAACCTGCCGGATGAAGATAATCCAGAGACTGGAAAAGTAAATTGAGAGAAAATGATAAATTGCAAATACTGTTTTATAGCAGGATAATTTCCCTTTTACCTTGATTGTGCAGTTCTGCACACTCTTCTTGGAACTAGCGTTGTTGCCAAGGTACCATCAGGAAGGTAGTAAATGATGACTTATTATGAGAGACTTCAAATACAAATTAGCCAAATACCCTTCTATTGAGGGAGCATTTATATTACTCGATCCATCGGATACAGGGTATACACAGCATGAGGTTGATTTTTCCGGAACCCATGATGAGTGCTGTAATTTCATAAGTGAATATTCTGGTGATTCTGGGTCAAAGCCAATCGACTGGAGCAGTCAGAACATTTCTCATGTAAATACCGAGGGGACATCACAAACTTCAAATAGGGGAAATGGATCCGATATTTTCTATATAAGTGAGGTTCTAGATAAGCGAGTATTTATCAAAAATTCAGAGGAATATTTTCTTGGATTTAGAGAAGAAGAGCTTTGGCTGACTAAGGAAGCTGGAGAATACACACAGCTTGTTATTAAGCAAGGTTATAAGCCTAATACCTATTCCATTCATAATATTGATGATGTTAGTTTGGGTTTTAAGGATGAGAAAGTATGGGTGAGCGATAGGGTTGGAGGCTATGAGGAGTTCTCTTTTCGCAATATGGGTACAGGTTATTGCATTCATAATAAATCATACCAAGTGCTGGTAAGCGATGGAGATAAGTTAAGTGTAGAGAGACAGATAAACGGTCGGGACAATCAAAAATTTAGTGTCCATCTGCTATAGAAAACTACCAAAGATCACCTCATTCCCTATTTTTTAATCTGTCCACCTCTTTTGGATTCAAGACTCAGAGTCTTCTGTGAATGATTCTGGAGGCCAAGTTAATCCAGTACTTCCAGACAATTGAGTTCTTACTTTTTCTTTGTATGACCAAAGAAAAGTAACAAAAGAAAAGACACCACCGTCAAAACCATCGAGTTGTGCTTAACTGTATGATTTGGGTAAGTCGGTCGATGGTCACACTGACCGTGGACGCTTTCCCTCCGTGTTGGATCTGTGTTGCGTATGAATCGATAATAGCGAGGTTTGACATTACTCTATCCTTTTTTATCCTGAGGCACGAAGGATCTCTTGCATCTACGAAGGGAAACCCTGAGTAATTAAAACGAACAATTTAGTTGTTAGTTTCGTAACTACTTACTTAGTTCGTATTCAAACCAAAACTCAAAAGCATGAATTTTTTAATAAAGACCCTTTGTATGGTTACTCTTCTTGCAAGCACTCCCTCAGATATTGTGATGCGCCATGACGTGGATGAGTCAAAATATATTGAGCTGGGAGAGAAATATGGTGGGTCTGCCATTCGGTTGAATGCTGGCTGTGGCACATTTATCCATCCCAATTGGATTCTCACGGCTGCTCATGTGTCCACTGTTCCCCAAATGGGTGATGATGTGACTGTGAATGGTGTGAAATATAAAATCAAACAGAACATCGCTCACCCTGAGTTTAATATGAGTAGAGGTGGAATAGCGCATGATATTGCGCTTTTGGAGCTGGAGAAGGCGGTGCCAGGCGTTGAATTGGCCAAACTCTACGAAAAGTCTGACGAGGTAGGAAAGACCATCATTTTTGCAGGAACAGGCTGGGCCGGCACCGGTGACAAAGGCATGGCTGATGGTGAGATCAATAAGGATCGAAAACTACGTGCGGCCCGGAACAAGGTGAATGGCACCAACCGCCCAGGATATATCCGTTTCACTTTTGATGCCCCGGGATCTGCAGAGGCATTGCCTTTGGAGGGTATCAGCGGACCTGGCGATAGTGGTGGACCGGCCCTTTGGTTCGATGGCGGGCAGGCCTACATCATGGGGGTGAGCTCTCATCAAGATGGTAAGGGTATGGGCAAACCAGAAGGTCGCTATGGTGTAGATGAATATTACACTCGTGTGTCAACACATCTGGATTGGATCAAGGAGGTGATGGGGGAGCAATAGGCTGCTAAAAACCTTGTGAATTGTAGGCGCTTATGTTTTTGCTGTGAGCGGTTTCGTTCCGTAGGGCATTGTTGCTCATAGCTTTTGTTGACTAATATTTATCTATTCAAAATACCGCAAATCATATTCAATTGTTGAAACTGATTTCGATCGTATACTATAAGCCTTGACCTTCTTGATTGGATCATGTTTCTGATTACCTCATTGTATTCAAAGTCCTTGTTCCGAAAACATTGCTTTATTATATCATTTCCTTCAAGAATTGAATTGCTAATTGCATTGTAGAACAACCCAAAACCTTTCTGTATTTCACTAACGTCATCTTTATTATAGTATCCGAATAGGTAAAGTTCATTTCTTAGATTCTTAGTATCAAACCAGAGTTTATTAATTCTGCTATTAGAAGTTTGCGCTTTTTCTAAATATGTTTTTTGGATTTTGTGTAGATCGATCTTACCTAATGCGCTGTCCTTTTCTACTTCTAAAACAAAGTTTTCAAAGAGGACTAACAACTCATTAAATTCATACCCAAGATCATTATTTACATTGACAAGTCTTAATTCGAATTCAGCAATTGCCTCTCTTTTTTCTCTGTTCTCCTGTAATTTAGGAATGAGCAGGTAAGTAATTATTGAACCGATAATGAGTAGTGTTATCGGATGTTTAGATATGCTTTTCATGATTTTTTGATATTTACCTGTTGCCACCTTAGGAGTCATGCTTTATTGTGTTTACGTCATTTACAATTTAATCAATCTAATATTTTTTGTGAAAAGAACTTTCGGCTATATGGGTGTAAATCTCAGTTGTTTTGATAGCGTTATTCCCTAATAAATCTGGATACCTCAATCATAAGAGGAAGAGATTTCATCCACTAACATGCACTGGTTTGGTAAATATATTATCGTTCCAAAAAGAATTTGCTTTCCAACGGGTTTCCGTATCGTACAATTTCCTTTTGTGTTTTAGATATTCATTAAATATTTGGGTGAGCGTGTCTTCATAATTTTGAAAATGACTTTCTGAATCATCTTTCAAATGAGATTCAATCGCTTTTGCAGAGGCATCTGCACAATAGATTGCGTTTGAAATTCCATGTGATGACAAGGGGTCAAAAGAAGTCGCAGCATCTCCTATGGCCAACCAATTTGATCCGGCAATTTTAGAGGCCCTGGATGAATTGGCATCTCCTCCAACCACTTTTCGATTTAAGTCATTGGTAAGAAAGTCTTTTAATAGTTTGGTCTTTGAGAGCACCGTTTTCCAGTGCTGATAGCTTTTTAGCTGTGGGAGTATTGGGTTTCCTTTTTGTGTAAAAATGGTCATGCCATTGATCTGTTCGTTCAAGGATGAAACAATGCCCCATCCGTGCTCAAAGGATTCTGAAAAGACACTGTGCACCAATTTTGGATGTTTGATAAAGGGTAAATGGCAGCTCAACGCTATCAGGTTGTCGTAGGGCTCACTTGCAATTCCCAGATGCTTTAGGACATTTCTATTTCGCCCGGTTGCATCAATAACTACACGACCGTTTATGGTGCGGACAGTATTGTTGGATTCAATGTTGATGCTGACGTTTTCATCTGATCTATTGATTTCCATTAGATCATTGAACCGTACCACCTTGTCCTTTACGACTTCCTCCAGATCATTCAGTAAGGCTTGCTTGTTCAATTTTAGACCGTACTTGTATGGGTTGTGGAAGAAGAAATGATTGTCAGTGACGGTATCAGAACCCCAAAGCGAATGGTATCCAAAAGTCTTACTGGAGCTTTTTTCAAAAAGCTCCAGTAAGTTTAATGATTCTAACAACACCAATGCCGAAGGTGGTAGTGTCTCCGGCATTGGCATTATTTTTCTTTTATCAACTCGGTCTAAAAGGACATGATCTACATTTCTTTCCTTTAAAAGAATAGACAAAATCAATCCTGAAATACCCTTGCCGACAATAATGACATCTGTATTGATTTTTGCATCGGCCATGCTCATCAACTGCTTATAAGAAGACGAGGTAAAAACTGGATGCTCCCTGATTACCTCCGAATAGATCTCCGTACATAGTTGTTATCTCTACATGCTTCCCAACCAGGTTTTTAGCTTGAAATATTTCCGTGAGATCAATGGGGCCTTTAGGGGTTATCCTACCAGAATTACCATTGCTATAATCATGTTTATATACTTCCACGCCATCGACCAAAATTAACACCTCATCGTCTACATACATCGCTCCGGTCCCATCTGGGCTGGCGGATAGTATGATGAGCCCGTCAGATGGGATCGATACATTAGAAACAACATTGGTATAAAACGGTTGGTTTCCGGTTACAGATTCATTGGGATATTCCTCTCCTAACAAAACAGGCGTATTCGCTTGTATGCCATTTCCCTCATAAGCCACATATACGGTCTCAGGAAGTCCCGGCACATCCAACTTGCGACCTGTGACTACCCCAATCTGGTTCCATTTGTAAACCATATTGACTAATCCGTTTAGATATCCTCCTTCGGCATGATATCCTACATAGCCTGTGTCGGTGGTTTGTAACCAGGGCTGACGGCTTGCATAAATATTTCTCTTGGTATCCTGTAATGTTGACGGATCTTTAATTTTATCAAAGCTATCTGAAGTTAGCACGTCTATTGGAAGGTTTGCAGCCCACCAGGCAGGAACAGGATATTGGGAGTTGGTCCACACGGCTTGGCAAGATCCGGCATCAGACTGCCAGGGAATTCCCATCCATTTGGTAAGGTCTCCAGGTGTACTTTTCCACAACCAATTTGTTTCATCGTATCTTGGGTTTAATGGATTCAACGAAGCGGCTACATCATTTGGACTCATTAGAAAACCAAAATCATTATAGAAAATGGAATCTTGCTCTTCCCTACTTGCTGCGTTGATTCGAATCTCCCTTAAACCGTAAAGTTCTTTTTCTTCATATTGAAGGATTCCACTCACAGACTGATGAGACAAGGTGTTCTCTTTATACATTTGTGCATGTCGCATTGGCCAGGTTAATTCTACACCTGGATGGAAGCCGCCACCGTATAAGGTTTCTAAAACCGCACGCGTCATTAGTAGAGGAGCTTTAGCCTGATCTGAGGCAGCCACCTCAAATTCCAGCATGTAGTACTTCCCTATTTCTGTCATAATGGACTCCGGATCCAGGAGTTTCTCCAAATCTATTACTAGGTTTAAACCTTCAGAAGTATCAAAATGACCTTCACTCCATAGTTTCAATTGTTCATACAACATGGGTGGAATGGCAAACCACTGAGCTGGACTTCCAGGGTAGTTAATTCCGTCTCCAACGTAATAAGGAAGCTTTAATTTTTCATTGCCAAGTCCCAAAGCGCTTAAATCCGTCATGTCCTTACTAGGGATGATGGGCTCATTGTCGTAATCGTAAATCGGATTTCTGAATAATTCGAAGATTTTTTTACGTACTGACTTTGCCTCGGCTTCATCTGATGGATCTGGTTTATTAAAGATCCATTTAAACGTCCCTTCAGCGACTAATTTATCAATCTCCTCTTTGAACGATGGTGCAAGAAAGTCTCCTAAATTGACCCATTGCATTCGGTAAAATTTAACAAATAAAGGAAGCACCAAACTCAATCGGGATACATCAGAAGTATAGGTCGTCTTATCATCTGCTCCACAGATAAGATCGAACAAGGATGATATGGGTTGAATTTGGGGTGCATAATCTGGTGGTGCAGTAGCGATCCATGCTGCTGATTTCGGATCGTCCAAAACAATGGTTTCTCCACCGCCTTTAGGCGTTATTTTTGCGGTAACTCGTCCATCGCAGATATCATCGTACCAGTTTGAATTGTCTGCAAAGTCGGTATTGAGATCCGATGGATTTAAGGAAGCAGAAATACCATCAGCACCATAAAAAATCAGCGACCCATTAGTCTCGGCATTTTCGGGGTCATCATCATATTCAAGGGTACCAAGATTTACTGTCTTTGAATTGGTGTTCATTTTGGAGGCAATATGACTTACGCCTTCCTCGAACTTGGGAAAAGGGAATAAACCTTCAATGGCCATTCGGGTATTAGCACCTGATACGGACGCGAAATTTGGACCATTTACCAACTCTTCTCTATAGTTGTTAATGCCTCTTCCGTCTAAACCTTCACTGGGTATATTCGGATTTCTTGAGCTGGCATTAAGGCCTGGCGCAATTTTATGGTCGTGAAAGTTTTTACTTAAATTATTGTGGTTCTCCATTTGAACGGAGAGGTCCATGCTGTTGTTGAAGTCATACCAGAATGGCTTTTTATTGGCCACTTCAACCGACCATTCAATGTCATATTCGCTTGCAGGTAATTTATTCGTGGGATTTCCATCCGCATCACATTCATAGATATAAAATCTCTGTGCCTGCTTTTTTAACGCACCGTCTGGGGTAAAATAGGTTTGATCAGTTTTGAACATGTTTGCCCAGGGCACTTCCGGACTAAAAATAACTTCACTTTTTTCTGGTTTTCCATTCCCCATACGTGCAATTCCGATGGATGGATAAATTCTAAACTTGGGTTTTTCTTGATTTGTCATATCTATATTTTAATAGTCCATAATGTATAGGTATACACTGTTGTGTTTATTCAATTAATGTTTTAATCAATCTAATTAATATTCCTTTTGATAAAAATAAATTCCGGCTATATGGTTTGAATTTGAGTCGTTTGATTTTTGGTTGTGATCCAAATTTAGACTCAAGTTTCAACTACCTGTTACCACAAAAGAGGTATAATCAAGTGTACCTCTTTTGAGTTACGTGGAGTTTTGTCAACAGGAATCTCAATACCTTCTAATTCAAGGTTGCTTGAAGGTTTGATACCGAGATTTGATTTGGCGTTAATTCAAACACCAGAATTAGTTTAATTTGTGGCGTGAAAACCATCTTACTTGTTGGTGTTATCCAAGGCCTATTCGTATTGGCGTTATTGTTGATAAGATCTAATAAGTCTGCTACGGAAAGAATACTGCTTTTCTGGCTTTCACTAATTGTTCTCCATCTTGGTTTCTCATATCTATTAAGGGATGGTTTGGTAGCTAATCCGATTTTAGCTGTCTTAAATAGTACGGTTTCTTTTGTTCAGGGACCAATGCTGTATTTATATTTCACCTCGCTCTATGTAGGCAAAATAGGCAGGCTGAAAATGAGCTTACATTTTCTGCCGGCAGTTCTTCTCCTCATTTTTCAGTTTTCAGGCCAAACAAGTCCTGGGCTTATCAACGCTTTTTACATCTATTTAATGGCGGCAGTCCCACTTTATATTTTATGGATTTTCAGATGCCTTTGGTTGATTTCAAAGAATGAAGGAGAGCAGTGGAAAAGTATCTTTAATTGGACGAAAATTCCATTGATTGGTCTGGGCATTATCTGGTTGACTTTCCTGGTTTTTGAATATCTGGTGAGGCAAGATGTTGTTGAGGTGAGATCTTACTTTTTTATATCAGTCACGGCCTTTGTCTACCTTATGGCTTTGCACCTTTATAGAAACGGTGCTTCAGTGCAAGCAATTCAAAACGAAAGGACTGACCCTTCTGTGGACAATTTGGAGGCAGCCGTGAAGTATAGAAAATCAGGGCTCACAGCTTCCAAAGCTCAAGTGCTCCATGAATCTATGTTGACCTATATGAAGGAGGAACGGCCATTTCTTGATTCCGAATTGAGCTTAAATCAATTGGCGGCCGCTCTGCAAACTCGAAGCAATCATTTGTCTCAGGTAATCAATGAAGTAGAGCAGAAGAGCTTCAATGATTTTGTCAATAGTTATCGGATTAAGGCCTTTGTGGATATGTATAATTCCAGCGAAGATGAAAAAAAATCCCTACTGGGCTTAGCTTACGATTGCGGATTCACTTCTAAATCAACCTTTAATCGCATCTTCAAAAAGGAGCTGGGTCAAAGCCCTACTGAGTACTTTCAGAAAGCTTAACACTATTTAACACTAAATGCGTGTCATCGCACACGCTGGGTCGATTCTGGTCATTTTAAGCTGTTTTTTTGAGTCTTAATTGAAACAGTTATGAAAAAAATAATCGCATTATCCGTGTTATTGCTCTTGATCAATAAGGTCGATGCACAGTATTCAAAAGACCCGCAACAATTCCATTCAACGGTTCATACCTTATGGGAAAGCCTAAATGCCCAAGACTACAAGTTGTTAAGCACTTTTATAGATGAGGATTTTACTTATCAAGGTTATGATGGAGATATGGCTACCATGATCATGAAGCAAGTAGTAGAAGGGTGGGAGAAAAGTATTGATGAAATACGAGTAGATAAAGTAAGCCTGGTGGATCAAAAATTTCTACTAGAGGTATCCTTTATGATGTCGCAAGGCGAGCCAGAAAAACATCATCTCAAGTTGACACAAGACAAGAAGATTTTGGAGGCTGAGATTGCTAAGATTCAATTGGGTGGCCATGGAGCAGGGAATGAAGAAGCTTCAAACAAAAGAGATAACGAGAAGGACATAAGGCCGGAGTATGTAGAAATACCCATGGTTATTAAGAATAGAGACATGGTTGTTGAGGCCACAGTGAATGGGAAAACAGGCTATCTCTATTTCGATACTGGGGCGCCAGCCTTGATTCTTAACACCGATGCTTTCGAGGAAGATGAATTGGATATTAAGGGGCCAATGCACGGTGTTAGCGGGGCTACTGGTGAAACTTCAACAGTCAGATTGGGGGTCGATAACTTTAAAATGAAGGGTATAGAGGTCAACGACATAGCCGGGATGGGAATGGACCTAAGTCATTTAAAAGAAAAGGGAAACCTTGGTCTGATTGGCATGGACATCATGAAAGGGTACCTGACAGTTTTTGATACTAAGAACCAAAAAATTGTGATGCGCAAGTTGGATGAAAGTGGTGAGCTTAAAGACAAGTCGTTTTTGGATGATTTTATGGCCATTGATATCGAGATGTATGCCCATATGCCTATTATTCCGGTTGAAATTAACGGGAGAAAATTGAGGTTGGTTTTGGATAGTGGAGGTTCTGATGCACAGTTTAATGAGGAGTTTAAAGAATCATTGAAGGGTAGCTATAATTTTGTGAAAACAGATACGCTACGGGGTTCTGGTAAAAATCATATCCCAATGGACCTTTATAGCTTCGATGAAGTCAAGTTTGCGAATTCACTTTTTAAGGATGTTAATGTGATGTTCAAAGGAGTTCCTGGCCTTGTATCTGTGGCTGATGGCTTAATTGGTTGGGATATATTCTACGGTGCTGTACTTGCCTTTGACCTGGATCATGGGAAGCTCTATGTGAAGAAGTAGACGGAATTTGTCCATGAGAATGCACTATTTAGTCATAAATGGTCTGACATATTAATTAAAATTGATGAGCCTTTTAAAACGCAGTCATAGGTTGGCTGCGTTTTCTTTTTAATTAGATTTCAAACTCATCAATATGATTCATCTATTTCGACAACTCAAAGTGGGAAAGGCAGGGTGTATGTACCTGATATAGGTTGACCAAAAAAGTGGAATAATGCAGACATATGTTCAGAGAATGAAGCCTATCTACAACTACTTAGAATTGGACACCAGCCTCTGCCTCAAGTGCTTCCTGCTTCTTTAAAAGCAAACCCAGATTCTTCTCATATAGTCTTTTCAATCGAGTGCCAGCGTCTTGAACCTGTTCTCTAAATTCTTGTACACGATCAAAGTCTAAAGTGGTTATTGGGATGAATGCCACTTTGCCATTCACCAAATACTGTCCCAATTTTTGAAGGTCACCTATATTTCCCAGAATGGGGACTTGAACAGTCTTAGCATTTCTGACCAAGTCTTCCATTTGCTGTTTTAAGCTAAAGAATTTGTCAGCATAGACTTTGACTTCACTGTCCGCAACCTCCCCCATTTCAATAATTTTTCCAATTGCTTCCTCTAAGGGTTGCTCAATTTTCGAGAGTTGTTCAGTCAGAATATTCACACTGGCGGTGAAAATATACCGATCACTTAGCTCTGTGTCATCGGGTGTGTATCGTTGATTCAATAGCGTATAAATTGCAAATAACTGTTCATGTTTGGCATTGAACCAATCATCATCTTCTGCCGTCAAAGCCATAACTTTCTCATGGGCCGTTTGCAATTCTCCAAACCCGAAAGACTGACCCTGAATTTCTACTGAACCATTTTTATCCTGCGATTGTGCCAGGGTTATTAATTCGATCAATTTGTCATTCTTTTCAAGTACGCTATCCATTTTATTTTTGAAGGAATCATCCCAAAGTGCCTTGAGGTGGGTTAATAGGTTTTCCTCTGAAATAGCTTGTCTTTCCAAAATGTCTTTCAGCGAATCTTTGGGAGAAATGTTGAGTGTTCGGAGATCAAAAAACCCTTTGTACCTCTCATGATAGTCCGATTCGCTTAATTCATCATAGATGAAATCCTGAACGGCTTCTTTTGGTATAAACTCTATGCGATTGCTGTCCTCACTCACCTCGTACAAGTTCTGTGTGACTTTTTCGGCAAGGGTATCTGGGTTATCAAATAACTCCCAAGGCGATCTATCATCCACAACCCCTTCAACAAAATTGGCTTTGGCGTTTTGTTCCCTTTTAAAGTCGGAGGGGTGGCTTGCGTACATGCCAGATCCAGCTCCCTCGTCTTTATCAAAGAGCTGGTAGTTGGAAAGAGGCTCTGTTACCTTATTTGAGAATATATGTTCCTTAAAATAGCTGTTGTTTTTTTCGAGGTATTCGTGGCATTTTCGATGATTGAAAAAGAGATCGTTGGTATAAATGTTTTGATCATTGGCAGTTTGCAACTGGCCGAATGTGAAGTTATAAGATTGGCCGGTTAAGCCGATTTTATAGAGGCCGCTGATAATATTATTGCTGCCTGTAACACTTACCGCAACCAAATCGGCATTGTACTCCATTTGACGCGAAAGAGAGGAGTGCAGTAAGTTCATAGCCTTGTAAAGGAGGCTCATAAAAAGCCGGACTAGCCAAATAATAGGTGACAAAATCCAACCAAAAACTGCGAATCTAAAATCCATTTTTTTCCACCGTTCCAGTAAATCATCCCAACGATCTCGTTCGTTCACCATGTCATAAATAATGCTGTTGGCCATATACACGTAGCTTCCCAGCTTCATGCTGCTTTGGGCAAAATGCCCGAACTCATGGGCAAGTACTGCTTTAAATTCTGTGAGATTTATGGAATTGACCAGCCCCAGACCAATAAGCAGATTCTTTTTAACAGGAAAGAAAAGGCTGAGGACTGTGCTGTTATAAAATACTGCAGCGTTAATCTCATGGTTCACGAACACCTTTTTTGGGAAAGGAGCACCAACCTCCTTGCTCAACTTCCTGATAAACTCAAACAACCTGGGGTGTTCTTGTTCGGTGATCTCCACATGCAGCGGATTTTCAGTGGAGTGTTTTTTAAATAGAAATTTTAGCAAAAAGCCAAACAGCATTACCGACATGGCCACCAAACCTATCTTTAATAAGATATCCCATTTTGTGAAGTCGGTTCTAAGCGGGTACATGGCGGATAAATAGGCGAGATACCCAGCGCCTGCAATCATAGCCAGAAATAATATGAAAAAGAGTGCGATGGCCAAGAGGTTGACGATAACCTGACTTCGATATTGGCTGGTAACTTTGGTGATAACGTCTTTGTTAATGTTGGGACTTTCAGGGTAGTAGTTCTCAATCATAGTAAAGAGAGTTGAATTCTATTGTTGATTTATTGTCTTTTAAAATATTAATTCTCAAATAAGGGGCCGAGCATACTTCTTCAAGTGGTACCGATTTAGGAGTTAGGGTAAGCATTTTGATCCTTTTGCTGCTCTTGCCTTTCCGTCATAGCAACTTATTTCCGGGCTATTGCGGAGAAGAATAAGTTCTTTTTTAATAAAATGACTGTCCGAAAAATTAATGACTTGTGTAGTAACATGACTGTTTAATTGGGAGCGCTATACATGCTGATTCGAGGAAATTCAGCACTAGTATATCCCTCATTGCGATAAAGACCAAACAGGCTGATTGAACTTAGGTTCAAAATCTCAAAAAACCAAATTGGGTATTGAGATAAACGGAGGTCGACTTATTAGATGGCTAGCCATGATTTGTCGTAGGAGTGGTGGCCTATAATCTGGACAACAGCAAGATGTGTCTGATAATGTAGGAAATTACGAATGACTTGCGTTCGTTGTATGTCTCCTTCTATGATGAATTAATTAAGTTGAATGATGCTTTAAGTTTTTATATAAATGTTGAAGTACATACGGTGTTTATTCGTTTAATCAAAAACTCAGCACAATGTTTAGAAACCTTCGCTTTTTCACCCAAGGAAAACAACGTCAAAAGGGGCTGCTCAATCTGCTTAATATCATCGGTCTTTCCATCGGTATTGCTGTTTTCATATTCATTATTCAGTATGCCCAATATGAATGGAGCTATGACCAATTCCACGAAGATGCTGATCAAATCTATAGGGTTACATACGCTCGTGAGAGACCTGGTCAGGACCCTTATGTGAGTGCTGCTTCTTTTCCGGCTTTAGGGCCTGCGGTAGAAAGAGATTATGAGGAAGTGACTGCCTCTTGCCGAGTTGTTCCGGTTTGGGGATTGAAGGGATTGATGGTTTGGGAGGAACGCTCGGTAGAGTCGGAATTTATCAATTATGCAGATGCCAATCTTTTTGACTTTTTCTCCTTTGAATTGGTCCAAGGGAACCCGGGTACAGCGCTGACCAATCAGCATACTGCAGTCCTTTCTAAAAGTAAGGCCGATGCCCTGTTTGGGGATAACCCTGCTGTGGGTGAACGAATAGAAATGCAAACACGTGATGGGCGCTATTTCTTTGAAGTGACGGGGGTCTTTGATGATTCCGTACCAACACACATCACAACAGATGTATTTCTGTCATGGACTTCACTATATGCCATTCCGACTGTGGATCGCGATCGCATCGAAAACAATTGGCAATGGACCCAATACCCTGCCTATGTGAAGCTTTTGCCAAGTGTTCAACCTGAGCAATTGGTAGCAAAGTTTCCAGGCTTGATCGAAAAGTATTTGCCCGACAGTCCGGGAAAGGAATTGGTTTCTTTTGACCTCCAGCCTTTAAAGTCCATCCATCTAAATTCTCACCTCTACCGGGAGATCGATGAAAATGGAAGTGCACAGGTAGTCAATACCATGGTGATTATTGGCGTGTTGGTGTTGATTATTGCCTGGATTAATTATGTAAATCTCTATACTGCCAGCGTGGCTGACCGATTGAAGGCTGTGGGGATTAGAAAAACCCTGGGAGCATCTCGATCCGACCTGTTCATTAGGTTTATGCGGGAAGCCATGGTATTTAGTCTGGTAGCCATTCTTCTGGCGGTCGCTATTCTTTATGTTTTGAAACCCTATGTGATACAACAAGTAGGGTTGAATTTCCCACAGTCCGAGTTGTTGACCATGAGTGATCTGCTGATTATTGCTGCGTTGTGGCTGTCAACCAGTCTGCTATGTGGCATTTATCCGGCTACATTTATCTCAAGAATAGCTCCTTTGAAGGCACTTAAAGACAAAGGTGGTATGTCTGCTTCGGGTAAATTGAGAAGAGCCTTAGTGATTTTTCAATTTATGGCTTCCGCCTTGCTGATCGGAGGTACCATGGTCATTCGTCAGCAGGTAGATCATATGGCTAATGTTGATTTAGGTGTGAACAAAGAAGATATTTTGGTACTAGACACCTATCTCTATGACCGAGGCGAAAGGGAACATCACCAAAAACTAAAGCTGTTCAAAAATATCCTTAATGGATATCCAGGGGTCCGGAAAGTCGCCTACTCTTCCAGTGTTTTAGGAGATGAATCTCCCTTCTCTACCAATTCGGTGGTGCTGGGTAGAAACCTGGGAGATGAAGGTACCGGGATTATGGATATGCATATTGTTGGTCCTGATTATTTACCTATGATTGAGGCGGAGATGCTTGCAGGCAGGAATTTTCAATATGAATCAGATTCCATGAGCTTAATTATTAATGAGAAAGCCGTGGCCCTTTACGGTTTTGATTCACCTGATGCAGCCATGAATCAACGGATTGTTTTTCCCGGTCCGGGCGACACCTTGAACATCATTGGTGTGGTGGAAGACTTCATTCAAGTTTCAGCCAAAGAGACCATCCGTCCTACAGTCTTCCGAAATAATCAATGGGAGCTCTCAAAAGTATCTGTTCAGCTGGACGATGTCTATTTATCAGAGTTCCTGACTTATGCTCAGGAAGAGCATGCAAAAGTATTCCCAACGTCTCCATTTAACTTTACCATGATCGATGAGATTTTGGTGGCCAATGATGCTGCCGAAAGCAATTTTGGTCAACTTTTCAATCTCTTCAGCCTGCTCACCATTTTCATCGCCCTTCTGGGGATTCTGGCCTTGTCTTACTTTATGGCAGACAAGCGCAAGAAAGAAGTTTGCGTACGAAAAGTACTGGGTTCTTCCCGAGTCGCCATTATTGGGCTGGTCTTTAAGGATTTTGCAAAGCTGGTCATTCTGGGCAATCTAATTGCCATTCCAGTACTCTACCTGGCTGCAGGGGAGTGGTTAAATCAATTTGCCAACAGGGTTGACTTCAACTGGCTGGTGCCACTGATCGCTACAGGTTTGAGTATGACTTTGGCCTTCCTGTTCTCTTCGGTGAACCTGGCTCAGCTGGCAAGATCTAACCCTGCACAGGTGTTGAGAAATGAGTGATCATTTGTCCGGATTCAGCTCGAGATCAATCAAGCTGTAAATGGTACTGGCCTGGTAATCCATGGCCTCATAGTTGTCCTTGATGGTCTCCTGGATATAGAGTGACATATGCAATAATTCCTTGAACATGGAATCTTTAATCGTGTTGCCATAGTGGTTGGGAGTTGAAGATTCACCTAAGGCGGTATTATGAAAATTATTGAGCAGGTAATCCGTCCAGCGAGGAGTGAGTTGTTGTGCTTCATATTCTCTTTCAATTTTCTCCAGATAGTTGATCGAGACTTCGTAAAAATTGGTAATTGACTTTCGCAAGTCATCGTTACTGATAAAGGTAAGCCCAGCCGACTTGATGGCTTCAAAAGAAGAAGTATTCAACGTCATCGTGCTGATGTTGCACATATTCCCGAAATGAAAATCGAGGGTATCGGAATAGGGGATGTTCTCTTCGATAGTTTGAATGATAGTCTCTAAGGATGTAATAGCTTGTTCACGAAGTTCAATATTAAAGTCGAAGTCACTGCGGTTTTGTTCAATATCTTCTTTGAGTTCTGAGAGTAGCTTTAATTCTAGGTTTCTAACCTTCTTGTCTTCACTCCAATTGTTGATGCTTAGCGCAATAAGGATTCCGGCTACTACCAGTACAATCTCGCCAATAACATAGGGCATGTAGCTGCTCCAGTTTCCGTTCTTCATGGAAGAATGCCGCATTTTGTTGAATAGTTTGATCATCCGGCTAAGGCTGGTTGATCACAATACTTCACAAAGGGGTAAAGGGCTGCGTTTGTAAGTTTGATTACGGAACTATCCCACTTTGGAGGGGGCTGAACGTCTTAGTTTTCTGAGGGAGTTGATCATAGCATCTTTTCAATTTGTGTTCACATATAAGCTGCTTTCTTATTTTTCTGAATCGGATGATCATGATTTGTTCGTTTTGCCATCCGCATGCCCTTTTATTCCCTGAAGGGAACCTACCCGTACAGCAAACGAAATATTTGTTGGCATGCCTTTAGGGACCGAGGGCTGATTTTACTGAATAAGGAGATCACTTCATTGCATTTATGTGCTCAATAAATTTTCCGCCAACGGCAATCAATTCCAAATAATATTCCTGGATTACTGCATTGGAGCCACCTCTTAGTATTGCACCTTCTACAGCCGGATCTTTTAAGGCTTGTGAATTCTCTTGCTTTATCCGTTCTATAACCCCTTGTTCTAATCCCAGGTCATTTATGTTAACCTGTGAATAAAAAAAGACCTTGGCTATTGGGGTTCTGCCAATCCATTGGGCTTCCATTTCTTCAATGAAGAGATTAGCGCTTCGTTCATCGAGTTGAATTTTTTCAACTTGTGCATAATAGTCGTAGAGGTTTTTGAGAATGACTTTGTTTTTGATCTTCCCAATAAATCCAGAGCTCTTAAGTGCCTCAAAGCCACTAGTGTTTGGGGTAAAATAAAATTCAATAAAATTGCTTATAGCGGCCCTGAGCATAACATCATGATCAAATTTATCTTGAACATATAGGTCAATGGCCTTTCGACTATTTATAATCACCGAATCTCTTTGGGCTTTTATTGCAATAGCTTTCTTAATATCTTCCTCAATATTTTGGGATACTTGGATTAAGTAATCCTCCAGTTCGTTCTGCTGCTGCCTTTCGGTGTTCCTGTTATTGATGCCAAGGGCAATAAGGATTCCAACCACCACCAGGAAGATTTCTCCAACTGCGTATTTCAGATAGCGTGTGCCTTTCATCTCTTTTCGTCTAAGTTTTCTGAGGAAGTTGAGCATATTTCCGGTTGAGTTTGAAGTTGGGTTTGCGGATTATCGTTTCAGTCTTTCATTGATTAGTGACTTAAGCTTGTTTCCCATTTCCATTAATTCTCGGTAACTGCTATCGATAAATCCTGCTCTCAGGTTCACACTAATCAGGCTTGGATGGTCATAAACTAGGGCCAGAATTTGTTGTTCTTGTCGGTTGAGGACTGCCTCTCTTTTGTTGGTGTATATATCAGTCACCATAATCATGAATTCAGTGGTAGCCGCGCTTTTTACAAATTCAAGTTCCTGGGCCTCTATGAATTGGTTCATACTGCTCTCATCCTCATGGATTTCCTCATAGTAACTATAGTAGTCGAACAGTGCTTTCTCAATTTGCCCTCCTTGAATATTGCTTAGAAAACCCGAAGCTTTTAGGCTTTCAAAGCCATTGGAGTTCAAGGTCAGATACTCTTCCTCAAGTTGAGTCAATCCAGCCATAAGTGCTTCAAGTGAAGGTTTTTTGACTCTTACTGCCTGTATATATTTTTCACCTGCGGCTGTCTTTTCTACACTTACTTGAATGAAGCGTGAAATCTCTAGTGAATCGCTGCTCAAATTATTTGCAATAGTAGCCAGGTAGCTATTGACTTTTATCTTGTCTTTCCTTTCTTCATTCCAATTTTGAAACCAAATAGCGCTGGTAATACCAATGAAAATTAGCAGCACTTCCCCCAGAGCATATTTCCAATTGAGTTTGAAGTTGCGTTTGCGGATCATCTTTGGTTTGACTGGATTTTTTGAATCAATTGGTTATTCATACTCATCAGTTGCTGATATCTCTCTTTTGCTCGGCCATCAGAACCTCTTCTTGTTCGCAAGTAATTATAATAGAGCGTTCTACTTTGCTCTGAATTGAATGTTACAAAATCTTTCCAAACATCGTTTGGAGGAACCATTGGTTGTTCAGATGAGAGCCTCGTAATCAAGTCAACTGCCCAATTATTATTGCCTTCTTCATATCTTTTCATCTCGATATGATGATTGGCCAAATTGACCAGTTCTGATCTGATTTCACCATCCAAAACCTTTAGATTCCCAGAAGCAACCAAATCATCATAGGTATCGGTATTGGCAAAAAATTCAAAGAAAAGCATGTCTTGTAGAAGGTCAATAAGCATTTCATGCTTTTCCGGTTTGCTCCTGTTTAGTGCTACAATGCTATCCGCAGTTTCATATAATTTAAGGTGTTGGTTTACTCGACCAATTAGCTCATTGAGGTCATTATTGTCTCTTTCTAAATCGAGCAGTAGACGATCATAATAGTCATATTTCAGTTGATCACCTCTCTGGGTTTCATTGAAATTCTGAAATGTAATGGCCAAGCTTATACCCAAAAAAATTAGGACTAGTTCACCTAGTGCATATTTCCAGTTCAATTTGAAGTTTCGTTTTCGGATCATTGTTCTAGATATTCGTCTATTGCGGCAATCACTTCATCAATTTTTTCGAGACCTTCCCTATAATTTAGTTTACACTCCCGTGAGGCAATGGTGTGGGTAAACAAGTAGCGGGCAAGCTCCACATCATTTAATAGTGCGTTAATGTTTTTTAGATCCATTCGTGGATCGGTAGTCTTATTTTTTTTCATTTGCTGAACCTGAACCTCGGTGATCATAAACTCGCTGATGCGTGTTCGAATTTTATTAGTTACCAGATCTTTGAAAAAATTTAAGTCTTCTTCCCAGGATTCGTACATGACGTAGAGGGATTGAATTTTAAGACCCAAATCTTCATCCAACCATTCAAGTCGACCCGATGATTTATATAGGTCAAATGCAGTGGTGTTTAGCTCCGGATTGGCAGTGCTATTAATAAGCGGGATTCCGCGGACAGCTATCGATGTAGGCGCCCCTGTTATGACTCTCGCAACAGCCGTATCCAATCGGATATGGGCTTTAATGACATCGTTTAAACTTGTACTGTCTTGTATGAGATCTGCTCTGATCTGCTTAAGAATAAGGACTTTCTGGTTATTGATTTTTTTGCTCTCATTCCAATTCTGGAACCAAATCGCCAGACTGATACCTAAAAATATCAGCACCAGTTCCCCGAGTGCGTATTTCCAATTGAGCTTAATTTTTCGTTTATCGGTCATTCAAAATTATTTAAGACGTTTTCGATTTTGGATTTAAAGTCATTGATGTAGGTAATCATTGTGGCATAAGTGAGGTTCTGCTCCTGACCAGTTGCCATCATTGACCGGATACTTGCTTGAAAAACAGGACTCTGTTTGATTGATCTAATGAGTAGATCATCGGGTCTTACATCTTGCTGGGCAATTCCTGCTGCCTCCATATTGTCGGTATAACGCTCCATGGCTCCTCTGAAGAATGTATTCGATTCGGCCCAATCTTCAAGCTGCTCGTAGACAGTCACTATTTCCGAGCGTAAGGCATTGTCCTGAATGGCCTGAAGCTTTCCCGAGGATGTGATTTCCTCGAAACCCGCTGTTCTGGTGTCGATCACCTGGATAGTCCTGCAAAACAGTAAATCTCTTGATAGCGGAGACAAGTGATTAAATAATTGAAGGTATCTGACTGACCAGAGAGAATCAAGGGTCATATCATCGAGTTGAAAAATATCTTGATGATTCTTATCAATGAGACCTAAAATATTGTTTCCGGCTATAATCCTGATCTTGGCAGCCTGAAGGGCATCTTCAATATCATCAACGGTAGCTTCCATATCAGAGATGATTAGGCCATAAAAATGCTCTTCGAGCTTTCGATCTTTCTTTTGCTCATTCCAATTATTAAACCAAATGGCACTGGTGATACCAATGAAAATGAGAAGAATTTCACCAAGTGCATATTTCCAGTTCAGTTTAAAGTTGGGTTTGCGAATCATTGCTCTCTTTTGTAATAGTCTGACTAGTCATTTATTTCAGTACGAATGAGCTCCAGTATCTCATGGATTTCTTCTAGAAATCTTTCGTATCTTAGGTTGGCCTCATCGTCAGTGGCCACGGCATTTTGAACCATAATCTTTGATTTTGGATGCTTCCGAAATCCATTAATATCTATCCCCAATTTTTTCATTTCTGTGAACGTGCTGTCCTGGTCAGAATCAGGAGGATTGCGCCAGATCAAAGCCATAATTTCAGCATTAAAAAAATCAGACAAATGATCGTTGTATTCCTGTTTGCGATGGCTTGACTCATTGTAAAAAAATGATTGATTGAGACTTAGCCTGCTCATAAAATTCACAATTCGATTTTTAATGACCTTATTACTTAATAAGTCGATTCGGCCAGAAGCCACCAACTCATCATAAGTAGGGATAAAAGGACTGTACTCAACGGTTCGGCCATTAAAAAACAGATGGGTAACCATATCGACTGAATCAATCGGCATTGTTTTCTCAATCCACAAGCTATTTTTGATTTGCCTCCCCTTTTGCATCTTTAAGTCTGTCAGAAATACAAATCGCTTAAGTTTAGCACTGTCTAACTCAAAATCGGTTAATAAGCTTTCCAGAATGGTCTGTTCCTGTGATTTTAACTTCAGGTTTGCATTCAAATTCTGAAAAGAGATGGCAAGACTGATACCCAGAAAGATGAGTACTAATTCACCGATGGCGTACTTCCAATTAAGCTTAAAGTTGGGTTTTCGGATCATTTTAAAAGGGATTTGTTTAAATGTCCGATTAGGCTCTCGGAGGAAGTCAGCAGGGCTTGATACCTTCCTTTGAGCGCTGCAAGTGAATTGTATTGGTCTTCAATTTTATTCTCAAAACGAAAATCATTAAGAACAATCCGGCTGTCAATGTCGAACGCGGAGCCATTTAATTTTCCCCTCGAATCACCAAACTGGCTGTCCATGTCTACAATTGAAATACGTTCGGATAAATAGGGCATAAGCTGTAAGCGTACATGACCAACAATTATTTGTTCAATCAGAGCTGCTCTCTCTTTCTCAAATTTTAAGTTGAGACTTCCGTGGCGTATACTGTCATTATCAATAAGGTCAATTTTGCCGTTTTCAATTAAATCATGGAGGACTTCGTCCTCTGTATATAATACCGGGGAGTAGAGTGTATTGAAAATCAAACTGTCAATTGTAGAGCGTTTCCGGGATTTAGAGTCAGGGCCCATTTTTTCAAGGAGAGCATGAATAGACTCCATAGTTTGCTCTGTTAGCTGGAGTTGCTCTTGAATTAAACGAGAATTGGAAGTCGTCTCAGATAATAAGGCTGTCACAAGCTGGTGAGCTTCAATGTTCTCTTTCCGTTGGTCATTCCAATTGTCAAAGGCTATTGCCAGTGTGATGCTTATAAAAATGAAGATGATTTCGCCAATGGCGCTCTTCCAATTGATTTTGGATTTTTTGGACATAGTTTAGTCGAAGGCTCCAAAATATAATCAAAATTGAGCGATTGGTATCTAAGAATGGTCAAGGGAACTATCTGCTTCAGCTGGAAAGGGGCTAAAGTTGGTCCTTGATTTGTTCAAAGCGTTTTATCTTGCCTCGATACATAAAATATCCGAACAGTAGGCCAACAATCATAAAAACAATAACTCGGGTGATGAATTGCGCCAGGTCAAAGGCTCCACCACTCATCGATAGCGTGATAAAATAGGCTAATGAACCGGCTATGGTACCCCATAATAATGAGCCATAAATGACTATGAACTTCCACTTAGGTGTGGGGTTATCTTTCCACTTCCTAAAGTTCTCGATTTCACGTTCTGTTGGTGCTCTCATGGACTAAATTTAATAATTTTTGAATGAACCGGTCAGATGATAAATGCGCATCCTTTTGTTCCTGAGACCTGGCTTGCCTAATTTCCGGCTATGCAAATTGACTCCAAGTTGCCCAATGTTGGGCTGACCATTTTTACAGTGATGTCCAAAATGGCCCAGGAATACAACGCCATCAATCTTTCGCAAGGGTTTCCGGATTTCCCAGTCGCAGAAGAATTAGTGGATGGGATTCATCACTATATGAAACAGGGCATGAACCAGTACGCACCAATGCCAGGTATGCCCCAATTGAGACAGGAGATTTCAAAAAAGCTGGAAAGAACCTATTCAAAACCCTTCGATGCAGAAACGGAAATTACCGTTACTGCCGGAGCCATTGAGGCGCTCAACTCCACAATCACTGCATTAGTCAGAACCGGTGAGGAGGTCATTATTATCGATCCGGCCTATGATGCCTACGCTCCAATTATTGAAATGAATGGTGCCATCCCGGTTTCGGTACCCCTAAAGTCAGAAGACTTTAGCCTGGACTGGGAGGTGATAAGGGGGAAAGTCTCTGATCGCACGCGCATGATTTTGCTCAATTCTCCCCACAATCCCACCGGGTCTGTAATTTCTGAGGATGATCTAAGGCAGTTGGAAGACGTAGTGAGAGGTACTGACATTCTGGTTTTGTCCGATGAAGTCTATGAACATATCATATTCGATGGGCACGTGCATCAATCTGTGCATTGGTCGGATGAACTGAAGAAACGATCAATCGTTACCAATTCATTCGGTAAAACCTTTCATGCTACCGGCTGGAGGATTGGCTATATGGTTGCACAGCCTGAATTAATGAAGGAAATCAGAAAGGTACATCAATACAATGCTTTCTGTGCACATACACCCACTCAACTGGCCATTGCAGACTATTTAAAAGACCCGAACAACTATGAAAGTCTGCCTGAACTTTATCAGCCTAAGCGTGATTTGTTTTTGGAATTGACCAAATCCTCGCGATTTAAACCCATCCCTTGCTCAGGCACCTATTTTCAAGTATTGTCCTATGATGGCATCAGCGATAAAGGAGATATTGAGATGGCGGAGTGGATGACCAAGGAGCACGGACTGGCTGCCATACCAATGTCTGTGTTTTATGATGACAAGAGAGATTTAAAAATGCTCCGCTTTTGTTTTGCCAAGGGGGAGGAAACACTTAAGGCTGCTGCTGACGTTCTTTGTGCTATTTAATTAAATTGTCACCCTGAACTTGTTTCAGGGTCTTCTGGTTAGAGGCTGAAACGAGTTCAGCATGATTTCTATTAGAATGCAAGACCTAAAACTCACACTAATTCAATCCGATATCCACTGGCATCAAATAGAGGCCAATCTGGCCATGTTTGAAGAAAAAATCTGGCAGATAGAGGGGGAAACAGATATCATCGTTTTGCCTGAGATGTTCAGCACTGGCTTTACAATGGAAACCAGCCTTGCTGAGCCCATGAACCTCACCACCTTTAAATGGATGAAGCAAATGGCTGCGCAGACTGGTGCTGTTGTCACTGGTTCGTTTATAGTGAAGGATGATGGACAGGCCTATAATCGTTTGATCTGGATGCAGCCCGATGGCGTGTTTATGGAATATGACAAGCGCCACTTATTCCGCATGGCTGATGAGCACAATCACTTTGATTTTGGAAAGGACAGAATAGTTGTTGAATGGAAGGGATGGAAAATTTGTCCACTGGTCTGTTACGATCTACGCTTTCCTGTCTGGTCCAGAAACCTTAACCTTGAGTATGATGTACTGCTTTATGTTGCCAACTGGCCAGCCGTCCGTGTGAGCGCCTGGGATGCCTTGCTCAAAGCACGAGCGATTGAAAATGTGTCTTACGCTGTTGGTTTGAACCGGGTGGGTGACGATGGAAACGGCATTCCTTATAATGGACATTCAGCGGCATATTCTCCGAAAGGAGAGACATTAGTGTTTTCTGATCAGGAAGAGTTGATTTCCCTAACACTCAATGCCAAGGACCTCTTCAATTTTCGTGAGAAATTCCCAGCGCATTTGGATGCGGATGGATTTGAGATAAAGTGAAATAAGTTTCGAGCCACGAGCAGGAAGTAGGAAAAGGTAAATTCCAAGCACCAAATCCCAAATTCCAAAACCCAAATTCCCAGCTCTCGTTTCCTATCAAACTTCAAACTTCAAACTTCAAACTTCAAACTTCAAACTTCAAACTTCAAACTTCAAACTTCTAACCCCCATCTATCCAATTCAATTTCCTTTCTTCGTCAGAGCTTCTTACTTTTCAAATATTCAACCATGACCGATTAGCCATGCGCATTAGAACCTTATTAACTATCTCTTTATCCATTCTTTTATTTACAGGCCTGCAAGCCCAAAAACTTGACATGTCACTATTAAAGGCTATGAAGCCCAGAAGTATAGGGCCTGCAGGAGCAAGCGGAAGAATTACAGCCTTTGATGTTGAATTAAAGAACCCAGACATTATTTATGCGGGTACTGCTGCTGGTGGTCTTTGGAAATCTCAAAATGGGGGTTCTACCTGGGATGTGCTTTTTGATGATGGTAAATCGGCATCCATTGGCTCTGTTGCGATTAATCAAAGCAATCCAAATGAAATCTGGGTCGGAACGGGAGAAGGCAACCCAAGAAATAGTATGAATAATGGCGCGGGTATTTATAAGACCATAGATGGAGGAAGAAATTGGACCTTTTTGGGCCTCGAAAAAACGAATGGCATTCATAGAATTGTGCTTGACCCCGGCAATCCGAAGGTAGCCGTTGTGGCAGCTACCGGTACACCTTGGGGCGAAAATCCAGAAAGGGGAATTTACAAGACGGTTGATGGCGGAAAGACCTGGACCCAGACATTGTACGTTGATGAAAAGACTGGGGCCGCTGATTTGGTGGTAGACCCTTCCAATCCAAACAAAATGATGGCTGCCATGTGGGAGCACAGGCGCTGGCCATGGTTTTTTAAATCAGGAGGCCCAGGATCAGGAATCTTTGTAAGCTTTGATGGGGGTGATACCTGGACAAAAAGGACATCAGAAGATGGTTTGCCGAGTGGTGATCTGGGTAGAATTGGATTGGCCTTTGCCCCGTCAGACCCTGATAGGGTTTATGCTTATGTAGAATCAAAATCGAATGCCGTTTATCGTTCAGATGATGGCGGTTTTCAATGGAGTAAAATTTCCAAAACTGGTGACAATGGGATTGGTGGAAGACCTTTCTACTATGCTGACATATATGTAGACCCTAAGAATGAGAATCGTATTTATAGTATTCATTCCAATGTTACCGTGTCGGAAGATGGGGGGAAAACCTGGGGCAACTTTGTTACCTCCAGAAAAGTGCATACTGACCACCATGCCTGGTGGATTCATCCGGAAGATCCATCATTTATTTTAGATGGCCATGACGGGGGACTCACTTACACCAGAGACCGGGGTAAGAACTGGCATTTTGTGGAGAGCCTTCCTTTGACACAGTTTTACCACGTTCGGGTCGACAATGATATTCCGTACAATATTTACGGTGGTGCGCAGGATAACGGTTCATGGAGAGGCCCAAGTCAGTCCTGGTTTAAGGGAGGAATAAGAAATTTTTATTGGCAAAGGCTGAGTGTTGGTGATGGCTTCGATATGGCACCAGATCCATTAGACAATCGCTATGGCTGGTCAATGGGGCAGGGAGGTAACCTGAACTATTATGATCGTGTTTCAGGTATTCTGTATAAGGTGCGTCCTGTACATCCGGATGGCGTTCCTTTGAGGTTTCATTGGAATGCTGCTTTGGCCACTGATCCAATAGATAAACGAGTGGCCTACTATGGCAGCCAGTTTGTACATAAAACCAACGATCATGGTCAATCCTGGGAGATTATATCACCGGATTTGACGACCAATGATCCAGCCAAACAAGACTACAAAACAGGCGGACTTACCTACGACAACACTGCCGCTGAAAACCACACGACCATAATTTCCATAGCGCCAAGTCCCAAGCAGGCAGGTGTGATTTGGGTAGGAACCGATGATGGCAATGTGCAGATTACTCAAGATGGAGGAAAGACCTGGAACAATGTGGTGGAGAATATAAAAGGCCTGCCAAAGAATGCATGGATTGGCCAAATCCAACCTTCAGACTACAATGCTGCCGAGGCCTTTGTTACAGTTGATAACCACCGTATGAATGATTGGACGCCTTATGTATATCACACCAAGAACTTTGGTCGCAGCTGGACCAGGATAGTGGATGAGAATAAAGTGAGAGGGGCCACGCTTAGCTTTGTTCAGGACGCAATCGAGCCGAAATTAATGTTTACCGGAACGGAATTTGGCTTATGGGTGAGTGTTGATGGCGGTGATAATTGGGCACAATGGACCAACGGCTTCGGAAGCATTCCTACGCAGGACATGGTGATCCATCCACGAGAGCACGACCTTGTGATTGGCACCTTTGGCAGGTCTTTTTGGATATTGGATGACATCCGTCCATTGCGTGCTATGGCGTCTATGGGACTCAGAGCTTTGTTGGATAAACCAGTTCAGATTTTTGACACTCCTGACGCTTATAAGGTATTTATTGGTGAATCATTCGGCTATCGCGCCAACCTTGTGGGAGATGCGATTTATGAGGCGGACAACAGGCCGCAGGGCGCAATGATTAGCTATTATTTCAAGGGTAATAAGGGAAAAGGCGGAAGAGTAAAAGTTGAAATTTTGAACACTGAAGGAGTGGTTGTTAAAAGCCTTAATCAATCTGCAAAACCAGGTGTGAATCGTTTTCAATGGAGATTTGATACGAATGGTCCCGCAAACCCGAATGTAACAGGTACCCAAGCGCGAAGAACTTCACGCGGCCCTGATGCGCTTCCTGGTACATATACGGTAAGACTGAGTTATAAAAAGGCTCAAAGTGAAACCACTATAAACGTACATGCAGATCCGCGAATTGAAGTGAATACAAATGACATGTTGGTCAAAAAGGAGTTTATGAATAAGCTCAACTCACTTCAGACGAACGTAAATAATATGTTGAATGACTTGCGCAAAGCCAAACAGACTATTGAAAAGGTAAATACAAGAGTAAAAACTGAGGACAAAGAAGTGTCTCAGCCAGTGTTGAAAACGGGTAAAGAAGTTGTCAAGGCGATTGATGCCCTTTACTATCAGATCACTGCGAAGCCTGTTAAGCAAGGGATCTATAGAGATGCCTCCGTTTTGTCAGCCCAGGTGAGAAATTTATCGTTTACGCTTCAATCTGTACAATTACCAGTAACAAAGAATCAGGAGACGGCCATGGCATTATTAGAACCTGCTGTCAAGGCAATGGAGGCCAAGGTGAAAGCCGTACTTTCCAATGATTTTGGAAAGTATAAGGCATACATCAATGGCGTGGGTTTGAAAGTGATCGATGATAAGGACTGATGGGGCTGTGAATTACTTCAGCTGTTCAATTATTTCTTTTTCAGAAAGCCCTGAAAACAGCTGACCTTTGGTATGCCTGATCACTTTTTCCAACATGGGATGTTCGCCATTAAAAAAAATGATCGGGCCTTTCTTTTTCCTTATGAGCTTTTCAACTAAGGTGATTACCCCTCCGAGCTTTTGATCAGGTTCCGACTCAATCAGAACCACAATCTCTTCTGCGTTTTCTATCTGCTCAGAGCCATAACCAATCACCAGATCATCAGAGTGATTATCGGCATCAAAACAAAGCGCATTTGGGTAATACTTTTTCACCCAGTTCTGAATGGAGTGGGTAAATCGAATCTTCTCGATTGGGGCAACTTGGAGGTAAATGAATAGATCCATCAACGCTGGATAATTACCCTTTTTACCGTGGGTTTGTTAATGCCGTTTGACGCCCTGACTAAATAAATGCCTGGGGCAAGGCCGCTGCTGTTTAGTTCTAAACTGCTATTACCATTAATGGGTAGTCCCGAGTTGATCAATTGGCCGGTAATAGAATAAATTTCCAGTGTGGAGGCGACATCAGTTCTGACAAAGAAACGCTCTCGACTTGGGTTTGGGAATATGTTCATGGCGATAGCAGAGTTGGCCCCATTGTTCCCTCTTTCTGAGAGGTTTTCCAGCAGATAAAGCCCTCCACGATTGTTTCCAATCAAAAATGATGGCTTTCCAGTCCCCAACAAATCACCAGCTGTCAATGGAATTTCCAAACCGAATTTGGTGGACTCCAAGTTGTTCAGAGTTTCATTAATCAATACCTGAGTGCTAATACTGTCAGGTGTGAAGGAAAGTCCCAGGCTGCCGGAGTGTATCCTGACCTCTCCTGAAAAATCAGCCGTAATAAGTTCATCTCGCCCATCATTGTCCAGATCAGAGACAAATGGTACTAGATTCCTTCGGTTAAAATTGTTGGCAATGTCGGCAAATTCTGAAGTGACCTCGCTGAAAACAAAATTCCCTGAGTTTCGAAGCACTTGCAGGGCACCCAAAGAAGTGCCCAAAAGCAAGTCTAAATTTCCGTCCTTGTCAAGATCATAAAAGAAAGGTTGGTCTGTCTCTCTAGGTGAAATGCCCATTTCGATTACGGCCTGGAGGTCGATGGTCGAGTTTCTTGCGGCATTGTTCATGTGATAGAACTGCCTGGTTTCATTAATTGGGTTAGTAGCCTGATAAGTAAGGTCCAAATCCCCATCCCCATCCAGATCCACAAACTGAGGCTTGATATTCCTGAATTTGCTATTGCTCAGGTTCAAGAAATCACTGTTGACTAATTCGAAAGTAGGTTCGAATCGCGAGCCTGTATTTTCAAAGTGATAAATACTCGCAATGAAGTCAGCACCCTCCGGCAACCCGCGGTTACCTACGAATAAATCCAAGTCACCATCTGAATCAAAGTCTACCAAGGCAGGGTAGGTGGTTTCTCCCAAGTCGATCATTTCATGCTGAAGGAAGTTCTCTGAAGCGGCTAAACTGATATTAGTATTGCTGCCAGTGTTTTTATAAATAAAGGTGTTGGCACTAAAGTCAATACCATTCAAAAGGTTCTGGTCTGAGTTGGAGGAAATGACCAGGTCTTTAACACCATCAAAATCGAAGTCGTCAAAAAAGGCGGACGGAAAAATGTAAAAAGCAGCTGGATCAAAGTCTGGAAAGCTTGAAAAAGAAGTCATTAACGCAGTTTGAGCATTCCCAACATTCTCCATGAAATAAAGCGTTTCGCAGAACTCATCAGAGGTGATCAAATCCATGTCACCATCATTGTCTATATCGAAAGGGAGTATTGTTTTCCCTCCGGCATGTTCCACCTGCTCTACCACCTGCTCTTGCTCATTTTGATTGATAATCCCTCCGGAACAAACCCCACCAAAAGAAATATCATTGCACTGACATTCCTCAAATCCGCCCCATCTACGCGTTTCTCGGATAAAGGTGAGTGCTCCACAACTGCCCGTATTCTCCACGCTCGTGTTCTTGTAATAATCAATGGTGCTGGCCGTGCTAAAACGATAAGTGAGTATGTCCAAATCCCCATCCCCATCTATATCTTCAATACCAGGGATATCGGAGGCGTTAACTTGAAGGTTGATATCTGCCCCAAACCTTAGAAAGTCAGCGGCCGATTCCCATTCCAAAGTGTTTCCTGTGGTAGTATTTCTGAAAACAGTGATGCCCAGAGGCGTACTTGTAAAGAGGTCTTTTTGACCATCACAATCAAAGTCTTTAAGAATCAACCAATCATCAACCTCTTCTGGAAAGAGCGACACATAGTCAGGGCTGAAAACGTAGGCATTGTCAATGGTCAGAAAAGTACTGAGCTCTTTAGAAATTCGGTGATAGACAACCAGGTCTTCGATACCATCCATATTCAAATCCAATTTTTGAAATTGTGCAGAGTTGAGTCCGCCAGTCCATGGCAGGGTTAAAGCTGTTCCGGATACGGAAACGGGTAGATCAGTTTTGAATTTAAATTGGTATTGTGCCGAGGCTAAATGCGGAATTAGCAATGCAACAAAAAGAAAGATTGGCCTCATGGTAACGATTTCGCTGTAAATTTACCTAAATACTCTTCTTCATGTAGAATTAACGCTTGATTAGCGTTTTCTGTATTAACTTGGAAAGAATGAAATGGATTCAGTTTCATGGTTGAGAATTTATGATTGAGTCGTTATACCAACATTTTTTAAACGCAACAGGGGTTTCCACCGATACCAGGTCGATTCAAAAAGGCCAGATTTTCTTTGCCCTTAATGGCCCCAACTTCAATGCCAATAAATTTGCGGCTTCTGCCCTTGAAAGTGGTGCATCTCTAGCTGTGGTTGATGATGAAGCCTATGCCACAGATAAACGCTACTTCCTTGTGAAGGATGGGCTGACTGCCTTGCAAGAATTGGCCAGGCATCACCGAAAACAATTGCAAATTCCTGTGATCGCTATCACAGGTTCTAATGGGAAAACCAGCACCAAAGAGCTCATCCGAGATGTGCTTTCCAGAAAGTACAAGGTGTTGGCTACCAAAGGCAACCTGAATAACCATATTGGGGTTCCGCTCACCTTGTTGAGCATCACACCTGATATTGAAATTGCTGTGGTAGAGATGGGTGCTAATCACATAGGAGAGATTGCTGCGCTATGCGAGCTTGCATTGCCTGATCATGGATTGATCACTAACATCGGCAAAGCTCACCTGGAGGGTTTTGGCAGTTTTGAGGGTGTAATTAGAGGCAAGAGTGAATTATACAATTATCTGATTCAAAATGAAGGAGTGGTGTTTGTCAACTCTCAAAACGAGATACTAGCAAACATGGCTCAGAGAAGAATTGCCTCTCCTGTTTATTATCCGGCTGCAGGTGATTTTCTGCATGCTGAATTATTAGCCACTCAACCTTCAATCAGCTTTCAATCCGAATCGAAAGAGGAAGTGCATACCCAATTGACAGGAGCCTATAATTTTGAGAACATCTGTGCAGCACTTTGTGTGGGTAAATACTTTAAGGTGAGCGAAGCGGAGGCGAATGAAGCTGTATCGGCATATGTGCCTGAAAACAACCGCTCCCAAATTATTCAAAAAGGAGAGTTGACGATTATATTGGATGCTTACAATGCCAACCCATCATCTATGAGAGCGGCCTTGGAGAATCTTCAAGCTCAGGCAAGCGCTCATAAAACAGCTATCCTCGGTGATATGTTTGAACTAGGAGAGGAGGGGCCTCAGGAACATAAGGCTCTGGGAGAACTGACCAGACAATTAGGAATTGATCAGGTGCTGTACTGTGGTGAAATGATGAAAGCTGCTTATGATGCCAATCCGAATTCCAGCTATTTTGAAAGTAAGGAGGGCTTGGTAGAATTTTTGAAAAACAATCCGGTTTCAAACGGAACGGTATTGATCAAGGGCTCCAGAGGAATAGGCCTTGAAACGATTTTGGAGTACCTGTAAAAAAAATTGGGGGACCGTCCTCACGAGTCCCCCACCTCAACCTAAGAATTGGTGACTTTAACTGCTTAACCATTTAACTAATTTAGGTCACCATTGTCTTTAATATCGTTTCGCGCTATTGTGTTTTGCTTTTGATTATGACTTTGTCGTTTCCTTTGATTTCATATATATGACCTGATGCCAGTGTTAATTCATCCAGCGTTTTCCCAAGATCATCACGAGTAATCCATGTCGTAAGCACAGCGTCCATATCACTGGGATTCAAACCATCAAGTTGTACATCAATATCGAATTGTCTTTCAATTTCTTTTGTGATTTCTTTGAAGGAAATACTTTCCAATTCCCTCTCTCCATCAATCCATGCATCAATTTGTTCGAGCGCTATGGCTTTCGGCACATCAACCATTCCAAGTTTTTTGGCTTTCACTCTTTCGCCTGGTGTAATGGTTTCCATTTCGCTTTCATTGTCAGTAACACGAACTTTTCCCGTTTTACAACTCACAACTAGCTCACCATTATAAATTCTGACATTAAAGCTGGTACCAAGCACTTCTACTTTGCCCAGCCTGGTGTTCACTGTGAAGTTGCTGCCTTTTTGAACTTCGAAAAAAGCCTCTCCTTTCATGGAGAGACTCCTTTCGTCTTTCCAATTTCTTTTGGAATAGCTTAGTGCAGACCCTGCATTCAGGGTAACTACGGAATTATCGGGTAGGTGAAAAGAAGCCGTTTGTCCGAATGAAGTTTTATAAGTGACTGTATCAACAGCCTTGAATAGAAAAAAAGCACCAACCAACAACACAACAGAGGCTGCCACTGCAATCCAGTAACGTCTATGAAGAGGTATTACCTTAGTTTCGCGTTCCTGGTCAACCTTATCAACCAAAATAGACCAAATTTCTTCCTTGGACCTTTTTTCAGGAACACGAAGTTTAGCGGCTTGCGCACCAGACCTGAGTAAAGCAACAATCTCATCAGTTCTTCCCATCTTTTCCATCACCTCATCTGACGAGAGGTTACCCTCAAGCCAATCTCTTTCCCACTCTCTATGGTGCTCTTTTTCGTGCATTCAGGGGTAATACACGCATATAGAGGGCAACCCTACTTTTTTTTGAAGTTTCTTAGAACTTGATATTTAGGAAAAGAGAAGGAGTGAAGTCAAGTAAAACAAGATCTCTGAATATGCTTTCATCGATGGTTCTTTGACCTCTTGCACCTTCCAAAACGCCAATATCGAGTTGTCTTCCCCGAACATTTCGCCTTCCCATCAAATTCAGGATGGAAATACCCAAATCCCCGCCAAACTTCGGGCCTCCGAATTTGTAGGCCATAGAGAGGTCGATTCGGTTGTAAACAGGTAGCCTCTGAACAGTTTTACGGGTGTTGTCAATTTCAAATTCTTGAATTCTGCCCTGGGCATCTCTTATGAAATTAATTTGGGGTTGTAAATAAGGTTTTCCGGAACCATAAATCCACGTTGCCGATATGTTAAAGCGCTTAAAATCAAGCATATTCACGAATTTGATTTCATGCCTTTGGTCTTGTAATGAAGGTAGGGTCTGCCCTCTGTTGATCGCTCCAAAGCGATTGGTAGACTGTAGGTAGGTGTAGGCCAACCAACCAGAATAATTGCGTGTATCTTTTTGGAGCAGAATGTCAACACCATTGGAGTTGCCAAGTCCACCTGTGAATGTTAGTTCAGGCTCGGGTACTGTGCCGTTTCCTCTTAACACATGAGATACATTAAACTGAAACAGGCCTTGAACGCTCTTGGAGAAATACTCTACATCAAGATTCCAGCCATTTTTCTTGTAATTAAATCCACCAGCAAAATTGGTTGATGCCAGTGGTGGTAGGCCCAGGTCATCAGCCAACGCCCAGAAGGTTTGGTTGTTGGTGAAAGGGTCATCCTGAACCACCTGATGGACTAATTGCTGGTAGCGGCCCAGAGAAAGTTTAACACCCAATTCCGGTGTGCCCTGATAACGCATTGACATTCTTGGAGAGATGAAATTTGTAAAGGTCAAACCAGTCACCGTATATCTAAGACCAGCCTCTAATATTAATTTTTCATTTGGTGTGAACTTCTCATTCACATAAATTCCATAAATGCGTCCATCGTCTTTCTCTATTGGATTGACATCATCATTGACCTTGATGTTATAGTCAATCACTATTTTGCTCATGTTTAAGCCAAAATCAATCCTGTGATTTTGATTAACGAAAACCTCGTTATCAAAAGCGAATTGTGTATCCTCAATGTTATTATCTCTGAGAACGGTATAGTCAAATTGCTCATTTCTGCCGTTGTCATTCAGATCAAATTGATAATTATAAGAGTAGTCTTCGAAAAAGTTTGAGCGTCCCAGAGTTACTCTGGAATAATATTGTCTGTTCCATTGTTTAGACCAACTAAATCCAAAGCCTTCATTGCCCCATTTGGCCCTTTCCTGCAGCATATCCTGGATACTAAAATTATTCGGGCTGTCTTGAAAAAGTCGCTCACTATCCGTTTTCAAATTATCATTCCCTCTATAATAGGTTACGGACAAAAGCTCATCCTCTGTTGACTGGTATGAAAACTTGGCATTAATATCACTGAAATGAAAATCTGGAATGATATTGTCACTTTCATCCCCAAAGGTGAGTTCCTCTACTTCTGAAGAGTTTTCGCGAGCTCGGGTGATTAAATTTTTGTACAACTCAGTTTGTAGAATATCAGTAAAGGATCTGCGTCCGGTTAGTATGAAGGAGCCCTTTTTACCAAATAGGGGTGCCTGTATTCCAAAACGAGCACTGAGCATGTTCATACCTACATTGAACTCAGGCTTGATCCTGCTGCCTGATTTTCCGGTAATGTCTATAACACCACCTACCCTATCACCATATTTAGGGGAAAAACCGCTTTTATAAACTTGGATATCCTTAACCGCATCTGCGTTAATAGCACTGAAAACCCCAAAAAAATGGTCGAGCCGATAAATGGTAAAACCATCAAACTTGACTAGGTTTTGAGAAGGATCACTCCCACGAATGCTTAGGCCTCCGGCAGTTTCATCAGTGCCACTAATACCAGGTAACAACTGTAGCGAACGAAAAATGTCCAATTCTCCGAAGCTGGGGACATTCATGAGGCTTCTTGGGTTGATTGAGAGTTGACCAACATCTTCACCAATTTTTATGGTCTCGCTTGGTATGCTTTCAACCGTAACTCCGGGGATTCGCGTGGTCCTTTCACGCATTTCCACATTCATTGCTGACGTATTGTCCTTGGGGGTAAGTTTAGTAGAACTCACATTATAACCCAGATAGGTGATTTCTATGGTGGAAGTATCCGAGGGCACATTAGGCAGCAGGAAACGACCATCTTTATTGGTGATTGTGCCTCGTGATGAGCCCGCAACTCTCACCAGTGCATTCGGGAGTGTTTCTCCGGTAAGTCTGTCTCTTACCGAGCCCGATAATGTGAAATTATAAAGTGTCGGTACTGCAGAATCAGGTTCTATTATTTTTGGGATTAAGATGAACTTACCATTCAGAACCTGGTAGTCTATGCCCTTACCAGGTAAGATTTCCTCTAAAAAATCAGTGATACTTACATTGTTGTAAGAACCAGAAATAGCCAGCCCTGAAATCAGTGCATCATCATAGGCGAACTTGATTTTATATTTGTTTTTTAAGGTGCGAATGACCTTGGTGAGCGAGGTATTGGAGAACTCTTCAAAGATGACAGTTTCTCTTACATCCTGTGCCACAAGTCCGTTGAGGACTAAACTGAGGAGCAGTATGTAGATGAGTCTCACTATTGCACCGTTACCTGATTATCAATTGCTTCGTATTTCAAGCCCATTGGTGTAAAGACCAATTGAAGAGCTTCGGTCAAATTTTGGTTGTTGAAATAACCGGAATAAGTCCGGTATTCAATATCCACTGAAACATTGATGGTGATGTTAAATTGTCTTTCTAATTCATCAATTACAGAAGCCAAATCAGCTTCATTGAAATAGAATTCGCCAATTCTCCAGGTTGCGGTTTGGTTAGGATCAAAGGATCCAATGTCTAAACGATTTGAATTTTTATCTATTGTGGCCTGCATTCCGGCTTCCAGCAATTGGCCTTTATCGGCATCATTACTTACTAATACTTTTCCCTCAAAACAAGAAACTTCCAGTGCCTCATCCCTCTGATAAACGTTGAAGCTGGTTCCGACAACGGTAACACTTCCCCTTTCCGTATTGATAACAAAATCCGACCCTGATTGCACCTCAAAATATCCCTCTCCAGTGAGGGTCAAAGTTCTGTTTTCAAGCCAGGACTTTTTGTTGTATTTGACGCTGGAATTAGCATTGAGGGTAACTACGGAATTGTCGGGTAGCGTAAATGCCTGTTGATCACCGAACCCGGTCGACAGCATGACATTTTGATTTGGCAAGAAAAAGTAGAGGCCAATAAACAGGACTGCAGCCACGGCTACAGCATAGCCAATCCAATTTCGCCTGCTGACAGTCTCCGGAACCAACACCCTTTCTTTCTCATCGCTAGTGTCTATTTTAGACAGTAGTTGATCCCAGGCTTGTTGCTTACCAGTATTCACAGGAACATTCAAGTTTTCTGTCAAGGCAATAACCCTCTCCATTTCCTGTCTTTCTTCAGAAGACATTTCCTGTTCCAGCCAATCTTTGATCAAATTATCTTTTGCCACAAGTCCTGTTCTTTAGATTTTATGGTGTATTCGCTCTCTAAGATAGTTTAAAGCACCATGCATCCGCTTTTCTACTGCTTTAACACTTAACTCAAGCCTTTCCGCTATCTCTTTATAAGTCAATTCGTCTATTCGGTTCATCAGAAAAACATCTCTCTGCTTCTCTGGCATGCCTGCAATCGTTCTTTCCAACTCCTCTTTGAACTCTTTCTCCTCTAAAGCGTACTCTGGAGATTCGGCATTTTTCTGATCCGTCTGCCTCTCTACAAAGTTCATCACCACCTTTCCGTGACGCACTTGATTGAGAAACATATTGTTTGCAATGGTGTATAAATAGCTCTTAACCGTCTCTTCTTTGACCTCCTCACGTTTTTCCCACAATTTCAAAAATGCGTCTTGAGTGAGATCCTCGGCCATATCAACATCCCCACATTTATAGTAAATGAAATTTTTGATTGGGGTGTAATACTGATCGAATAGTGATCTAAACTGGCCCAGAGTCATTGATAAATGTTAGTTAGAATACACCTATTGCAAGATAATTAAATTTATAAAGCTGCCGCCCTTTATCTCGATTTTAAAAAAGATTTGAGATTTGCATGGAAGTATTTGCATTAATAGAAACCAATATTACCTTTGCATTCCCAAATGGAAAGGGGCGCTTAGCTCAGTTGGTTCAGAGCACCTCGTTTACACCGAGGGGGTCGGGGGTTCGAATCCCTCAGCGCCCACACAAGGCAGTCAGAAATGGCTGCCTTTTTTTGTGCCCGATTCCGATGATCAATGCTCTAAATGAGGGATAAGAACCCAGGTTCGAAACGAGGCTTTTTGCCGAGTTCACGAGGGGGTGTGCGGCATGCTTTGAGCGTACGAGTAATCCCTCAGTGCCCACACAAGGCAGTCAGAAATGGCTGCCTTTTTTTGTGCCCGATTCCGATGATCAATGCTCTAAGTGGGGTATGAGAACAGGTTCGAAACCGACCATTGGGAGGCGCTGGACTTTGGGAGTTTTATTGCCGAACTCAACTAATTACCGTCATTACGAAGGAGGTGCGTCTGAAGTAATTCGCCTGTTGTGCCGATGTTTGTGTCTTCACAAACATCTTTCTTCGAAACAGAGTGCTTAGAAAATCTCATCCGGTTCGTTTGTGAGGACACAAACGATGGCGGCACCTTGAATTTCTAACCGCTGACGGAAGCTTCGTATATGAGTCTCCTCTTGGCGAGCGTAAATACCACAAGACCGTTAAGTTGGCTTATATTAGTTGTGCTACTGGAGATTACCAGAATTTGATATCTTGAAGAATACTTCAGTACTTATGAAATCCAAGCTTTCCTTTTTAGCCCTAGCTATCTTCTTCATTGTCTCATCCTGTCAATCTAATGACACGGGAACAAAGCCCAATGTTATTATTTTCTTAGTGGATGATATGGGTTGGCAAGACACTTCCGTTCCATTTTGGACCCAACAAACGGCATTCAATCGACTGTATCAAACCCCAAATATGGAGCGTCTGGCTAGAGAAGGAATGAAATTCACGCAGGCTTATGCCTGCTCAGTATGTTCTCCGACAAGAGTGAGTCTAATGACAGGAATGAATGCTGCCCGTCACCGTGTGACCAACTGGACATTGAGAAAGGACACACAATCAGTTGGCGATGATAACCTCTTGGAGCAACCCAAATGGAATATGAATGGCATGAGTCCTGTAGAGGGTATTGATAATACCGCTCTTGCAACCCCGCTGCCCCAACTCTTCAAGAATGCAGGATACAAAACAATTCATACTGGCAAGGCTCATTTGGGTGCCATGGAAACTCCGGCCTCTGACCCTTTGACACTCGGTTTTGACGTTAATATTGCCGGGCATGCGGCCGGTGCGCCTGGGAGCTATTATGGCAAAAACTCTTTCGGGAATGACAATCCGCAGAGGACAACATGGGCTGTACCCGGATTAGAGAAATACTATGGGGAGGATATTTATTTAAGTGAGGCCCTGACTTTGGAAGCCATTGATGCCGTGACATCGGCTAATGAGGAAAACCAACCCTTCTTCCTATATATGGCTCATTACGCGGTCCACACGCCAATTCAGGGAGATGATCGATTTCTTCAGAAATATATCGATCAGGGCATTGATTCAACGGAAGCTAAATATGCCTCAATGGTCGAAGGAATGGACAAAAGCCTGGGCGATATCATGAACTTTCTGGAACAGAAGAACCTTGATGACAATACAATCATCTTATTTATGTCAGACAATGGTGGGCTGAGTGCAGTGGCCCGCGGAGGGGAAAGACACACACATAACCTGCCTTTGAGTAGTGGAAAGGGTTCAGCCAGAGAAGGTGGAATCCGGGAGCCGATGATTGTAAAGTGGCCAAAGAAAGTAAGGCCCAATTCCATGACCGATTCTTACGTGATTATTGAAGATTTTTTTCCAAGCGTTTTGGAAATGGCAGGCATAGATGGGTATAAAACAGTTCAAGAGATTGATGGAATTAGTTTTGTGCCGATACTTGAAGGTAAAGATGTGGCCAATACGCGCCCACTCTTTTGGCACTACCCCAACAGATGGGGCCCAAACGGTCCGGGAATCGGATCAACCAGTGCGGTGAGGCTAGGTGATTGGAAATTAATCTATTACCATGCTAATAGACATTTTGAGTTGTTCAACCTTGAAGCTGACATTGGCGAAAGCCAAAATCTGGCAGATACCTATCCTGAAGAACTAAATAAATTGGCGCAGATCCTTACAGATTATCTCCTGGAGGTAGATGCGCAAATGCCCATTGACAAATCAACCGGAGAATTAGTGGAATATCCTGCCGAGATACTGAAATGAGCAAGCGATTGATCATACCACTTTTGCTGATTTTGCTAGCCTGTTCGGGAAATGAAAATGACGAAATCAAACCCAATATCATTGTCATTTTTGCTGATGATGCAGGTTACGCGGACTTTAGCCTAAATGGTAATACATTAATCAGCACACCGAATATTGATGGCATTGCCGCTAAGGGCGTCAAATTTACCAACGCCTATGTCAGTGGACCGGTGTGTAGCCCATCACGTGCAGGTTTGTTGACTGGTCGCTATCAACAGCGCTTTGGGCATGAATATAACATCGGTGGCAATTTTGATAATAATGACCCTGACTCAATCGGATTGGCAGTCTCAGAAAAGACGATTGCCGATTACCTGAAGACAGCGGGATACAAGACCAGCTTGATCGGTAAATGGCACTTGGGAGAACGGCCACAGTTTCATCCAAACCAGCGGGGCTTTGAGGAGTTTTTTGGAATGCTAAAAGGCAGCAGTGCCTATCACATAGGTAAGGCCAAAAACATTGAGCGTAATGGTGTACCAATTGAACCAATGGACTTGCCTTACCTGACTGATGCCTTTGGTGATGAGGCCGTTGATTTTATCCAACGAAATCAGGAAAATCCTTTTTTTCTTTTTCTATCCTTTAATGCTCCCCACACCCCGATGCACGCCAGAGCTGATTATCTCGAGGAGGCAAGAAATAACTTTGAAACCGAGCAAAGAGCCATTAATGCCGCAATGACAAGATCATTGGACGAGAATGTTGGCAAGGTTATGAATCAACTTCGGGCACTCGGCCTGGAAGAAAACACCTTGGTCATTTTCACTAATGACAATGGCGGAGCCATGCCGTACAATGCCTCAAATAATGATCCTTTTTCAGGGACAAAAGGTACCTTTTTGGAAGGCGGAATTCATGTGCCCTTTGTAGCCCAATGGCCGGGTAAAATCACGGAAGGTTCAGAATACACAAAGCCCATCATCACTTTGGACATTCTGCCAACTGCCCTGGCCGCTGCAAAAGTCGATGATGTTAAAAATCTGGATGGCGAAAATCTATTGCCATATCTGGCGGGGTCCAATGCAACACCACATCAGGAATTATTTTGGCGTCTCGGACACCATGGGGCAGTTCGCAGAGGAGATTGGAAGCTCATTTGGTTTGATGACGCACCACCTCGCTTACATGATTTGTCCAAGGACATCAGCGAAAAGGTAGATGTAAGTGCTCAAAACCCTGAGCTTGTGAAAGACTTACTCAACTCCTTTCACCAATGGGAAGAGGGGCTTATCAAGCCGCTATGGCGAACCGACCCGATCTGGAAAGCCCATTCCCGAGATCGATATAATCAGACATTTGTCGAAACACTTAGGCGCAATTAGGACAGTCATCCGTCATCCCGCATTTATTGCGGGATCTTTTTTTGCAAATTACATTCATAAGAGGTCAATCAGTTGGTTTGTGAGGGCATATACGAATGCGTACCAACCTCAGGAACAGAATTTGATAGGGCTTCACAAATAATCAAGAGCAAGTCTGAATTAATTACAGTAAATTAATCCTCCCAACATTCAACCTTAACCAAGATGAAGAGAATCCTTCCACTGATATTACTCGCCTTTGTTCTTTTCGCCTGTGGCGACTCCGAAAAAGAGAACAAAAAACCGAATATCATTTACATCATGGCCGATGACCTAGGCTATGGTGAACTAGGTATTTATGGCCAAACCAAAATCCAAACTCCGAACATTGACGCACTTGCCCGTTCCGGAATGATTTTCACACAACATTATTCCGGAGCCCCGGTCTGTGCACCAGCCCGTTATATGCTTATGACTGGCAAACATCCTGGGAATGCACACATTCGCGGCAATGATGAATGGGCTTCACGAGGAGAGGTCTGGAATTATGAAAAAGCAGTGAATGACCCAAACCTGGAAGGTCAGCGGCCAATTCCAGATGGGACACTTACAGTGGGTAATGTGCTACAAAACGTGGGCTACAAAACAGCCATAGTTGGAAAGTGGGGGCTGGGAGCACCCTTGACCGAAGGGATTCCAAACAACCGAGGCTTTGACTTCTTTTATGGCTACAATTGTCAGAGGCAGGCACACCAACTCTATCCGAAACATCTGTGGAAGAATGAGGAAAAGGTATGGACCGATAATGACCTTGTAGCGCCAAGGCAAAAGCTGCCAGAAGGTGCGGATCCCTATGATCCTTCTAGCTATGATATGTTCAACAAGCAGCCTGATTATGCCCCTGCATTAATGCAGACAGAAGCCTTGAACTTCATCGAAGAAAATAAAGATGATCCCTTCTTCCTCTATTACGCCACGCCAATCCCTCATCTTCCGATACAAGTTCCTCAAGAATATACCGATCGGTATATTAAGCTTTGGGGAGAAGAAGAGCCTTACATAGGGAATAGAGGCTACTTTCCCCATCGTTATCCGAAAGCAGCCTATGCGGGTATGATTACCTATCTCGATGATCAGGTAGGAGAGCTTGTGGCTAAGTTGAAAGAACTCGACCTCTATGATAACACATTGATCATATTCACAAGTGACAATGGCCCCACTTATACCGGAGGAGTAGATGCTCCTTATTTTGAAAGTGCAGCACCTTTCGAAACTGCGTATGGCAGAACCAAAGGTTTCACTTATGAAGGAGGTATTCGCGTACCAATGATTGCCGCATGGCCAGGCAAGATAAAGGCCGGTTCAAAAACAGATCATATCTCCGTGTTCTGGGATTTTATGGCCACTGCAGGGGAACTGGCCAATTCCGAAATTCCTGAAAACACTGATGGTGTGAGCTACCTACCTACGCTTCTGGCAAACGGAAAACAGGAAGACAGGGAATATCTCTACTGGGAATTTCCTGAATACCAGGGACAGCAGGCCATACGCATGGGAGATTGGAAAGGCATTCGAAAGGAGATCAAAAAGGGCAATATGACTCTGGAACTCTATAACCTTAAAGATGATCCTGCTGAGCAAAATGACATTGCAGCTGATCACCCGGATATTATCAAGAAAATGGAAGACATTATGGTCAAAGAGCACACCTCTGCCACTCTTGACCGATTTAAAATGACACAGTTAGGTGATGTGATGACAGGAGGGGACCAATAGACCGTTGATTTTGGGTTCCAACTTGAGCAAAACTTCATTTATAAAGTGCCTGGGAATTCTTGGGCTCTTATTGCTTTATGCATGTAAAGGTGCTCCTATACACGATAATTCACCGGTATTGCTTCGACAGCATAATGATGACGGAGTGCATACCTATCGCATTCCAGGCCTTGTCACTTCAAAGAAAGGCACCTTATTGGCAGTCTATGATATAAGAAGAAATGGCGCAGTTGACCTTCAGGAAGATGTGGACATTGGCTTAAGTCGTAGTACTGATGGCGGTGCAACATGGGAACCCATGAAAGTGATTATGGACATGGGAGAATGGGGCGGTTTACCAAATGAACAAAATGGTATTGGAGATCCTTCTGTTCTGGTGGATGAAGAAACGGGGACAATCTGGGTAGCAGCGGTGTGGGCACATGGTCATCCGGGTGAACGTAATTGGTGGGCATCAAAACCAGGAATGACCCCGCTGGAGACCAGCCAGTTTATGCTAACGAAAAGCGAGGATGATGGTCTGACCTGGTCTAAGCCAATCAATATTACCAGCCAAATCAAAGATCCAAAATGGCATTTGGTGCTTCAGGGGCCGGGGAAAGGGATTACGATGAAGGATGGCACATTGGTGTTTCCTGCTCAGTTTAAAGACGAAGCGGAAATGCCACATTCTACTGTCATTTACAGCCGGGATCACGGCATCACTTGGCAAATTGGTGCGGGCGCCAAGCCCAATACAACAGAATCTCAAGTAGTCGAACTAGAAGATGGAGTACTGATGCTCAATATGCGTGATAATCGTGGAGGGTCGAGATCGGTGTACACCACCTCCGATATGGGACGGACCTGGAAAGAGCACCGGACTTCACGAAAGGCCCTTCAAGAACCAGTATGTATGGCGAGTTTAATCAAACATCGATATAAAGGAAAAGACTACTTGCTATTTTCCAATCCAAATTCTATCGAGAAAAGAGAGAAGATGACCATTAAATTGAGCAAGGATCAGGGCGATACCTGGCCCGAGCTGAATCAACTTTTGATAGATGAAGGTGTTGGTCGTGGCTATTCCTGTATGACTTCAATTGATGAAGAAACCATTGGTATATTGTATGAGGGTAGCCAGGCAGATCTGGTATTCCAAAGAATTAAGATTAAGGATTTACTCAGGTGAACCAATTATATGCACATGATTAAAACAAGAATCCAATTTTTTTTATCAACCATCGCGATGATTGTCCTTTTGGGCTCATGTGATGAAAAAAGGCTTTTCCTGGCTGAATTTTCTGATGCGAATCGCTCATGGGCTGGTCCCGAATTTTGGGCGAATCGCCTTCAGGATTGGAAACTTGAAGATGGAAAGTTGGTTTGCTTAAACGAAACCAACCCCATGCGTACCGTTCACATCCTAACTCGAAATCTGGCAGACAGAAATGGGGCTTTTGTTTCCTCTGTTATGATCAACATGGTTGAAATGCAGGAAAACAATGCCAGCGCAGGTCTGCTTTTTGGGGCAGGGGCCGGTCAGGATTATCGGCAGGCGGCTCTGATTCATCATAGCTATGGAAAAAATGGCGGTTTGTATGTCGGAATTAGTGCCAAAGGAAAAATATTCCTCAGAGATTTTGAAACCGAAAACACCATTTTGGCCTCGTCAGATTTAATTCAGGCACCTTCAGGTACAGTGCTACTCAGCGTCAAAGCCCGGGAAGAAGGTGATCATTATCTGTTGATGGCCGAAGCTTTAGTAGGCAATCAACTGATCGGGCGATTGGATCCCGTTGTTATCCCTTCAGAAAGATTAATAGGTAGCCTTGCCTTGGTTTCCAACCCTGATCCTGAAACCAAGAAGGGACGATTTGCTTTCGACAAATGGAGTATCGGTGGCTCAAGAATCGAGATCAATAGTGACCGTAATGCTGGCCCGATAATCGGAACGCAGCACACACTGCACAAGAACAAGCTGAAACTTACCGCCCAGTTAATGCCTTTGGGCTTTGAAAGTGATGATAACAATCAGGCTTGGATGGAGGTGAAGAAAGAAGGAAGATGGGAGAAAATTCAAGAAACCAAAATTGTAAGACCTGGATACACTGCCCATTTTAAGGTGGAAGATTGGGATGATACCCATGATCAGGAGTATCGAATAGGGTATAGGCTTAAATCACACAATGCTGAAAAGGACTATTACTCCACAGGAATGATCAGGAAGAATCCTCGGGATAAGGAAGAGTTGGTTGTGGCGGCTTTTACCGGTAATCACAACAACGTCCGTCCGAACCCAAATCGCTGGGGCGGCCTTGATACCGGAAAGTTTCCTTGGGATTGGGGCATCTGGTTTCCTCATAATGACATGATTGCAAACCTAAAGCAGCATCAACCAGATGTGCTCTTCTTTAGTGGAGATCAGGTCTATGAAGGAGCAAGTCCCACTTGGGCCGACAGGCAAAATGCAACATTAGATTATCTCTACAAGTGGTACCTCTGGTATTGGGCGTTTGGAGAAATGACCGCTGAAATTCCAACAATCCCCATTCCTGACGATCATGATGTTTACCATGGCAATATTTGGGGTGCTGGCGGTAGAAAAGCATCACCAAGCCAATTTGGTGGAACCCCACAGGATGGGGGAGGATATAAAATGCCAGCCGAATGGGTCAAAATGGTTGAACGAACGCAAACGGCTCATTTACCAGATCCTTTTGATTCTGAGCCTGTTGAACAAGGCATTGGTACCTACTTCACTGATATGACTTATGGGGGGGTGAGCTTTGCTATTTTGGAGGACAGGAAATTTAAATCTGCTCCAAAAGGCCTGTTACCTAAGGCGAATGTCAGGAACGGTTGGGCTTTGAATAAAGACTTCAATGCCAAAAAGGAGGCCGATGCCAAAGGCGCTATACTTCTTGGCGAGCGCCAATTGAATTTCCTGGAAAGATGGGCTGGTGATTGGAGTGAAGATACTAAGATGAAGGCTGTCCTATCACAAACCATCTTTGCTGATGTGGTGACTTTGCCATCTACTGAAATCAACGATTCCAACTTTCCAAGACTAGAAATCTATGAAAAGGATGGCTATGCCCCGGATGACGTTCCGGCTGCTGATATGGACTCCAACGGCTGGCCACAGGCCGGAAGAGATAAGGCGGTAAAGAAACTAAGAAAGGCATTTGCAGTACATATTGCCGGAGACCAGCATTTGGGCAGTACTATTCAGTATGGTGTAGATAGTCACAACGATGCCGGCTTCGCACTTTGTGTACCCTCTATAGCCAATTTCTATCCGAGACGGTGGTTCCCGAAAGAAGAAGGCAAAAACAGAAAACCTGGAGCTCCGAGAAACACTGGTGAATTTGAAGATGGCTTTGGTAATAAGATGACAGTTCATGCAGTGTCGAATCCATATATCACGGGCAAGGTGCCAGCAGAATTGCACGACCGGGCAGCAGGTTATGGTATAGTTCGATTTAACAAGGAGAGTCGGGATATCACCATGGAGAATTGGCCAAGATGGTCAAATCCGGGTGAAGGTGGTTTGCCTTATGAGGGTTGGCCTGTTAGGCTCAATCAAATGGATAATTATGGGAAGGCCACAGGAAACCTGCCTGAATTACAGATATCAGGGCTAGAAAATCCGGTGGTTCAGGTTTATGATGAAACCGCAAAAGAAATTCTTTACACAGTTCGGATCAGCGGCACCTCTTTTAGCCCTAAGGTATTTGATAACTCTCATTCCTACTCACTGAAGGTTGGACCTTCTTCAGATAAACTAAGAGACGGGTGGCAAGGCTTAACGGTTACTGCAAAAGGTCCTTTAAATGTTTCATTCTAACAAGTATTGGTGAGCAATGGGAAAGCGTAATTTAATCGGTCTGATACTGCTGGTCATCTGCACCGCGGTCTATGGGCAGGAGCGACCCAATGTCATCATTATACTTACAGATGATCAGGGTTCTATGGATTTGAATTCCTATGGAGCCAAAGACCTTCATACACCAAATATTGATCAGCTGGCTAAGGAAGGAGTTAAGTTTACACAATTTTATGCAGCGGCCCCTTTGTGCTCACCTTCCAGAGCGGCATTGCTCACCGGCTTAAACCCTCACGCTGCCGGTCTACCCAATAATGCCTCATCTATGAAGGGCGTAGCCGGAATGCCAACTGACCGAGTGACAATTGCCGAATCGCTAAAAGAGGCTGGATATGCCACCGGACATGTAGGCAAATGGCATATGGGCTTTACCCCTGAAACCATGCCCAACGGACAGGGCTTTGACTATTCCTTCGGTCACATGGGAGGCTGTATTGATAATTACTCACACTTTTTTTACTGGAATGGCCCCAACAGGCATGATCTATACGAAAATGGAAAGGAAATCTGGGAAGATGGCAAATACTTTCCTGACCTCATGGCTCAAAAGGCAGACCAGTTTGTTTTAGAAAATAAAGACAAGCCTTTTTTCCTTTATTATGCCATTAACCTGCCCCATTATCCTTTACAACCCACCTCACTTTGGCGCGAATACTACAAAGACTTACCACAGCCAAGAAGTGACTATGCTGCCTTCGTCTCGACTATTGACGAACGTGTAGGTCGGTTGATGAAAACACTCGAAGCCCAGGGGCTTCGAGAGAACACCATCGTCATCTTTCAATCGGATCATGGACATTCGGTGGAAAGTCGTGCCTTCGGTGGTGGTGGAAGTGCCGGCCCCTTTCGTGGTGCAAAAATGAGCTTGTTTGAAGGAGGTATCAGAGTGCCTGCTATCGTCAGTCAGCCCGGCAAGATTCCCCAGAATGAAGAACGAAATCAAATGGCGCTGAATATCGATTGGTTTGCAACCATAATGGATTACGCAGGGATAGAGAAAGCCGGCCTTGAGGGAAAGAGCCTCAAACCCTTGATTGAGAACAAGTCTACAAGCACCGCTCATAAAGTCTTCAGGTGGAAACAAGGGGTAAGCTGGGCCATTCGAAAAGGAGACTGGAAGCTGATAGGTTTCCCGCGTGATCCGGTCAATAAATCTCCACTTGACCCTGATCGGGATGCTCTATTTTTGTCCAACCTTAAGACGGATTCTACGGAAATGAATAATCTGGCTCAACAGTTTCCTGAAAAGGTGGAAGAGCTTTTAAATGAATATATGAAATGGGAATTCGCCAAAGATGAGGACATCCCAGTGAAAAGGGAACAGCTCACTTCGATAGCCAAAGAGGCTCCTATCAATCTCAAAATTCCACCAAACAAACGGTATTCCGGAAATGGTGGAGCAAGCTTAACCGATGAGAAATTAGGGGGACGTCAGTTTAACGATGGTTCCTGGCTTGGCTTTGAAGAAAATGACCTTGTGGCCACTATCGACCTTGGTGAGGTTAGACAGATCGAACGTGTTATGGTCGGGGCGATGCAAAATGCAGAGTCCTGGATTTTCTTCCCGAAATATATGGAAGTGTCATGGTCGGTGGACGGAAAGTCCTTTTCTAAACCTATACGTGTGGAGGTTGATGAGTTGAAAGATCCTGGCAGAAAGACAGTGAAAAGAATCACCATGGAAGAAGAAAATATTCATGGGCGGTTTGTTAAAGTAACGGTCAAAAACATAGAGAAATGTCCTAAGTGGCATGTGGCAGCCGGCCAAAAGGCCTGGCTATTTGTGGATGAGATTACAATTCAATGAGCTTAAAGTTTTGATTATGAAAAAAGTACTAACACTGGTTTTGACCCTCCTTTTAGTCAGTGCCACTTTTCAATGTCAGCAGGCAGATGAAGAAACCAAGCGACCCAATATCATTTTTATCATGACCGATGACCATACTGCTCAGGCCATGAGTGCCTATGGCAGCGTGATCAACCAAACCCCCAATATGGATCGCATTGCTAGGAATGGTATGCTTTTCAAAAACGCTTTTGTCACCAATTCTATCTGTGCACCCAGCCGGGCAGTGATTCTAACAGGAAAATTCAGCCACCTTAATAGTGTGCTGGATAACAGGCAACGATTCGATAGCTCTCAGGTGACCGTGCCCAAACTCATGCAAGCCGCAGGTTACCAAACAGCCATGGTAGGTAAATGGCACCTGAAATCAGAACCCACTGGTTTTGACTATTGGAATGTGCTGCCGGGGCAAGGCGTTTATTATAATCCGGCCTTTATTGAAATGGGAGAGAGAAGTGTCCGGGAAGGTTATGTCACTGATCTAACCACCGATTATGCCCTGAACTGGTTGGGTCAAAGAGACGAGGAAAAGCCCTTCTACCTTATGCTCCACCATAAGGCACCGCATCGCAATTGGATGCCCGGGCCTAATCACCTCAACATGTATGATGATGTTGATATTCCGATTCCTGATAATTTTCATGATGACTATGAAGGCAGAGGTTCTGCTGCCAAAACCCAGGAAATGTCCATTTCTGAAATTATGTTTCCGGTCTATGATTTAAAGCTGCTGGACGATGAACCCACCAATGGTAGCGATCGATTTATACTAAGAAGGTTGGAGGCCATGACCCCTGAACAGCGAGAAGCTTTTGTGGCAGCCTACAAAGACGAAAACGAAGCCTTTCATGAAGCGAACCTCACCGGCAAAGCCCTGGCAGAGTGGAAGTACCAACGCTATATCAAAGACTACCTGCGATGTGTCGCCTCGGTCGATGACAATATTGGTCGGGTGCTGGATTTTCTGGAGGCCAATGAATTGGATGAAAACACCATTGTGATCTATACCTCCGATCAGGGTTTTTACCTTGGAGAGCATGGCTGGTTTGACAAGCGCTTTATGTATGAAGAGTCCTATCGAACACCACTATTGGTTAGCTACCCAAAGGGTGTCAAAGCCGGAACTACCAGCGAAGCCATGACCATGAACCTGGATTTCGGCCCAACGATGCTCGATTTGGCTGGTATAGAAGTACCGGATGAAATGCAGGGAGAGTCTCTAAAGGGGATTCTGACCGCAGGAGGTACTGAGCCTGGAGATTGGCGGCAATCCACTTACTATCATTATTTTGAATATCCCGGAGTACATGCTGTCAAGCGTCACTATGGTGTTAGAACAAAGCGTTATAAGCTGATCCACTTTTATAATGATATAGATGAATGGGAGCTATTTGACTTGGAAGCCGACCCCAAAGAAATGAAAAGTGTTTATGGTGATCCGGCCTATACGGAAATCCAGAACGATCTCCATGAAGAACTCAAGCGCCTCCAGAAGCAGTACAAAGACGAACCCGAAACTGATATTGATTTAGAGAATAATTAGCGGTTAGTGGATTCGTAGATTAGTTGATTTGTGAATTGGGTTTATTGGCAAAAACAAATTTCACCAATTCACAAACGCAAGACAACAACCAAACCCAATTCAAAACTGTCTTTGCGAGGCACGAAGCAATCTGTCATAGTACCTTCCAAACCCAATTTGAGGCTGTCATTATGAGCATAGTAAGGTAATCTGTTAGTTTAATCCAACATTCCTCTCGCAATTCTTAGAATCTGTGACTGAGGTTAGGTGATCGTGTTTTTTCTATTTTTTCAAAGCATCCTGAAATCTCTTCTCGGAAACTGTAATTAGGATTATTCCATTTGTTAGCCTATGTGGGAATAGCTCCGAGACCTGATTACTGTTCAAGACAGAAATATCTATAAGCTCAACCAGACGAAAATATGTCAACAGCTTTTTGTCAGGTAGGACAACTCCATTTAGAATAATCAAAGGATCAGGGGATTCTCTTTCTTCATCCGGCTTGTAATTCAAAACCCTGTAGATTAGTGAATCCACATGCTTTAAAAGCTCTTCATCTCTCAATTTATCAAAGCGCAATAAAGACAAGCTTGTTATTTCATCTTTCTCTGAATCAGTGCTAGTTTTTTTCAAATTCAAGACTTTGAACCGGTCAATTTCTTTCTTATTCGATATCCAGGTTAGGACCTGACCGTAGTCCGTTTTGTGAATTTTTATTTTTTCACTACCCAAGAAATTCGCAACCATTTTAGGCTCTTCACATATGTCACTCAGTCGTGTAGTCAGGTCGTTCCTCTCGATATCCCATGTCAGTACACTACAGTTTTCTGAAGTACTAAAAATATTATCTCCCTGATAAAAAGTGATGGAATCGGACTTGTAAAAAAGACTGTCCCGATTGTTTGCCACCCAAAAACCAGTTAAGTCTCTTTTTGAGATCTGCCCTAATGCCACATTTGGGATCAAACCGAGGAATCCCAAGGATAAAAAACAAACTAGCCAATTCTTCATATCATCTTTATAAACGTTGACATAGCACCAAACTTAAAGGTGCTATGATTAAAAGATGCGTGACTATACCATTTTCCATAAAAGGAATATTTGGGTATTACTTAAGCAGTAAGTGAAATCTGTAAAAATCTCAATCTGCAAAGATTGTTTTGAAGGTGAGGAGGAGGTTGAATTAGGTTAATTCTTTAAACAGACAGATTGCCACAGTCGTGCCTCCTTCGCAAAGACAGTTGCGTGGTGTCATTAGGAGCATCGCGAAGTAATCTGCCATTACACCAGCCGAACCAAAACAGGCCAATAGCAATGCGCTCGCACTAGTCCTCCTTCCACTCCAACCTAAAGATCTTATTGGTCACGGTTTGATTGGCCACCATTCCACCCATGAGGTACTTTACGGTTTCGCTTACCGAAGCTATGCCTCTTAAATCCATAGGGACTTGAATAGCAGGGCTTTCTTTTAATGTGCCATCGCTGGAAGAGAGATACAAGTCTCGATGGGTTGGAGGAACACCGCCCGAGCCATTATAAGCAATGCCATTGTAATTGTAGGTAACCGCACTACCACCAATCCAATGCACCTGATCATTCACGGTGGTGGCCGCCATTCGATAACCAACAATTTCACTATCAGGAACACTGATTGACCAAGTGATTTCGGTAGGGTCATTCGGATTGATAATTCCTTTTCTTAGAAAATTTTGAATGGGATAGGTTCGAGCATAGGTAGCACCACCAAAATAATAAATGCTATTTCCTACAATTGCTCCCGATGCTCCAAAGGACTTGTACTCGTGGTTATCTGGTGTAGAGGTACCGACCTGCCAGCTATTGGTTGCGGGATCATAGATTTGCACATTGGGCACATTCGTTTTATCACTCCATCCGGTGACTACATAGATCAGCCGGTCTTGCCAAACGGCCTGAACATGATCATCAATGGCCACAGGAATCGGTGCTGCATCCGGGAGGAACTTGTTAGACTTGATGTCGTAGCGATGGACTTTATTGGATGACAATTCCTTGCCATCGCTAAATACATGATAGCCGCCAATGATGTAAATAATATCTCCAATCCTGCTTGCTCCTGCAGCCACTTTTCCTAAGGTATCGGGCAAATCCGGGAGGGTGGTGACCTCACCTGTCACGGTATTATAGCGATAGGAGTTTAAATGAATTCCTGAATATTTCTTGCTCTCATCCAGACCCCCGAACGAAAAGACATAAGGTGTATCTCCAATAAATCCCTCACAAACCGCATTGTTCGACACTGCTTTAGGCAGGGTTGCTACTTCGCTGACTTGCCATTGCTGGGCCACTATTGGATTTATAATCAGGATTGAAGTGAGAAATATAAAGGGCAGGAATCTAAACATCTAGCGTAGTTTGAGACTAACGAATTAAATGAAATTCTGGCTAACCAGTAAGAATATTTCAGATGACTGTAAGAATTAGAGTCTTTTGAACAACCTATAGGGAAAGAAACACAAAACACAGTCTTATGATTTTGCTTAATAAAGTCTGCTATCTGTTCTTAGCCCTCACTTTAGGTATAAGTATGACCACTTCATCTTCTGAAGTCACGGAACCTGTACGGCAGACCACTTTCGACTTAAAGAAGTATAGCGGTAACTTCATCTCGGAAAACAGGGAAATGAAACTGAGAATAGAGCACAAAGACAGCTTGCTTTTCGCGCGGGCTTCTGGAAATCCAGCTTTCCGAATTTTCCCTAAACAAGGACATGAATTCTATGGAAAGAAAATCGAAATATCCTTGAAGTTTTTGGTTCGGGCAGACACTGTTTATGGTGTATCTGCTGAGCGGAAGGGCCAGAAATTTGAATTCAAGAAGCAATAGTGTATGGAAGAAGCTTTCCTCCAAATCGTTGATGAAAATCAGAACATCATCCACAAGATCAGCCGGATGTATAGGGATACCTCCGAGGATCAGGAGGACTTGTTTCAGGAAATCATCTTCCACCTCTGGAAAGGGTATCCGGGCTTTCGGGGCGATTCAAAGGTCAGTAGTTGGATATATCGAATTGCATTGAATACTGCTATCAGCACCTTCCGAAGAAAAAGGCCTGATGTAGAATACCAAGCCGGTATCAGGGAAGAATTTCATCCCAGGCAAACCCAGGAAGTTTCTGAAAATGAGGAACGCATGTATGCGGTACTCAGGCAATTGAATAGCGGAGAGAAGGCATTAATTTCTCTGTATTTGGAGGACTATTCCTATAAGGAGATTGCCTCGATAATTGGAATTAATGAAAACAATGTGGGAGTCCGAATCAACAGGATCAAAAACAAATTAAAGACAATTTTAAACAGGTAAGGAAATGGAGTTAGACGAGTTGAAATCAAGCTGGAAACAATCTGCCAGTAACCCAAAGAGCAGGTCGGAGCTGGAAGCCATGACTGAAATAAAGAATCACCCAAAGCTAAAGAGGATCAGGACTAAGCTGGTCATTGAAGTGATCTTGTTAACAGTCTTGCTAGTGGTTTATCGCGATATATTCGATGGCGTTGAGAAACCGCTTTGGGCGAATGTTTTACTAGTAACTGGAGCAGTTCTGTTTGTCCTCAATGACATTGGTGGTTATATGTTGACTAAGAGCCCGTTGGTGGGAGCGAGTATAATCGAGTCAATAGATAAGATGAGCACAAAGCTCAGACGATTGTCCCGATTTTCCATTTTCAGTATGGCGATTTTTGGAGCCTCTGTTATCCTGTTTTTCATTTCCTCTATTGACATGAGCCCGGAGAAATACTGGATAGTTGGAGGTATGGGCTTAACCTTGATTGTGATGACTTATATGGCTTATCGAAATTGGTCAATGAGGATTGCACATTTTGAGCAGACTAAAAGAGAGTTCGAAGAAATTTAAATTACCTCCTTCGTCTTGATTCCACTTGGAATGATACTGAAGATAAGGGGTGGATCGAAGGCTTCAATTTTTTCGAATTCCTGAAAAGCTGTACATGCCTGGCTTTAATCTCCATCAAAAGTAGTTGCCCGTTATTTTTCACCCTTTTGGGTAACCTTTTAGGAAATTAAAGGTGTGTTTTGCTAAACACAACCTTATGAAAAAACTTCCCTACTCTCTTTTATTCTCGATTTTGGTGTTGTTGGTGAATGCCATTCAGGCCCAGCAAACAGATAGAATTTTTACAAATCCATTTGACGGGTATTCAACTTATTTGGACAGACAGCTCGACAGTCGGATGGACGAAATGTTTGACCCCGGAATTGGAGTGTCCATAATTAAGGAAGGGCAGGTAAGAATCAGGAACATAAAGGGAGTCAACGAGCTATCCAAGGAATCGCAACTGCTTACTGCCAGCACCTCTTTCTATTTGGCTTCTGTTACCAAACCAATGACCAGCCAAATTATTCAGAAATTGACGGAAACTGGCAAATTAGATCTACATAGCCCAATAAACACGATCCTTAATGAACTGCCTGAATATATGAAAAACGTGACGGTCGAAGATTTGATCAATCATAAATCAGGGATAAAGAACTTCTACGAATATATTACCTGGCGAGAACCTCTTATAGACAATAACTATGTCTTAAGCCTTTTGAAGGACAAAACTGATAGCTTGGAATTTACCCCGGGTACTCGGCACAGTTATAGCAATTCAAACTATGTTCTTTTAGCCGAGATTATTGAGCAGGTTTCTGGTAAGACTTATTTTGAAATGCTGGAATCGGTTGTATTAAAACCTGCTCGAATGCGTGAGTCATCATTGAATGCGCCCCTTTCAGGACTGAATAAAGCTGTGGGATATAATTTCAAAGATGATCAGTTTCTTCTAAATGACTACGAAAGGATTGAGTTTGCCGGTGGCTTTATTGGGAAATTTAACAAGAAGACCTACGGGTCGAGTGGCGTGTTTTCTACACAACCGGATTTGGAGAGGTGGATTCTTCAATTAAATGAGATGAATTATTTCGATAAGCTTCCCTCAGAAAAACTTCCCGTTGAAGGCTATCAGGAAAGCAATGTAAAAGGAGTTCATTATTCCTTCGGTTGGTACCAAGGAAAGATTCTGGGGCATGAAATTTTTTGGCATTCGGGAGAGTTTGGCGGATATAGGAATCTGGTGTTGTCCATTCCCGAGCTTAATTTTGCCATTGTTGCACTCTCCAACAACGCGTCTTTAGAAGTCGAAAAGCTAGGTCTTAATTGGGCTGAAGAGTACATATCTAGAGTAATTGGCCAGTAATTTCAATTTTCATTGTCTGTTGTTCTTCAAAGGTGCGGGCCCGACCATTCTGTATTTTCCGAATAGTTCTAACTCAATAAAAACAGTAGTATAAGATGTTATTATAGGACTATTGTGGAATAAATGCAGCTTCAGGATATTAAGTCCTATATTGCGGGATATATCTACTTGAGTATCCGATATGGCTTGGTCGTTCTTGGTGAAACTCATTAACAGAATGAGCCACCTATGACTCTAAACGCTGAAGCGCAGACACTGAATTCAACGAAAAAACCACGCCAGAAAGTAACTTTTGATAAATTCACTCAAGAGGGCTTTCAGAAAGATGTCAACCGCAGGGTTGAGGAATTTTTTCGTTCGAAGGACATTTCAAAAAATGCCAATTCCCAAATGATCTTTAAGACTGTTTGGATTTTGATTGGATGGGTTGCCACATATCTCTTGATTATTTCAAACTTGATCAGCCCAATAGGCATGCTTTTACTGGCTTTGGGTCATGGATTTTTTACCGCGATGATCGGCTTGAATATCGCCCACGATGCGATACACGGCTCATATACCAAATCTCCGGTTAAAAATAAAAAGTTGGGATTGTCATTCAATTTTATTGGAGTGAACGATTATGTGTGGAACATCAGTCATAACCTGGTTCATCACACTTATACCAACATCCCTAATCATGACGAAGATATTGAGCAAGTAAGTGTTCTTAGGCTTCAGCCCAATCAGGAACTGAAAAAGATTCACAGATTTCAATATATCTATGCCTTCTTTTTATACAGTCTGTCAACTTTTTTCTGGGTACTGATTAAGGACTACAAAAAATTCTTTCAACATCAGTTGGGAGGGCATTACCGAAAGACCTTCCCCAAGAAGGAGATGTTCCGTCTATTCTTCTATAAAGCGCTTTACTATACTCTATTTTTAGTAGTTCCAATCCTTGTTATTGACATTGCCTGGTATTGGGTAATTGTGGGTTTCGTAGCGAGTCATTTACTGGAAGGATTTTTGGTATCAATCATTTTCATGTTGGCACATATCATTGAAGGCACAGAATTTCCTGAACCATGCCCTGAGGGAAAAATGGATATGCCCTGGGCAGATTTGCAGTTACACACCACTTCTAATTTTGCGATTAGAAATAGGGTGGTGAATTATTTATTTGGTGGACTTAACTTTCAGGTGGAGCATCATCTGTTTCCAAAGGTCTGTCATGTACATTATCCGAAGATCGCGCAGATTGTTAAACAAACTGCCAAGGACCATAACCTGCCATACCTGGAGCAGGAAACTTTCTTTGGAGCTGTCGCATCACATATCCGATTTCTTAAGAAATACGGTAGACCCGAGCCGGCCTATGCCGCAAGTTAGAGGCGGTACTTCCGGATTTGTTTAGATTATTTCCCAATCCTCAATTTCTCCGTCTATAATGTTAAACAGTGGATGGGGTTCAAAATTTTCTATTTGTTCGAGGCCTTTGTATCGTTCCGTATCCCGAATCTGGAGCTTCTTTAGCAGATGTTCTCTCTCATAGCTCAGTTGTCTATCAGTTACGTTTAAGACCGTTGGCCTAAATGTCCAGTTGATCTTGTCTTTGTTGAAATTATAACCTCGCTGATTTGCCTCTTCATAGACTGCTACCAAATATTGGTTGATCCTCTCCGCTGGCTTTGTGCATTTTTTAAAACGGTCGAGCTGAGGATGATTTTTATACCCCTTGGTTTTACCTTCAAGTACATGTTTTGCCAAAAGCGTCTCTCGCCATAATGCCACGAGTCCTTTGGCGTCAAGATATTTCGGATGTATCGACCAGATTCTCATTTGGTTCAAATGCTTTTAATAGGTAACCTGAAATTAGGAAAATGTATTGGATGAGTCAGTCTCTATTGTTTAAGTTAATTCACCTGAAAGACCTCACGGACTTTCTCAAAGCCTTTTAAATCCAGTTTACCTAAGGATTTCAAAATAACCTTTCCAGGATTGACTTTGTCATGCACATCCTTCGAAATAAGGAACTGCGATTGATATTGTTTGTTTAATTGCTCCAATCTGGCCGCCATGATAACCGTATCACCGGCAATCGAAAACTGCTTCCTGATCTCGTTACCAATATTTCCTGAAGTCACTTCTCCGGTGTGTAGGCCGATGCCAACCTTTGTCGGTGGAATGCGACCTTCATCTGCCAATTCCTTCATACGCTTAATAATGTCGAGTCCGGCATCAAAGGCATTCTGGCAGTGGTCTTTTTCAAACATAGGAATCCCGAATGAGGCCATAAAACCATCTCCCAGAATTTGATTAATAATGCCATGATGTTGAGTAATAATGTCAATCAATGGACTAAAGACATTATTCTGAAACCTGATAACCTCAGTTGGGTCTTTGCCTCTGGCGAACACCGTGAAGTTCCGAATATCCAGAAACATGATAGTAGCCTGGCTGCGTTTTACATCATCATTATCTTCTTTATCAAGCAGGGCTTGCACTACCTCAGATGATACTTGCTGGCCAAATAGCATCTCGATGCGCTGTTTCTGACGTTCCTTTTTCTCTTCATTCAGCAAGGCTTCCATACTTTGTATCCTTGATTCTGCATCTTGGGAAAGAAGCTCAGTATTCACAACGGAATAAGCCTTGTGATGCTTAAGAGCTTCCCAAGGTTGATCAAGAGCTTCATAAATGGCAATTAGCAATTGTTTGATCTTGATTAGCTTGGCTTTGGCATCGATCTCTGTCGCTAGTGCTTCAGCCTCTTCCAAATACTCCAGTGCCCTTTGATGTGCTTTCTGGCGAAAGTGAACATCACCCAAAGCTGTAAGCGTGGTAATCACGGCTTGCTTGTTTTTTGCTACCCTTCTGATTGAGAGGCTTTTACTTAAATGCTCTGCCGCTTCTGGGTATCGCTCAAGCTTGGTATTGATGCTGCCAATGTCATTATAGGAGCGAGCTAGGCCCATTTGGTAATTGGCCTGTTGATGAATCTTAAGAGCTTCCAATCCAAAATCAAGCGCCTTTTCATTTTCCCCAAGCTTGTCGTAAACTGCACTAAGTCCATTTAAGGTTCTACCTATGCCATGTTCATAGTCCAGCGGTCTGAAGACCTCAAGCGCCTTGTTCAGATAGTCCTTAGATAGTGGATAGTTCTTCATATCGCTGTAGAATACACCAATGACAAACAATGCCCAACCTTCAATTACCGTATTGGTGCCTTCGTTGAGTTTTAGCCCGTTGAACATTAGCTTCAACGCCTTGTTCATTTCTCCAAGCCCCCAGTAATACCAACAGAGATACTTGTAAGCATAGCCCATGGCTTCTTTGTCATCGAGGGCCTCAAACAAGGTCAGGGCCTTTTCTAGCAAGGGAAGAGCCTCTTCTTTTTGGCCTTGAAAATCTTTGAGATAACCAATATTCAACGTGCTATAAGCGATTCCTCTTTTATAGTCCAATTGAGTGGCTAGGTCAAGAGCCTCTTCGCTCATGGCCAGTGAGGTTGTAGAATCATTGTCTCGAGACTCGATCACAAGCTGATTCATCAAATCAACTCTGGCCTTGCCATCCCGAGTTACTTTCAGCTGGTCTTGAATATCGCGGATAACTTTGCTCATGATTACTGAAGTACAATTCATGTCAAAGTAGTAAAAAGAGCTATGAATCAAGAGAGATATTTGAATGACGGCAGTGGAAGTTTGATGGTACTCTTCTCGCAGATTCTCAGAACCTGTTAGTATTATGGGCATTAGAACTTTGTTCGATTTTAGGTGCGGGTTCTTTTAAATGTGGTATAAGCAGCATAGAGTCTAACCCGCTCATTTAAGGCCATAGGTTCGGAGAGGTGTTCAAGACTTATAAAACAACCAAACGCAGCGTAAATTACCAGATCAGCTTAGGCCATCAACTACCAGTAATATTTGCCGGCTGCATAAACTTTCCTTGAAAGAATGTAGGAGCCATTTCCACTACCGGTGCATTGAAATTCTGATTGTCAATATTTCCCAGGGCGATGTTGGTGACAATGCCCAGCTGATTCACCATGCTAGTACCATCTTCTGATGGCCGATAAAATCCTGCTCTTCCCAGGGAAGTGTTCTCGACAAATCCGCAACGGTAGGCGTCCTTTCCGTTGGGAGCAATAAAATCTCCATTCTGTAATAGAGTAACCTGGAGTGGGGTGTTGCTGTCTGGGTTTTCAACCGGAGTCAGGTCAATCTCTCCATATTGTACTGCCACTACCAGGTCCCATCCACTCGAAGCATTGGGCGCTTGAATTAACTGGAATTGAAATCCAGTGACCACTACCAGGTGGTTTTCGGAGGAAGCAGCTGGAGGTGTGGGGAACTCACACTTGTATGTGTCGATTTGTGCACTTGGATCCGTTACGTAGCACCCAAGTCCAAGTCCTAACCTGCGATCATACTCAACGTAATGCCACCATTCGGGTTGGTTGGAGTAGTAGTCATTCGAGGGATAATCTGTCTGCAAGTCGCAAACTTCCATGTATTGATTGAGGTAGCCAACACGACCTACAAGACCTAACATTGGATTGTGGCCATCTAAATCTTGAGATTCCACTTTCGGGGTGTTATAATCGGTATACTTGTCTGGCAGAGTAAATCCAATGTCAAGGAAAAAACAATCTTGATGGTCATAGATTAAGCTAACGGGTTTACCGGTTGCGAAATAGATGCCACCACCACCTTTTTCTGTCAACTTAGCGGTTGCTGTTGGCCATGGGTTTGAGACCGCATTATATGGCTGAACCGTATAAGCGCTCTTGTTGAGCACTGACATTGGGTCCTTATCGGGTTGCTTGAAGGGGGAAAAAAGTCCAGGAAGCAAGTTCCAGAGAGAGGAGCTATACGTGCTGTCGTTGCTGATTTTCCCAAACATTTTGAAGAAATCCTCGTTTTGCAGACTTGAATATCCATGCTTGTGATGCCCTAGTGCTTGTAGCAATTGCAACGCAGACTGATAAACGTAGTAAGAGGTTGTAATAATCCGATATAGACCATCGACAAAATTGGACATGGAGTGCCAGGCCAGATCAGTTCCCAAGTTGCCTACTGCAGGATTGGTAGGATCTGCTTGTGCAGCATTGATAATTTGCGGGTATAGGTTGATCCCGGAATTTGTATCTCCATTTACAGGGTTCAGCTGATTGTACAAATTTTCTAGTTTAGACTGCAAACCATCCAGAATTCCGGAATTATAAGTACCGTCAGACCCAAAACACCAGTGCGTAAATGATAACTTATGGCCGACAATGGGGTTTATCTTTGGGTCATCACCGGCATTTATGCTGGTGGGGAGGGTATTAAGCTCGATTAGCCGATTGTTGGCATAGTCAAATGCATCCTTGATCGCTACTCGCGCGGGCTTCCACTCGCTAGCCAAGGTCTCCGTGCCAACTGCATTGACCACATTCTTAAACCCTGTTTGCAGATCGGTATCAATTTTTTGGAGCGCTTCCTGAATTTCATCAGCTGAAGGGCTAAGAAGGGATGCTAGCGACTCCAGGTTCTCACCAGCGTCCGCCAGTTTGTTGAAGTCGTCCGCCATTTTTAGGATACTGTCAAAATTGAGGCTCATAATTTAATTGGGTTTTGAAGTGAATAAATTGATTTACTGCATCGTGACTCAACTTAATACTGATATTCAATGAATTAGAAAATCTGTTGTGGACTACGGAATTTTGTAGTGAGTGAGCACTTTAGGTGGAAATTCTATTATAAAAGTGGTTTTGATCAATTCCTGATCGGTAAGCTGTTGGATTGAAGAAACTTGCAAGAATAGCCGGATCACTACGAAAATCACAGATTCAGAATGTCTTTCCACAGCTCCGACTCTGCGTATTCCTTAATTACTTGATTTCTCACCCTTAGAAACCTCCGCATATAGCGCTTGAGTATTAGAAAGTCGAAAATGTCACCTAGCCACCCGAATGGCGATGTATAATCAAAAATATCGATCATCGATGTGCCATTTTCAACCTTTTTAAAACGATGTTCATGCCTAAACCTTTTGAAAGTGCCTTTAACCATTTCGTCCACAAAGTAATTGGGTCGATCAAATGCTGTGATCTCTACGGTCAAAGATTGTCGCATGCCAAAATGATTGGCTCGCCAGGTCACAGATTCCCCCTTCCTGATTAACCCGTAGGTCACTCCTGCAACGGCCTTTTCTCTGGTTTTTGAAGTTGAAATCTGATGCAGGTCAATACTTCTGGCCAAATCAAAGCATCGCTCGATTGGAGCCTTGATATGGAGTTTGGTTTCAATTATCGGCACTGTTTACTGGCTTAAACCTGCTTAAATTAAACACGCTGTCGACTATACTCGGTAGGTGACATATGCGTCTTTTTTCTAAACTGACGATTGAAATGAGAGATGTTATTATATCCGCAGTAATAGCTCACTTCCAATACACCCATTTGTTTTTCCATCAACATTTTGCAGGCGAAACCTATGCGCACTTCGTTCAAAAATTCTGTGAAGGTTTTTTGAGTGGTTCGTTTAAAGTAGCGGCAAAATGAGGATTTGTTCATACTTACTAAATCAGCAATCTGATCCACTTGAATGTCTTCACGAAAATGATTCATCACATGATCGTATACCTTATCTAATTTGGAATCTCCAGCCTGATCGAAATGATTGACAAATCCAGGGCTCGCAATGGTTTGTGCGTTCGACTCTTTTGATAGCACGGCCAATATTTCCAGAAAAGACAGCATACGCTCTATATCATTGGCGCTACTGAGCCCGATGATCTTTGGAGCAACTTTGCGAACAACCTGCTTTGAGAATATGAGACCCAGTTTCGCGCGTTCAACTAGCATATGAATCTGTCGAAATTCGGGAATATCTGAGAGGCGGGTTTTGAGAAAGCCAGGATCGAAGTGAATTACATGGGCTTTTGCTCTCAGTTTAGAATCGGGAAAAAAATAGGCTTCATCATTTTGATACATATGAGGAAGGTTACTGCCAATAAGTACAAGGTCACCAGCTTGAAATCGATCTATATTGTCCCCAATAAATCTGGTGCCCTCACTTTTAACCATATAAATAAGCTCAAGTTCGGGATGATAGTGCCAGACTTTTAAAAAGTAGGCGAAATCGTGTTCAGCTACTGAAAATGAGTGGTCGGGTGTTGCCCCTCTCTTTAATAATGTTGCTTTCACTGACATTAATTTAGCAATGAATTGACAAAAAATAAGATTTGACGCAAAAATAGTGTAAGCTCTGGCACACGCGAACGTAGCAAAAGCAGTAGAGAATAAGGAGATTGCTTTATGTTCAAAAATGCCTTTGCATCAGACTGTGAGATTACCGGATATGAGGTGAAGGATATTCGCTTTCCAACAAGCAAAACATTAGACGGCTCTGATGCTATGAATCCGGACCCGGACTATTCAGCAGCCTACCTTATTCTCAAAACCAATATTCCTACGCTTGAGGGTCACGGTTTGACTTTCACTATTGGAAGAGGGAATGACATTTGTGTGGCAGCTATTAAAGCATTCATGCCAATGGTGATTGGGCAGAAACTCAACAACATCACCAGTGATATGGGTGGATTTTGGAGAAAGCTGAATGGTGATAGCCAACTCCGCTGGCTAGGTCCGGAAAAGGGCGTTATACACATTTCAATGGGGGCTGTGGTCAATGCTGTTTGGGACCTTTATGCTAAATGGGAGGGTAAGCCGCTTTGGAGACTTATTGCAGAAATGAGTCCTGAGGAATTGGTGTCATGCGTTGATTTTACTTACATCACAGATGCGATTACACCCGAGAAAGCGCTCAAGAATTTACAGTTATTTCAACCCTCCAAGGAAGATCGCATTGAATTCCTGGAGGAGTTTGGTTATCCAGCCTATACCACCTCTGCCGGCTGGTTGGGTTACTCTGATGAGAAGATTCGAAGATTATGCAGGGAAGCCGTTGCCGAGGGTTGGATGTATGTGAAAATGAAGGTAGGCAGCAACCTGGAGGACGATGTCAGGAGAGCCACTATTATTCGTGAAGAAATTGGGCCAAATCGTTTTCTGATGATGGATGCCAATCAAAAATGGGATGTGCAGGAGGCGATAAGCAATATGGAGGTATTAAGTCGATTCAATCCGCTTTGGATAGAAGAACCAACTAATCCCGATGATATTTTAGGACATAAAGCCATTGCCGAGGCCGTTCATCCAGTAAAAGTAGCCACTGGAGAGCACTGCCAAAACAGGGTTATGTTCAAGCAGTTCATGACCCATGGAGCGCTTGATTATTGTCAGATCGATAGTTGCAGATTGGGTGGTGTAAACGAGGTGTTGGCTGTGCTTTTGATGGCCCAGGAACTAGATATTCCGGTTTGTCCGCATGCCGGAGGAGTCGGTTTATGCGAATATGTTCAACATCTTGCCATGATTGACTATGTCTGCATCAGTGGTACCTTACACGGAAGAGTGGTGGAGTATGTTGACCATCTACACGAGCACTTTGAAGCTCCCGTCAAAATCGAGAACGCGGCCTATGTGGTGCCAACAGTTCCAGGTTACAGTATTACCATGAAAAATGAGTCAATCGCGACCTACAGTTATCCAAACGGAGACTACTGGTCGGAAGAAAAAAGCGTTGTTAATGAGCAAGTTTAGTTTGAAAGGAAAAAGTGCCATTGTCACAGGCGCAGGCAGCGGCATTGGTAAAGCAATCGCCCTGGCCTTCGCCCAGGCGGGAGCTTTTGTGCATGTGCTCGAATTAAATGAGCAAGCGGGAAATACAGTTGCTGATGAAATCAGAAAGACCGGGGGTGCCGCCAAAGCACATACTTGTGATGTTACTGATCAAGCAGCTATGAAAACCTTGGCCGATAACCTCGCCATTGAGGGCATCGACATCTTGGTAAACAATGCGGGAATTGCGCACATAGGCAACCTGGAAGGCACCAGCGAAGAAGACATGGACAGAATCTTTGCCGTGAATGTGAAAGGCGTTTACAATGGAATGTTTGCCTGTATTCCCTATATGAAAGAAAAAGGGGGAGTTATTTTAAACCTCGCTTCAGTAGCTTCTTCTGTGGGTATTTCTGATCGTTTTGCTTATTCCATGAGCAAGGGTGCTGTGTTGACTATGACACTTTCAGTGGCCAAAGACTATGTGAAGCACAATATTCGCTGTAATTGTATTTCTCCGGGACGAGTTCATACCCCTTTTGTTGATGGGTTTATAGCTCAAAATTATCCGGGGAAAGAAGAAGAAATGTTTGAAAAGCTATCCGCCACCCAGCCAATTGGCCGAATGGGTAAGCCTGAAGAAATTGCTGACCTGGCCATATTCTTATGCTCAGATGAGGCTTCATTCATCACAGGAACAGACTATCCGATTGATGGAGGTTTTATAAAACTCAATACTTAGATGAAATCGACATGATTGAGAGAATTATTAAACTCACAAGGCAATGATTATCATAATCATCAAAGATTCCATGTGCCCTTTAAAAATAAATGTAAACACATGAAACTAATTCGATTCGGACCTGTGGGTAACGAAAAACCGGGAATAATAAACAAGAGAGGTGTCAAATTGGACGTCAGTGGTTTTGGCCAAGATTATAATGAGCATTTTTTTGAGAACGATGGCATAAAACGGTTGATCACCTGGCTGTCTAAAAACATCGATAGTTGCCCAACTGCGTCAGATGCTGAAAGGTTAGGGCCGCCCATCTGTAGGCCGTCTAAGATTGTTTGTATTGGCCTGAACTACACCCAACATGCCCTGGAAAGCGGCATGCAATTGCCAAAAGAACCCGTACTTTTCTTTAAATCTACCACGGCCATTTGTGGGCCCAACGATCCTGTGATTATTCCAAAAGGAAGTCAAAAAACAGATTGGGAAGTAGAACTGGCAGTGGTTATTGGTAAAAAGACATCCTATGTTTCTGAAGAGGAAGCAATGGCTTATGTGGCTGGATATACAGTGCACAATGATGTAAGCGAAAGGGCTTTTCAATTGGAGCATGAAGGCCAATGGGTAAAAGGGAAAAGCAGCGATACTTTTGCCCCACTGGGTCCATGGCTGGTGACCTCTGATGAAATTGATGATCCAAATAATCTCGACCTATGGTTGAAACTCAACGGAGAGACAATGCAAAACAGCAATACGGCTGATATGGTATTTAAAATACCTCACCTCATCAGTTACACCAGCCAGTTTATGACCTTACTGCCGGGTGATGTGATTTCAACCGGAACTCCATTTGGAGTAGGTATGGGACTGGATCCCCAAAGATATTTGAAGGCAGGAGACGAAATGGAACTGGGAATTGACGGGCTGGGTGTGGCAAAACAACTGGTTAAGAATTATTAATGAAAATAGACGCTCATCAGCATTTTTGGAATTATGATCCGGTCAGAGATGATTGGATAGATGATACCATGAGCGTGCTTAAAGATGATTTTCTTCCCGATGGGCTAAAAAAAGAGATGGACAGTTGTGGCATCGAAGGCTGCGTAGCGGTTCAAGCAGATCAGTCTGAAAAAGAAACCACCTTTTTACTTGATCTGGCTGCCCAAAACCCATTTATCAAAGGAGTTGTTGGTTGGGTTGATTTGGCCTCGCTCGAAGTGGAGTCCTGGTTGGCTTTTTTCTCAAAGTCTAAGCTCTTCAAAGGCGTGAGGCATATTGTTCAAGCGGAACCAGATGTGCAATTTATGCTAAGGGAGGATTTCAAAAGAGGTATTGACGCACTTTCCGAGTTTAACTTCACTTACGATATTCTCATTTATCCTAAGCATCTGGATGTTGCCTTAGAACTGGTCTCTCAGTTTCCTGAACAACCCTTTGTAATTGATCACATGGCAAAACCTGAGATCAAGGCAAAGGTTATTTCTCCCTGGAAAGAACAAATGGAAGAGTTGGCAACGGCACCCAATGTGTATTGCAAAGTTTCAGGACTGGTTACTGAGGCGGATTGGCACAATTGGAAAGAGGATGATCTAAAGCCCTATTTGGATGTTGTATTCGGAGCTTTTGGAACCAATCGTTTAATGTTTGGTTCGGATTGGCCGGTTTGTAATGTGGCTGGAAGCTATGCTTCGGTCTATTCCCTTGTAGAAGAATACCTCAAAGGCTTTGACAAGGAAGATCGTGAGAAAATCTGGGGACAAAATGCATCTGATTTTTATGCACTAACTTGATTTGAATAAGTGACAGACCTCATGATCAAGACATCCCATAAAATTTTAACTAATCGTCAGAAACTGCTTTCGTTTGCAATTGCCCTTTCCATGTTTTTGGTATTGTCTGGTTGTGGTTCCTCGGGGGAAAAGAAAGTACTCGTCTTCTCCAAGACTGCCGGTTACCAACATCAATCAATTCCTACCGGTATAGTGGCTGTTCAGCAACTTGGAAAAGAAAATGGGTTTGTGGTCGATACTACATCCGATGCCTCACTATTCACGGAAGAGATATTGGCTCAGTATAGTGCTGTCATCTTTATGAGTACCACAGGCGATGTGCTCGATCATAACCAACAAGCGGATTTTGAAAGATATATTCAGGCTGGAGGTGGATATGTAGGAGTGCATGCTGCTGCAGATACAGAGTATCAATGGCCATGGTATAATCAGCTTGTGGGGGCGTACTTTTTGAGTCACCCGGCACAGCAAAATGCCACAGTGAAGGTGTTGGATAGAGCGCATATGGCAACGGATCATCTTCCCGAAGAATGGACCCATTTTGACGAATGGTACAATTACAAAAGCATAGTCGAAGGACTTAATGTTTTACTGAACCTTGATGAATCCAGCTACGAGGGCGGAACCAATGGCCCAAACCATCCCATTTCCTGGTATCGTGAATTCGATGGAGGCAGAATTTTTTATACAGGACTCGGACACACCAACGAGACTTATTCGGATGAGCTCTTCCTTCAACACTTGTTAGGAGGTATAAACTACGCAATAGGTGATAATTCGAGAGATTATGCGAAGGCCATTTCCCAAAGAGTACCCCTGGAAAATAGATTTCAAAGAGAGGTTTTGGCTAACAACCTCAATGAACCCATGGAATTGGATTACCTGCCTGATGATCAAATTCTTTTTATCGAAAGGGCTGGTGATTTGAAGCTTTATGATCTCAAAACAAACATCCTGTCGAACGTGGCTCATATCAATGTTGATTATGTGTCAGAAGATGGATTATTAGGGTTGGCAGTTGACCCGAACTATGAGACCAACCATTGGATCTACATTTTTTATACTCCAAAAAATGCCGATAAACTTCAACGGCTTTCAAGGTTCGATTTGAGGGAAGGTGTGCTGGATTTTGATTCAGAAAAATACTTACTCGAATTCCCCAGTACTCGGGAATGCTGCCATTCAGGTGGTTCCTTGGAGTTTGACCGTCAAGGAAATCTGTATATCTCAACAGGGGACAACACCAATCCCTTCGAGTCGGATGGATATTCACCAAGTGATGAAAGGCCGGGAAGATCGGTTTGGGATGCGCAGAAATCAAGTGCGAATACCAACGATTTGAGGGGTAAGATAATCCGAATTAAACCGGAAGATGCTGGCACTTATTCTATCCCGGAAGGCAATCTCTTTGAAGATGACGACCCAAAGACACGACCCGAGATTTATGTAATGGGTGTACGTAATGCCTTTAGAATTTCTATCGATCAGAAAAATGGAAATTTATATTGGGGAGACATTGGGCCAGACGCTGGAAATAATGATTCCTTGAGAGGCCCTCATGGCATTGACGAAATCAATCAAGCCAGGCAACCAGGCAATTGGGGGTGGCCGTATACCCGAGGAAATAATATATCCTACTGGGACTATGACTTTGCCAACAAGAAATCCAGAACACCATTCGACCCAAATAACCTTGTAAACAATTCACCCAATAATACCGGGATTCAGAATTTGCCACCCGCTCAACCCTCATTTATTTGGTACCCCTATGATGCGACAGGCGAATTTCCATGGGTAGGCTCTGGAGGGCGAACGGCTATGGCTGGTCCGGTTTTTTACAAGGACCAATTCGATGGAGCCGAGAACAGATTCCCCGACTATTATGATGGCAAACTATTCGTTTATGAGTGGATGCGTGACTGGATATTTGTGGTCACCATGAATGAAAATGACGAATATGTTAAAGCCGAACCCTTCATGGCTAATTCGGAGTTTCACAATCCAATTGATATGGCTTTTGGCAAAGACGGCAGCCTCTACATACTGGAATATGGTGAAAGCTGGAATACTCGAAACTTGGACGCACAGCTAAATAAGATCAGTTATGTTGAAGGTAATCGGGCTCCAATTGCGCGAATAAGTTCAGACAAGACTATTGGTGCTACTCCTCTGAAGGTTCAATTTAATGGCGAGGGTTCGGAAGATTTGGAAGGAAGTCTATTAAGCTATAGATGGGTCTTTGGTGATGGGCTGGGAGAAAGCACTGAAGCAAACCCAACATTCACCTTTGACCAAAAGGGAAATTTTGACGTCAGACTAACAGTCACTGATCCGGAAGGCCTTCAGGCCGAAACAGTCTATACCATTGCTGCTGGAAATAACCCACCAGAAATTTCTATTCAGTTCGATTCGGAGAACAGATTTTACAATCGTAATGGAAGGTTTGGCTATCAAATTGGAGTAGAAGATTTGGAAGACGGTAACCTTGGTTCAGGGGGCGTCTTGTCCAAAGACGTTAAAGTCAGCCTGGCATTTTTACCAAATGGTAGAAAAGAAATTGTTGAAACAGGTCATAAGATCGAAATAATCTCTCCGGGCAAAAAACTGATAGATAATTCGGATTGCAGTGCCTGCCATGCTGTGGATCGAAAGATTAATGGGCCCTCATACCAGGAAATTTCCAACAAGTACTCAAAAGACCAAATGCCAATGTTGGTGGGTAAAATTAAAAATGGAGGAGCAGGTGTCTGGGGTGAAACACCAATGGCAGCCCATCCCCAACTGAGTGACACAGAAATTCTGGAGATGGTCAAATACATTATGTCATTTAAAGAGGACGGCACAATGCTTACAACTTCAGGGAGTTTGGCATTTAATCAACACGAAAAATCGAACCTCAAGGGAGTGTATGTTTTGACGGCCACTTACACAGATAAAGGCAGTGAGGGAGTAGCAGCTGTCACCTCAACGGAACAATATGTATTCAAGTCGTCCATGTTGGAAGCCGAAGAAGCTGACGCAATGCATGAGAATAATAGTTTTTGGAATGCACTGGGTGCCGACATTGTAGGAAACATTAAGAGTGGCAGCTATCTCATGTTTGACGAGGTGCTTTTTGACGAGCTTCAATCGGTCACATTTAGAGGAGTATATAATGACAAATACAATTATCAGGGAACAATCGAACTAAGGAGGGGAGCGATAGATGGAGGGTTACTTGGACAGGCTAAACTGAATTATGACGAACAAAAACAGTCTTTCAGAGACGATAGAATAATTCTAAAATCTGGGACAGGAAAGGATAAGTTGTTTGTCGTATTCAAAAACTCTGATGACCCTGAGAAATTCATCACCAATCCCGATTACGTTTTGCTTAATTATAAGAAATGAAAGGTTTAAGAAATCTAGGATGCGCTTTGATGGTTTGTTTTCTATCCATCCCATCCATAAACGCCCAAGAAGAAAAACAAAAATACTATCCTGAAACTGATCCTTTGGTGCTGGAAAAGTTAGAGCATTGGCAGGATATCAAGTTCGGCTTGTTAATGCATTGGGGTGCCTATAGCCAATGGGGTATTGTAGAGTCCTGGTCCATTTGTGCAGAAGATGAACCATGGTGCCGTAGGCCACATGACAATTATGAATTGTATAAAAAGGAATATGAAAACCTTCAAACCACCTTCAATCCGGTCAACTTTGATCCCGATAAATGGGCAGCAGCGGCCAAACGGGCTGGGATGAAGTATATGGTGGTTACCACCAAACACCACGATGGCTTCACCATGTTTGATTCGAAGTATACGGATTATAAAATCACAGATCCCAAAACACCTTTTCATACCAACCCCAAAGCCAATGTGACCAAAGAGATATTCAACGCTTTTCGAAAAGAGGAATTTATGATTGGAGCTTACTTCTCCAAACCCGATTGGCATTCTCCCTATTACTGGTGGCCCAATTTTGCCACGCCAGATCGAAATGTGAATTACAATGTAGAGACCTACCCTGATCGTTGGGAGAAATTCAAGGAGTTTACCCATGGTCAGATTGATGAGTTGATGACCGACTATGGCAAAGTAGACATCCTTTGGTTTGATGGTGGCTGGGTGCAGCCTTATTCGGACGAGGAGATTCTGGCGTACAAAGTCAAGAAGGGTTTCAAGCAGGTTAACCTTCAAAATCAGGATATTGATATGCCTGGCCTGGTAAAAAAAGTGAGAGCTAAACAGCCAGGAACTATCATTGTTGACCGTGCAGTTGAAGGGCCTTACCAGAACTATATCACACCTGAAAATCGCATTCCGGATAAAATGGTACCTCATCCATGGGAATCACCTATGATTGCAGGAGGCAGTTGGTCATGGATCAAAAACCCTCGCTATATCCCCACTAGAAGAGCGGTGCATATGTTGGTAGATATAGTCTCAAAGGGAGGTAATCTTTTATTGAATATTGCCCCTTCGCCTCTTGGTGAATTCGATAAGGGAGCCTATGAATTATTAGAAGGCATAGGACAATGGATGGATGTAAACAGCGAAGCGATTTACAATACCAGAGTAATTGCCCCTTATAAGGAAGGCAAGGTGGCCCTCACACAAAATCGACATAATAAAGCTGTTTACGCCATTTATTTGGCCGGAGAAGGTGAAACAACGCTACCTTCTCGAATTTGGCTGACCTCAATACAACCGATTAAAGGAAGTCAGTTGACTTTATTAGGATCAAAGGCCAAGTTGAAATGGGAGGCCGTGGCTGATGGCTTTGTGGTCAATATTCCCGAGAGTGTTAGAAAAAACCCACCTGCCCAGGATGCCTGGGTGATTAAAATTGACAAAGTAAAAGACTGATAGCCAAATTCAACAACCGATGAAAAAACTTGTCCTTAGTATCGCTGTTTTGACCTGCCTGATAATTGCTGGTTGCTCGGGAGATAAGAACATCACGCTAAATGCCGGCTCATTAAAGATTGTCCTGGATCAAAGTGGGAATGTTGTTGGTTTTGAAGATTTATCCGGGCAGGATTTTCATTTCAAAGATACGCTCTCACCATTGATGTCGGTTTGGATTGGGGATGAGGTGCTTTTACCTACTGAGGCAATATTGGAAGAAGAAAACCTGACATTGAAATACAAAGATGATCTGTTTGCTCGAATAAATGTTGCGGAAAAGGAAAGTCATCTAACCTTGGAATTAGTAGCACTTGAAGGAAATGAAGAAGTTGATTTAGTTGTGTGGGGGCCTTATCCAACCACGATTAACGGAGTGATCGGAGAAACTGTGGGCGTGGTGAGAAATGACAATTATGCTATTGGTATACAATCCCTCAATCCCAAAACATTAGGCGGCTACCCATGGAATGACAATGATGAGATGCCCCAAATCGATATTTTCGAAGATGGTGATTTCTCCAACCTAAGTCGCGAAGGAAGGCGTTATGTGCTGTACAGAGTGGAGGCCGCTAAGCCTACCGATTTTGGAAGCACCTTGCAGGCCTATGCACGAAACCGAAATAAGGACAGAACTATAAAGAATTGGGGCATGGATCAATATGTTGCTCCAGCCCTTGCTGATGGTGGAGTAATTGGTTCTAAGATAGCATTGTTCGGATCATCCGAAGCTGCCGCATTAGAGACGCTCGGAAAAATTGAATTGGCAGAAGGTTTACCACATCCAACCATTGATGGGCAGTGGGGCAAACAAGCACGATCGGCCGCGGCTGCCTATATGATCATGGGTTTTAGTGAAAAGAACGTAGACAGAGCCATTGAATACACCAAACAGGCTGGGTTAAAATATCTCTATCACGATGGACCATTTAAGAATTGGGGTCATTTTGAGTTGAAAGAGGAGAGTTTTCCAAATGGCTGGAATGGCATGATGCGAGCGGTAGAGAAGGCTGAGGCCAATGGCTTGTCGGTGGGAGTACATACACTTTCCAACTTCATCACCACCAATGACCCTTACGTGACCCCCGTTCCTGACGAGCGTCTGGCAAAAGTCGGTTCGAGTAGAATCTCAGGAGATATTACTGCACGGCAAAAAGAGATTCCTGTAGAATCACCTGACTTTTTCAGACAGCTTAAGAGTAACAGCCTTAAAACTGTTATGGTCGGTTCGGAACTGATTCGATATGGATCTGTCTCTGAGCAAGCACCCTGGAAATTACTCGATTGCCAGAGGGGCGCCTATGGCACCGAGGCGGGCGTACATCAAAATGGAGATCAAATCAGTCTTTTAGCGGATCATGCCTACAACGTTTTTCTAACCTCCCCTGAATTGGGTAAAGAAATGTCTGAGAACATTGCGGACTTGTTTAATGAAACAGGCTTGCGCCAAATCTCTTTTGATGGAGTAGAAGGCAGTCGTTCAACGGCTCTGGGAAATTATGGAGAGATCTTATTCACAAAGGCCTGGTACGACCGTCTTTCCGATGATATCAAAAGCCATCTGATTATTGACGCCAGCAGAACTACCCATTTCTTCTGGCATATGTATTCACGCATGAATTGGGGAGAGCCGTGGTATGCGGGTTTCAGGGAAAGTCAAACCGAATACCGACTGAAGAATCAGAAATACTTTGAGCGCAATTATATGCCAAACATGCTGGGTTGGTTCAAAATGTGGCCTATCACAAGCATTGAAGATATAGAATGGATGTTGGCAAGATCGGCAGCCTTCAATGCAGGATATGCCTTCGTTGCCAACTTTGATGCTCTAGAGAAAAATGGTTATTCGGATGAAATTCTAAGTGCCATTGGTCAATGGGAAAAAGCGAGAATGGCAGATGTATTTTCAGAGGAACAACGCCAGAGAATGGAAGACATTAGCAATGAATTTCATTTGGAGGCCACTGGTGATAATCAATGGAACCTTCATCAGATACACTCTTATAAATTCAAACATGAAAAGAAAGTAAGACAGCCCGGAGAGCCCTTATACTCCACCTTCGATTTTGAAAACCCCACAGGGAACAACACCCTTCAGTTTATCCTTACGGCCGTAGATGCGGACCTTTCTCAGGTCACATTGGAACTGGACAATTATAAAAAGATCACTGTCCCCATTTCTCTCAAGACTGGACAAACGCTAAAATACACGGGTGGTGGAACAGCAACGCTCTATTTGGAGAACTGGCAAAAAATCAGAGATGTCAAATTGGACGAAACACTCTTGGCGATTAATGATGGTGCGCACACGGTTAATTTCGACTGCACATTCTCGCGAGAGGGAAAAGAACCAACCGCTAAATTGGAGCTGAGAATTTACGGAGCTGCTGAACCCCTGAAACAACAATAATGAGCAAAACCTGGCTTCTTGCTTTTGCCTTAATTTTTGTTGGTGCCTGCCAGACAAAGGAACCTGAGGCTACTCAAAGGCTAGTGCTTTGGTATGACGCTCCGGCTAAAGATTGGTCTACCGAGGCTTTACCCATTGGGAATGGCCGGCTGGGTGCTATGGTATTTGGTGACACGAAAACTGAGCGCATTCAGTTGAATGAGGATTCCATGTGGCCCGGAGGCCCGGACTGGGGTGACGCACAGGGAACACCCGAAGACTTGCAAAAGGTGAGAGATTTATTGGTAGCCGGTAAGGTACATGAAGCAGATAAGGAATGGGTGGGTCGCTTCTCTCACAAGAGCATTGTCAGGTCGCACCAAACCATGGGCGATCTCTTTATCGATTTCGAGGATCGAGAAGTCACTAATTATAAACGCCAGCTGGACCTTGACTCATCGCTGGTAACCGTCAGCTATGATACCGATTCAGGGCATTTTACAGAACGGGTATTTGCCAGCAATCCACACAATGCATTGGTGGTAGAATTAAAAACCACTAGTCCGGATGGCCTGAATCTATCACTGCGTTTGGATCGACCCAAGGATGATGGAAAACAGACGGTTGAAGTTTTGGCTCACAACGGCAATGAGCTATGGATGCATGGAGAGGTAACGCAATTGAAAGGCAAGCACTTCTCAAAAGACACCCCGATCTATAGCGGTGTGGAATTTCAAACCCAATTGAGGGTTGAAAACGAGGGCGGTGATGTGACCGCTGAAGAAAATGAGTTAAACTTAAATGGGGTCAAGAGAGCCGTTATATATATCACCGCTGCCAGCTCCTATTACCATGGTGAATACTTCAATACAGTGGTAGCCGAAGAGCAGACAGCTTTGACAAAAACCTTTTTTGAGAATATTCTAAAGGAACATGTTGCTGACTATCAAAGCCTTTTTAAGCGTGTGGGTTTGGATTTGGGTGGCCAGGAGCTGGATAGCTTGCCGATCAATACCAGACTTGAAAGGATCAAGGCTGGTGGGCAGGATCCTGATTTTGTAGCCAAACAATTCCAATTCGGCAGATATTTATTGATTTCCAGCTCAAGACCAGGCACCAACGCAGCCAACCTTCAGGGTATTTGGAATGAATATCTTCAAGCACCCTGGAATGCCGATTATCATTTGAACATTAATGTCCAGATGAATTATTGGCCGGCTGAGGTTACCAACCTCAGCGAAACCCATCAACCGCTTTTCGACTTTACCGAAAGACTAATCGAACGCGGTAAAATCACAGCCAAACAACAATATGGCATGCGTGGTTTTGTAGCCCACCAAGCCACCGATTTTTGGGCTCCGGCATGGATGCGGGCAGAACGTCCATACTGGGGTGCCTGGGTAGGAGGTGGAGGCTGGTTGATGCAACATTTTTGGGATCACTATCAATTTACAAAAGACGAAGAGTTTCTAAGGCACCGTGCCTATCCTGCCATTAAAGAATCAGCCCTCTTTTATCTGGATTGGCTGATGAAAGACCCGAGAGATGGTAAATGGATCTCTGCACCATCCACCTCTCCTGAAAACTCCTACACTGCCCCTGATGGAAAGTCGGCCGCGACAGTATTAGGTACAGCGATCGACCAGCAAATTATTGAAGAAGTTTTTCAGAATGCTCTGACCGCAGCCGGAGTTTTAGGAATTGAGGACGATTTCACCAAAGAAGTAAGGCAAAAGTTGACTGACCTGAGACCGGGGGTAGTGATCGGACCCGATGGTAGAATATTGGAATGGGACCGGCCCTATGATGAACCTGAAAAAGGACATCGACACATGTCTCACCTCTATGCAATTTATCCGGGCAATACCATCACAAAAGAAGGCACACCGGATTGGTTTGCTGCTGCCAAAAAATCAACAGAATATCGTCTGGCGAATGGTGGGGCCGGCACAGGCTGGAGTAGGGCCTGGCTGATCAATCTTTCTGCTAGGCTCCAGGAAGGAGAAGAAGTGGATAAGCATGTCAATTTGCATTTGCAAAAATCGATTGTTCCCAACCTGTTTGATATGCATCCTCCATTCCAAATTGATGGCAATTTTGGATTTACTGCTGGCGTTGCGGAAGCCCTGCTACAATCACATACGGACGAAATTCACTTACTTCCAGCCCTTCCGGATACTTGGTCTGAAGGAGAAATAAAAGGCCTGAAAGCCAGAGGCAATCTCACCATTGATATGCATTGGAAAAGCGGATTGCTGAAAAAAGCTGTGGTAACACCAGAATTTTCCGGGGCCTATGATTTCAGGTATCAAAATATCACCAAGACCCTTCAAATGGAGGCGGGAAAAACTTATTCACTTGATGAACAACTGGGTATTCAAAAAAAATGAAATGGAGATAAATTCAACTCATAAAAGAAATCAAAAGTGGTTGTTACCAATATTGGTGGTAACCTTACTTACCCTATTTAGTTGGTCTTGTCAAAGTGCAAAGGAATCAGCGGATGAAAGAAAGCGGCTGGTGAAACATGTCATCCTCATTGGTTCCGATGGGCTTGGAGCTTATGCTTTCGAAAAGGCCAAAGTGCCTAACATGAGAAAGATGATGGAGGGCGGGGCATATTCCCTTGAAGCCAGAGCTGTGTTACCTTCATCAAGTGCGGTAAATTGGGCTTCAATGATTATGGGCTCCGGCCCGGAATTGCATGGATATACAGAATGGGGAAGCAAAACCCCTGAATTACCTTCCAAAGTAATTGGGCCGGAAGGAATTTATCCATCAATTTTCAGTTTGATCGACAAGCAATTGCCTGATGAAAAAATGGGGGCTATCTACACTTGGGGAGGCATTGGTTATCTGTTCGAAAAACCTTTGGTAGATATTGACCATCATGGCAAATCAGATGAAGAAACCACACAAACAGCGATTGACTTTATTACCACACAGAAACCAGCCTTCACCTTTATTCACTTCGATCAACCAGATGGTGCCGGTCATGGTATTGGGCATGATACTCCGGAGTATTACGAAGCAGTAGAAATGATCGATGGCCTCGTAGGCCGGGTATTGGAGGCCTTGGAAGAAAACGGCATGATGGATGACACCGTCATAATCCTAAGCTCAGACCATGGAGGCGTTGACAAGGGACATGGAGGTAAATCTCTGCTTGAGGTTGAAATTCCCTGGATAATTTATGGGCATGGTATCCCCCATATTGGATCAGCACAGCGTAGCATTGTCACCTATGATACCGGAGCTACAATTGCTTATTTGCTGGGCCTCGAAACTCCCCAGGTATGGACGGGTAGACCAGTACTGGAAATAATAAATGCTAATTTGAATGACAAAGATTAGCTGAAATATGGACCTGAAACTCAAAGACAAAGTATTTATCGTAACCGGGGGTGCGAAAGGCATCGGTAGGGCCATTGCCGATCAATTGGTTGATGAAGGCGCTATTGCCGTGATCTTAGATAAGGATGTTGATACGGGACAAGAATTGATTTCTAAAATCGAAAATGGAGGTAATAAAGCCTCTTTTATCGAAACTGATTTATGTGATTCGAATCAATGTGAAGAGGCCATTCAAAAAACCATTGATACCTATGGTCAACTCAATGGGCTGGTCAATAATGCTGGAATTAATGATGGGATTGGACTTGAAAACGGGTCGCCACGGGGATTCAGAGAGTCCCTTGAAAAGAACCTGTCCCATTTCTATGATATGGCACACTTCTGTTTGCCCCACCTGAAAGATTCAAAAGGATCCATACTCAATATTGCCTCCAAAACAGCCGTCACTGGTCAGGGTCATACCTCCGGCTATGCCGCTGCTAAAGGAGGCGTTTTGGCATTAACTAGGGAATGGGCTGTGGAATTACTTGAGAGTGGAATTCGGGTGAATGCCGTTGTTCCTGCTGAGGTGATGACCCCGCTTTATGAAAACTGGTTAAAGACCTTTGACAACCCGGAAGCCAAACAAAAATCCATTGAGGACAAAGTGCCTTTAGGAAAACGCATGACAACTCCTGAAGAAATTGCCAATACCGCAGTATTCCTATTGTCCGAAAAAGCTAACCATATCACCGGTCAGCACATCTTTGTTGACGGTGGCTATACACACTTAGACAGAATAATTTAAGAATGAACTCCATACCACAGCAAAAGCCCAAACTAGTCGATCGGAAGGTGTTGATTCCTTTCATTCTGATCACCTCCCTTTTCGCACTATGGGGTTTTGCAAATGCGGTGACGGACCCAATGGTTCAGGCATTCAAGAAAGTATTGGAGCTCACCAATTCGCAGGCGGCATGGGTACAAATGGCATTTTATGGTGGTTATTTCTGCATGGCCTTACCGGCTGCACTATTTGTTCGCAAATACTCCTATAAGGTAGGTGTGCTTATTGGACTTGCACTTTATGCCTTGGGAGCGCTGTTGTTTTTCCCGGCAGCAATTACAGAGCAATTCTGGTTTTTTTGTCTTGGACTGTATATTCTAACCTTTGGCTTAGCTTTTTTAGAAACCACAGCCAATCCCTACATCCTGGCGATGGGAGCCAGAGAAACCGCCACCCAGCGCCTCAACCTTGCACAGGCATTTAATCCGGTGGGCTCCATTGGGGGATTACTTATTGCTCAGCAATTTGTACTCAAAAACTTGAAATCAGATGATGTTGCGGATTACGCCTCACTGGATCTCGCTGAGAAGACATTGATAAAGACGGCTGATCTTCTGGTCATTCGAAACCCCTATGTGATATTGGGTTTGGTTTTGATTGGAGTATTTATTCTTATTGCTGTCAATAAAATGCCACAAGCCAGGGACGAAGGCAAAAAGCCCAGCCTTAAAGCGACATTTGATTCACTGAGAAGAAATAAGAAGTATGTCTTGGGGGTGCTGGCACAGGTCTTCTATGTGGGAGCACAAATTATGTGCTGGACCTACATCTATCAATATGCAGAAGCCATTGGCATATCGAGTACCATTGCCGCCAATTATCAACTGGCCGCCTTCGTTTTATTTCTTGTCGGTAGGGCAGTTGGTACCTATCTGCTAAGATTTATCAATTCAGGAAAACTGCTTGCCTATTTTGCTGTTCTGGCCGGTATTTGTACGGTTTTCGCTATTTATATGGAGGGGACAACTGGCTTGTACGCTCTGGTAGCTACTTCATTTTTTATGTCGGTAATGTTCCCAACTATCTATGGAATAGCCTTGAACGGGCTTGATGAAGAGCAATCAAAAATTGGCGCAGCAGGACTCGTAATGGCAATTGTCGGTGGAGCGTTGATGCCTAAATGGCAAGGAATGATTATTGACCTTGGAGGGAATGGTGTAAGTGACACCCAAATAATCGGGGTCTCAGAGGTGAATTTCTCCTTCGTTCTACCGCTTCTTTGTTTTGTTTATATCGCCTGGTATGGTCGACAGGTATTTCGAAGGTATCAACCGGTAAAAGCGCTATAATCTTTATGAACAAGTATTGCCTGACACTGGACCTAAAAGATGATCCTCAACTGATTGAGGAATACAAAACCCATCATCAAAATGTATGGCCGGAAATTATTCAGAGCATAGAGGACTCAGGCATTCACCAAATGGAAATCTACCTCTTAGGCAATCGACTTACCATGATGATGGAGGTGGATGATACTTTCTCCTTAGAGAAGAAAGCTGCCGCTGATTCCAACAATGACAAGGTTCAGGAGTGGGAAACACTTATGTGGAAATACCAGCAGGCACTCCCTTTAGCTAAACCAGGTGAAAAATGGCTCCTTATGGAAAAGATTTTTCAGCATAAAGCCAACAAGGAATGAGCTGGGACTATAACAGACGATATCCCTCAATGGATGACCTGCGTGCAAGGGCTAAAAGGAAAATGCCCAGGTTCGCTTTTGAATATCTGGATGGCGGCTGCAATGAAGACATAAACCTCCACCGAAATACTTCCGAAATCAGAGAGGTGAATCTGATTCCAAAATATCTTGAACCGTATAAGTCGAGCACGCTGAAAACGGAATTGTTTGGCCATACCTACGATGCGCCATTTGGTGTTGCCCCAGTTGGACTCCAAGGCCTGATGTGGCCCAACGCCTCAGAGATTCTGGCCAAGGCTGCTCTTAAGCATAATGTTCCTTTTATTCTCAGCACGGTTACCACGAGCAGTATCGAGCGGATTTCAGAACTTACTGAAGGGCGGGCTTGGTTTCAACTTTACCATCCAACGAAGGAAGAATACCGAGACGATATTTTGGTGCGTGCGGAAGCTGCCCATTGTCCGGTGCTTGTATTACTTTGTGATGTACCCACATTTGGTTTTCGTCCACGAGACATAAGGAATGGCCTTTCCATGCCTCCAAGAATGACCTTAAAAAATATATTTCAAATCCTGACTCACCCTAATTGGGCAATGCAAACCCTGAAGCATGGTCAACCCAACTTTGCAACATTAAAGCCCTATATGCCCAAAGGGCTCGATCTGAAAGGGCTTGGCTCCTTTATGGATCAGATATTCTCAGGCAGATTGGATGATGACAAAATCGGCCGCATCCGTGACAAGTGGAAAGGCAAAATTGTGCTGAAGGGAGTGGCCAGTGAAGCGGATACGGAGAAAGCCATAGCTCTTGGACTGGACGGCATCATTGTCTCCAATCATGGAGGTAGACAGCTTGATGCAGGCGAATCTACCATCAAGCCACTCAGCCGAATTGCTGCCAAATATGGTGATCAGATTAAGGTCATGATGGATGGAGGCATGCGTTCCGGGCCTGATATCGCAAGATGCATTGCCAGCGGAGCCGACTTTACTTTTATGGGCCGAAGCTTTATGTATGGAGTAGGTGCCTTGGGTAAAAAAGGAGGTGAGCATACAATGGGACTCCTTAAGACCCAGCTACAGCAGGTGATGGAGCAGGTCTGCTGTGAAAAAATCACAGACCTGCCAAAGCATTTGGCCTAAGTCGCGTTCGACATAAGACGGTCGTCATGCCGGAAAACTGTCCTTAAATTTTCATAAGGACAATTTTATCCGGTATCTCAAAGCTTTGATTGTCGAACTGGTGTGAGCTTCAAGGGTTAAGACTAATCGTATATTAACAATTATCGGTCATCCCGTCTTGCTTTCGCGAAGCTTCAGCGAAGCAAAGAGGGATCTTTTTCAGCAGTGAAAGTCAGATTTACTCATTAAAGGTGAAAAGATTTCTCTGTCCCTAAAACTCGGGACTACGAAATGACCACAGGATGGAGGTTTTTTAAAGTAAGGGAGATTTCTTATCCCGAACTCATCTTAACTATCGCCTGGATTTCTTCTTTCTTCGATTTTTCTTCCCCGCTTCAGCCTCCTTCATAAGTGACTTCCAATCGTCTGATTTGTCTTCAGTCAGGTCTAAAATGGTTTGGTAATCATCTTTCGAAAGCTCAATTCTACCGATGGGTTTGCCAAGATTTTCTTCTATTTCAGCCAGTGTTTCTTTTTCTTCTGTACTACAAAATGAAATGGCTAACCCTTTTTGGTTTCCCCTACCTGTTCTGCCTACTCGATGCACGTAGTTTTCAGTAGTCTCAGGCAGGTCATAGTTCACCACATATTCCACATCGGGTATATCAATTCCTCTGGCACTCACATCAGTGGCGATCAATACTTTCAGGGTGCCTTTGCGGAATTTGTTCATAACATCTTCCCGTTCCTCCTGCAATCTATCACTGTGAATCGTGTCAGCATCAATATCTACCCTTTCCAGTGCCTTTTTTACCCGCTCTGCCCGTACTTTAGTTCTGACAAAAACCAATATTTTCTTTTCAGAATTACCATTGATTAAATTCTCCAGAAAGAAACGCTTGTCATCCATTTCTACCTTGGCAACCCCGTGATCAATATTTTTGGCTACGGGGTTTTTAGGGGAAATCTGAATGCGAATGGCATTGGTGACCAATGAGTAAGCGAGTTTCTTGATTTTGTCATTGATGGTGGCAGAAAAGAAAAGTGTTTGCCTTTTCTTGGGCAGGTTGCTCGTGAGTTGACGGATATCATGAATAAAGCCAAGGTCAAGCATATGATCCGCCTCGTCAAGCACCAGTATTTCCACCCGATTCAAACGAATTGCACCCTGACTTACCAAATCAAACATCCTTCCGGGTGTGGCAATTAAGACATCCACTCCCTTTTCAAGTTGCTTGATTTGAGGAGCCTGATCTACCCCTCCATGAACACAGAAGCAATTGACTTTGGTGTGTTTACCCAACGTATTAAAGACACTTTCAATTTGGAGTGCCAACTCATGCGTTGGTGCCATGACCAAACACTTTATGCCATCTGGCCTAATGGCGGATTTGCGCTCTTGTAAAACATGCAGAATGGGTATGGCAAATGCAGCGGTTTTTCCAGTACCTGTTTGTGCAATTGCCAAAACATCTTCGCCTTTTAGAATAGCGGGGATGGATTTGAATTGAATGTCAGTAGGCTTTTTATAATCCAGCTTTGCAATGCTGATTTTGATCCCTTCGTCAATGCGGTACTCGTCAAATTTCATGTATCAAGAATATGAAGCAAAGATACCTTTATAACATGAGTTTGACATAAGAAGGTCGTCATGCCGGAAAAATAGTCCATAAATTTTAATATGGGCTATTTTATCCGGTATCTCAAAGCTTCGAATTGGCGAGATTCCGGATATTTTACTTCTTTTTTTATTATATGGAATCACGCACCTTCTTGAGCTACTCAATAGGTTATTCACATTAAACAAGAACCCCAATTAGACATACTTTTTTTGCGTCAAAATTTAATTACTGAAATAATCAGTATATATAGTGTTGGTCTCAGCGAACGGATGCTTAGAAAAGAAAGACAATTCGGGCTAAATTAGCTGTGCTATCAACCTCCATTCTTATGTGCCGAAAAGCAATCCTTTCCCACTTTTTGATCCTATTTTTCTTGATCTGTTTAGGAGCATGCAAAGAAAGCAGCCAATCAAAATCTGAAGAATCAGAGGACACCAGGATGGAATGGTGGCGAGATGCCCGTTTTGGCATGTTTATACATTGGGGGCTCTATGCTATTCCTGCGGGCGCATGGGATGGAACCACCAATCATGCGGAATGGATACGAACCACTGCCGAAATTCCATTGGAGGAATACGACCAATTCCTTGATGAATTTAATCCAGTAAAATTTGATGCTGATGCTTGGGTGAAAATGGCCAAAGATGCTGGTATGAAATACATCACCATCACCAGTAAACACCATGACGGTTTTGGTTTGTTCGATTCCGAAACTTCTGATTATGATGTGATGGCTAGCCCATTTCAAAGAGACATTCTCAAGGAATTGGCTGAGGCTTGTCGCAGAGAAGGGATCAAACTATGCTTCTACCACTCCATAATGGATTGGCATCACCCTGATTATTTACCCCGAAGGAATTGGGAAAAAAATCGTTCTGTTGAAGGTGCTCAATTTCCCCGCTATGTTGATTATATGAAGGCGCAGTTGAAAGAGCTTTTGACCAATTACGGTGACATTGGTGTACTATGGTTTGATGGAGAATGGGAAGATACCTGGACCCATGAGCAAGGAGTGGAGTTATACGATTATGTAAGAAGCTTCCAATCCGATATTATCATCAACAATCGCGTGGATAAGGGACGTCAGGGAATGCAAGGGCTAACGGCTGAAGGTGATTTTCGCGGAGACTTTGGTACGCCTGAACAGGAAATTCCGGATACCGGTCTACCCGGCATCGACTGGGAAAGCTGCATGACCATGAATGATCATTGGGGTTATAATGCAAATGATTCGAATTGGAAGTCCTCGGAAGATTTGATTAGAAAATTGGCAGACATTGCCTCGAAGGGTGGCAACTTCCTTCTCAATATCGGACCAAAGGCCGATGGGACTTTCCCACAAGAAAGCATCGATCGACTCAAAGCCATTGGTGATTGGATGAAGGTAAATGGTGAGTCTATTTATGGAACTGAAGCCAGCCCTTTTGAGCACCTTTCCTGGGGGCGAGTGACCCAGAAGGAAATCCAGGGAGGTACACGGCTTTATTTGCATGTTTTTGATTGGCCCGAAGATGGGAAGTTGCGTTTGAGCGGTCTCAAAAATGATGGAATAAAAGCGAGATTATTGGCTAACCATTCACTTAAAGTGAATGTTCAGAGAAAAGAAGATGAGCTCGTGATCGAATTATCAGGGCAATCACCAGACCCCATCAACACGGTGCTGGTATTAGATATTGAGGGAGAACCTGAAGTGGTATCGCCACCGCTGATTTTGGCAGAAGAAGATCGTTTTGTAGATGACATGAAAGTCAGTTTGCAAGCGGGCAAATTTGAAATACGCTATACAATTGATGGTACCACGCCAACTTCTGCCTCCGACTTATATTCTTCTGAAATTCTCATAACCGATAACACTGTGTTGAAGGCCCGATTTTTTGATGATCAACGTCCGGTAAGTGGAATCAGAACACAAACATTTACCAAAGTCAGTATGCAGTCAGCTCAAAAGCTATCAAACCTCCAATCCGGTCTTAATTACCAATACTATGAAGGAGATTGGAATGAGTTGCCGGATTTCAATAATCTTCGAAGCAAAAAGTCTGGCACTGCGTCTCAATTCGGGGTTGACGGCAAAGTTCAGGAAGAACATTTTGGCTTTGATTTTACGGGCTATGTCAATGTCCCTGAGAATGGTGCCTATCGCTTTTACACCAGTTCAGATGATGGAAGCAGGTTATACATCAATGATCAGTTGGCAGTGGATAATGACGGTTTGCATGGCATGGTAGAAAAGGAAGGTTTGGTTGCCTTGGAAAAGGGTTATCATAAAATCCGTGTAACTTTCTTTGAGCAGGGAGGTGGAGATGACTTAATTGTAAGTTGGAAGGGTCCGGGAATCGCAAAATCTGAAATGCCTGCATCAGCCCTTTATCGACAGTAATAGAATGAGCAAAATTTTACAAAAGATAGTCCTTACATGTTGTATACTCTTTGCAGCAACGCAACTCAATGCACAGAAGAAATATGATGCCGATTGGGAGTCATTAAAAGCCAGGCCTTATCCTCAGTGGTTCAAAGACGCCAAGCTTGGCATCTTCATTCATTGGGGTGTTTATTCGGTGCCCGCTTACAGCAACAAAGAAGATTATGGAGAATGGTATCTGCGCGGCTTGATGCTGAATGATTCACTGCGAACGACATACATGCGAACGCACTTTGGCGAAGATTTTACTTACAGAGATTTTGCCCCAATGTTCAAAACAAGACTCTTTTATCCCGATGAATGGGCAGATATTTTCAAACGTGCAGGAGCAAAGTATGTGGTTATGGTGTCCAAACACCATGATGGATATGCTCTTTGGCCCAGCAAGTATGCACCCAATTGGAATAGCATGGATGTAGGCCCTAAACGGGACCTTGTTGGCGAATTGACAACTTCAGTGCGGAAGGCGGGTCTGCGAATGGGCTTGTATTACTCCTTGCCTGAGTGGAACAATCCCTTACACCGCTGGGACACAGATCCACATCGCAATATTGGCCCCTATGTAGAGAAGCATATGATTCCCCAATTCAAGGAGGTCATGTCAACCTACAAACCGGACCTTATTTTTTCAGATGGAGAGTGGTTCAACTCTGCCGAGGAATGGCATTCTGCTGAGCTCATTTCCTGGTACTTCAATCTGGTAGGTGATGATGCGGTAGTGAATAACAGATGGGGTGGCGGAAGTAAGGGCATGGGTTTCATGACTCCAGAGTACAGCGATGGCTTTCGGGAAACCGAACGACCCTGGGCTGAAGTCCGGGGCTTGGGACGTTCATTCGGCTTAAACCGTTTTGAAAAACTGGATGCGTATATGACCGGGCAGGAACTAATTCACTTTTTTGTGAAAGCCGTGGCCAATGGTGGAGGCATCATTATCAATGTTGGACCCAAGTCGGATGGGCAAATTCCGCTGCTGCAGCAAGACCGATTGATTCAATTAGGGGATTGGCTTAAAATTAATGGGGAAGCTATTTATGGTTCTACAGCAGGTAAAAGCACTGGTGAAGAAAGGCTGGTAACTACAAATCGAATTGACCCAAACATCGATTTCAATTGGGTTAGGAATGGGCCTGGACGACCTATCAGGGAAGATAATTTCACCGCCACCTGGGCGGGCTTTATTGAGCCTGAGTTTTCGGAAGAGTACCAATTTGAGGTTCAGGCCGATGACGGCATGCGCATGTGGATTGACGATCAACTCCTGATCAGCAAGTGGGAAGGCGCGCCCGAAGGAGCGAATGGCTTTGTAATGGGAAATGTCAATACCACTAACGAGACCGGAAGCATCAAATTAGAAGCCGGGAAGAAGTATAAAATTCGAGTAGAGTACTTCGAGAAAAGCCAAAATGCCAGTGCCCGATTGTTTTGGTCAAGCAAAAGTAAGGAAAGAGAAATTGTACCCCCCTCACATTTGTATACTACAGCAAATGAAGATGAGCACGGATTGAACGTTACTTTTCGATCGATAGAACACCACATAGTTTACACCGAAAACAATGGCTTTACCTATGCCATAAGCATGGACTGGCCAGATGATGAACTGGTTTTGTCCATCGAAAATCCTGGTGAAAATACCAAAGTGAGCATGCTGGGTTACGAAGGTAATCTGCCATGGAAACACACAGATGGTAAAATGAAAGTCGATACATCAACTATCAAGTTCAGCAAGATAAAGGGCGGGCAGGCCTGGGTATTTAAAATTGAAAAGTAGGAATTCACTCAATATGAATAAGACAAAGTTAGTTTTACTGTCTTCTGTAATTGCTGCGTTAATCACAGCATGTGGACAAAAAAGCCAGTTGGTAGCACCCATCAATTTGATTCCCGCTCCGGCAAGTATGGAAGTCAAGTCTGGGCATTTTGAATTGGATTCAGAAACGACCCTGGCAGTTGTCAACGGAAATGAAGAGGCGAATTGGGTAGCTGGCTATTTCACTGATGTGATTTATGGGGCGAGTGAGATTGAGTTGAGCACTTCGCCTGATGAAACTGAAAATACTATTACTCTGGAATTGAGTGACAACGTGACCAGCGATGAAGGCTATGAGCTAACTGTCGATAAGAAAGGCGTAAATCTAAAAGCAAAAAATGCCATTGGCCTGTTTTATGGCATCCAGACTTTAAGGCAACTGCTGCCCCTGGAGCTGGATGCGAAATCTGCCACTAAAAACATCAGATGGACTATCCCTGCAGTAGATATAAAAGACGAACCGCGTTTTGGATGGCGAGGCCTACATTTAGACGTAAGCCGTCATTTTTTCCCAAAGGAATTTATCAAGAAGTACCTTGACCACATGGCCAGGTATAAGCTCAATGTCTTTCATTGGCATCTGGTAGATGGACCAGGTTGGCGCATAGAAATCGACCAGTATCCCAAGTTAACAGAATTAGGCGCCTGGCGTGTGGACAAGAGAAAAGAAGCCTGGAGCTGGCCCGCTACTGAAATAGGAAAACCAACCGATGGACGTCCGGCTTATGGTGGGTTCTACACCAAAGACGACATCCGTGAGATCGTAGCTTATGCCAAGGAACGCTTTATCGAAATTATTCCAGAAATCGAAATGCCCGGACATTCCTATGCGGCTCTGGCGGCCTATCCTGAACTATTGTGCGTCAATAATGATGTGATTGGTAACATTCAATTTGGCACAGATGCCTTTTGTGCCGGAAATGAAAAGAGCTATGAATTCCTGGAAAATGTGATCGATGAAGTGATCGAGCTTTTCCCATCAAAACTGATCCATATAGGAGGAGATGAAGTGGTCAAAACAGCCTGGCACAATTGCTCGCGTTGCCAAAACCTGATGAAAAGAGAAAACCTAGAAAATGAAGAAGAGCTGCAAAGCCACTTTATAAGTAGAATGGCAAACTATATTGAAAGCAAGGGGAAAGAAATCATAGGTTGGGACGAAATCCTTGAAGGCGGCCTGGCCGAGAATGCCAAGGTAATGTCATGGCGCGGGATGCAGGGAGGCATCAAGTCGGCCAATATGGGCCATGATGTGATTATGGCACCCAACTCCTATACATACTTTGATCTGTATCAGGGAGACCAGGAACTCGAACCACCGGCTTATTCTCAATTGTTACTTACTCAGGTTTATAAATTTGATCCGGTACCGGAAGATATAGCCGAGGATAAAAAACATCACATCCTGGGTGGACACGCCTGTTTGTGGACCGAAACAGTGCAAACACCAGAGCATGCAGAGTATATGCTCTTTCCCAGGCTATTTGCCTTGGCAGAGACGGTTTGGTCTCCCAAAGCAAATCTGGATTGGGATTCGTTCAAAAACCGAATGGAGTTTAACTTTCAAAGACTTGATCATGCGGGTATCAACTACGCCCGAAGTGCCTACAATGTTAAAATTGATGGTATTTTGGACACTACCAATTACCACCTTCAGGTAGTGATGGACAACGAGTTGGATCGATACGAGATTCGATACACGCTTGATGGTTCTGAACCTGGTAGGAATGCTAAGGTTTATTCCGAGCCATTTACCCTAACCGAGAAAGCTGATATTCGAGCCGCCACTTTTCGGGATGGTGAACTTTTCGGAAAGATTTCTTCCAAAGAATTTAACCTTCATTTGGCAACAGGTAAAAAGGTTGAGTATACGACTATCTGGAATCCCCGATACCCTGGTAGTGGCAAGGGCACTCTGGTCAATGGACTTAATGGAACGGCCAACTATCGTGATGGTCAGTGGTTGGGGTTTCAAGAAGATGATATAGAGGTAGTAATTGATCTTGAAGAGATTCAGGAGATCAATTCTGTCCGAATGAATTTTAATCATCGACCAGCGTCCTGGGTTTATCTGCCGGAATATGTGAGGGTTGAGGTGTCATTAGACGGAGAAAATTTCTCCCAGGTTACGCGTTTTGGAGACAAGCCCGAAAAGAAAACGGGTGTAAACGAATACAGCAAATCCTTCAGTCCCACACAGGTACGTTATATCAAAGTCTTCGCAAAAAATATTGAGCACCGGCCTCATAATGTTGATCAAAAGGCCTGGGTGTTTATCGATGAGATTATAATAAAATGACGCATTACCGGTACGACTGCTTCAAGCGGTCAGACCGATAGCCAAGAAAAAAATGAAGTTCGGATGACCAGCATGAAATCAGTTATACATTTGGGATTTGTTTTTGTAATGGGTTTAGTACTCATTTCTGGCTGTGCAAATGAGCGTGATCAACCTGCACGTAAAGCCATTTTTATTCTCCTCGATGGTATTCCTGCAGATGTATTGGAAAGCGTTGAAACTCCGGTGCTGGATGAAATCGCCAGGGTTGGAGGATACACGCGCGCCTATGTTGGAGGTGAAAAGGGAGGAACTTCAGAGTCACCCACCATTTCTGCGGTGAGCTATAACTGCATGCTCACAGGTACCTGGGCCAATAAACATAACGTCTGGGGCAACAGCATCAAGGCACCCAATTACGACTATTGGAGTATCTTTCAAGTGGCCGAAAACTTTAATCCTGAACTCAAAACTGCTATTTTCTCTACCTGGGAAGACAATCGCACCAAACTCCTTGGGGAAGGTCTGGAGGCCACGAATAATCTTCAACTGGACTATTCTTTTGATGGTTTTGAGCTGGATACTATTCGATTTCCCCATGATGACAACAGAAAATACTTGTTAGATATTGATGAGTTGGTTTCCGCAAGAGCGGGAGAATACCTGGAAGAAAAGGCACCAGACTTGTCCTGGGTTTACCTGGAATATACCGATGCGATGGGGCATCGCTATGGAGACAGTGATGAGATGATTAATGCTGTGAAGTTGGCAGACAACCAGGTGGGTAGAATTTGGAAAACCATTCAAGAAAGGGAGCAATCACACAATGAAGAATGGATGATTGTGATTACAACCGACCATGGCCGGACGGCTGATACAGGCAAAGGACATGGTGGCCAATCGGATCGTGAACGTACCACCTGGATAGTGACAAATCGAAACGAATTGTCACCTGCATTTCATCAACAACCAGGCATTGTGGACATTATGCCTTCCATCTGTGCTTTTATGGGAATTGAAATGCCAGAGGCCGTTCGAGCATCCCTGGACGGGAGATCTTTTCTGGAGCTCGACTGATGTATTGGTTTTGAGTACGTTATAAAGTTGCTCAAAGGTCTTGACTATCCATCGGCTAATTGCAAGCAGGGTATATACAACACCAAAGAAATTGCTATATTTCTTCTAGATTGATTTTACACTATTACCGACACAAGGATTTTGAAGCCAACTGACATCAATGACCCGGAGTATTTCCACAAGGTGGTGGATTGCCAGCATGCATGTCCTGCACATACTCCAGTACCAGAATACATTCGCATGATAGCGGCAGAACGCTACACGGAAGCCTATATGATTAACTGGGAGTCGAATGTTTTTCCGGGAATTCTCGGACGAACATGCGACCGACCCTGTGAACCGGCATGCCGAAGAGGGAGAGTAGAGGAAGAACCTGTGGCCATTTGCCGACTCAAACGAGTAGCAGCGGATAACAAGGGTGAGGTAAAATCGCTGATGCCAGATGCACCTGCAGAAAAAAATGGAAAGAAGGTCGCACTTATTGGTGGTGGCCCGGCCTCATTGACTGTCGCCCGTGATTTAGCACCACTGGGCTACGAAATTCATTTATATGACGAGTGGCACAAAGGGGGTGGTATGATGCGTACACAAATCCCTGCATTCCGACTACCAGAGGAAGTGCTTGATGAGGAAGTGAATTATATACTGGATATGGGTATTCATACACACTTCAATACCTATGTAGACAGTCTGAAAGAAATTATAGATAAAGGTTACGATGCCATTTTTATTGGTACCGGTGCACCAAGAGGTCGTGACTTGAACTTGCCTGGTAGGGAAGAAGCTGATGCCAATGTTCATATCGGAATCGAATTTTTGGCCAATGTGGCTTTTGAACATGTAGATAAGATAGGTGAGAAAGTAATTGTCTTAGGAGGTGGAAACACGGCCATGGATTGCTGTCGAACCTCCAGGCGAATCGGTGGTAAGGAAGTCAATGTTGTGGTGCGAAGTGCTTTTGAAACGATGAAAGCCTCGCCTTGGGAAATTGAAGATGCCCAGCGAGAGGACATCCCAATCTTAAACAATATGCCTCCTAAAGAGTTTGTGGTAGAAAACGGTAAGCTTAAGGGCGTCAAGTTCGGCAAGGTAAAAGCCGAGTATGATGAAACAGGCCGTAGAAAACTGGTGCCTACCGGAGAGCCCGATGTTTTCATTGAAGCTGATGATGTGATCATTGCCATTGGTCAGGATAATTACTGCCCATGGATTGAGCGAGACCTAGGTATAGAATTTGGAGATTGGGACTTACCCATCTTAGACAAAGAAACCTTTCAATCAACATTACCTTCCGTATTCTTTGGTGGCGACTCAGCTTTCGGACCAGAGAATGTGATCACGGCCGTGGCCCACGGACATCAGGCGGCCATTTCAATGCATCATTACTGTGAAGGAAAAGACGTCAAGGAACGCCTTGCCCCAATGACCAATCTGGTTAGCCAGAAAATGGGTATCCATGAATGGACCTATGATAGCTTTATTGCAGACGACCTTAGATACAAGGTGCCACATGAGGACAAAGCAATTTCTCTAAAGGAACGAAAAGTCGAAGTAGAACTTGGTTTCTCAGAGTCAACGGGTTTTAAAGAAGCGCAACGCTGCCTCAATTGTGATGTGCAAACCGTATTCACTACCGATAGCTGTATAGAGTGCGATGCCTGTATGGACATTTGCCCTACTTCTTGCATTACTTTCACAAATAACGGGGAAGAGGAAGACTTAAGGACGCGGCTCAGTGCTCCTGCAGAAAATTTGACCCAAGACCTGTACGTGTCAGAAGTGCTGCCAACAAAACGGGTAATGGTAAAAGATGAAGATGTCTGTCTTCATTGCGGGTTGTGCGCAGAAAAGTGCCCAACCACTGCATGGGACATGCAGAAATTCTTGTACAACGTAACAAAGGCGCACTAGGATATGCAGAAATTAAGCGCTGTAAATGACTTTGTAATCAGATTTGCAAACGTCAATGGCTCAGGTTCTTCTAGTGCCAATGAGATATTCGCCAAGGCTATTTTCAGGATGGGAATACCCATGTCTCCAAAAAATGTCTTCCCTTCCAATATTCAGGGTTTACCTACCTGGTACGAGGTAAGGGTGAGTGAGAAAGGCTATATGGGCCGAAGAGAAGGAGTTGATATTATGGTAAGCCTGAATCCCCAAAGCATGACAAGGGATGTGGAGGATGTAGCCCCTGGTGGTTACTTCGTTTATGATAACTCCAAGCCCTTACTTAAGGAATTCATTCGGGAGGATGTGACGTATATCGGTATTCCGATGATTCAAATGTCCATTGCCAACTACACCAATCCCCGTCAGCAACAGCTTTTCAAGAACATCATTTATGTAGGTGCCCTGGTGGAATTGCTGGGCATAGAAATGGCTGTGATGAAAGGAATCATTGCTGATCAATTCGCAAAAAAACCAAAGTTGATTCCTCCAAATGACTTGGCCCTTGATTTAGGAGCCAACTACGTAAAGGAGCATTATACCTGCCCACTTCCGCTCCACGTAAAGCGGCTTGATGCCAATGGAGATAGCATCCTGATGGATGGCAACACCGCTACCGGTATTGGAGGTATTTATGGTGGCGCTACCGTAGTGTCTTGGTATCCGATCACACCATCCACCTCCGTGGTTAATGCTTTTGAGTCTTATGCACATAAGCTAAGGGTTGATCCCGAAACCGGAAAAAGAAATTTTGCTGTTGTGCAATCTGAAGATGAATTGGCAGCTATTGGAATAGTAGTTGGTGCCACTTGGAATGGTGCCAGAGCTTTCACCGCTACCAGCGGACCCGGCATTTCATTAATGAGTGAATTTCTGGGCCTAGCCTATTTTGCCGAACTCCCGGTGACGTTGGTTAATGTTCAAAGAGCAGGGCCTTCGACTGGAATGCCCACAAGAACCCAGCAAGCAGATATTTTGGCATCAGCCTATGCATCACATGGCGATACGCGACATATTTTACTTTTCCCAAGTACCCCGGAGGAGTGCTTTCAATTTGCCGCCAAGGCACTTGATTTGGCAGACCGATTTCAGACACCAGTAATCATAATGTCTGACCTTGATTTGGGAATGAACAAGCACATGTCTCCTCCTTTAAAATGGGATGAGACCCGAAAATATGATTTAGGGAAGGTATTGGATGCAGAAGCCCTGGAAAATACGGAAGAATACGGTAGATATTTAGATGTAGATGAGGATGGGATCTGCTATCGAACATTACCAGGAGCTCACCCTACTAAAGGAGCCTTTTTTACCCGTGGCACCGCTCGGGATGAAATGGCCCGATATACAGAAGATGGAGCGGCTTATAAACGAATTGTTGACCGCCTGATGAAAAAATGGGAAACGGCTAAGCAACGTGTTCCCGGGCCTGAACTGTATCAATCAGGCAATCAAAGTTCAGCTGGTGTGATTTTCTTTGGAACCACCACGTATTCGGCTATGGAGGCCAGCGACATGTTAAAGGCCGATGGTTTTGACTTGGATATGATGCGCATTGCGGCATTTCCTTTTAATGATGAAGTTGAAAAATTTGTGGAAAGCCATGATTACGTTTTTGTGGTCGAACAAAATAGAGATGCCCAATTTCGAAGTTTACTCATCAATGAACTTGATGTAGCACCTTCAAAGTTGATCCCTGTTTTGAATTATGATGGCATGCCCATTACCGCAGACCACATTAGAAATGAAATTGAGAACTCTCCCATATTGTCTCTAGTAAATGGGAAAACCCAAAAAACCTCATGACATACCTTAAACCCACTTTCCGGCATCCAAAAATGCCGAAGAACAAAATCGGTTTTGCTAAGGCAGATTATGAAGGCGCTGTATCCACGCTATGTGCTGGATGTGGACATGATTCCATCAGCGCAGCCATAGTTCAGTCCTGTTATGAAATGTCCATAGAGCCACATCGGTTGGCCAAGGTGTCTGGTATTGGCTGTTCTTCAAAAGCCCCGACTTATTTTCTAAGCAATTCACATGGGTTTAATTCTGTGCATGGCCGAATGCCTTCTGTGATGACCGGAGCCAATCTGGCCAATCGTGATTTGATTTATCTGGGAGTCTCAGGAGATGGTGATACCGCCTCCATTGGTATAGGGCAGTTTGTGCATGCGATCAGGCGAAACCTAAACATGGTTTACATTGTGATGAACAATGGCTGCTATGGTCTGACCAAAGGGCAGGATTCTGCCACTGCGGATTACGGCTCTAAAAGCAAATCCGGAACCGAAAATGTCTTCCAGGGCATTGACTTGACGGCAATGGCCATGGAGCAGGGAGCAACCTTCGTGGCTCGGAGTTTTTCAGGAGATAAAACGCAATTGGTGCCCTTGATTAAAGCTGCCATGTCTCATCCAGGTTTTGCGTTTATAGATATTGTTTCCCCTTGCGTGACCTTCAACAACCATGTTGGCTCAACCAAATCATATTCGTTTACTCGGGATCATATTGAGGCAACCTCAGCTATTGATTTTGTTCCGAAACGCGATGAAATCACTGTCGATTACCAAGAGGGAGACGGGGTGCGTGTCAAATTACACGATGGCTCCACCATTGAATTGGAGAAGCTTTCATCTGATTGGGACCCAACCGATAGACAATCATCAATCAAACAGTTGCATGCTGTTAAGGCCAGTGGTCAATTGCTTACTGGTTTGCTTTATATAGATCCTGAAAGTCAGGAATTTCATGAATTGCAGCAGACAACAGAACGGCCGTTGAACGAACTGCGAGAAGAAGACCTATGTCCCGGCAGTGATGCCTTAGAAAAGATTAATCAGTCGTTTCGGTAATCACAGGGTTGCTCCAAGCGGTTTATAAGTATGTTTGGAATGCGACAGGTAAAACGGACAGATTGATTCAGTCGTGCCTCCTTCACAATGACGGTAGGGATTGAGTGAGTCGTGTGACGTCATTCTGAACCTGAGACACGAGGGTGAAGAATCTGCTGATTGATGTGACGGGATTAAATATTGTAAGTCTTACTTATCTTGTAACATAATTCCAACCTTATGAAACTCAAATCCCTTCAACTGCTTTTTATTCTTCCTTTCCTTTGCCTGGCGTGCAGCAAACCTGTACCACCTCCGGAACCAGTAGGTCCATTACCAAGTCCTCAACAATTGGCCTGGCACGAAATGGAATACTATGCCTTTGTTCATTTCAATATGAATACGTTTACCGATTTGGAATGGGGTTTAGGGGGAGAATCTCCCGAAATCTTTAACCCCACTGAATTGGATACCCGTCAATGGGCAAGAGTGGCCAAAGAAGCGGGAATGAAAGCGATTATCCTAACTGCCAAGCACCACGATGGCTTCTGTCTATGGCCTTCTGAGTATACAGAGCACTCTGTAAAAAATAGTCCATGGAAGAATGGAGAGGGGGATTTGATTAAAGAATTGGCAGCGGCTTGCAAGGAATATGGCTTGAAAATGGGTCTGTACTTGTCTCCCTGGGATCGTAATCACGCAGCTTATGGTAGTCCTGAGTATATCACCTATTACCGCAATCAAATGAGAGAACTCCTGACTAATTACGGGGAAGTATTTGAGTTTTGGGTTGATGGTGCGAACGGTGGCGATGGCTATTATGGCGGGGCGAATGAAACTCGGAATGTAGATCGCACTACCTACTATGATTGGGACAGCACTTTTGCATTGGCTCGATCCTATCAACCTAGGATTGTGTCGTTTAGTGATGGCGGTCCGGAAGTACGATGGGTAGGCAACGAACGAGGTATTGCCAGTGAGACCAATTGGGCAACCCTAAAAAGAGCCGACTTCGCTCCGGGCGTGGCGGACAGCAAGTTGCTGGGCAGCGGTCAAATGGATGGCACACATTGGGTACCGGCAGAGGTAGATGTTTCTATCCGACCGGGATGGTACTATCATGAAAGTCAGGACGATAAGGTGAAATCATTGGAGCATTTGCTCGACATTTATTACAAGTCAGTAGGGCGAAACGGGAACCTGCTTTTAAACCTCCCGGTGGATCGTAGAGGGCTGGTTCATGAAAACGATGTGAAAGCCTTGATGGATCTTAGAAAGGCGTTGGACGAAACCTTTGCCGACAATCTGGCCCTCAATACAAAAGCCTCCTCTTCAAATTCGAGGGGTAGTGGTTTCGAAGCCCCAAAAGTACTTGACCAAGATAAGTCAACCTATTGGGCAGCAGAAGATGGGGTTTTGGAGGCTTTTATTGAGCTGGATTTTGGAAAAGAAATCGACCTCAACCGACTTGTTCTGCAAGAGCATATTGCTTTGGGTCAGAGGGTAAAAGAATTCAAGGTTGAGGCATTTGTCAATAGCCATTATCAGGAAATTGATCGCCAAACTACTATTGGCTATAAGCGTATTCTTAGACTTCCCAATACTAAAACCAGCAAACTCAAAGTAACCATTCTGGATGCTAAGGCCAGTCCGACAATTTCGAATGTGGAGGTATACCATTCAGTTGGTGAACCGAATTAAACCTGACCCTTTTAAACATGTAGTAGCAACCATTGCCTCTTGAGGGTAGATAGATCAAATTTATAATTGCCCAAGTACTATTAAAATTTCATTCGATTAATTACCTTGTTTTTAGCAAATTAAAACTCGATAAAATGCTATTAAAAACAGGATCACAAGGACGAGAAGTTAAGGACTGGCAGAACTTTCTGAACGCACAAGGCCATAATGTAGGCACGGCAGACGGGATTTTTGGCCCTGATACTGCGGCTGGTACCAAGGCCTTCCAAGCAGCCCAAGGCCTTTCTGCAGATGGAATGGCTGGAAACAACACCATTGCGGCTGCCCAGGCCTTAGGCTTTCAGTTTGCGGTAAGTGCTTTTCCTCCCACAGGAAATATCAATGCTGTTGTGGACATCTCCCACTTTCAGTCGAATGTTGACTTTGCAGCCGTTAAAGCTGACGGTCTTTTGGGAGTCATTCATAAGGCCACACAGGGTGCCACATACACCGATCCGGAGTATGCCTCAAAAAGGTCTGCCGCTTTGGATCAAGGACTTTTGTGGGGAGCATATCACTTTGGAACGGCCCAAGATGTGCCAACCCAGGTAACCCACTTTTTAGATGTTGCGGCTGCTGATAGCAATACGTTGTTGGTCTTGGATTGGGAAGAGAATGGGATTGCTTCACAGGGCACTATGAGCTTGGACCAGGCTATAGAATTTGTAGAGCGTGTTAAGGCTGCTGTAGGTCAATATCCTGTCTTGTATGGTGGCAGTCTCATCAAGAATTCAGTGGGAAGCGGAAATGATATACTGAGCCAATGCCCACTTTGGTTGGCGCAATATGCTTCAAACCCCAGTTTGCCAAATGGTTGGTCTGCCTATCATATGTGGCAATACACGGATGGTGTACATGGGCCAGAACCACACGCTGTCAATGGTATTGGCAATTGTGATCGAGATGTTTTTGCAGGCACGGCAAGTGACTTGAGTAGTTTTTGGAAAAGTGGCCTGACAAACGCATAACCTACAATCCGTCTTTATATATCTTATTTCTGAGTTTTTGTAGAGCGATAATGTGCCATCGCCAACCTTACCTCGCCCCAGGTATATTCATCTCCGAGCTTTGCTTTGACCTCTCCCGAACCCGTGGTGTTTTCGTCAATCAGAGATAATATATTGGTCATTTTTTGCTTGTCTACAAGCTCAAAAACATCCAGTTCACCAAGTTCAACATATTGGCTTAAGTGAGCTTCAATAGTTCCAGTCACAAAGCCGCGCTCTTGAGCAATTTCTTCAATAGTCTTTCCATCCTTGAAAAGTTTGAAGCTGATTTCTGCCGTAGGGGTCTTGTCTTTGTTTTTAATCGGCTTTTGTTTCTCCCGTGACTTATGTAGCGCTGTTTGCTCTAAATCTTTTTTGGTAAGCACCTTGTCTTCCGCTGTGAATTCCAGAAGGAGATTGACCCTGCTCAGGGCCAGAGTTTTGTTGAAGATCGACTGCTCCAGCTCTTTCAGTTCTTTGCGATAGGTTTTTATCTTGGTTTTGTCCTTTAAACCTTTGTCATGTTGTTTCAGGTCGTCTGATAGCTTTTTTAATATTGGTGTAAAGTAAGCCACCGCTTTATCTACCCTCTCGCTGAGGATTGGCAGGTAACTCTTTTCCTCATGCATGATTTTATTGATTTGACGAACAAAGTTCATGCTGACCTCTTTGATTGGATAAACAGCTGCAAATAGCGTTTTGGTCCATTCATGATATTGCTGTTTGAGCGAGCGATTTTCCTGCTTATCAAAACTTTGTTCATGAAATTTCATGGCTCCCATAAGTCCTGAAAAATCAAAAGTGCCTGAGCAAAGTTTTAATAAATAGTTTTTTTGGTCGCTCTCCAGAGTTTCAGAAAGCTGATTCAAGGAAGTCTTTGTATCAGCAAAGGCCTTCATAGACTCACTGAGATCGAAGCCTTCATTTGGAATTCGAGAGGAGAACACAAGCCCATCCAGCGAGGTCAAACGGGAGAGGGCCACATAAATTTGGCCTTGGGCAAAGGCTCCGGAGAGATCTAAAATTGCCTTTTCGAAGGTCAAGCCCTGGCTTTTGTGCACAGTTACTGCCCATGCCAGTTTCAAGGGATACTGCTCAAAACTTCCCAGGATTTTCTCATCAATTTCGTTGGTGGTTTTGTTTAGGGAATATCGCTTGTTTTCCCATTTGTATTCCGAAACCTGCACCTCGTTCCCATCTTCAAATGTCACCCAGATTCCCTGTTTGCTGAGTTTGGATACTTGCCCGATTCGGCCATTAAAAAAACGGGCTTCCCCGGTTGGGTCGTTTTTTATGAACATCACTTGAGCATTTAGCTTCAGATCAACTTTCAATCCTGTGGGGTACATGTTTTCAGGAAAATCTCCCTCAATATTCGCGGGGTAAGAAAATATTTCAGAGTCCAGCTCATCAAGACGCTTGGCGTTGATATCGTCAGCCTTGCGATTATGCGTGGTCAGGTGGATATATCCATCACTGGCTAAGGCATGGGAGTCTGGTCTATAAAGCGTATTCAGGAACGCAATGTCCTCTTGAGTTTGCTTGTTTTCACGAAAGCGGTTGAGAAGGTTGATGAACTTTTCGTCACTCTGGCGATAGATTTTATCGAGCTCTACATGGATCGGTGGGTTGTCCTTAAGTGCTCTTGCTTCGAAGAAATAGCTGCTTGCGTAATACTGTGACAGGATATTCCACTCATTTTCCTTAACCACTGGTGGTAACTGTAGCAAGTCACCAATAAAGAGCATTTGCAGTCCACCAAAAGGTTCATTTCGTCTTTTCCTCAAATAGCGAAGCATATGGTCAATACAATCCAATAAGTCGGCACGAAGCATGCTCACCTCATCAATAATAAGCAGTTCCAATTCTTGAATCAGATTACGCTTTGAGGCATTAAACCGAAGGTTTGAGAAGAGATTGAATAAGGTAGTGATCTGAGCATTTATATCCGGAGGTTGAATGCGTTCCGGGATAAAGGCTCCGAATGGCAATTGCAGCAGGGAATGTAATGTCACGCCTTCTGCATTTATAGCTGCAATACCCGTGGGTGCTGCTACTACTGCCTTTTTATGAGAGTGATTTATAATGTATTTGAGAAAGGTGGTTTTGCCCGTTCCCGCCTTTCCAGTCAGAAAGATATGCCTATCAGTGGTGTTGATATAATTGGCGGTTGTTTTGGCAATTTCACTCAACTCAAAAGTCATATACGATTATAGGTAAAATTAGCTGGGGTGGTAACTAAAAATGAAGAAAATCCCAGGAAGATAGTGATCGTCAAACACTCAAAATGACATATTACTTTAACGTTGCCTGGAAGGTGGGCTTTGACCTGTTTAATATTTGAAAAATCGAAATAAAGAACTGTTATTCAGTCTTTCTTTATTCTGAAACTGGAATTGATAATTTTCTTACTTCCTCAATCAGTTCAAACCCCATACCGAGAGTCCTCTAGCCTGGGTATGCATTGAAAAAGGTCATCTCAGAAAACTGAAATGACCTTTAGGCGGGTTTTAATTTGTTTGTCTTTATCTGAAGATGTACCTAATAGTTTCCGTCCTCCCCTTGTCATCAATTATGTCGATGTAAATTCTTCCCTGATATTGCTCAATGTATTTGGCTACTCCCGCAGGTTCGGCAGCAAATCGTCTGTTAATAGCCGTGATAATATAGCCTTCCTTTAAGTCTTCCAATTTTCTCAGAAATCCAGAACGAAGATCAATTTTGGTGATCTTGACACCATATTTAATATTATGCTTGTCCAGTTCTGCCTGAGTCAACTTCCTCATTTCAGCACCCAGGAAATCGGAGAAATAGATATCATCTTCGCTTAAACCAGAAGTCTCATCTAAAATATCAGTATTGCCGAAAACGTTTTCTAAGGTCAATTTTGACTCTAGGGTCCTTTGCCCTCTTTCGTACTGGATATCTACTTGGTCCCCCGGAGAAAAGGCACTTAGTAGTTCATCAAATGAGGCTTTACTATTGACCGTTTTATTGTCAACTTTCGTCACCACATCACCAGCTCTGAGGCCAGCATTATCTGCGGCACTGCCTTTTTTCACAGATTCGACCAGAATTCCTTTCAGATTTTTCAAGCCTTCTCTTTTGGCGGTTTCTTCGCTGATATCGATAAGGTCGGCACCTGTGAATGCTTTTTGGACAAATCGGTACTTCTTTAAATCTTCTACTGCTTTTACCACCACATCCGATGGAACCGCAAAACCATAACCAGCATAGGAACCCGTTTTGCTAATGATGGAGGTATTGATGCCAACCAACTCACCATAGACATTGACCAGGGCCCCACCACTGTTACCTGGGTTAATAGCAGCATCAGTTTGGATATAGAGTTCAATGGGGAAGTTCTCCCGTACAGAATTTGTTTCGCTGCCAATAGCCGAAACAATTCCTGCGGTAACTGTAGAAGTTAGGTTAAAAGGATTGCCTACTGCCAGCACCCAATCCCCGATTTGCACCTCTGAGCTTTTGCCAACCTCTATGGCCGGAAGATTCTTAGCTTCAATTTTGAGCAGTGCAATGTCCATCGTTGGATCTGTGCCAATAAGTTGCGCTTTGTAGCTGCGCTTCTCATGCATCACCTCAATTTGTTCCGCACCGGCAATTACATGGTTGTTAGTAATGATATAACCGTCCTTAGAGTAAATAACACCAGAGCCTGATCCGGTAACGACATCTTCACTTCCACCTCGTGCTCGATTGAAAAAAAGATCTCTCCAGGAATTGCTTGTTCGATTGCTTTGTATGTTTTTGATGTAAACTACACTGCTGACTGATTTTGCAGAAGCATCTCTGAAATTTTCAGGTGCCTCAGGAAAATCCGTTCTGGCGATCGGTCGGTCATAGCTGGCTTGTTGGAATTGTGCAGGGACTTCCCTGATCACTTCAGTAACCGGTGAACCTATAAACTCCTGAAACACAAATGCACCGGCCACTCCGGCAAAGAACGCGACTACAATAATTTTTGCTATACCTTTCATACTCCTAATCATTTGTTGACTTCTGATTATCAAAAAACGTGCGAAACTTTTTAACAAGCTTAGAACAGAAGAAGACAATCTCTGTCCAATCAAAATTACGAGTAGAAGCACTATATGGTGTCAATTCCATTGTTAATTAAGGTTAAATTTGCAGTTCGAAGGCCAACACATATTTAGAAATGAAGGCTTTGCAGCAGCCCAAAAAAACTATCTTTGCAGCTTATGGGAGTCCGATCGTTATTGAGCAAGCCTTTTGCAGCCTATGTGGCGGGCCAGCAAAGAAAATGGTCGCTTAATCCTGGAAAAACACAGCAACAGATTTTCAAATCAATTATAGCGAAGGCAAAAGATACCGTCTTTGGAAGGGATCATGGGTTTTCAGGAATTGACCAGCATGATGACTTTAAGAAACTGGTGCCTATCAGGGATTACGAAGGGCTAAAACCCTACGTTGATAGGGTAGTAAAGGGTGAGCCGAACGTCCTGTGGCCCGGCATGCCAGCTTATTTTGCCAAGACATCTGGTACTACTTCAGGCGTCAAGTATATTCCAATAACCAAAGATTCCATACCCAACCATATCAACAGTGCGCGCAATGCACTTTTGAGCTATGTGGCCGAAACGGGTAAGTCACGGTTTTTGGATGGCAAACTGATTTTTCTTTCTGGTAGTCCTGAAACTTATAAAACGGCTGGTGTTCATACGGGTCGACTTTCAGGTATCGTCAATCATCACGTGCCTTCTTATTTGCGCGGCAATCAAATGCCCTCTTATGCCACCAATTGCATTGAAGATTGGGAAGAGAAGGTGGATAAGATTGTTGAGGAAACATTGGGCCAGCCCATGAGTCTGATTTCCGGCATACCACCCTGGGTGCAGATGTACTTTGATAAAATCAGGGAGAAAACCGGAAAGCAAATCAAAGATGTGTTTCCGGACTTTGAAATGTTCGTTTTTGGAGGTGTAAATTTTGAGCCTTACAGACAGAAACTATACGAAACCATAGGTAAGAAGGTAGACTCAATAGAGCTCTATCCTGCCTCAGAGGGATTCATCGCCTATCAAGATTCTCAGGTCGAAGAAGGGATGCTTCTCCTTTTAGATAGCGGGATCTTTTACGAGTTTGTTCCTGCCGATCAATACTTTGATGAGAACCCAACCCGACTTTCTATTGAAGAAGTAGAACTGGGGGTAAATTATGCCTTAATCATCAACAGCAATGCCGGGCTTTGGGGGTATTCGATAGGGGATACGGTCAAGTTTGTTTCAAAAGAACCATATCGGCTTTTGGTGACTGGCAGAATTAAACATTTTATTTCGGCATTTGGTGAGCATGTTATCGGAGAAGAAGTCGAAAGGGCAATGAAGTTTGCCACCGATAAACACCCTGAGGCAGAATTAGTCGAGTTTACTGTTGCCCCGCAAGTCACCCCGAAGCAGGGTTTGCCGTTGCACGAATGGTATGTGGAGTTCACAACAGAACCTAATGACTTGCAGGCCTTTGAAAAAGACCTAAATTTGCAGCTTCAAAAATTGAATACGTATTACGATGATCTGATTGTTGGTAGCATACTTACCGACCTAAAAGTGGTTTCGTTAAAGCGTGATGCTTTTAGAGATTATATGAAGTCACAAGGAAAATTGGGCGGTCAGAATAAAGTGCCACGATTATCGAATGATAGAAAAATAGCAGATGCACTGACGCATTTTGCCAAAGAGTTACCCCACTAGTGGAGGAATCACAAAAAAAGAAAATTGCAATTTTAGGTTCAACCGGTTCCATTGGAACTCAGGCACTTGAGGTAATTGCGTCCCATCCGGAGAAGTTTCAGGTGGAGGTGTTGACAGCTCAAAACAATTATGAGTTGCTCATAAACCAATCAAAGATATTCAAGCCAAATGCCGTGGTGATCTCCAATGATGCTCACTACGACAAGGTTTTTGCTGCTCTCGATTCATTAAATGTCAAAGTTTATTCTGGCGAGAACGCCTTAAGTCAGGTGGTCCAAATGGACGATATTGACCTTGTATTGACTGCACTTGTTGGCTATGCAGGGTTACGACCTACCCTTAGCGCTATAGAGAGCGGTAAGAATATAGCCTTGGCCAATAAAGAGACATTGGTTGTGGCAGGGGAGTTAGTTACGAACCTGGCCAGAGAGAAAGGCGTGAACATTTTCCCAGTTGATTCCGAGCACTCGGCCATTTTTCAGTGTATGGTGGGTGAATTCCAAAATCCCATTGAGAAGATATATTTGACCGCCTCCGGTGGGCCTTTTCGAGGAAAGGATAGGGCCTTTTTGGCTAACGTAACCAAAGAGCAGGCACTGAAACATCCCAATTGGGATATGGGTGCAAAAGTTACTATTGATTCAGCATCCCTAATGAATAAGGGACTGGAAGTAATTGAGGCCAAGTGGTTGTTTGGACTAAAAACAGAGCAAGTAGATGTAGTGGTGCACCCGCAGTCCATTATTCATTCCATTGTTCAATTTGAGGATGGAAGTATGAAGGCACAGATGGGTTTACCAG
>JAJCYM010000075.1 GCA_029262895.1 Roseivirga sp.
TGGCGATCCTTATGCCATCACTCCGAATTTGGATGAGTTTGCCAGTACAGGACTTACTTTCCTTAGAACCTATAGCCAGGCAGGCGTATGCGCACCATCCAGAGCTAGCCTTATGACCGGGTTAAGACCTGACTCATCCAGGGTTTGGCACCTCGGAGATAAGTTCAGAGAGTTAATGCCTGATGTGGTGACCATGCCTCAATATTTTGATAAGTTCGGTTATCATACCGTTTCAATTGGCAAAATCTTCCATAATTACATGCCGGATTCTATCTCCTGGGATGAGCCTGATTTGAGGCCACGAGCATTCAGCAGCCCCGAAATGTACTACAGAGATGGTGAAACTTTTTATGTGAATGCGGAGACAAGCCGTGTCCAGCAAATTGTCAGAGATTCTCTCGTAAAATTACGGCCTGTTCGATATGCTGATGGATGGAATAACGGACCCGTTTGGGAGTGGGAAGATGTGCATGACTCCTTATATTATGACGGTGCTCAAACCGAGTTGGCCAAAAGGACGCTCACCCGAATTACTAAACGAGAAGAGCCCTTCTATTTGGCTATGGGCTATTTCAGACCCCACATGCCATTTACCGTACCCAAAAAGTATTGGGATTTACACGATCCCAATAAATTGCCCTTGGCCGACAATCCATACCATCCCGAAGGTGCACCGGTTTGGACTATGAATTCAAATTATGAGTTGAGACATTACAATGGCTTCAATAATATTGGCACGCCAGTATCCGGTTACAAAATGGAAGAAGACACAGCTCGACTTCTTAAGCAAGGTTATTATGCCAGTGTCAGCTATGTGGATGCCCAATTCGGAAAACTCATACAACACCTGAAAGATATTGAGGTGTATGATAACACCATCATCATTGTTTGGGGTGACCATGGCTGGAAACTTGGGGAACACAACAGTTGGAGCAAGCAAACTAATTATCATATCGACACCCATGTTCCCATGATGATCCGTGTTCCCGGTCAAAAAAATAAAGGAGCCAAGACTGAGAGCCTCACGGAACTTATAGACATGTTTCCTTCCCTTCTGGAACTGTCTGGGATTGAAGTACCTGATTATTTACAGGGCACCAGTTTTGTTCCTTTAATCGAAAATCCGAACCAGGAATGGAAGACGGCAGCTTTCAGTCAATTTCACAGAAGGCCTCAACACACACCTGATAGGAGGAGATATATGGGATATTCTATGAAAACTGCTACTCAACACTATATAGAGTGGTATGATTGGAATACCATGACAGGAGAAAAGGGAGAGTTCAGGGCGGCCGAATTATATGACCTAATTGTCGACCCCGATGAAAATCGAAATATTGCCGAAGATCGCTCTGAGGACGAAAATGTAAAAGCCCTGTCAAGAAAATTATGGAGAGGCTGGCAAGCAGCACGACCGCAATAAAAGAAGCCCCGACTCTCCAGTCGGGGCTTGTGGATAGAAAACACCTGTATTTAATTAAATCACCTCAAACCAAAAACTAAATCAGGTAGTCTTAAATTGCTTTGTTGTTTTTTCGATTAATTGATTAACCTCTGTGCTCGTAATAACCTCTTTGCCTGCCTTTAATTCGTCAAGCAAAATTTCTGCTACCTGTTCCTCTGAGGATTCATAGGTTTCAACGCTGTTGTCAAGCGTATTATTTCTATAAATCCATTTTAAATGATTCATCAGCAGGTTTCGGCAGCTTTCTTCTACATAAAATACAACCCCACTGATACTGATCTTGTGGTGACCATCCATGATTCCGATATAAAGGGTTGATGAAAACATTTTTATTCTACTTTCTTTTAATAAGACTCTCTTCCTGGTAAAACGTTACTCTTGTACTCTCTATTTTTTGACCTTTGTATTATAGATGCTCTGAGTCCGAAAAATGTTGCATATTCTTGAAGCTATTAACAGAAATTAACCCTAATCCCTGCTTTTTAACTTTTTGATAACACTTTTAATAGCTTTCGCCACCAAACCAGACTCATCAAGGTGGACTTGATGCCCACTCTTTCTTGCAATGATTTGCTCGCTGTTAGTGGACAACCGAAGCAAATCCTTTTGAAGTTTTTCTGAATGTGCTCTTAGTTCTGCTGTACTCCAATTGCTATCTCCTTCCTGATCGTCTTTGTTTCCTCCGGAAATTACGATCAGAGGTTTGTCACCAAAACTATAATCAATCGGGTTTTCATAAAGCGCCTGCATAGTTTCTGCCTCGAAGCTCTTTCTACCTGGCACATAGCTATATGGTCTTTCATTATAAAACCATTGAAAAAGCGCCCTATCTCTTTTAGAAAAATTCTTTAGTCTATCACCAAAGTCGCGTTTCGGTTGAAAGGTCTTCACCTCAGGTTGCTTGGTTAACGGTGTCCTTACCGGTTCCGGGATTTCCTTTTCAGAAGCAGTTAGTCTCATTTGCTTCCAACTCGCCTTTCCTTCCTTGTAAATCTTAAGCACCACATCAGGATGCGTGGCATCGACCAGTACAACACCGGCTACAGCCTTGGGATAGGCTTCTGCAAATACTCTGACCAAAATTCCTCCAAGAGAATGCCCCACCAAAATATAGGGGCCTTTTATGCCTGCATTCTGCAAGGCAGTATAGGTGTCATAGGCCTGTTGACGCATATTTACAGCATGGCCGTGCTCACTCCAACCTTCTCCGGCTTGATCCACTGCCACTGCAGTGGTGAACTTGCTGACCTTAGGCAATACCAAATTCCAAATCAGCGCTATGTCCCCTGCACCATGAAACATGACCACCGGAGGACCATCACTGCCTTCTACAATCAAATGAAGTTTGTAGCCGTTGACATCTACCAATTTACCAGGAGGCGGGTAATCGGACTGGGCGTAAGAATTGACTGCTCCTGTAAATAATAAAAGGGAAATCAGGTATCCCTGGGGAATCATCTTGGTGTACATGCTAATTGTTAGATGTGCCCAAAGATGAAAATGTTTGAAAGTGCTTACATAAATTAATCGCCAGACTTTCTCAGGTAAATATCACTCGTTACAGTCTCCAGTGAGACTTCTCTGCCACCCGCTTTATATACACCTCGGATATCATGACTACTGATGAGTCGAAGTCCTCGATCTTCTTTTCTATCAAAATCGATATTAGTGTATACCACTCCGGTTACCGTTTTCATTTTTACATCTGCACCACCATTGTTGGGCAAGGTCACATCAATATGTCCTGTTACAGTTTCAACCTCAATGTCACCTTCCATGCCTTCTATATCCACATCGGCAACAATGGTGTTTATCCAAACATCAGATTCTTTGGGTAGAAAAATTTCAATGCTTATATCAGCACATACATCGTAATTATCACCATTATAATAGTTCCTGCCTCTATTTCTTTCTCTCCGACTGCAACCGTTATAGTCAGCGTTTCTCAGCTTTCTTTTGTCCAGATCAACGTCTATCGATAATCTGTCTTTATAATCGTCTATATCTAGTTTGAGGGCATCGTTGAGTTCACCCTCATTGATTTCATAGGTTATCTTGATATAAATTTCATTTTTATCCCAGGCCTTGATTATGGCTTCATCACCAAAATCCATATCCAGATCAAGTTCCTGACCGGAGTAGGGAATTGTCTTCTCCTGAACTTCCTGAGCAAGGGCACTTATTGAAAACACCAGGAAGCAGAGCAATGCGCTAAGTCTTTTCATAATTAATTGTTTTTCCTGAGATAGACATTACCGTATTGCGACTCCACTTGTAGTTTTCTAGTGCCCCTATTCAAGCTGGCTTCTGTCCTCATCCATTTTCCAGGAAACCCATCTCCCTTAGCTCGCAACTTTGCATCCAGATTATGGTAAATCTGTCCCCATTGTGTGCTGGCCGAAATCTCCAAATTAGACGTTTCGTCTACTACAACATCCACACCGCCATATTTGGCATCTATTTTTAAAGGGCTGGCATTGCTTAGTACTTCTACCATTCCATATTGAGCAATCATATCTACTTCCATTCCTGCCGGCACTGTTACTGTCAAAATTACAGACACAGTAACACTGTTTCTACCCCATCTGCCATTTCTTGAAATGGTACTACCGTTTTTCGAAATTGTAACTCCTCCTCTTCCTCTGTCTTTATCTCTATTCATTGTATAGTTGCGATAGCTGCTCAGGTTTTCAATTTCTGACTCTATTACCAAAGCCCCATTTCTGATTTTAGATTTCAGCTTGAAGTCGTCATTGTTTTCGCCATCGTTGATATAAACATTGGCTTCAATTTTGACCTCCTTCTTGTCCCAGGTATTGATTTTGACCAGTTCAGGGTATTTAAATTGAAAATCGATGCGCTCTACTTTAGAGGCATCAAAATTTTCGGAGGTGATTTTTTCCTGGGCAATCGCACCTAGCGTAAGGCAGCATAGAAAACCCGCGATCGTTAAGAATCTTTTCATGTTGTTGAGTTTTTGATTGATCCAAAATGAAATAGCCCCGAACGAATCGGGGCTTAAATCATTATTTCTTTCTTAAGTAAACGTTGTTGTATGATGCTTTTAAGTACATTTCCACTCCGCCTCCATTTATAGTTCCGGCTATGGTAGAGCTCACTCTTCTCATTCCCTCTCTCTTCGGAAATTCAATGTCGAGATCAGAAAAAGCCTCTCCATAAGGAGTTTTAATGGTCAGATCTGCCTTGGTATTTGCAGGTATAGTTACATCAATGTCATTGTGAGAACACTCCAAAGAGATCGGACCTGATTGGCTTACTGAAGAAAATGTTGCCTCAATTTTACCATATACCGTGCTGACCAAAGCAGGGCCGGTAATGTCTTCCAGGTGCACAGCATTATAACGACCGGAGATTTCTAATTCACCCGTCATACCGTATACCTCAATGAGCCCACCTTCCCACTGACCAGTATGTTCGATTTGCAATTTAACATTGGCTGGTACCTTGATGGTGTATTTGCCCTGGCCTCTTCTGGATGCCTGAAAAATAGTGACCACGTCCCCGTCCTTTTCAACATTCAATCCGATACCGGTATTGTCTTCACCCATTGCACTTAAGGCTTTCAAGCCCTGAGCTCTTTCAGACCTCTCTCGGCTTGAACTCCCCTCTATTTGAATTTCGTTGCCATCATAAGCCTCTACGCTAACCCTATTCACTTCTTTGATGATCAATGTAGTGGAAGCAGCATTTCCTATACTTACCGTATGATCCTGGGCCTTCAAGCCCATGGTCGAAACCAGTGCTAAAGCCATTAAACATAATTTGATATTAACCTTTTTCATTTTTATTGTGCGTTTTATTTTTTCAGATATTTTGTGTTGTCCTTTTATGGAAGACTATTCCAGATTCATTTCATTACAGTCGAATGAATTTATTTTATAGATCTTTCAGTTTAAAGATTCCCAAGTGTGCTTCATCTCGCACTTCTTTAAGGTTACCGTATTCCTGAGTGATTTTTTCAAGGTTTTCAATGGCAGTCTTTTCCTTTAATTCAACCAATACATTGATCAGTGCAATTTGAATAGCCGGTTCTTCAATAGCGCCCAGCGCATCAACCAAGGCAGTCTTTACTTTTTTATCTTGCCCAAACCTGGACAATGACTCTACAGCCTTTAACCTCACATTTATATTCTTATCATTAGTCATCCTTTGAATAAGCGCCTCCAATATTTCATCATCGGCCTCTTCAAAATTCAACGAGTTATTTACAGCTTGAAGTCGCCCACTGGCTGACTCGCTGCTGAACTGATCAAACATTATGGATCTCATTTCTCCCAAGAGTTCATCCTTCATTGAATCTCCCGATTTGAGTCCATTACCAACAAAGTAGCCTACAAGAATGAGGGCAACTGCAGCGGCAATTCTATAGAACCACACTTGATTTGTAGTCATAGTAACTACTTTGGCTTCTGGTTTCTCTTCCTTGAGTTTTGCATCAAGCTTTGCAAATAGTTTTTCCTCAGTAAAAGTCTCTGCTGTGATTTCAGCACTTGCCTTTAAATCTTTGAATTGACTTCGATAAGCCTTCAAATTAACGGGGATGCCTTCTCCCTGAAAGAAAGTTTGGAGTTGCAATTCTTCTTCAAGAGAAGTCTCCCCGTTAAAGTACTTATCTAATAATTCTTCTATATTTTTATCTAAGCTCATAATCCTCAATTTTCATGTATACCTCCCTGGCCTTTTTACGTGCTCTGGAGAGTCCTACCCGAATGTTATTTATTTCCAGTCCTGTTTGATCTGAAATCTCTTCATAACTGAAGCCTTCAATATCTCGAAGTGTAATCAGCAATCTTTGTTGGTCTGGTAGACCTTCAAATACCTCATTCATTACACTCATACTGTCCTCTAATTCCACCTTTCTATATGGAGTCACAAAACCCGAGTCCAATTCCATTTCCTGAACATCCAATTGATTTTTGTGTTTCTTGGATTTTAACTTATCCAAACACATATTTTTGGTGATGGTTACAGCCAGTGCTTCCACACTTCTATATTCATCAAGCCGCTGTCTTTTATCCCAAAGCTTCACCATGACGTCTTGCAGCGTATCTTCTGCTTCGACTACAGAACGAAGCATATTCAATGCTATCCTGTAAAGCCTATCCTTAACCGGAAGAACCTTTGTTTTAAATTCTTGCAACTCCATTCAATAACACAGACGACACCCAAAAATACTCATTACAGGAAAGTATGAAAAAAAACACAATTAATGCATAAGCACCTTCTATCTAACTGATAATCAATCATTAATGAATTAATAAAACAAACATCTATCTTGGAGGAAAATAGACAATTGTGTTCTTCATTCTTTCTAAAATCCTGGCCTTTTTCGTAATGCCCCTGACTTGGGTAATTGGCTGCATTGTCCTGTCCAGAGTTATCAAAAGAAAGAAACTCAAGAAGCCTCTGTTCATTGCCGGAATAAGTATGCTTATATTATTTTCAAATCAATATATCAGCAATAGAGTTATGCTTTGGTGGGAACCTCAGCCTATTGATATTCCAACGCTTGACACCTACGATGTGGGCATTGTTTTCACTGGAGTGACTAAGGGTGATAAAAGACCAAACGACCGGGTTTATTTTAATAAGGGAGCAGATCGAATCACTCACACCTTGCAGTTATACAATGAGGGAAAGTTGAAACACATTTTAATTTCTGGTGGTTTAGGCTTTAAACAATTCTCTCAGACCTATGCTGCTGAGCGCTTGAAATCTTTCCTGACCATGGCAGGAGTACCGGATTCTGTGATCACCATTGAAACTGATGCGGTCAATACTTATCAAAATGCTGTGAAATCTGCAGAGATCTTAAACCGGGATTTTTCGGGACAAAACTACCTGTTGATCACATCAGCCTTTCACATGAAAAGAGCCAGACTCTGCCTGGCAAAACAAGACATCACATTTGATACCTTTCCCACAGACTACTATACAAGTAGACCTACTATGAATTTTGATGATCTGCTTATTCCCAAAGCAGAGGCCATTCAGCGCTGGCAAAAACTTTCGTCTGAAGTCGTGGGAATTATTACTTATAAACTAATGGGGTATCTCTAAGTGCGCTTAAAAGATCGGCACATTAGCATCTTCTAAAATCTTAACAATCTCAGTCACTTCTTTTAACCTTAGGTGATAGAAGATGTTTTTTCCTTCACGCTTGCTTCCCAAAACGCCTTTCATTTTCATATTGGCCAAATGATGCGAAGTAAGTGATTGTTCAAGACCCAAGTATGCAGTAATGTCGTTGACCGACATTTTCTCGTTTTGACTTAAAAGATCAATGATCCCTACACGCATAGGATGCGCAACAGTCTTCAAAACGAAGGCAATTTTCTCGACTCTCTCTATGTCAAGTTCCTCTTGCATACTGATAGGTTTAGGCCTCTAAGATATGAACACATGATCATATCTAAAAGGAATATTATGTAAATTTATAAAGATTTATTACAAACAGCAAAAAACTGGTGAAGAAAAACAGTATTGAGGGTTAATTACGAAAATCACTAACTCCTCAAGTTTAAGCAGTTAGGGGTAAATAGTCTTAAATTCGGCCGAAAAGCGACTATTTCTAAGCACTCAAATTTATTTTTTAAGACATAAAAAAGGGCCTATTCAGAAATCTGAATAGGCCCTTTTTTGTACTTCATTTCTTATTTCTCAATTGTAATCACATAATTACCACCTATGCCATTGGCAACGCCTCCTGTCCCGGCAAATGAGAAACTAAACTTGAATGTGGATAGATCCAACGTATTAATGGTCACCACTTTTCCATCGTCCAAGGTGAGGGAACCGGCAGACACATCATCCCAGGTCCAGGTACCTGTGGGACTAAACAGATCACCAGCGTTGGTGGTAGTATAGCCACCACGGGTGAAGGACAAGGCAAAGCCGGGAAAATTCAAAGTTATGTCTTGCCCATCAACCACAATTGAACTGTTTGATTGTAATGTCCAGTTTCCGGCAAGCAGAGCAAATGCTAATTCCTGTTCGGACTCTGTCACTGGTTCGTCTGGTTTACAACTTGTTGCGAGTAAAATTATGCATGCCCCAAGGACGTATTTGATCTTATTTAATCTATTCACGATTCTTATCTTCTAATGATTACTTTTTTCTTTATGATTGACTGCTCTGTCTGGATAAGCATGATATAGATGCCCTGATTGTATTTGCTTACATCTATACTCACTTTGCTTTCCTTGATTTCCCTCCGGCTCAGCATCTGAATGCCAGTGGCGTCATGGATTATGATGTCAGCAGGCACACCATTCAGCTTGCTTAAATCGACTTCCAGGATTGAGGTAGCCGGATTGGGATAAAGTGCGATGTCTTCCTCACCCAACTGGTTGTTATCAACTCCCGTGATGATCACACCTTCGCCCGTTAGTGTAACGGAAGCCTGACCATCTTCATGTTCTGCGACAAGCTCTCCAACAAATTCTCTAACCTCAAACGGACTGAAAATAACAGGTGCTATCACACTCTCACCTACCCCTACTATAGCCGATGAAAGCGCCATGGTAAATCCACCCGGAACATCAATAATTCTCACTTCTACTGCCTTCTCACCAATGTTGGTAATCGTCAGAGGTTTGATGTTGTTTAGCCCCAAAGCGGTTGGTCCAAAATCAAGATCACCTGTCAGAATAATATCACCCTCAAGCACATTGGTGATGGTGACGGCAAATGCCTTCTCCAGGGTTCCATTTACACCATCATCAGTCTTGATTCTTATCGAATAACTGGTCTTGGCCTCAAAATCGAAGGCCTCTCCTGCCTTCAACTGATCACCGTCTATGGTGAAACTGCCATTGTCCGTATCACCTGTGCCACTCACCAAGGCATAAGTATGATTATCACCTACATCAGGGTCCGTAGTACTGATAGTAGCTACTGCATCTCCTACCGCATTGTTCTCATCTGTACTTTCGGTCGAAAGACTGATATCGCTCGGAAGGGTGTTAAACTGACGAGTTACAGTATTACTGGCATTGTTACCATTGCCTCCCCCATCTTCAGCCCTATCAGCGCCCAATGACACATCTATATTGCCCGATGCCGTTGGGGTGATGGTAGCACTCCATACCTGATCTGTTGTGATGGACAGGAAGTTACTGGCTGTTCCATTAGCTACGGTAATATCACCTAATTCAAAGTTTGACACAGCCTCATCATAAGTAAAGGTCACTGTAAAGGGTGCATTTACAATGGAGGCTGCGGGAGTGGTCAGTGTGGCGGTTGGTTTAATACCATCTACAAAGATTGCTGAAGTAGCCCCTACATTATTTAGGGTCAATATGGCATCCACTCCAAACTCATCCTTCATGGTTCCTCCATTCAGATTCATCGCTGCTCCTACCGCTATTCCATCGGCATCCAACTCATCTTCTAATACCGTATAGCGGAAGATAATCGTGCTTGAGCCTGCTACCGTGCCCACCTGAGTGGCATTGACAACTGTGCTGCCTATCGTAATCGGAATAGTGGCTGTACCCGTAATTGTCACCGGAAGGATCATATCCACGGTAAAGTCCAGATTTTCACCGATCTTGTAAGTTCCGTCAGTTGGTACAGCTACACTGTTTACTGTTGAGGCTGCTATAATGGTAAAGGTCCAGTCTGTATTGTTATTGATACCTGCATATACATTGCCGGCATCATCTGTCAGGGCTCCAGCATCTACATTTACGTAAAACTCTGTGGCCGGTGGTAAGATGAGGTTGGCTGGATCAATAGTCACTACTCCGCTCACGATAGTCACCTTACTGCTAGAGATATCAATGGTTTCCAAGACAGTGTCGTCTGACTTCTGCTTAATCACAATATCACCTGTTCCCTTATTGGCATTTTCTCCAAAGCTCAACACAAGGTTGGCACTTGGCAATACATCTGTGGCATCATCTGCAGGAGTAGTCAGCGGACTGCCGAACTCATTGTCATAGACCACCGTCAATTTAACACTCGCTGAACTCTTGTTTCCGGCTGTATCGGTAGCAGTGGCTGTTATATCTCTGGCACTTGGATCAAATGGTGCATTTGGCACAAGTGTCCAATTGCCTGAGCCATCAGTGGTCGTAGTACCTCGATTTTCTCCATCTACAAAGACAGTGATGGTTACATTGGGTTCAGCTACTCCTTCAAAACCAGGTGTACCAGCGTTAGTAAGGTCATCTGTATCGCTGATACCCAAATCTGATGCACTTTGAAGATCAATTGTTGGTGCATTTGGTGCGGTAGCATCAATAGTAGCACCGATAGCCACACTTTCTGCACTGGTATTACCAGCGATATCGATGGCCTTAGCAGTTAACACATATACTCCATCGGCAAGTGGATTTGTACCTGAATAATCCAGACTCCAGTTACCTGAACCGTCAGTATTAGTCGTTCCAATACTTGAGGCATCTGAAAAGATCTCTACGGTCGAATTAGCCTCGGCTGTACCAAATACACCAGGCGTATTATCGCTGGTGATATGATCTGAGCTACTTGTTCCTGTGTCTGCAGTTACTCCTGTCACTACAGGTGCTGCCGGAGCTGAAGTATCAACGATTACATCCAGTGCTGTACTTGCTGAGCTGGCATTGCCAGCAGCATCGGTAGCCTGGGCTGTGATCTGATAAGTATTGTCTGCAAGGGTAGTACCGGTATAGTCAAAAGTAAAATTACCACTGCCATCTGCTGTGGTGGTACCAATGCTTACTCCACCAATAAATACTTCCAGGCTCGCCCCTGCCTCGGCCGTACCATTAAATAATAAGCTGTTCTCACTTGTGACCTGATCGGCTGCATCTGCTCCGGTATCTGTAGTGATGCTTGTCACTACTGGCGCTGCAGGTGCTGCAGTATCCACAGTCACAGGCAATGCAGTACTCTCAGCACTGGTATTACCAGCAGTGTCAGTAGCCTTTGCCGTCAGGGAATAAGTACCATCTGCCAAAGTGGTAGCAGTATGATCAAATGCCCAATTACCAGAACCATCCGCTGTGGTAGTCCCTATACTTGCTGCATCTATAAATACTTCTACCATACTATTGGCCTCGGCCGTGCCATTAAAAGCAAGCGTTTGATCATTTGTCAGTAAATCAGCACTATTGGCCCCAGTATCATTTGTGATCCTGCTTACAGTAGGTGCATTTGGAGAAGAAGTATCCACAATAATACCCTTGTTTCCAGCTAAGGAATTAGCCGAACCAAGTGCCGGTAAAGTCAAGTCTGCGTCATTCCCTGCTGCGTCTTTTACCTCTGTATTGCCTGCCGCCTCCAAGGCAGTAGTGCTTATATAGTTTAAGTCAGCACTTTCAGAACCTTCTTGAACTGAGAAGGTATAATTTAGAGTAGTAGTCCCACTGCCTGAAACAAAGCCAAGATGATAGTCCAAGGCACCTGTTTCGAGTTGTATTTGAGGTCCATTAACAACTATAACTACCTCACTAAATATAACCTGAACATTTATTTGCTCTCCAGCTTTATAGGAACCATCTGCTGTCGAACTGGTGACATCAACTACTATAGGGGCTACATCATCTATCTCGAATTCAAGTGGCAAACCAATATCGCTGACGTTACCAGCCGCATCAGTAGCGGTAGCGGTCACCGAATATAAGCCTTCGCCCAAGCTGGTACCTGTATGATCAAAGCTAAAGTTACCAGAACCATCGGCTATGGCTGTTCCAATGCTTACCCCACCAATAAACACTTCTACTCTGCTATTGGCCTCGGCCGAACCATTGAAAGCAAGCGTTTGATCATTTGTCAGCAAATCAGTACCATTCGTTCCAGTATCATTTGTGATACTACTTACGGCAGGAGCATTTGGAGAAGAAGTATCTACAATGATATCCTTGTTTCCAGCTAAGGAATTAGCCGAACCAAGTGCTGGTAAAGTCAAAATCGCATCAACCGCACTTCCGTTTTTCAAGGTTCCACCATTTAAACTCAATGAACCTGTTCCTACATAGTCCAAGTCTGAGCTCACATCACCTGACTGAACTGTATAGCTGAATAAAAGGGTCGTTGTGGTCGAGCCACTAGTAAAGTCCACGACTCGATCCGTTGTACCGGCCTCAAGAGTCAATTGAGGAGTGCCGGTAACCGTAATAGCCTGCGTGAATGTCACGGTAATAGCAATAACATCTCCTACTTTATAGCTTCCATTTGCAGTGGTACTTGTCACACTCGTTACAACAGGAGCATCATCATCCAAAAGGGTCACTGTTTGTTTTTGAATCCCGTTTTCGGTGCCATTTGTCACCCCGGTGATGTCAATAATGATCGTTTCATTGCCTTCCGTATCTGTATCCTGAGTAGCTGTTAATCCAATCGCAGCATTGGCCGATGTGCTTCCGGCATTGATGGTAATGGATGTACTAGCCGTATTGTTATAATCGGTTCCATTTGTAGCGGTACCTGAATAGCCAAGTGTTACTGTGACATCTCGGCCACTTACCGCGGATAATGTAGCCGTAATACTAGACGTGCCTTCTGCTTCTGCGATTGAGCTCGATCCAACTGAAAGTATTACTGTTGGCTCTGCATCATTATCTGTTATCGTATAAGTCAGTGTGGTCTGTCCTCCCAAAGTGGCATTGGTGGGATTAGACAAAGTCAGAATAATCGTCTCATTCTCCTCATCCAGTAAGTCATCTACAATACCCACAATCTGCTGCTGAAAGTCCTGCTCGCCCGGATTAAAGGTAATCGTTCCTCCAACAGTGGTATGGTCTGTGCCACCAGCGGTCGCTGTTCCAGTGACCGCATAGTCGACCGTTACTGTCTTTCCACTCACAGCACTCAAGGAAACCTGTATGTCCTGGCTTGGCTCACTCTCCGATTGTCCATCGGTAGCAAGAGCAAAGAATACTGTTGGGGTAGCATCGTCATCATTGATGGTATAGGTATGGACTGTATTGGTACCTAGGGTTGCATTGCTCGGGTTCGATAAAGTTACTATAACCGTCTCATCCGTTTCATCCAGGGCATCCCCTATTATACTGGCAATAGTAATATTATTGCTGGAATTACCTGCTGAGATCGTCAACGTGCCATCGGCCAATGTGTAATCTGTACCTGAGCCGGTAGCTGTTCCCGTTACTGTATAGTCTACTGTTACATCTCTTCCACTCACTGAAGTCAATGCTACCTGAAGGTTGGCTGAAGTAGTCGACTCTGCGCCATTACTGCTGGTAGATGTAAAGGCCACTGTTGGTGTAGCATCATCATCATTAATCGTATAGGTATGGACCGTATTAGTGCCCAGGGTCGCATTGCTTGGGTTCGATAAGGTCACTATCACCGTCTCATCCGCCTCATCTAACAAATCACCTATAATACTGGCAATCGTGATATTGTTACTCGAATTACCTGCTGAGATCGTTAACGTACCATTGGCTAAGGTATAGTCCGTTCCACTGCCCGTGGCCGTTCCCGTTACAGCATAGTCTACCATTACATCTTGGCCACTTACTGCGCTTAACGCTACCTGTAAGTTGGCCGAAGTAGTCGACTCTGCACCATTACTGCTGGTGGACGTAAAGGCTACGGTAGGGGTAGCATCGTCATCATTAATGGTATAGGTATGGACTGTATTGGTACCTAAGGTCGCATTGCTTGGATTCGATAAAGTCACAATTACAGTTTCATCGGTCTCATCCAAAGCATCTTCTACTATGCTGGCTATCGTAATGTTATTACTGCTATTACCCGCTGTGATGGTTAGCGTGCCTGCAGCCAGCGTGTAGTCAGTACCGCCACCTATGGCTGTACCGGTAATCGCATAGTCTACCGTCACATCCTGGCCACTGACTGCTGATAGGTCTACTTGTAAGTTGGCTGTGGTGGCTGACTCGGCTGCATTGCTTGCAGTTGAGTTAAAGGCAATCGTTGGTATTGCATCATCGTCATTAATCGTATAGGTATGTACTGTATTGGCACCCAAATTGGCATTACTTGGGTTAGATAAGGTCACAATCACCGTTTCATTCGCCTCATCCAGAACATCATCCACTATGCTGGCAATGGTGATATTGTCGTTGGCTTCTCCTGCACTGATAGTCAAAGTACCATTGGCCAGGGTAAAGTCTGTGCCACTTCCTGTAGCTGTTCCGGTAATGGCATAGTCTACGGTGGCGTCAAGGGCACTTAATGCATCCAAATCAACTTGTAGATGGGAACTACTCACACTTTCGGCTCCATTGCTGGAAGTCGCATTGAACTCTATGGTTGGAAATTCAGACAAGCTAATAGTCGAGGTTCTATTTAGATTATTATTTGTGTTTGAATCATTGCCCGTATTATTGCCGCTATCTACAAGTTGGGTAATAGAGATTACCCGATTATTGGTAGTTGGACTGGCAGCATTATTTTGATAAGTCAAGTTATCAACCATCGTACTAAAATCAGTAGCACTTAGGGTAGCTCCTGAAGTAACCAAAGTAGCCGTACCTGCGGCTATGGTCACGAAGTAGCTTAGAGAATTTGTAGCGGTGGTTCCAGAATTACCATGGTTTAGAGCCACAGCACTGCCATCAATATTAATAACTTCATCAGCACCTGCGGTGCTTCCATCGGCCACATTGGTAATTGAGAATGTTATCGAGGCCATTGTTTGTGCTGCTTCACCAGGAAATGTTGTCACGCTGGAAAAAGGACTCACAGCACTTCCCCATATATAAAAGATGGGGTCATCTCCAGTTGCATTAATGGCTGGGGCAGTATCAATAGCCTGAACCGTAACAGTAGAAGAAATTGATAGTGCAGTCGTGTTTAAATTACCTCCACTATTACTTCCATTATCTGTAATACTGGTAATGGTTATCACTCTTGTTCCTTCCGTTGGATCATTGTCTGAAACGTTGTAGGTGAATCCATTAATAATACCATTGAAAACTGCGGTAGAAATTCCAGCAGCCTTGGTGAAGGTAATGGTCCTGGTATTGCTCGAATGGATAATAGTATAAGAAATGGAATTATCAGAAGTTGTACCAAAGGTATTACCCAAATTAACCGGCTGGAATCCATCAAAATCTTCGAAGGTTTCGTTGTTTCCTTTGATTCCGTCTGTAACATTGGTTACGGTCATCACCCATTCGGTAATTAGCTGACCCGCTTCAACAGTTGAGGCTGATGCACTTGAAAAAGGAGTTGCTGCTTGAATAGCTTCAATAGCGGTTGGATTATCTCCTGATGCAGTCAAGGTAGGTCCATCGTCTAAGGCAGTAACCGCTACAGTTGCCTGAATAGAGTTCGCACTCTCAATACCATCATTGTCCTTGGCAGTAATGGTAAAGGCATTCAAAGTACCGTTAGTGTCTGCCGATGGTGTCCAGGTCGCGCTTTTAGAAGCCGTGATTTCGTCATTAGTACCAGTCGCAAAAGCACTGCCATTAATAGTTAGGGTTCCTGTACTCACCACTTGAACCACAAAAGCATCTACTGTTCCATCTCCATCAGCTTCATCACCTTGGGCAGCTATCTCCGCAAAGGTGATCTCCACTCCAGTATCTTCATTGGTTGTCTCAACCACTGTAGTCAAGGTGGTAAAAGTCGGAACTTCATCATCATCTGTAATTGTCACTGTCTCTTCCTGAGTCCCTGATTCCGTACCATTAGTGACTCCGGTGATTTCTATTGTAAGGGATTCGCTGTCATCATCTAGAAGATCGTTTACTCCAGTCACAACAGTAGTCCCTGTTGTACTACCGGCACCAATCACAATACTCATAGTCGAAAGTGTGAAATCATCAGTTAGCGTAGCTGTTCCTCCGGACTTCAGCCCAACCGTTACTGTGGTTGGCTGACTTGAAACTGCGGACAATGTTGCTGTTATTGTACTAGTTCCTGCATTCTCAGCAATCGCTGGACTAGAGGATGATAAGGTCACACTTGGCCCTGTATTGACAGCTCCAATAGTGGCAGGACCAAAAGTAAAATCGCTATCGTGAGTATCTGTATCAAGGCCGTTCGTAAATCGCTGTACCGATTCTGGATTGGTACTAGAGGCATTGCCACTGGGTGCTTCATTGGCTCCTCCGCCAATCATCACGACATCTACAATAGCTCCTCCCGGATCCTTAAGGTTGATTGTCAAACCTGTATTATTCATAGCCCCACTCCCATCAACATTTCCCAACACCAGGTAATCTCCTGCTTCTGTGCTATTAAAAGTACCCATACCGGCAGTGAAATAATGTTGAGCGTCAAAAGCACCTGCTGTGGTCAGGTCTCCAGTAACATCAGACCCATCATTCAATTCTATAGTCCAGTCCGTAAAATCAACCCCCGCACTGTTGATAAACAATTCTATCCATTCATCCACGGATGTAACACTTCCTGAACCAATTGTACCATCAAAACCATTGGAACTCCAATCTTGTTGTGGGTCTGTCACCACTTCATTAATCACTACATCCACTGTAGTAAAGTTCAAGGTCGTAGCATCTGCGATTCCAGCAAAATCATCGCCCCCATCATCATCCAATGCGGTCGCATCAATCAATATGTGATAAGCCGTTCCTTTTTTTAAGGTCCCGGACGGATTCAAAGTTACTGTAGTGGTAGAGATGCTTACTAAAGAGCCGTTGGTCACATCCAGTTGCTCGAAGTTACCCACACCTGTTTCTACTATGGTAATATTACCAGTGCCTGCTACCATATTGTTATCAAATGTCAGGGTCAGATTCTGACTTAAGGTCACGTTTGTAGCATCATCAGCCGGAGTGCTACTTTGTAAGATGGGTACTGTTACATCTACCGCACCAAAATTGAACGTGGCTACATCCGTAATTCCGGTATAGCTATTACCATTAAGATCATCCATGGGAATAGCAGCACTTCCCAGGAAAATTAGAATAGCCATTAAGACTAGGTTCACCAATGCCGAACTGAAGTTCTTTATTAGGCTTTTATTGATATGATTAAAGTCCATAGTTTCTAGATATAATTCTCTAATTATTTGGCGCTATGACATTAGCTGATATACCAGCAGTATCTTGCTAAAATGCCTTTCTCTATATTTCTGAGATAAATCAGGAGGTAAAAGAGAGCGTCTGCTTTTGTATTCTACCTTCCTCTTGCGGCCGAGAGCCTTTGACTATAATCAACAGGGTTTTTGCGATAGCTCTTTTCAGAGTTATCCATGATCTAGCTAGGATTTTTTACCGAGCAGACCACTTTAAAATCGTCATACAGTTCCACCATTTCATGCAATCGAGCGATCTAAACTCGGTTGGTATCAAGAATTAACTCCTTTGGACTGTCCAGGTGATAATGTAGAACCACACTTGGGTAAAACAGATATAATATGTGTTCCTTTCAAATCAAGAAAGGTTTGAGAGCATCCGAGATGCTAAACAAAGTACAAAGGGGTTATAGATACGTTGATTTTCAAAATCACATGCCAACGAACTAGTTAACATATCCTAATCAACAAAATTAGTGGAGGTCTCGCTGAAAAAGCGATACCAATTCTACTAAAAGAAATCTTACCGAAAAAGAGAAATTGCGAATTTTACTTTTTTTTATTTCAACGACAGGCAATCTCTACCTCGTTTCAACATTGGAATTCTAACTAATGCCCAGCAGGGAAAATCCTATACAAATAATGTAATTGATTACGGTAGATCGTTGCATGTTAGAATGGAGATGTGATTGATATCAAGAATTGATTCTATACGTTTTTGAAGTGTATTGCGAGTCAAGGTTTAATCTGGATGGTATAACGACTATTTCTTATCGACTTTTTTGCTCATCAAATAATACAGTAACAAGGAAAGCGCAAAAGTGACAAACCATGCATAGGAGTATAAATCTACCAGAAACGTCCCTACTGATTCGGCACTGATGGCATTGACAGTAACCAAAAACCCTGGTACAACCGGTAGAATACTCAATACAAAAGCAATCCAGGCAGGTTTGTTCCAACCCTTGTATGGTCCGTCATTCTTATATAAATCGGCCAGATTCAGAGTTCCTTTTCTGACCAAATAGTAGTCGCTGATCATCACTCCAGCAATTGCCCCTAGCAGAGCAGAATAAGCAATAAGCCAGGTGAAAATATAGCCACTTGGGTCTGCCATTAGCTTCCATGGAAAAATAACAATACCAATCACACCTGTGATATAACCTCCCATTTTGAAGCTGATTTTCTTTGGTGCAATGTTCGCGAAGCCATTGGCTGGTGCCACTACATTGGCGGCAATGTTGGTGGAAAGTGTCGCGATTGTAAGTCCAAGCATTGAGAGTATCACCACAAAGGCTGAATCAAACTTCCCAAGTAATACGACAGGATCCCAAATGGCTTCCCCAAAAATGATGACTGTAGCACTGGTCACAGCAATACCGATAAAACTGTAGAAGACCATAGTGGTAGGCAGTCCCAGAATTTGCCCCCTTATCTGATCTCTTTGAGATTTTGCATAGCGTGTGAAGTCGGGAATGTTTAAAGAAAGTGTTGCCCAAAAACCCACCATTGCCGTCAGGTTTGGCCAGAATATCCTCCAAAATTCTACTTCAGAATTTTGAGAGAGTGTATATGAAGCCTCCAGTATTTCTCCCATAGAACCAACTTCAGACCAGGCCCAAACCAACATCCCTGCCCCAATTAAGAGCAGAAAAGGAGCTGCCCAGGTCTCGAAAACCTTCATGGTTTCAATGCCTTTATGAATGATATAGATATTCATGGCCCAGAAGATCAGAAAACAAGCAAATTGGGCCAGGTTGATACCCATAAAATCTCCTAGAAACGGACTATTGGCCAGGCCAGGTATAAACACCAGTGCCAACTGATAAATGGCTGCTCCTCCGATCCATGTTTGAATGCCAAACCAGCCACAAGCCACTAAACCTCTTAATAGTGAAGCCAGCACAGCCCCATCAATTCCAAAATTAAGTCGTAGAAAAACGGGTAGCGGGATGCCATACTTAGTACCCACACGCGCATTAAGGATCATTGGAATCAGGACAATTAGATTGCCCAACAAGATTGTAATCAAAGCCTGCCACCAGTTCATACCTTGGTTGATCAGGCTAGAGGCCAACATGTAGGTGGGAATACAAACCGCCATGCCAATCCAAATGGCAGCAATGTTAGTGCTGTTCCAGCTGCGTTTAGCCAAGGGCACAGGAGCAAAATCTTCACTATAAAGTGGTGAAGAAGATACGTCCTCGGTCAATTCAACTATCTCTTCTTTCATAGTTGCTTAAGGTTTTATGGTAAAGGATGAAGCTTTAAAGCCTTCATTTCAAAAAATACTCAATCCTTAATCTACAAAGATTCAGGCAATTGAACTTTCAGGCTGTGCTTGATATATCAACAATCGCCTACACGTGTTCCAACATCAAAATACTATTAACTTGCTATATCAAAACCTCAAGTTGAATTCAGACTATCAATAAAATGAACGCTAAAGAAGTATTAAAAGAATTAGAAAGTTATGGCAGCGAGGCTGTCAGAAAAATTTATTTCAATCATGGTGCCAAGGAACCGATTTTCGGAGTGAAGGTTCAGGACATGAAGAAGATTCTGAAAAAGACTAAAAAGAACCACGAACTTTCTCTTGACCTCTATGCTACAGGCAATGCAGATGCTATGTATTTGGCTGGCCTGATGGCAGATGAAAAGCAAATTTCCAAGGATCAGCTCAGGCAGTGGGCTCAAGAGGCTCATTTTTACTTTAACAGCGAGTATACCGTTCCATGGATAGCAGCAGAAACCCCCTACGGCTATGAATTAGGACTTGAATGGATTGAATCTGATCAGGAAAGCATTGCTGCATGTGGTTGGTCCACACTGGCCAATAACGCGGGAGTCAAACCAGATGAAGCATTGGATATTGCAGGGTACCGTGCTCTATTAGACAGGATCGAAAAAGAAATTCATCGGGCGCAAAACCGAGTACGATACACGATGAATGGATTTGTAATTACGATTGGTGGATCTATTGTTGACCTGACTGAAAAAGCCCGAGAAGTGGCCAAGAACATTGGAAAGGTGAGTGTTGATATGGGCGGTACGGCTTGTAAGGTACCTTTGGCAACCGATTACATTCAGAAGATTGCGGACCGAGGCAGTCTAGGTAAAAAGCGCAAGGCAGCCAGGTGCTAGTTTGCAGTCAGTTTCAACCTCATGTTACAATGAGCTTATTCTGTTGATTCTGGGTCATCATGCCCCAGCGCCTTTAGTAGTTCCCTATCCAAAGCGTAAAGCACATCTTCTCGTCCTGAATAATAGCCACGTGTAAATCGCTTCGATTTGGTGCCGAGCTGCATTTGTTCACAGACTTGCCAATCCTGTTTGTTGGTCAGGTCCCAGAATTCCACTGCCGATTTGATACCGGCCTGTGCTTCTTCATCATTGATCACGTTCGGCTGAAAAAGCCAATAGCAATCATTGACAATTTGGCCTGGCCCTAAAGCTGTAATGTGATGGAACAGCACAAAATCTGGATGTGGTGTTAGCAAAAGATTGGGGTAAACAGAGTAATAATAAATTCTTTGCAAGTCATCTCCCGAGACTTCACAAACTGGTGGAGCAGCTGCATTACCATCCATAGTCATGCTGCCTCTTTCCTTAGTCAAATCCATAAACCCTCCTATCACGGCCCCCTTGCTAAAATCGTGCTGCGCTGATTGCACTGGTGTAAGTTCTGAAAGCAATGGGTGCACTCCGGGACAGTGATAGCATTCCTGATAGTTTTGCAGGATTAATTTCCAATTGCACTTTAAATCATACCGGATGTGGTGGGCAATTCTTAGCTCATCCATTTTCCAATCCGAAAACTTGCCTATCAAGGCTTCCATCTGTACTTCGAAAGGCTCAGGTTTTTCGGCCAGCGACAAGAAAACAAAGCCCTCCCAAATATGTACATGTGCTTTTTTAAGTGCGCAATCTTCTTTGGAAAAATTATCGCCTTCAGTCATTAAGGGGGCACCAAGTAACTTGCCATCCAAGGCATAGGTCCAGGCATGATAGGGACACTGAATGGACTTAGACTTGAAATTTCCGCTGCTCTCTGTACAGAGCTGGGTGCCTCGATGGCTACAGACATTGAAATGGGCTTGAACGCTTCCATCCTTGTCTCTAACCAGAATAAGGCTCTCGTCTTCTACTTGAACCAGCTTGTAGTCCCCTACATTCGAAATTTCTTCGGCCCGGCAGGCATATATCCAAAACTTGTAGAATATCTTCTCAACTTCTTCCTCATAAATTTCCTGACTGTGATAGTATTTGCCTGGTAATGTCCTTTTACCATCCAGAATTGGATAGTCCAAACCTCTCTTTTCAAATCTCTTCTTGTCGCTATTCATGTTCAGGTTCGTTCCTCAGATATCCTTGAATTTAATTCTGATCAATGACAATGTTCATCGGCTAAGGCAATGGCTTGTGATATAATATCCAGGCCTTCATCAATTTGGGCTTTTGTACTGATTAATGGAGGTGCCGTAAATATATAGTTCCAACGAACGAAAGTAAACATACCCAGTTCTTTGATCTTGGCGGCCACCTGGCTCATCACTCCCATTTCGGCAGGAGTGGCATTCCATGGTGCCATAGGTTCTTTGGTTTCTCGGTTTTTCACCAATTCGAAGCATCCCAAAAGGCCTGTGTTTCTAAAGTCTCCAATAGACGGGTGCTTTTCTTTCATTTCCTCTGCTCTTGCATCCATGTATTTACCTAGTTCAACGGCCCTTTCAATGAGATTACCTTCTTCATATATCTCTAACACCGCCAAAGCAGAAGCACATGCCACTGCATGACCTGAGTAGGTGAGCCCAAGTGGAAGTGCTTTGTTGTTAAAAGCGTCCACAATTTCATCTTTCACCATGATGCCGCCTAAGGGCAGATAACCAGAAGTCAATCCCTTGGCCATGCAGATGATATCTGGAACTACATCATGATGCTCAACGGCAAACCATTTTCCTGTTCTGCCAAAGCCACTCATTACTTCATCATCAATCATCAGGATGCCATGACGTTCTGCAATTTCTTTAACTTTTTTCCAGTAGCCCGGGGGGTATTTCATACATCCAGAAGAACCGGATTCTCCTTCCAGCAAAATCGCTGCAATATTACCTGGCCCTTCAAATTGGATGACGCGTTCCATTTGTGCCACAGCCCGCTCAGTACACTCTTCTTCAGTGGTGCTATGCCAGGGGCAACGATAGAAATATGGGTTTTCAACGCGCACAATATTTGGAACCTGCTGACTATCCACTGACAGTTTTCGTGGATCACCACCCGCAGACATAGCCCCATAAGTGGCACCATGATAGGAGCGATAAAGTGTGATTATTTTATGCCGACCGGTATACGCACGAGCCAACTTGATGGCATTTTCAATAGCTTCAGCACCGCCAAGGGTAAAAAAGGTCTTATTAAGTGAGCCTGGGGCAATTTCAGCCAATTTCTTTCCTAAATCTCCACGCACTTTAGTGGCAGCACCAGGAAAAACATAGCTGACTTCATCCATCTGTCTGGCTACAGCATCCCGGACTTTTGGATTGCCATGCCCAATATTGACATTCATCAACTGAGAAGAGAAATCCAGGTAACGTTTCCCATCTCTGTCATAGAGATATACGCCCTCAGCTCTTTCAATATTCAGAGGATTGAGTCCGCCCTGCGGAGTCCACGAAAAAATGGTGTGGTCCAGGTTACTTTGAAGAATTTGCTCGTTTTCTGTCATGTTCTAATTAGATCAGTATAAATCAATGGTTCCCGAAAAGTAAAATGAGATTCCTTCGGATCAGCCTAATGGCTGACCACTCGGAATGACATAAAGCTAGCTCATCCAATTGGTTCGTGCCTCTGGATTCCATTTGGTAGTGATTTTTTTGAGTTGTGTCCAAAATTCGATGGAGCTTTTACCTGTGATATCACAAGCACCAAATTTGGACTCATTCCAGCCTCCGAATGAAAAGGGTTCACGCGGCACCGGAACGCCTATATTCACACCGATCATACCTGCACTTGCCTTTTCCATTACATACCTGGCCAATCCACCACTCTGAGTAAAAACCGCAGCAGCATTGCCATAATCCGATCCGTTCTCAATGGCAATCGCTTCATCAACATCTTTGGCCCGGATAATCGAGATCACCGGCCCGAATACCTCTTCTGTTGCAATGGCCATGTCTCGGGTTACATGGTCGATCACTGTTGAGCCCACATAGTATCCTCCTTCTTTTCCTTCCACGGTTGCATTTCGTCCATCTACCAAAATTTTTGCCCCTGCCTGCTCTGCTTCGGTGATATAGCGCTCAATTCTTTCTTTGGCTTCCTTGGAGATTACAGATCCCAGGTTGTCACCTACCACAATCTTTCTAGCCTCCTCGCAAAGTTTTTCAACAATATGGTCAACAGCGCCAACACCAACCATGGCTGCGGCTGCCATGCATCTTTGACCAGCACATCCAGACATGGATGCAGCTACATTCGATGCAGTCATTTCAGTGTGTGCATCGGGGAGCACAATCAGATGGTTCTTGGCTCCTCCCAAAGCAACGCATCGCTTCAGGTTTGAAGTGGCTCTTTTATAAACAATTTTTGCGACCCTTGTAGAACCTACGAATCCCAGCGCTTTGATGCCGGGATGATCGCATAAAGCCTCCACTACTTCCTTGTCGCCATTAATGATATTAAAAACGCCATCCGGCAATCCAGCTTCCTGAAGTAATTCAGCCATTCTGATGGCTGAGATTGGAACCACCTCCGATGGTTTCAAAATCATCGCATTACCCAATACAAGTGCATTCGGCATGGTCCAGTGAGGTACCATATTCGGGAAGTTGAACGGTGATACGAAGGCGACCACTCCCAATGGAGCATATTCCGTTCGGCATTCCACTCCCTTACTTACTTCCATAATTTCTCCAGACACCAATTGAGGTAGTGAGCAGGCAAACTCAGTCAATTCAATGCTTTTGTCTACTTCAGCATAGGATTCACCCATAGTTTTGCCATTCTCCTTATGCACGAGGGTAGCCAACTCTTCACGATGTTCTTCCAGTAAGGTTCGGTACTTGTAAAATACCTGTACCCTTTCCTTAATGGGGGTTGCAGACCATCCTTCAAATGCTTCTTGCGCTGACGCCACAGCGGCATCCACGTCTCTCATACCAGAGAGGGGCATCTTAGATATTACATTGCCATCTATAGGTGAAAATATTTCAAGACTGTCATGGCCGTTGGCCACAAACTGGCCATTTATATAGTTTCTTACTTCCGGGAAATTCATTGTCGCAGCTTCCATCTTCATCGCATTTATCTAACTGTACATAAGACATAAACTTAATGATTTTTAGAGGAAAAGTAAGCAGATATCCCTCCTTGTTTATCTCTAAAATTGGATTCCGTTTTGAAGCTTAAACACCAGATTTCCTTTGAAATTCAAGTTGTTCGTTCAATTAAAAGTCAATTAAAATATCGCTAAAAAGGTTATTCGGATACCTCAATTTTGGTGTTCTTTGCAATTCTTTTTGAGTCGATATCTCAAGCCAATTTATTATTTAGTATAGAACATCATGTGCGGAATTGTATGTGCTTTTGAGTTAAAACAGAAGGCAGAAGTATTAAGACCTCAACTCTTGGAAATGTCGAAGAGGGTTCGACATCGTGGTCCAGATTGGAGTGGCATTCATTGTGAAACCAAGGCTATCCTTGCGCATGAGCGTCTCGCTATTGTGGATCCCATTTCGGGCAAACAACCATTGTTCAGTTCAGACAGGAAATTGATCCTAGCGGCCAATGGTGAAATTTACAACCATCGGGAATTGCAGCAAGGCCTTAAACAGGAGCATCATTTCTTAACTGCGTCCGACTGTGAGGTTATCCTTGCGCTATACCGGGAAAAAGGCGTTGGATTTTTAGATGACCTTAACGGCATCTTTGGTTTTGCGCTCTACGACTCAGAAAATGACGAATATTTGATCGCCAGAGATCATATGGGCATCATTCCGCTTTATATGGGTTGGGATGCCAATGGTACTTTCTATGTGGCCTCCGAACTGAAGGCCCTGGAAGGGGTTTGCACTAAAATCGAGTAATTCCCTCCCGGTCATTACCTGTCCAGCAAAGAGAGTAAACCCGTGAAATGGTATACACGAGACTGGACTGATTACGATGCCGTAAAGGACAATGAAACCAACATTGAAGCACTGCATGAAGCTTTGGAAGATGCTGTGAAACGTCAGTTGATGTCTGATGTGCCGTATGGGGTTTTGCTGTCTGGTGGCCTGGACTCTTCAATTACCTCAGCGCTGGCTAAATTGCATGCAAAGAAACGCATTGAGGAAGATGAAAAGTCAGATGCATGGTGGCCGCAGCTTCACTCCTTTGCAGTGGGTTTGGAAGGTTCGCCTGATTTGGCCGCTGCCAAGAATGCTGCCAAGCACATCGGCACTGTACACCATGAAATTCTCTTTACCATTCAAGAGGGCTTGGATGCCATTAAGGATGTGGTTTACTATCTGGAAACCTACGATGTTACTACAATAAGGGCCTCCACGCCTATGTACCTGATGGCGAGGGCAATCAAAGCCATGGGCATTAAAATGGTGCTTTCCGGAGAAGGTGCTGATGAGATCTTCGGTGGATACCTATATTTCCATAAGGCCCCAAATGCCAAAGAATTCCATGAAGAAACCGTCCGTAAGCTGGGCAAACTGCATCAGTATGATTGCCTTCGTGCAAACAAATCGTTGGCAGCCTGGGGTATAGAAGGGCGGGTGCCTTTTCTTGATAAAGAATTTATCGATGTGGCCATGCGTATCAACCCGCAGGACAAAATGATCAACAAAGACCACATGGAAAAATGGGTTATTCGCAAAGCCTTTGAGCAACACTTACCTGAAAGCATCGCCTGGAGGCAGAAAGAACAATTTTCCGATGGCGTTGGCTATAGTTGGATTGACACTCTTAAAGAAGTGGTAAATAAGGGGGTGACTGATGAGCAAATGGCCAATGCCCACTTTAAGTTTCCAGTACAGACTCCAGCGAATAAAGAAGAGTTCTATTACCGCTCCATTTTCCGCGAGCACTTCCCTTCTGATACTGCGGCACTCTGCGTACCCTCGGTACCCTCCGTGGCGTGTAGCAGTCCTGAGGCCTTGGCCTGGGACTATTCATTTAAGAATATGAATGATCCATCCGGAAGGGCTGTGGGCGTGCATGAAGAGGGGTATTGATGTTTCTCTTTATTTCTTTAAATAAGTTTGTTGGCTGTCTTCAATAAATTTTAGGGCCCTTGAATCGATAAACTTATCAATTTCATTAACTTAGGTATATGGATAAACTCAAGAAACATCTGATCCAAATAGCCGACAATTTAAAGCCTGAATCAACGCTGGAAGATGTCTATGATCAACTTTCACTGCTATCAGACATTGAGGTATCTGAAGAACAAGAACGATATGGAGATGTTTTAACCCAAAAAGAGGTTGAGCGAAAATCTCGAGAATGGTTAAAGTAATTTGGACCAAACGAGCCTTTGATCAACTTGAAAGATCAGTTAGGTATATTCATGAAGAACGAGGCCTCAGCTACGCAAAGATAGTTCTCGAAAGAATTCTTAAAACCACGGAATTGCTTGAAAAGAATCCACAAATGGGTACCATCGAACCATTGCTGTTACATAAGAAATCGGAATACAGGTTTTTAGTGGTCTGGAGTTATAAAGTGATCTATAGACTAACTCCCAAATCTGCGGTCATTTCAAGAGTCTTCCATACATCCCGAAATCCCAAACGGCTCAAAGGCACTTGACAGGCTTTGTTGAAAGATTGTCCCTGAACTAATTCCAAAACCTCCTGACCCAAATAGAAAAGTCCTTCTCTCCTATCTTCCATAAGATTGCATTAAATTGAACGGCCATGATGACCTCCACAGAACTGGACTTATACGGACATCCCTTTGTGCAATGTGTGACCCTCACACAGGGTTTTCGCCTACCCAGCGTAATGAAAGACGATGCCTGCTTTATCTATGTGCATAAAGGCACTCAGGAAGTCTATGCCCCAAACCAGAAATTCACCATTAGGGATCGTGAATCCATTTTAATGAAATGCGGAAATTACGTTGCCAATTTCAAGGACGTCTCACCCGTTTCCACCTTTCAAAGCGTCCTTTTTCATTTGGATCCCGGGGCTATAAAAAAGGCCTTTGGTAATCGGGAGCCGGATTTTTTCAGGGTTAGTAAAAACAGGCAGCTGGATTTGACAGCAATGAAAATCGATGCCAGTGATCTGATGGATAATTTCATGGATAACATGTCAATTTATTTTCAGCAACCCGCGCTGGCTACAGAATCGCTTATGGCTGTCAAGCTTCAGGAGTTAGTCCTGCTTCTGTGCGATTCCGGAAATAACCAATTAGCCAGTCAGATTATTGGCACCCTTTATACACCGGCTGAAATTGCATTTGAACAAGTCATCGAGGCCAACCTATTTAACAATCTCTCGATTGCCGAAGTGGCTATGCTGTCCAATTGTAGTGAATCTACCTTTAAACGAAAGTTCAAAACCTGGTACAATGAGTCACCTGCCAAGTATTTTAGAAGGAAGAAGTTGGAACGCGCTGCCCTTTTGCTGAGAACATCAGACCTTCAGGTGAACGAGATTGCCTGGGACTGTGGCTTCGAGAATGCCGGTCACTTCAGCACCTGCTTCGTACAAGCCTATGGCAAAAACCCCACTGCATATAAGAATGACCTGAATTGAAAACAGGTTGACCGAAACGGAAACGATCAAGCTTTGATCTCTGGCGTTATTTGTTGTGTACACTTTAAATCAATTCACAATGAGACAAGTTTCAAGATCAATCAAAATCAATTCCTCCAAGGAAGAAGTCTGGGATGTACTTTTTAACCAATTCGGAGATGTTAATAATTTCAATCCATTGATTGAAGCTTCGATAAGTACCAAGGGAGGTTCTGGAGATGTAGGCAGCGAGCGTATGTGCACCATTGACTCGAAGACGCAGGTGTATGAGCGCATAACACGCTCAGAAGAAGGACAAAATTTTGACATTGAGGTATTTGAAGGAGGCTTGCCGATGATGGACAAGATGATTGCACGTTTGGATGTTATAGAACTCTCCGAGAACCAAACCGAGGCTCAGTTTACAATGAACTACACAACTAAACCTCCTATTATGGGAGGAATGATGAAGGGCATGATGGGCAAAATGTTTTTCAAATTACTGATCGGACTTAAATATCACTTGGAGACTGGAAAATTGGTGACTAAGCAGGACATCAAAAGCATCGAGAAAATGTATCGTTGGCTTGGTGAAAATGAGTCCTTTCCTGTGAAGATGGCTACGGCTTCTTAAATCCCAGGCCGCGACCAATTCGAAGGAACCACCAACCAGTACCTGTCATTACTTCCCCTGCCCTAAAGGCAGTCCTTTAAGGATTCGGTACATCAACACCGCGGCTCGTTTTGATTGCATAGGCAGGGTTCTGAGATCACCGGTTTCATTGATGGTGTGGTCATCGGCACCTCCCAGCCCCATGCCATCAATGCCCATTTCTACCAGGCCGGAAGTAAATGAAATATCAGCAGCCCCGGCATTGCTAGGGTTGACTGGCTCCACTTTCCCAAAACCCAGGTCCTCACTCACCTTACTGAATTGCCCCAGCAGATCATAATTACTTGGTGATGGGGCAAATGGTGGGTAACCATCACCAAAGGTAATGGTAGCCTCGGTTTGTGGCAGGTGCCTCGAAACAATCGCCTTCATAGTAGCCTGGGTTTTGGCCAATTGCTCGGGCGAGATACAGCGTATATCTCCTGTAACAGTAACATCCTTCGATACCACATTGCTCTTGCCAAAAGCGGTGCCGGCATTTTTGCCTTGATCGTACGTCACAGCAGTTCCACCCACAATCATTCCCGGATTAAAAGTCAGGTATTCCTCTTTGGATAAAGTCTCATAAAACTGGTTCAGAATTCTTGAGGCTTCGTAGATGGCTCCTGCCCCAACTTTCGGTTTGAAAATTTGAGAAGAATGAGATGCATTACCGGTTACAGTCAATTTCCAACCAGAGGAGCTTCGTCTTGCTACAATGGCTGTGGTCGGATCACCATCTCCGTTTTCAAAACCTAAAGCAATGTCGGCCCATTCTGCTGCATCCACCAAGGCCTTTTTAGATAAGTCCAGTGGCCTGCCGCTCAGTTCTTCATCCCCGGTCATTACCACAGTAATGTTCATGTCCTTCAACAAACCGGCATCATGCAAAGCTGAAAGAGATTGTAGAATAATCACATCCCCTCCTTTCATATCAGCTATGCCAGGCCCCTTTACAATATTCTCGTCAATCTGCCTCCATTCCTGGTTAGGACTATCAGGTTCGAAAACTGTATCTAAATGCCCAATCATCATGATTTTCTTGCCCTTTCCTCCTTCTATCCTGGCAATGAGATGCCCAGCTCTATTAAAAGCGCTGCCGTCTACCCATTCTACCTCCATTCCGAGCGCCCTAAATTTCTCCATAAAGACTTCACCCACCTTTCTGACTCCATCAAAATTCATTGAACCAGAATTGATATTGATCACTTCCTTGAGAAGGGCCACAGCCTCTGCATCATTGTCATCTATATACTTGACAAGTTTCTTTTCAGTCCTGTCTAATTGGCCATGCGCTATTTGAATGCAAAACATGAAAAGGGTTGGAATAATTAATTTTCTCAGGAGTTTCATAGTTCTTGGAATTGAAGCGGACAATAATAAGTAAGATAAACAATCAATCAAATCATCGGACATTCCTAAGCTTAATAAACCGATATTAAGGGTGAAATTAGATTCGATTCGTTACAAGCCTTTTAACAAGTGTATTCAATAGAAAAACACCACGTGAGCAAAGATCATATATCAATGCGGTCTATGAACTTTGGGCAACATTGGAGAACCGAGAATGTAAAGGAATATGATTATGAAATTTCTTTACCCTTGAATTTTGTAAAGAAATTCATTCAAGCAGAATTGTATGATTTGATTGAAGATTGTAAAGCCCATCCAGATTCGACTGATGAATTGGAAAATCTATTGAGAACAGATAATTGGCCAACTTCATGTGACCAGATTTTCGCCAGTGAAAATAAAAATTTACAAATCAAACTGCTCGAATTTCATTCACATGAAATTCTCTTGGAATGGTTTGGAGATAAACCAAAAACCCAAAATGGATATGTGCTCAATTCAGTGGACAACATTGAATTGATCCAAGATTTCATAATGGTAATTGGAAAATGCAGGGGTTCAGAATCCGACTTAAAGTATCAGGATTTCTGATTAACTAGCTCTCCAGGCAACTTGCTTGGCAGTATCACCTACAGTGACAAGAAGTCTTGTCGGGCCTGGTACCAATACCAATTTCACATCTTGGTCTGGGAAATCATCAACTTCCACAGGTACACCCTCTCCATATTCTACGTCATAGCTATGTCTGCCCTTGTAATCCTTCTGCAGGCGTAAGTAGTTCTTTGCAAAATAGGCCGTTGGTAGCAGCACATCATTGTCAGGACAAAATTCATCATGCACCAGGGCGATTGCCTCCTCTAATTCCTGACCGAATTCCTCAACAAAGGCATCTTCAAGATCGTGTAGCTCCTCCTCCAAATCATCATAGCGTTCATCGCTATAATCAAGGTCATCGAGCTCATTAATTTTATCTGCTAAGGTGGCAAAATCAGCGTTTAGCTTATCAACATCCATGGTTTTCCTTTCTTTGCCACAAAGAATGCAAGTTAGATAAAAACATGCAAGCGAAAATATTAAAACCTTAGCACCAGGGAGTATTTTAAATCCTTGATGAAACGACTAACTTTACGACCGTTTTAATTAACCAAGTCTAAATTTTAATAGAATGCAGCAGGATTTTTTACCACTCAATGGAACCGATTATATCGAATTTTACTGTGGTAATGCAAAACAGTCATCTCTTTTCTACCAAAATTGTTTTGGCTATGAATTGATCGCTTATGCCGGACCCGAAACCGGGGTTATGGATCGTAGTTCTTATGTCCTTAAACAAGATAAGGTAAGAATAGTCCTTACCACAGCATTGCACCAAGACAACCCAATTTCGGAGCATGTAAAAAAACACGGGGATGGTGTGAAAGTACTGGCGCTCTGGGTTGATGATGCGACCAAATCTTATGAGGAAACCGTTAAGCGAGGTGCTCAATCGGTTGAAGCTCCCAAAACCAGCTCAGATGAGCATGGTGAAGTGGTTACCGCTTCAATTCAAACTTATGGGGAAACCATTCACACTTTTGTTGAGCGAAAAAATTATCGCGGTGCTTTCTTACCAGGCTTTGAGGCTAGAAAAAGCTTGATTGATGTTACTCCTGTTGGGTTGAAATATGTTGACCACTGTGTTGGTAATGTCGGTTGGGGTGAGATGAATACCTGGGTAGAATTCTATGAGAGAACCATGGGATTCAATCTGCTTATCACCTTTGATGACAAAGACATTTCTACTGATTACACTGCTCTAATGTCCAAAGTAGTAAGCAATGGCAACGGTTACGTAAAATTCCCGATCAACGAACCGGCAGAAGGCAAAAAGAAATCTCAAATCGAAGAATACATAGATTTTTACAATGGAGCCGGAGTCCAACACATTGCCATTGCCACGGACGATATTCTTCATACCGTTTCAGAACTCAGAAAACGGGGTGTTGAATTTTTAATGGTGCCTAACACCTATTACGATGATCTGCTAGATCGTGTTGGTGAAATTGACGAAGACCTTCAGCCACTAAAAGATCTGAATATTCTGGTAGACAGAGACGATGAAGGATACCTGCTTCAAATCTTCACCAAGCCTGTACAAGACAGACCTACAGTCTTCTATGAAATCATTCAAAGAAAGGGTGCCAAGTCATTTGGAAAAGGGAATTTCAAGGCCCTTTTCGAGGCCATTGAACGAGAACAAGCACTGCGAGGAAATCTCTAATAGTTTAAATGTTTCAAGTTCCAAGTTGTATGCAAGACACCTTGGAACTTAGAACTTGAAACTCAAAATTTAAGCATGGATCAAAGTATTCAAAAGAAGGTTGACCTCTGGCTCAACAGCAGCATTGATGAGGTCAGCAAAGCGGAAATCAGATCTATGTCTGAAGAAGAGTTGGCGGAGTCTTTTTATAAGAATCTTGAGTTTGGAACCGGAGGGCTTCGTGGCATTATGGGAGTTGGCTCCAATCGGGTCAACAAATACACCATCGGGATGGCTACTCAAGGCCTTGCCAATTATTTAAAAAAGGCATTCCCTGGAGAGCCTCTAAAAATGGCCATTGCGCATGACAGCAGAAACAACAGTCGGTTTTTCGCAGAGACCACCGCAGCAGTTTGTTCCGCCAACGGTATTCATGTCTATCTATTCGAGGATCTAAGGCCTACTCCTGAGCTTTCCTTCGCCATTCGCGAACTTGGTTGCCACAGCGGAGTTGTTTTGACCGCCTCTCACAATCCGAAGGAATACAATGGCTATAAAGCTTATTGGAATGATGGTGCCCAAGTCCTCGCTCCACATGACAGCAATATCATCGCTGAAGTCAATGCCATTCAGAGTATTGATGACATCAATTTTGAGAAGGTTGATTCGAATATCGAATCAATTGGCCTCGACCTGGATAACCGTTATCTCGAAGAGATACTGAAATTAGAACTCGACAGTCAGGCGATTAAGAACCAAAGCGATTTAAAGATTGTCTTCTCTCCTATTCATGGCACCGGAATTACCTTAATTCCAGAGGTCTTGAAAAGAAAGGGGTTTTCCAATGTTCATGTGGTAGAAGAACAAGCTGACCCTAATGGAAATTTTCCTACAGTTGTTTATCCAAACCCTGAGGAAAAAGAGGCCATGACCCTTGCACTTAACAAGGCTCAGGCAATAGATGCCGACCTGGTAATGGCCACCGATCCAGATGCCGACCGGGTGGGTATTGCAGCGAAAAACAGTAAAGGAGATTACGAGCTTATTAATGGCAATCAAGCGGCCACCCTACTTATCTATTACCTGCTTAAGAAATGGCAGGAAAATGGAAAACTTGATGGTAATCAAATGATCATCAAAACCATTGTGACCACTGATCTTCTGGATAAGATTGCCGAGAGTTTCGATGTTGATTGCCCCAATACCCTGACTGGATTCAAATACATCGCTGGCTTGATCAAAGAGCAGGAAGGAAAGAAGACTTTCATTGGTGGTGGTGAAGAGAGCTATGGCTACATGATCAGTGATTTTGTAAGAGACAAGGATGCTGTTGCCTCCTGCGCTATGTTAGCTGAAATGGCTGCATGGGCCAAGGAGCAAAACCTCTCTGTTTTTGACTTGCTGGCGGCCATTTATCAACAATATAATTTCTACATGGAAGGGCTTGTATCCATCACCAAAAAGGGCATAAATGGTGCTGAGGAAATCAAAAAAATGATGTTGAGCCTTAGGAATAACACTCCTGAATTAATCAATGGAAGTCAAGTCATTAAAGTAACTGATTATCAAAAGGGTATAATCGACAACAAAACCAATGGGAAAATCGAAAATATAGCCTTTCCAAGTTCTAATGTATTGCAATTTGAATTGGAGGACGGTTCTAAAATATCAGCCCGACCATCTGGAACAGAACCTAAAATAAAGTTCTATTTTAGCGTAAATCATCCCTTAGAAAATAAGGCAGATTATGATCTCGTGAAAGCAAAGTTAGAATCCAGAATTCAGAAAATACAAGAGGATATGGATTTAAATTAACCTTTCATGCGTTAACTTTAAACATGTTACTATTAAGGTTCTCCGGCCAATTTCTATTTATTTAATTGGCCTTTAATTAAACCATCTTTCAGTATGACCATCGACAGCCTCAAACAACTTTTTGAAAGAGATTTGCAAAAATTGCGAACTGAATTAGATGCCTACTCCGATGAAGATCAACTTTGGATTTTAGAAGGCAGCATTAATAATACAGCAGGTAACTTGATGCTACATATTTGCGGGAATCTCCAACACTTTGTGGGGGCCGTTCTTGGCCAAAGTGGATACATCAGAACTCGGGATAAGGAATTTGGCCTTAAGAATGTTCCAAGGGCTGAGATTGAAAGTCAAATAGATGAAACTATGAAGATTGTCTCGCAGACCCTGGACAAACTTACTGATGAAGATCTCAACAAAGCCTACCCCCTTATTATATTTAACAACCAGGAAATGAGCACCAATTTCTTCCTGATTCATTTATCCGGTCATTTGATGTATCATTTAGGACAAATCAATTATCACCGCAGACTTCTGGCACATTAATGACCGGCCTAACGCACAATGTCTCATTAAAAGCCTTCAATACTTTTGGTCTTGACATCAAGGCCAAATATTTTCTTGCCTTCTCCGATGTGGGAACGCTACTTGAGCAACTCAATCAGTTAGAGCCGGCAACTCCTCTCCTCATCCTTGGTGGTGGTAGTAATATTCTATTCACCAAAGATTATGATGGCCTTGTCCTTAAAAATGAACTGAAGGGGATTGAGTTACTGCGTGAAAACGATGATCATGTTTGGGTCAGGGTTATGGCAGGTGAAAACTGGCATCAATTTGTACTGCACTGCATTGAACAGAATTGGGCAGGGGTTGAAAACCTTTCGCTGATTCCTGGTACTGTGGGCGCAGCTCCAATGCAAAACATTGGCGCTTATGGAGTTGAAATCAAAGAAGTATTTGAGTCCTTGGAAGCTGTAAACATTGCCACAAAAGAAGTTGAGGAGTTTGATGCTGAAAAATGCCAATTTGGATATCGAGAGAGCATTTTTAAAAAGGAAGCTAAAGGGAAGTATATCATTACTTCTGTCACATTGCGATTGAATAAAAAAACCGAATTCAATGTTTCCTATGGTGCAATACGAGAAACACTGGAGGCCATGGGTGTTCAGGAATTATCGATTAAAGCCGTGAGTGATGCGGTAATTAAAATCAGGCAGTCCAAACTTCCTGATCCTGAGGAAGTCGGAAATGCCGGGAGTTTTTTCAAAAACCCAACCATTGATAAAATTGACTATGAAGGACTAAAGGCCGAGTTTCCTTCAATTCCTGGGTACAAGCAGCCCGGAGATAAAATTAAGGTACCTGCGGCTTGGCTCATTGAACAGACTGGTTGGAAGGGCAAAACTTTCGGTCAAATTGGAGTGCACAAAAACCAACCTCTCGTGCTCGTGAACTATGGCATGGGTGAAGGTTCGGGAATAGAAAATCTGGCTTTAAAAATTCGGGAATCAGTTGCTACAAGATTCGGCATTGAACTTACTCCAGAAGTCAACATTATTTAAAGACTCAGAATAACATCACAGTTAAGTCTCACGCCATGTATGGAACGGAGCTTATGATGTTCGATGGTGAAAGAAAGAACTACCATTGACCTCCTCGGTATATTTTCGAGAAGCATTTTGAAGGTCAAAACAATTGGCTAACTTCCAGCGCCTTTTCTGACCCAACCATGGCTAAACGTACTCCTGCCCTACCATTTATTCTCATCACTGTATTAATTGATGTAATAGGGGTCGGCATCATTATCCCAATAATGCCTGATTTACTGGCTGAACTTGGCATTCCCAATGCTGGAAGAGCCTCTTTCACTGGCGGCTTATTAATCTTCTCTTACGCTTTCATGCAGTTCTTTTTTGCGCCCATTCTAGGAGGACTGAGTGACCGATACGGCCGCAGGCTTATCATTCTAATTTCCCTTTTCGGCCTGACGATTGACTATATTCTGATGGGGGTCGCACCAACGCTGACCTGGCTATTTGTTGGGCGTATTATAGCGGGTATTGGCGGGGCCTCATACACAACCGCCTCAGCTTATATAGCTGATATTAGTACCCCTGAGAAAAGAGCTCAGAATTTCGGAATGATAGGGGCCACGTTTGGTGTAGGTTTCGTTTTAGGGCCAATCCTGGGAGGCTTTTTGGGTGAGTTTGACGTGAGGTTGCCATTCTTTATATCTGCTGGTTTAACCTTCATCAATTGGCTTTATGGCTTTTTTATACTACCCGAATCTCTTTCTAAAGAGAATCGAAGACCCTTTGAATGGAAGCGCGCCAACCCAATTGGATCACTCAGAAGCCTCAAGAAATACCCATTACTTAAGAACTTCTTTATAGCCTTTTTCATCATTTACATCGCTGCACATTCGGTTCAGAGTAACTGGTCGTTTTTTGGTAAAGAGGTTTTCGCATGGGGGACGCTTGAAATCGGTTTGTCCTTGACTGTGGTAGGCCTTCTTGTCGCATTTGTTCAAGCCGTTTTGATCCGAAAAGCAGTCAAAACCTTAGGGCAAAAAAAGACGGTTTATCTGGGGCTAACCTTTACTGTATTGGGCCTTATTCTCTTTTCCATGGCCACTCAGGAATGGATGATTTATTCATTCCTCATCGTGTACGTGCTTGGTGGATTAGCCGGGCCCACTCTCCAGGGAATAATGTCTAATCAAGTACCTGCGGATGAACAGGGAGAATTGATGGGAGCAATAACAAGCCTGCAAAGCCTTGGCAACATTGCCGGACCTTTGATCATGACCGGCACGTTCTTTTATTTCACTACTTCGGCTCCAATCTATTTTGCGGGAGCGGCTTTCGCCTTAGGTGCTATATTTTCCCTTGTTAGTGGCATTCTTATTTATAGAACGATAAAGAATTCCGGTACACAAATAAACGATTGAAGAATCAGGTATGAGGCCGATAAAGGACAATTTTTCAGACCAAGCCAGTTTATACAAAAAGTATCGCCCAAACTATCCTGAAGCTCTCTATGATCTAATCTTGAGTCATTGCAAGAATTTTGACTTGACTTGGGACTGCGCCACAGGCAATGGCCAGGTTGCTGAGGTACTTTCAAAACATTTCGATCAGGTTGTTGCCACAGATATAAGTGCAGAACAGCTCTCACATGCCATCCAGGCAGGAAACATTAACTATAGACAAGGAAGAGCTGAGGCGTCCGGACTAGAAAACAATTCCATTGATCTGCTTACAATAGGCCAGGCCATACATTGGTTTGACTTTGATAAATTCTATGCAGAAGCAAAACGCGTACTTAAAACGGATGGACTCATTGCCGCATGGACTTACGGAACTTTCAGGGTTCGTGAGGAAATTGATTTGGTTATTGATCACTTCTATAGCGATGTTGTCGGACCCTACTGGGATGACGAGCGTAGCTATATTGATAAAGAATATCGAACCATTCCTTTTCCATTCACGGAGATAGCTACAAACCAAAATCTGTGGATCGAACGAAATTGGTCTATTCAGGACATAGAAGGTTACCTAAATACCTGGTCGGGTGTGGCTCATTACAGGCGAGAGCACAAAAGCAACCCTGTTGACGATGTTATTACACGCTTAGCCGCACACTGGGCTGAAACGGAAAAGGTACGATTCCCCCTTTTCCTGAGGTTAGGCAAAAAGTGATCCCTCTAAAATAAGGGCTTCATTTGGCCTTGAACCCAATTTATCACTAGTTTAGATGTTGGATAAGGGTTTTACTCTCCAATCAATGTTCACTCTGAGTCATGAATGCAGAACTTGACATCTGGATTTTACTGTTTGTTGCGGCAGCGGCACAAGGGTTTTTCTTGTTCTTTCTATTGCTATCTAATCAAAAAAAGAAGGGTAATCAAAATGGGTATTTAGCTTCACTCATTTTCTTTTTTACCTTAACTCTCTCCTACTATGTGACTTTCTGGACCAAGGTAAACCCTATGCTACCGGGAGTTTTTGACATAATCTTGTATTTCACCTTACTCTTTGGGCCATTAATCGTAGGCTATATTTCCAAAGTTGAAAAGGGAAAACTCCCCAAGTATTGGCTATGGCATTTCACCCCCTTTCTACTTGTAACGGTCACTTTTACATTACTTAGTTCAAATGTGATAACACTGTCAAGGGAACAGGGCAGTACTCTTCAATCTTACGTTGCTTATGGTCAGAATATTCAGCTCATGGTCTATTCAATTTGGGCAATTGTCTTGAGTCACAACGCTAAATCTTCGGCATGGGCCAGGAAAATTGCCTATGCTTTTGCTGGTTATGCGCTGTGTTTCCTTGCTTACTTTATTATGGTTTGGACCGGGGCGCTGCAATTACAATACGACTACATGGTCTCATTGGGAATGACCGGCTTTATCTACTTCCTTGGTTACCATGGCTTTAGGTCTCCCGAAACCCTGTACCCCAAAGCCTTCACCCTGAAATACGAAAAGTCGTCATTAGGTGAGGGAGCCTTGGCTGCTGTTGAAAAAAAGCTGGATGATCTCATGACAGCTGATAAGCTCTATACCAAAGGTGATCTGAAATTGCAGGACTTGTCAGACATGATGGGCATTAGCGCTAACGACATTTCACAAACCGTGAATGTGCGTAAAAAGATGAAGTTCACTGATTACTTAAACGACCTTAGGGTGGCGGAGGCAGTTGAACTTATGCATTCGGAAAAGTACAAGAGTGACAAACTTTTGGCTGTGGCAATAGACTCTGGGTTTAACAATAAGACTTCATTCTTAAATGCTTTTAAGAAAAAGCATGGTATCTCTCCTTCTCAATACCGTAGACAAATCCACCTTCAAGCATCCTAAACTGGGTTAAATGGGGAAAATCCTGTAGGGTTTTCCTATTCGTCCTCTGATTCAGGGTTTTTTTATCAAAAAAACTCATGCGATCAATCATAGTCTTAATACTTCTTACGACCTCATTACTGTCCAACGCTCAGCAATGGACGCCTGTAAACGCAGACCCTTTTAATGAAAACACCAACACCAATGGTGTGAGCTTCATAGATATGGATAATGATGGTGATCTCGATCTTTTCCTTTCCAATGCCAACAACCCCTTTGGATTCAATACCATCTATAGAAATGACGGGAATGATCAATTTGTCAAGATTGAAGCCGGAGAAATTACCGGCCTGCAAACCCCGACCTTCGGGCACACTTGGGGTGATTTTGACAATGACGGATTGCCTGACCTTTTCATAGCCAATGGCTTTACTAAAATAGGGTCACTGCTGTATAGGAATAGGGGAAATTTTAAATTTCAAAGGATAGAAAACTACAATGTTGGCAACAACTCGGTTCTGGCATTTGATGCAGCCTGGGCCGACTACAACAATGATGGTTGGTTGGATTTGGTCACCATTCATCCGGCAAGATTTGTAGGAAAACCCATCAACAGTAACTCTCTGTTTAAAAACAATGGTGATCTAACCTTTGCAGAAATTGTCTCCACTCCCATCACCGGACCGACTGCACCATTCACCAATGCCACCTGGAGTGATTATGACATGGATGGCGACATGGATCTATTCATTGGATCAGGTCCCGCAAACGGAACTATCGCTCCTGATTTTCACTTCAAAAATCAATTAAAAGAGACTGGTAAAGCTTCATTTCAGAGATTCAGAAGAGAGCAATTCGCGACCGATTCACTGGATGGCCAAACCTGGAACTGGGTGGATTATGACAATGACGGTGACCTTGACGTGTTTATGACTAACTATGCCGGTGTTCGAGGAGGAACACCCAATGGCATGAAAAACCATCTTTATAGGAATGACGGAGACACAATAATTAGAGTAACTGAAGGGCCATTGGCCAATGAAGTTTCCGTGTCTTTGGCAAACATGTGGGCTGACTTTGATAATGATGGTGACTTAGACGTCATTGTGGGCAACAGCGGTTCGACAAACAAGCATTATCGCAATGATGGCAAAGGGAATTTTGAACATGTGCTAAATAGCCCAATAGAGGCTCCCGGTGCTAAAAATACCTGGGGAATGACTTATGGAGACTATGATAACGATGGAGATATTGACATCTTCATCTCAAACAAAATAAGCTATATCAACGGAGGACCTAACGGTGGTGATGTTAATTATTTGTACCGAAACGATCTTAATAATTCCAATAAATGGCTGATCATAAAATGTACGGGAGATAAATCCAACAAATCCGGGATTGGTGCCATTGTAAAGCTGACTGCTACAATTGATGGCCAGGCAGTAACCCAGGTCAGGGTTATTGGTACAAACAATACTTTCTTGGGTGATAACGATATCAGGGCACATTTTGGATTAAAGAATGCGACCAAAATAACAGCCATTGAAATTAGCTGGCCCTCCGGTCAAGTGGATAAATATACGGACCTGCAGCCCAACCAAATTCTGGAGGCAACTGAAGGTAAAGGGTTGAAATAACCGGTCGTACTCAAACATCAAGCAATCAAAATCTCAAAAATTCTTAGCATGAAATCAATCATCAGTATCCTGCTCCTTTTTATTCTTCCTCTATCCATTTATGGTCAATCTGATACAGTCAAAATACTAAGTACCAGTGGCCTTGTTGATGGCTCTCACATCAAACCCTACTCCAATAAGTGGAGGGTATATGGTATTGATGAAAAGGGAAATGAAACCCTACAAACAATTTGGACCGACTATGTTCAGACGATCAAAATGGATGGCAAGCAGCTGATCAGTAGAACGCAAGAGTTATATAGCCCTGAGCTAAACCTTCAGGAGGTCTGGACTAACCTGTTCGAGCAGAAGACAATGTTACCCCTTAGGGCAAGTCAGCTTAGGACAAATGGCACTTTTTTATACCAGGAATTTGACGGTCCTCAGGTCAAAGTCAGACAAAAACTGGAGGGTAAAGAAGTGACGGAAGTGCTTCACAACTATGAAGTTTCCCCTTATGATTGGACACTTTATGGCGTCCTGCTTTCTGCCCTACCCCTGAAGGTTGACTGGACAGGATCAATACCAACACTCAATGCTCAGGATCAATCCAAGGCGGCATGGCTCAATGTTCATGTAGCATCCAAAGAAACTTTGACCACGGAAGACGGTCGCAAATTTACTACCCTGAAAGTTGTTACAGACAGAGGGCTGGTATTCTGGCTGGCAAAAAAGGCGCCTTATGTAATTCAACTTGAGCTCCAGCCGACTCCCAAGCAAAAGATTCTTTGGCGCATGTATTAATTTCCGGAGCACAAACTTATATTGAACCGGATCGTTAAAAACTTGGCCCAAAATTCTATAATCATGGCAAATCGTAGAAAAACAATCAAGGGAATCATCTCAGCAATTTTCATTACACCGCTGGTTGGTTTTTTCAATCTAAAAGCTAAGCCTATGCAAGATGTACCAGATCAGCAGTTTTTTGAGTTGGACAAAATATATAAAGACCTTAAGGCTTCTGGAAATTCCTACAATCCGTTTCTAAGAGTTCCCAAACTGAATTCAGGGCTTTATGTGCTTCCAGCAGGAACAGAAGACAAACAATCGCCACACAGACTAGACGAAGTATATTATGTGATTAGCGGAAAGGCCAAGTTTAAATCTGGCGGTGAGCAGACTGAGGTAAAGGCAGGATCAATTATCTACGTGAAAGCAGAGATAGATCACCGCTTTTTTAATATTGAAGAAGAGCTTAAGATCATGGTCTTCTTTTCTGAAATGAAATAAAAAGGGGTTGTCTCAAAAGGAAATTGAGGCCTGTCATGACCAAATTATATTCGATGAATGTTTCAAGTCTGTGACTTGGAACTGAGCAATCGTGCACCCAAGTTACAAACTTGAGTGATTAAGTTTTGAGACACCAAATGAACCGAATATAATTTTGTAGAAAAGTTGAGAGGCTGCCTTTTGAGACAGCCTCCAAATTTCCAATACACACATCTATTGGATGAAACTGAGCATTACACGTCTGTTTAATGCCCGTCCTCTTCTTGTCCTGTTGTTCACTGCAGGAATATCTTCACCATAGGTACCTGTCTCAAGCTGCTCTGGATTCACACCCTTATTCAGCAAATAAGCATGTACTTCATTGTATCGCCTTTCTCCCAGCGCCACATTGTACTCGTTCGTTCCGTAGTTATCAGTATGTCCTCCTACAAAAACCCGTACATCCGGCCTTTCCCTCAAAAGCCTGGCCGCTTTATCCAGTCTTTCAAAAAATTCCGACTTGATGTTGTGCTTGTCAAAATCGAAATAAACTATGGGGAGTTCGATTTCATCTAAGGCCAACATTGTCTGAGTTGAAATATCAGCAGGAGGTGTATCAGCTGCCTTAACCTCTTCAACAACTTTCTTTTCTTCAACTACCGGATTTTCTTCGGCTACCACTTCTTCAGCGGCCTCTTCTTCCACAACTTCAGGTTCTGGTGTCACTACTTCCGGAACTTCTTCGGCCACAACTGGTGGCTCAACCACAATTTCTGATGGGTTCAAATCGAAACCGTTTTTCAGTTTAATTATGATTCGCTCATCTGACTCGCTCTGATCGGGGCAACCTACCAAAAAGTCTCTTCCTACTTCATTCTCATCTCTGAAAAGCACCTTTACGTAGTGCTTTTGTTTATAAATGTTGTTACCAGCCTTTACAATATTCAGCATAATGTCCTGCTCTATGGGAAGCTCCATACTGTAAAAGCCATTCTCATCTGTAGTAGCGGTAAATTCAGTTTCCTTACCCTCCACACTGAGGACTGCACCTACAACAGGCGATCTGTCACCACAATTGAGAAGTCTTCCGGCCACAACCGTTTTATTAAACAGGTACACCTTATAGATATCCATGCTACCAAAACCACCGGGACGATAGGATGAGAAATAGGCCATTTTACCAAAAACCGAAAAGAAGGTGTCATCATTGACACTGTTAATCGGGGCACCTAAATTTAATGGCTCACTAAACTTACCAGCCGCACTGTCATAAGTGCTTTGGAAAATATCATATCCTCCCATTGACTCGTGGCCACGAGATGCGAAGAAGAATGTACCATCTTCCGCTACATATGGAGAATCATCATTGTATGGCGTGTTCAGCTCTTCAATGGCTTGCCCTTTGCCCCACTTTCCGGAAGCATCCTGATGCATCATATAGAGATCCAAATCTCCTTTGGTATTTGCCGCAGAAGCATAGATCATGCTTTTGCCATTGTTAAAGAAGTAAACATGTGATTCCCACTTACTGGTATTGATATTGCTAATACTTCTTCTATTACCCCAATTACCATCAGCTTGTAGATCGGAAATAAAGAGGTCTTCATTCTTAAAGCTGACCAGAGTACTATCACCATTCATAAGCTGTACAGTGGCATCGTGATCTGTGCCCTTGGCGTAGCCATCTAACACAGCATCCTTCGTCCAGTCATCAACCTCGTCCATATCGGAAGTCATCACCTGCTCGTATGCTTCACCATCACGAGCCTTCTCGGATTCTTTTTTCCTTCTGGCTGTAAAGAAGATTCCCCGGTGATCCGAGGTCATTAGAGGGCTGTACTCAGAACCATCTGTATTTACATTAGTACCCAGATTTTGAACAATAAGATCCTTGGGGTTAGGAAGGTACTTCTCGGCTGCCAGGATGTTCGTTCGAACCTGATTGTATTCTTTCTTGTCCTCATCAAACATATCCTTTGAATCAAACTGAGCAAGTGTGTTTTTTGCATTTTGGACTTGACCTGCCAATAAATAAGCTTTGGCGAATTTCACGTAGTAAAAGGGTATGTCCTGGGCAAGATCGGCAGAAGCTTTAAACAGTTGGATACTTTCATCAGGCCGGTATAATTCGGCCAGACATATCCCTGCAAAAAATTTAGCCTCCGTATTCTTGGGTTTTTTGCGCATGAGTGTTTCCAGTTGGTCATAAGCGGCTTGCCAACTCTCATCTTCCATATCGGAAAGAATATTATTCATTTTCTGAGCCATTAAGCCAGAGCTGAATAGAACAATAAAAAGAACAACGAAAAGTGATCTCATTTTCATGATACAGTATTTAAATAAGTACAAAGGTTTACTTGTAACGACAGGTCAGTCGATATGTGATGGCTGCGAATATCTGGTCGAGGGATATTTGCAGAAGCCAAAATACGAAAAATGATTTTAAAATGTCAAAATTATCTTAAATAGATGGCCTTGGAATAATCAAATTCCGCCCCTAGCTGCTCGCCAATTCTTAATGCTTTATCTGTATAATGGACAAAAACCCTACCTTTTTCCGACTTCGTACGCACCAGATAATTTGGACCCAAGAGCCTACAATCGATAACCGACACAGCAATCTTTCCCCGCTCTCTAAGTTTCAAATCTTCAGCACGTACAATTAGGCGGGTTTGCCCTTCGGGGATGTTCAAACCTTCAAAAACCTTGAGTTCCTGCGCATCAAATTCATTAATGAGCCCTAAGAATTTAGCAAGATGGATATTGTCAGGGGCTTTATATAGTGTTTCAGGGGTATCTATCTGTATCAACCTACCCTCCTGCATAAAGCCAATTCTATCAGAAATCATCATTGCGTCCAAGGTATCATGGGTTACAAACACCAAACCCACATTGAGCTCTTTGCTAATACGCTGAATTTCCAGGAGCAAAACCTGCTTGCTTATGGGGTCGATACTGCTGAAGGGCTCATCCATTAGCAATAATTCGGGATCTTCAGCCAATGCTCTGGCGAGTGACAGACGCTGTTGCTGCCCCCCTGAAAGTTCTCTCGGCAATCGATCTATAAAGTCGATGATCCCGCAAAGCTCTAGAATCAAATTAGTCTGAGCGGTTTTTTCCGACTCCTCTAGTCCCAATAATTTGTAGGCAACATTTTCCTTTACTGTCATGCTGGGCATCAGCTCATAGTCCTGGAAAACCATTTTTATGGAATCATGTCCGGCTATTAGCTGCTCCTCCGGGTTTTTAAAGGGTTCACCTTGAAATATCAATTCTCCTGAGTCGGGCTTCATCAAGCCTGCAAGCATGCGCAACAAGGTTGTTTTACCAGAGCCGCTTTTGCCAATAATAGAAACTATCTCTCCTTGTTCAACATGGAAGGAAACGTCCTTAACAGCTCCCAATTCTTCACCAGGGTAACTTTTAGATATATGATGGACTTCTAACATTAATAAGGCACAAACATAAGCGCTCTTAAGGTAAGATTCTCTCTTCTCGAGAGGTTAATCCCGGATAATGCAATTGACTTTAGAAGGAGTGTCTAATCTCCATAGGAAATTCTATAAATAGCACCCGCAACATCATCAGAAACGAGAATGGAGCCATCAGGCATTTGCAATATATCGACAGGCTTTCCCCAACCTTTGTTGGTGGCCTTATCAAGCCATCCACTTGCAAATATTTCACTCCCTACCACTTTGTCTCCTTCGATTTGGACAAACCTCAGTTGGTAACCAATATGCCCTGCTTCCGCGGTTCTGTTCCAAGAGCCATGCTGCGCTACAATCAGGTTATTCTTGTATTTGGCCGGAAACATATCTCCAGTATAAAATCTTAGCCCTAAAGGGGCCGAGTGGGGCTCAAACTTGTAGGCAGGTTCTACAAATTTGTCTCTGGGATATTTGCTGCCAAAATCGGGATCGGCAATATCCCCTTGATGCCAATAAGGAAAACCGAAGTGCATGCCAGCCGTGGGTGCATGATTCAATTCACAGGCGGGTACATTATCACCCAGCAAATCTCTGCCATTGTCAGTAAACCACATATCACCGGTTTCGGGATGCCATGTAAAGCCGACTGAGTTGCGCACGCCACTAGCGTAAATTTCCAAATTTGAACCATCAGGGTCCATTCTGGTAATTGAAGCATAAACTTTATTCTCGTCTTCTTTGTCACAAACGTTGCATGGCGCGCCTACAGGCACATAGAGTTTGCCATCTGGGCCAAAGGCTATGAATTTCCATCCATGATGACGGTCAGTGGGGAAACCATCGTAAATCACCTCTGAAGTCGGATTGGACAGATTACTCATGATGTTTTTGAAACGATGAATCTTGTTGACCTCAGCCACATATAAATCTCCATCTTTATAGACCACCCCGTTAGGCATCGTCATATTAGTGGCGATAGTATCCACTTTGTCGGATTTCATGTCTCCGTTGGTGTCTGTCAGCGCATAAACATTTTTTCTTCTCCTATTTGCCACAAACACAGTTTTCCCATCAGACGTACTGGCCAATGACCTGGCATCGGTTATTCCTTCTGCATATAGACTGATTTTGAACCCATCAGGTAATTTGATTTTGGAGAGGTCAATATTAGATGACTGTTCCTCTACGGGTGCCACTACAGTATCTGGGCTCTTTTCAAGACAGGCGGACAACACGATTAGTGAAATTACAAGAAGGGACAAGGTTAGTTTAGTTTTCATATCGCAGAAATGGGTCAGTTTGAAAGTATGATTTAAACCCGGATAATGCAATAGACTTTCTATTACGGATGTAACTCGCTTCGAATCAGCCGCTACACTTCGTTTGTCTTTTCACCATAGCGATGCTATGCTTTCAAAGTCAAACATCCTGATTCATTGCGATTTACCCCCTCATTACGACCTCTATTGCACAAACCGGGTTGAACCATTTTCTGCCTAAAAAGATTTTACAAATGAGAAAACCTGTCATTTTTTACACACATGGTTTGAAATACTAAGGAGTCGGCTAATTTTGCGCCATGATTTCCATTAACAACTTATCGTACCTTATTGGTGGGCGGGCGCTTTTCCAAAATGCCTCACTGCACATTAAGCCGAAAGACAAGATAGGTCTGATTGGATTGAATGGCACCGGGAAATCTACTTTGCTCCGTTTGATCGATGATGAATTTCCGCCCTCAGCAGGTGACATTAGCAAAAGCAAGGATTGTTCCATTGGTTTCCTTAATCAGGACCTGCTCTCCTATATCTCGGAAGATTCTATTCTTTCTGTGGCGATGCAGGCTTTTGATAGGGCCATGGTGCTACAAAAGAACATTGACAAGCTCCTTCATCAAATGGAGGTTGACTACAAGGATTCTCTTGTAGGAAAGCTTACCAAAGCCCAGGAAGAATTTGAAGCCTTGGGAGGATACTCATTGCAATCGCAGGCCGAGGAGTTGCTGGAAGGGATTGGATTTAAAACCGCAGACTTAAACAGGCCACTCAAAGAGTTTTCCGGAGGTTGGCGAATGCGGGTTATGCTGGCTAAACTACTGCTCGAACGTCCTTCCTTGCTCATGCTCGATGAGCCCACCAACCACTTGGATTTGCCTTCAATCCAATGGATTGAGAACTATTTAAAGACTTATGAAGGTGCCATTATTGTAGTATCTCACGACAGGAATTTTCTGGACAATGTGATCAACAAAACTGTTGAAGTGGCTCAGCAAAATTTGAATTTGTATAGTGGGAATTACTCCTTTTACGTAAAGGAGAAGGAGCTTCGTTCTGAAATTCAAAAGAACGCTTTTGAGAATCAGCAACAGCAAATCAAGCAAACTGAGCGTTTTATAGAACGCTTTCGATCTAAGGCAACCAAGGCCAGACAGGTGCAATCCCGTGTAAAATCACTGGAGCGAATGGACAAGGTCCAAGATGTTGTGGATGATAACCCCACCATGAATTTCAAGTTTCAATTTCAGCAAAAATCAGGGCGATTTATTATTGAATTGAAAGACATCTCAAAGTCTTACGGTGACCTCCATATTCTCAAAAACACTTCGGCAAACATAGAGAGGGGTGATAAAATTGCTCTGATTGGGGCCAATGGGAAAGGCAAGTCTACGCTCCTACGCATTATTGCCGGAACTGAACCCGTTGCCGGTGAGCACAAAGAAGGATATAATGTGATTACATCCTTTTATGCTCAGCATCAGTTGGAAGCCTTGAATGTCCAAAACGAGATTATTCAGGAAATGCTCCAAGCGGGAAGTGCCAAGACAGAAATGGAATTGAGAAGTGTATTGGGTTGCTTCCTTTTCACTGATGAGGATGTCTTCAAAAAGATCAAGGTGCTTTCGGGAGGAGAAAAATCAAGGGTGGCATTGGCCAAAACACTCATATCGGAAGCCAATTTTCTGATGATGGATGAACCTACCAATCACCTGGACTTCTTGTCGGTCAATATATTGGTACAGGCCCTTAAACAGTATCAGGGAACATTCGTTATTGTTTCTCATGACAGGCATTTCATTTCTCAAATCGCCAACAAAATATGGTATATAGAAGATCAGGAAATCAAGGAATACCCTGGCACCTATGCCGAATACAATTATTGGCAGGAAGGTCGAGCAGCTCAAAAATCACAACCAACGAACAGCCCTAAAAAAGAGGCCAAACCCAAAGGGGTTAAAGTCAAAGAAAAATCTGTTGAGCAGGAAAACGAATTAAAGAGGCTTCAAAAATCGCTATCAAAAGTTGAAAGTCAGATAGAAGAACTGGAAAAGACCAAGGTCAGAATCGAGGCAGAAATGGCCTCTCCGGATGTCTTTGGGAACTTTGAAAAGCTCGAAGAGAAAAACCAGGCACTTCAAAAAACTGAAGAAGCGCTTGAAGTTGGTCAAACGCAATGGGGAGAATTAGCCGAGCAGATTGATGCGCTCTCTTGAAGTTAATCCTGAGTTATAATCATTCTTGCTGCCCTTGACCTCCCGTTATTTTCTCCATTAGGGTAAGGAGTAACTCCGAGAAGCTGTATGGATAAACCATTTACAATCGCTGTCAGTCTATCATGCGTGCTTAAAGAGTCAGCCATTGTAGTGCCTTGACTTGCGGCAAGCCGAAATTGCACCTTAGCCTCCCCTTCCCAAACACATTGAACATTGCTCGGACAACGTGAGTCAGCAATATTTTCAACTATAATGCTTATTCCTTGTGAACTTAATACTGCGGTGTCTCCAGCGTTCAATTCAAATTCTGTGTTAAGCTCAATTTGCTTCACTTCTTCATCCTCTCCGCAAGCAACCATGGCCAGCACCAAAAAAACTAAAACTATCTTCTTCATATTTTCTTCTTTTTCATCACAACCAACCTCTTAAGCCGAGCATCAGCCTAATCTCTCTCTGTTATTCTTTTAATCTTCAACAGTTTCCCTCCTGAAATGGCGTATCCCAAATTAGGATTAGGAAAATGAGCTGCATATATGCTATTGTCTTCGCTGAGCGATTCATTAATATCCTGTAATTCATGGTATGACTCCCAGCTTTGGCCACCATCATGAGAAATATTAATTGAACCATAATGTGACCCAAAATCACCACCGTGCCAGTATCCAATCCCAAATGCAAGACTGACTCCCTGAGTGGACACATAAATAGCGTTAACCGCATTGGGCTCTGTTGCAGTCCTTCCGGCCAAACCATTCTGCTGCCAGGTTTCTCCTCCGTCAGATGACTTAATCAGACCCTCAACACGAGAACCAATATAGATGTTCTCTCCAACCTTCATGCCATTTAGTGCCGGTGTCGACAAACCGGTCTCTATCAATCTCCAGGACTGCCCGCGATCTTCAGTTTTGTAAATTTTGCTTTCATTACCCGAAATAATGATGGACTCGTTATCGTTCAGAACAATGACTTCCTGTCCACCACCCTTTTGATTCTGGGAAACAATTTGCTCAGACCAGGTAGCACCACCATCCAAGGATGTTGCAATGATCAAATCATCATTTAACTCCCCATTGCGAAAGTGGTATTTTCTCCCGACAGCAATTATGCTTGAAGCATCGTAAAAATCAACCGCTCTGAATACTGCACCATCTCCTTCATAAACCACATTCCAGGTATTCCCCTGATCCGTAGTTCTCAGAATCACTTGCCCATTCACCTCGCAATCGTCACCCGAACAACCACTATCACCACCAACGGCAAAACCAAAATCGTCATCTAAAAATTTGACATCATGTAGATCTGCCTGCGTATCGTTGGGAGTGCTCACCCAATTTACGCCTCCATCAGTCGTCTTATGAATCACTCCATTGGTTCCGGTTACGAAACCTGTCCCTTCATTTATAAAGAAGATTGATCCACTATGAGCTGATATGGAGCCGCTATGGCTTTTGACAAAAGTCCATTCAAACCCAGCCAAGCTGGAAAGCGGTACTTCAACGTCCTCTTTGGAACAGGAAAAAAGCGCAAGCGCGAAAAGAAGTGGCAAAATTATTCTCAATGGTCTTTTCATAAGTGAATTTGTTGTTGTGTTGACTTTGAATTATCTAATAATTCATCTTCTCAAAAAATAATTTACTGAGAGGCCCAGCCCATAAAACGCAGGGCTCCTTTGGTCAAAGCTTGTTGTATTGCCACTAATCAGGTACTTCCTAAAAAACATTTCAGCAGTCATTCCAAACTTCTCATTCAACTTATAATTGAACTCCAATCCAGTCAAACCAGCAAGATTGAACCTGTTGAAAAGTTGATTCTCGGAGAATACCACTTTCCTCGTTTCCAGAAAGTTTAAGTCTCCCTTGATTCTGTAGGAGGCGATGTAGTCCATGCCAACACCAGCACTGATTGAAATATCCAATTTTCCCAAATGTGCCATCCTAAAGGAGAAACTTGCAGGGATTGAAATGGTAGAAAGTGTGTTGGTTAAATTGTAATTCCCAACAAAAAACACCTCATCATCTTTAAAACCTGCGGGGATATAAATCGGCAGTCGTTTGCCATCTTCAACCGAATAGGCACTTGCCATATTACTGAAACGATATTGCGCAAAATGCAACCCGGTTCTCAGATTCCATCTGTCACCTAAGGGCAGGCTTATGCCTGCACCAACTGAGAACGAACTCTCCTGCTGGTTTTCACTATTAGCGATATTCGCTACGGTAGCATCCATAGGATCAAAACCCTGTAAGGCTTCCGTACTCACAGTTGCACCCGATTCAGGGTTAAAACTTCCACCAGCCAATGAACCGAGAAGAGCCATCTGCCTTTGTTCTTTCTTCGCGGCTGGTTTGACCTTGTAACCAAAGTCCGGTGCTGGAACCAGGTACTTACTTCTCCATTGAAATATATAAGCAACTGATTTTCTTTCCTTCAAACCCATCAGTGAGAGCTCTACCAATTCTAGACCTAAGGGTTCATCAGAAATGGTGGTTTCTACTTTATCATTTGCCTCAGGTGTTTGCCTTTCCTGGATTTCGGTATTACTATCCGCTAGAAGAGTTGTGCTTGTGATAGGACTTTTAGGCTTGACAGGAGCAGCCAACTTTTGATTATCATCTGCAGCGCCCTCCTTTTCGCTATCTGTCTCAGTCTGCACCTGTTCTATTGGCTGATCGGCTGGTTCGGTATCGTCAGAGGCTGGTTTATCAGAAGGTTCACTATTCTCGGAAGCAGGCTTCTCATTTTTGGAGAGTTCCTTTTCTGTCGAAACCGAGTCTTTGACATCGAAGATTTGGTCAGAAAACAAATAACCAACACCCAGAATTAACGCCACGGCAGCCGCTACACCATATTTCTGCCAATTAACGAGGATGCCAATGCGTTTTTTGGATTTGATTTGCTGCTCTACCCCAGCCCACACTTTATCAGAAGGCTGAAACTCAGCTTTCTCAAATATGTCCTGAAGATCCTTTTCAAATTCTCCCATTACCCAGATACATTTGAATTAATCACTTGATTAGCCTCCTCAATCATGGCCTTCATTAATGCGCGAGCGCGAGCATATTGCGATTTTGATGTTCCTTCGCTAATCTCCAGTTCCTCAGCAATTTCTTTATGCCCATAGCCTTCAATGGCAAAAAGGTTAAAAACCGTCCTACAGCCTGTCGGCATTTTTTGGATCATGGCCAGGAGCTCCGTAAAATGGAAATTAGATAGAATCAAATCCTGATCTACATAAAGTGTGGTTTGTTCAATATCCATCATCGGTTCCTGGTAGAGCTTCTTCCTATTATGATTGATGGCCGTATTGATCACAATTCTTTTCATCCAGGTCAGGAACTGAGCATCGCCCCTAAAACTCTTTAAGTTTTTAAAAATCTTGATGAACGCCTCCTGCAAAATATCTTCACCATCTTCTCTGGATTTTGCATAGCGTAATGCCATCGGCATTAATTTTGCAGCATAGCGATCATAAAGCTCACGCTGAGCCTTTAAATCATCTTTTGCACACCGTGCTATTAAATCCTGATCCTGAATCATTCAATAAAAATGATGAGCCGTTCATCTATAAGGTTAGACACAACAAGAAAAAAATAGGTTGTATTCACATCAAAATATTAATTTGTCAACGTTACACTATCGTTCATGAAAGTCTCTACCGGCAAATTTCTGGTTTTACCGATCATACTCTGCTATGCAAATCTGGCATATTGTTTTCAAAAAACACTTGAGTATACCGATCACTCTTATGAATCAACAATAAAAACTGTCCAACTCTACCCTGATGGCTTGAATGTTGAAAGTGTTTTGGCGCCTGCTGCCAGCAAAATAGATCAGAGTCGAAATCTGATTTTAGAGTTCGATGACCTCAAAGAAGATGCCGATTATTATTATGTGCGGTTTATCCATTGCAATGCAGATTGGACACCCTCGGATTTTAGAAGCAATATGGTGGTTCAGGGATACAATGAATTTGAGATTGAAGACTTCGAATTCTCCTCAGAAGCAAAAGTTAATTATATCCACTACCGATTCAAGTTCCCACAATTCAAGAAGAGCGGAAATTTTCTTGCCGTGGTGTACAGGAACCAGGATAAAAATGACATCGTATTAACCAGGCGATTTATGATTTATGATGAGAGGGCCATCACAGGAGCAAGGGTGGTACGATCTTCCTCGGTAGGCAATAGACTCTCTCACCAGAGAATTGAGGTGACTGTCAATTATGCCAACCTCAAGAGTACAGACCCTAAAGAAAACTTTAAGGTGGTGGTTCGTCAAAATCAACGCTGGGACAATGCCAAATACGGTTTACCCATTACTTTTCTAAACGAAAACTCCAAGGTAATCACCTATCGGAATCTAGGGGAAGGCAACGATTTTGCAGGGGGAAATGAATTTCGATTTTTTGATTTAAGCACTGTGAATTTTACGGGTAGAAATGTGGCCGAAGTGCAATTCATAAATAATAGACCTGTAGCCAGAATCAAACTGGATAAGACATTGTCTGAAAGCTACTTCCAAAATCTCGATGTAAACGGCAAATACTACATCAGAGATAGAGAAGCCAATTCCAGCGGTATTACTGCGGAGTATGTTGAAACTACGCTGTCACTAAATATCCCGGAACAACGGTCAAGCATATACGCGATAGGCAGTTTTAATGATTGGCGCAGAGAAGAGTCCAATAGAATGGTGTTCAACAAGGCCACCAACCTTTATCAAGCGACTCTTCTGCTCAAACAGGGCTGGTACGACTATACCTATTGGGTAGATGATCCGCTTGACCCTCACCAGATTGATCGCTCATTTTTTGATGCTGAAAATCAGTATGAGGTATTCGTTTACTTTCGTGGTATCGGAAGTCGCGGTGATGAGCTTGTTGGCTATACTCGACTGAACTATAACCAGAGGCGTTAAACCCAGTTAAGGCAGATTAAACTATTTTCCTGACTTTGTTGAAGGTGTATGCTGAAGTGCGATCGGTTGGGTTTACATTGGCCATGTCCAACATACCAAAACCTTTATAGGCATAATGTCCTAATCCGCAGTTAAATACAAACTGCTGCACTTCCTTTGGGGCGTATAACTTGAATGGCAACGTATAGCCTCTCACCTCATATTTCACGTCCATATCGAACAGGGAGTATATTCTGGCAAATTTTTTATCTCTCTGCTTTAGTTTATCGAGGTATTCCATGTCTGGTACAAGTTGAAATTTTCCAAAGTTGCTCAAACGTTCAGCCGAAAAACTTCCCGACTGTTCAATTCTTTCCATTGTGGATTCGTAAAGCAAATCCGAAAACTCATTCGCTTCCGGAAGCACAAAGCGTTTACCTTCATCACTAGCAAAATCGGATTTTAATGCCACCAGAGGGGAAATACATAGGAACTTCATCTCATCACTGAAATCCGGAATATCCTCCAATTCTGTAGAAACAGGTTCCAGGTCAAGATTGCCCAACCTGAATTCATCAAATTCAAAAATTTGCTCTAATACATAATCTATGAAATCCTGGTCTGCAGAGGAGAGTACCAGGGTGACCAGATTCGAAAAGTACTGAAGTCCGTTTCTGCTAATTCTCGTTTGACCTTTTAGTCCGGAAAAATTGTAGAAAGGATAATTAACAAATTGCTCCTTACCCCCTTTGATAATCAATCCTTTGATGAATTGTGCCAGGATGTACTGGTGATGAAAGGGTAAAAAAGCCCCCTTGTTCTTTAGTTTAAAAATTACTCTTACTCTCACATTTGTGGGGGTTAAAGAGTAGTATCATGTACATACCTGTGATAATGTCCCCGTTAGGTGCGTAACGGTAGTGTTTTGAGGAATGTTTAACCCTTAATGTAAAAATAAAAGCTAATGTCCCTGATAAGACATTTCCCCCTGGCTATACGTTGAAACGGAAGTGCATAACATCGCCATCACTGACAACATAATCCTTTCCCTGAATGGCCATTTTGCCGGCCTCTTTTATGGCCAGCTCGGTCTTGTAATGTTCGTAATCGTTAAGCTTGATTACTTCTGCCTTTATAAATCCTTTTTCGAAGTCCGTGTGAATAACTCCTGCTGCCTGGGGTGCCTTCCAACCCTTTTGAATGGTCCAGGCCCGGACTTCCTGAACTCCCGCGGTGAAGTAGGTGATCAGATTCAAAATGGAGTAAGAGGCCTGAATAAGCTTAGTTAGCCCAGACTCTTCCAGACCATACTCATCCAAGAACATGGCTCTTTCCTCTTCATCTTCCAACTCCGCAATCTGAGATTCGATAGAGGCTGAAATAACAATTAGCTCAGCATCTTCATCCTTCACACTTTCCCTCAATGCCTCTACATATTCATTGCCATCGTGCACCGACTCCTCTTCCACGTTGGCTGCATAAACCACCGGCTTTATAGTAAGTAAATGCAAATCCCGAACCGCTTCAAGTTCTTCTTTGCTCATCTCTACCGAGCGGGCGTTCTTGCCAGCCTCAAGCTCAGTTTTGAATGTTTCCAGAACCTCTAAATGACGCTTTGCCTCTCCATCACCGGACTTGGCGATTTTAGACAGGCCCAAAATCTTTTTCTCTATTGATTCCAGGTCTCTCAATTGCAATTCTGTGTCGATTACCTCCTTATCAAAAACGGGATCAACAGAGCCGGCCACATGGACTACATTATCATCCTTAAAGCACCTGACTACATGGATAATTGCATCTACCTCTCTGATGTTTGCCAAAAACTTATTACCCAGGCCCTCGCCTTTGCTCGCTCCTTTTACCAATCCCGCTATATCAACAAACTCGATCACCGTAGGAAGAACCTTTTTCGGATTTACCAGTTCCTCCAGAATATTCAATCTCTTGTCTGGAACAGTAACCACTCCCACGTTTGGTTCTATTGTACAAAAAGGAAAATTGGCAGCTTCTGCCTTCGCACTGGAAAGTGCATTAAATAAGGTGGATTTACCAACGTTTGGCAACCCTACTATCCCACACTGAAGTCCCATGAATTTTAACTAGGTTCTGAAAATGTAATACTGTTTATACCCCTGCCTTAACTCTACAACCGACACCCGAATAATCGTGTATGTTGGTATTGCGGCAATCATACCTGGAATGCCCGCCAAGGAGGCGCCCGCAAAGATAATAACAAATATTTCTAGGGGATGAACTTTGACACTTTTAGAAAAAATAAGTGGTTGTAAAACGATGTTGTCGGTTAACTGAACTACTGTGAATACTGACACTATCTTGGCCACCATAAAGAAGTAATCGTTGGTATCCATTAAATCCGTTGAGGTAGACAAACCCACAATGATTCCAAAGGTAGAACCCAAAATTGGGCCTGCATATGGAATAAGGTTGGCTACAGCAGCAAATAACGCGATTGTCAAAGCATACTTAACTCCTAAAATTGACAAGCCCGTTGCCGCAATACTAAAAATCGAAAACATCTGGAACAGCAAGCCTAAAAGGTAGTTTGAGAGCAGCCTTTCTATTTTATCAAGAGCCGCTATAGACACTTCAAAATACTTGTTGGGGATAAGAGAAATAATAGAATTTCTCAAAAGCCCCTTCTCGTATAGCAAGAAGAAAGTGATAAAAACGATGGCCAATAGCCCTATGAAAAAACTACTTGTAAAAGACAGGATGTAGTTCAGGATATTAGAAAATTGAATCTCTGAAATGGCCTTGGTTATTCCGTCCTGTAAACTATTCACCATAAAGCCGGGCTCCTTGTCCGTGAATTGCCGTTCGATGAGGAAGCCTTCAAAATTCTCTACCGGTTGCAAAGCATCGGAGGTCAATTGGTTATAATCAACAGTAGACAATATCTGTACCTGGTCATTGATAAGAGGAATAAAAAGCACTACAAAGAGTGAAAAGACTCCCGCCATTACCGCATAGGCCATAAGAATAGCCAGGAACCTTGGAACATTAAAATTAAAGAAGTGCGTGTTGTGAATGCGCTCAACCAGTGGCCGAAGTATAGAGGCAATCACCAGAGACAGCACGATGTAGGTAAAAATGTCTGAGAAATACCAAATAAGCAGTAGCATTACTGCGAGGATCAATCCGATATAAAGAATGTGCTTTCTCAATTGCTATTGACAGTTCTAAATAAAAAAAGAGTTCCTGTAAAGCAAGAACTCTTAATAATCTAATTTCTTAACGCCTAGTCCCAGCTTAACTCTGTATTGGAATCAGCCGCTTCTACTGGCTCAGCAGCCGGAGCCGGTGCTGTTGTTTCCTGCTGCTCCTCATCACGCTGCTTGAATTGTTCAAAATCAATTTCTGGCATCAACTCCTCCTTCACATGATTGATGGTCTCTATCAGCGCGTCTCCAAACTTATCGAAGTCTTCTTTGTAAAGGAAAATCTTATGCTTTTCATAAGTGAATCCGTCCTCCTTATACTTCCGCTTGCTCTCTGTAATTGTTAGGTAGTAATCGTTGGATCTGGTCGCCTTAACATCAAAAAAGTATGTCCTCTTACCTGCCCTCACTCTTTTGGAAAAAATCTCCGTCTTATCGCTATCCTTATACTCTGCCACTTTCCAATTTATTTAGTTTATACTCGTTTAAGGTTAAATTTTACGCAACAACAAGTCTCAATATAAATCATTATTAATTACTATTGCAAGCAGCCAAATAAATAAATTGGGAAACTTAATACAAAAAAAAGAGTACCCTAATATCGAGCCTTAATGGCCAAAAACACTTAATATAGCCCTGAGAAAATTCCTGTAAATGAAGTTCACTTTAGACGATATAAAACAGTTCGGTAATATAGAACTGCTTGCGAAACAGATGGTTGAGGGCTTTATTACGGGACTCCATAAGTCACCCTATCACGGCTTCTCAGTGGAATTTGCAGAACATAGACTCTATAATACGGGCGAAAGTACTCGTCATGTGGATTGGAAGATTTTTGCCAAAACCGACCGTTTATATACCAAACGTTATGAGGAAGAAACGAATCTGCGCTGTCAACTGGTGATCGATCAGTCTTCTTCTATGTACTACCCGGTAAATACATTTGGCAAGATGCGCTTTAGTGTAATGGCGGGAGCCTCCCTGGCCTATCTCATGCACAAACAACGGGATGCTGTTGGCTTGCACACCTTTAGCGACAAGCTTGAGTTGGAAACTCCGGTGAAGTCTTCTCCCTCACACCTTCACAAGCTTTTCCTGCAGTTCAATCAACTTTTAGACAAAGACAAAACTACACGCAGGACCAATGTAGCCGACATTCTACACCAACTGGCGGAAAAAATTCATCGCAGGTCATTGGTAGTCATTTTCTCCGATATGTTTGACAATCAGAATAATGACAGTGAAATCATGGCGGCCCTTCAGCATTTGAAGCATAAAAAACATGAGGTACTGCTCTTCCATGTCACCGATCATAAAACCGAATTGGATTTTGAGTTTGACGACCGTCCTTATGAATTCACAGATTCGGAAACTCGGGAGAAAGTGAGGCTTAATCCTGCCGCTATCAAGCGAGATTTCAAAAATCAGATGTCGGCATATCAGCATGAGCTCTTCCTCAAATGTGCCAAGCTAAAAGTGGACCTAATTGAAGCTGATATCAATGAAGACTTCGATCAAATTCTAAAGGCGTATTTGATTAAAAGACAGAAGATGAATTGACCGAAGGTCAAATTCCAAAATATTCAAGCACCAAATTCCAAAAGATACACTTATCGGTCTGACCGCTATCTGCGTTTTGAAAGAACGGTCGGACCGGTAGCCGAAATTCCAAAAGACAAATTCCAAATTACAAGGCTGGCGAATCTACTCTTTACGCTATCCTTTATTTGCTGAGGGACGAAGCACCTCAAATTCCAAAGAGGCTGTGTCGGAGCCTTTCTAATGATTATGCTGAGGTAAACACAGCAAATTCCAAAAAAGAAATTCCAAATTCCAAAATGGTGGTACCGGGGCTTATTCTGGTGTCAGAAACACTCTTTGCGCTACCCTTTATTTGCTGAGGCACGAAGCACCTCAAATTCCAAAGAACAAATTCCAAAAAATTCAAGCACCAAATCCCAAAAGCAGAATTTCCACGGTTAGCGATTTGGAATTTGCCTTATTGGAATTTGGAATTTCGTTATCGGTCGGACCGCTATCTGCGTTTTGAAAGAGCGGTCCGACCGATGATTATGACATAAAAAAAGCCTCCTATGGAAGCTTTGGTATTTGGAATTTCTTTTTTGGAATTTGCGCCAGCTAGCTATACGTGCATCCAATCTTTCTTGGCCAGCAACTCTTCTTCAGTTTCTCGGTAATCCGGATCATCCACACAGCAATCTACAGGACAGACCGCAGCACATTGCGGCTCTTCATGGAAGCCCATGCACTCTGTACACTTGCCTGAAACGATATAATAGAATTCATCAGAAACCGGCTCCTGCTCTGCGTTACCATCTATCTTGGTTCCATCTTCCAGCTCTACCTCTCTAAGATCAGTTCCTCCGGCCCAGTTCCACTCGATACCACCCTCATAAATGGCAGTATTCGGGCATTCGGGCTCACAAGCCCCACAGTTGATGCATTCGTCTGTGATAATTATTGCCATAGTTATCTTCTGAGTTATTCTCTAGTTAAACAAAAAAAGGTAGCAAATGTTTCCCTTTTTGTTCGCTGCCGCAAAAGTATTCCAAAATCTTGTAAAAATCACTGTTCTACTCAGTAATTTTGCAGGGCATGGAAGCAACATTACAAGTACCCTATAGAATTAATATGTTTCATTCGCTTGGCGAAAAACTGAGCATATTATCGGATGATGAAATTGATAATCTGCACCAAGCCGCGGCTTCCAAAAACAATTGGTTCACCAGGGATAACGTTGAAAATGCACTAAAGGCCATTGCACAAATGCTGGACAAATCAGCACTCGCACAGTGGTGCAGCGCCTATACGGTCAGTCCAAAAACGCCTAAAACCGTTGGGCTGGTTATGGCCGGAAATATTCCCTTAGTGGGCTTTCATGATCTGCTCTGTGTACTTATCGCTGGACACAAGGCTAAGATCAAGCTCTCCTCTCAAGATGAAGTATTGATGAAATACATCATCCAGCAGCTCACCGAAATTAATCCTGAGGTAGCGAACTCCATCGAAATAACAGAACGCCTCAAGGATATTGATGCTGTGATTGCCACCGGCTCCGACAATTCCGCCAGGTACTTCAAACACTACTTTGGCAAAATCCCAAATATCATACGCCAAAACAGAACCTCTGTGGCTGTTTTAAAGGGTGATGAAACTGCAGAATCCATAAAGGCTTTGGGTCAGGATATCTTCCAATACTACGGCCTGGGGTGCAGAAATGTATCCAAGCTCTATATCCCCAAGAGTTATGCCCTCACTGACCTTATTGATGTGTTAATGTCTTTTGAGACCGCAATTGAACATCATAAGTATCGCAATAACTATGACTACAACAAGTCCATCTATTTGGTTAACCGGGAACCTCATTTAGACTCGGGGTTCTTCCTGTTGCGAGAAAGCGAGGAGCTGGTCTCTCCTATCTCAGTACTCTTCTACGAGACTTATTCCAGCGAAGCTGAGCTTGACCTCAAGCTCAGCTCCAAGCGGGATAAAATACAGGCCATTGTCTCAGACCATGGCTGGTATGAAGGCAGCCTTGCCTTTGGCACTGCCCAATGCCCTGCTGTATGGGATTATGCTGACGGTGTGGATACGCTGGAGTTTTTGGAGGGGCTGTGAGTTCTGATTAGTCTGATAGCTAGAAGCAGGTTTAATTGCTGTGCTTAACATAGTCCTAATTATGTAAACCACCCAGGCGTTAGGTATTCTCCTGTTAAAATCTGACTCTTCTACGGAGTTCAAAATTGAATCAAATCTACATGAGTGAGATTCACTAGCACAATTGAGTGTCAATCAAACAAGAATCAGCGAGCCAACCCTTCGTTCAAAGCTATCGTTCACACATACTAATCAGCGATCAACCAAAAATAAAAATGAAGTACTTGTTAATTATTCTATTCATAGCCACCATTTCAAACATAAATTCTGCCTACTCACAATCAGTCCAAAGTTATTCTTGCTCGGCATGGGAGTATGATGAAAACAACCCCATCGAAGTTAAGACATTTGACGCCAAGAATTTCTTTAATGAGCACCTATTCTTTCGCGCTGAACAGCAAACTGATTACTTTATGAAAGTTACGTCTTGGATGAATATCTTGGAATCGAATCACCCAAAGGTATTTGAAGAAATTTCTAATAAGTATAAAACTCGTTCAAGTTCTCAATCTCCAGTCTATATTCACCTATTTGATCACCCAGGAGTAAAATTCGCAGGACAATCAGATGCAGATAAAAAAAACAAGCAATATTTCTTCTCGGTTAGTGATGCAGAAAAATTCCCTGATTGCCATAAAGATGTAGACAATCAACCTGAATGGAGAACTACAAAGTGTATGTTTCTTGCGCATGAATTAGTTGAAGCACTACGGGGTTTTGAACATAATGATGGTATTGAGGTAGAGAACAAAATTCGAAAATCTCTAGGTATAGTCCTGAGAAATCAAAACGCGAGAATTTTGCATGTTGATCATTGCGATGCGCTAATACCTATGGGAGATTTTATAGAACGGTTTCACTTCAAGTATAAGTCGAATCGGCTAAATTTTATCACGTTATCCAAATAAAACGCTCAAACCACAGGGCTTTTACTTACACTCTTGAAAAAGAAGTAAACAAAGAGTTCAAGAAGGAAGAATCGGTCAGCCACATAAGGCGGACGCTTCACCGCGTTTCCTTCACCAGCCCGCCTTAAAATTCAAACTTCCCTTCTACCTAAATTTATAATTGTATAAAGTCTTTCTCAATATGCTATTCCCTTCATTATTAGTATCAAAAGTTGTGATTAATCAATATAATTTTTAGATTAATTATTTAAGATAAATTGATGAAATGATTGACTTTAGCTCATACTCAAGTAATAATGGAAAGCCTCCTTTTTAGTAGGCTTTTTTTTGCTGTCTCTATTGTAGATACTTAATAATGATGCAATTTGTAACGGTATTGAGCTTGATGAAACACTGTCTAGATTGATAATTAGAAGCCACATAAGACACACCTATGGATAACCAACTTGTAATTAGAGTCAAATTTGACCACTCAATTAATCCCGTTAAAGACAATTCATACTATGGGGACTTTTGGAGGGGTTTGTCTAACTATCTTAAAAGAGAGTACTCAGATCAGCAGTATGAACAAGTTTTTAGAAGGGAGTTTCCCAGGAACCTAAAGCAGCGATTGATTAGAAAATACGATGAAGAGCTGCGATCATTTGAGCGAGAGTTCTTCGGCTTGCAGGCATTAGATGGCCCCTATTTTGATAAACTATTTTTTCGCAACAAAGAATCAGAGCGCATTGAATATGTGTTGCAAGAATGGAATAATCTAATCAATACAAAAGTTGGTCTGGCTCGAGAAAATGAAGCTTATAATAAGCTTTTACAAAAGAGGCTTTTAGCTTCTCAAATAGAGTTTGGTGTACAAAACATTAGCTATTCATCGCTTCAATTCGACCTACCGATAGAACCGTTCAACCAACTCACAGAACTTTTCGATAACAACTTTGATCTACTCAGGATTTTTTTGGATCAATTTATGCCAGCTGCCTTTTTTGAGACATTCGGTACTTACAGTTACGATGAAATACCATTGTCCACCGATGTTCATTACCCTCAAGGCTTTAGAGAGGCCTTTGCGGCTTCATCTGTTCCGGTACCCGTGACTCCTGAAGCACCAAAGGAAAAACCGAAGTTGACTGATCGCCTCCTAAAAGCAAAGTGGACATGGTACCTGGCAAATGGCTCATTGCTAATTCCTTTCGGTATTTCTATTTGGATATTACTTGCCGCTTTGGACAAAGTAGAAGCTATCCAAGACAATCAGAACAAGTCATTAAAACCACTAATTGAATACAATAATCAGCTTCACCAGAGCTATCAAGAGTTGATTGAGCTTCAGCAGAATACTTTAAAGGAACAGTATAAGCGAGATAGCTTGAACGCAGGCGACTAGTACAATTTTCACTTGAACTAAGAGATTTCTACAGAACACCATTAAGCTGAATCATCTAGAGAATGAAAACATTAGCCATAATTATAGGCAACAATAAATATCACGAAAGTGCTGAATTGGAAAATGCCGTGAATGATGCTAAATCGATTCAACAAGTCTTTGAAAGACTTGGATATGACGTGATCTGTAAACTCGACTGCACTGTTGACGATTATGCCGGTCTACTTAATGAGTTTGAATCAAAAATCAAGGACTATGATGCCTCAATTTTCTACTATGCTGGACATGGCTTTGAGCTTGATGGAGAGAATTATTTGCCTGCAGTTGATTGTCAAATACCACCTGCGAATAAGTACGTAGCTGAAAAATACTCCATAAGGCTATCGGAGTTATTAGATATATATCGATCCTATGGTAACAAAGTGAACATTGTCATCATTGATGCCTGTCGTAGAACATTTGATAGAGGCGGAAATATTGCCTTGGCTCCAATGTTCGCACCTAAGGGAACATTGCTGGCATTCTCAACATCTCCGAATGAAGGAGCTAGTGACAAAGGTTTTGATGGCAACAGTATCTATACTGGAGCACTGCTAAGGTATTTAGGAAGAGAACATTTGTCAGTTGAAGTATTATTTAAAAAGGTGCGAAAAACGGTGTATGCTCTCAGTGAAGGTAGAATAACTACCTGGGAACACACTTCATTGATTAATGACTTCTTCTTCTTCAACACAGGACAATTGGTGCATTCAGTCGACATCCCATATTCAGATTTAGTCGTCAAAGACATTGACTACGCTGAGGCAACAGATTTCGGGACACTTATTGCTGACGTAAAGTCCTACAACTGGTATGTCCAGAACCCTTCGATTCAGGCCCTTTTAAAAATCCCAACTAATCAACTCGATAGCAATCAGCAGTTCATTCTTGGAAGAAACCTTCTACAAGCTGCCGAAGGATCTGCAGCCGAGGCTTACAATTTCATGGAACGTATAGGTACTAACATTGTTAAGTATTCCCATGATGGAGAGAACCATGTTCTGAATGGCATATTGTTCGAGATTTATTTCAACGCATATGGTGAGTTCAGAAAGTCAAATACCAAGAAGCACTTTATTGAAGAAATATTAGCATTACGAAAGAACCCATCATTCAACAGCTCATTTGGGTTCATTTCAAACCTTTTATTGAGCACAAACAGCGAACTTGTTTACATTCCTAAAAGCGAGGATGAACATATTGATATTGATGTGGTGGCATCAGAAGATATCAGCCAAGACTTTTTAGGACATGATGAAAGTGTTCAGATCATCAGTCAGATCACCTTCAACGGGGTGAACATTACCGAGCACATAAAAAATTATCATATCTCACGGGAGAATGAGGAATCTCTAAAACGTGCTTTAAGCAGTTTTTTCACAGCTCCAAAGAGTTTGATTCAGATCAATTCACCAGTAAAACTTGAAAAAATTGCTTTCATCAAGTCAATTACTACTGATGACGACTTTTTCTAATGTCCATTGCATGATGTATTGGCCTTCCAAATCGCTGGCATTAACATTATGTGCTTATCTTAAACTTGGGCGCTATGTAAGAACCCATTATTACAGCCCTAAATAGAAGTTGAAATCCATGACGCAGTTTAAAGGAACGAGTAATGGCTATATCAGATAGAGTAAGAAAAAGCCTATGGGCTAAATCGGCTAACAGATGCTCTATCTGCAAAACGGAGCTTTTTGCAAAACAAGAAGGTTCCGAGGAATATAACATTGGAGAAGAGTGCCATATCATAAGTAGTAAGAGTAACGGGCCTCGGTACAAGCCTAATCTTGATGACTATGACACTTTTGATAATCTGATCTTGTTATGCAGAAATCATCATAGGGAAGTTGATGAGTTGACAGATACCTACACAGAAGAGCTTCTTCGGTATGTAAAATTAAAACGTGAAAACTGGGTTCAAGAGACGATAAATAGTGCCATAAAATCTGATAATCAGATCAAGCCAAGGTTCTTAACTCGAATCACTTCGGGTAAAGAATTGCTGAACATCTTAAATGAGTCGCTAGGTTACCGAACGGATTACGATGAGGTGGGTAGCGAAGAAGATGCTGACTTTATTGGAGGCGTGCTACAAGACTTAATAGACTATGGTGAGCTAAGTGGAATGGTCGAACCATATGACAGAGTAAAAATGAGCTACCAACTTAACGACCTACTTAAAACACTTGATGACAAAGGCTACATCCTATTTGGAGAAAAGACGGTCGAACGCGTAAAGTTTGGGGATGGAGACGGTGATAAATGGTCTATCGCCACCATAATTATCAAGAGAAAAGACAGTTCCGAAATAATTAAGATTGGCTCAGAAAATAGCGACAGTTGAATCTCATTCTGTTCGGTGGATGAAAAGACTATTGGAAGAGGGCTTTGGGGTAATGAAGCTCAATTTTGAGTAAGAATAAATTTTTCTCTCTTGGCCAGTTGGTCGGGCCCGTGATGCCCCGCCCTGAAAAAAGAAAAAGTCCTTCACTTCCCTGATTTAAATGAGCTTTCTCCCCCACTCCATTTCGCTCCGGGGGAAGACACTCATTTAACCAAAGCAAAGTAACATAACGCTTTAAACCTTTAAACATTATATTAACCAGCAAAGCTGGACCGAACGCTCTCGTCTCTCATTGAGGAACTTCCACTAAGCGCCTGGTGCCGATTTTGATAGCAAACGGTTAGTCCTAATATCCGGAAGGAAAACTCAACCTTACAGCTTTGAAAACACTACATGTCATTGCTAGATCCAAGCTGCTAGTCCCATGTTACTTCTTTGGCAAGCACAATAATTAGATCATTGCATTTTATTTGAAAACTGTCTTTGGGATTGATTTTAAGGATATGTCCTTTGGTGTTTTCTCTTGTTTTCCGATAGATTCCAATCGGGGTTTGTTCTAAAAGTTGATCTTTTGAAATAAGGAAGCGAATCAATTCGGAATAATTGGTATAGTTTTTTACTCCGGTTATATTTGGTATAGGTCTGTAATAGATTTCATTAGACTCTTTTGAACTTTCAAGCAGATGATTGAAAATTGAACTTATATTGGGCCTAGTGGCGGCTTGAGCTAATAATTCTAAACCAAAATTCTGGATGCAAATGACCTCTGAGGCACCATTTTTCTCTGCCAGATGTATGTTTCTGTGATTTAGTATTTCAACAATAATTCTTGGCGGCTCGTTTACGCCATTTGAGTCATTCTGATCTTTTTCGTCTTCACAATTAAAAGTGGAATTGTCCACCTCAGAAGTTGGCGTATCAGTTTTTATTTTTCCATCTATAAATGTTTTAAGCTCATGGATGCGATTTATTGTCCAAAGGTCAACATCAGTATCATTTTGATCCTTTGCCCAGTCGATGTCGGAGAGTAAAATTATTGCCTTTGCTTTGCTGGCTTGAGCCTTGCCCAAATCTCCCAGACTCTGCTTTTTGAAGTATTGATTTTTGAATTGTTCTGGAATGTCAGTTTCTTCAAAATCCTTGCTACCCATTATTATGATATCGAGCAAATCATTATTGTGTAATTCGCGCATTTTTCGCAGTTCATCAATAATCTTATTTCCAATAGAACTCCAACCTATTATTATGACATGATCATTCATTGTACGATGTTTAATATATTTAACCAATTTGTCACCTGCCATAAAGGCTGCTACTGAGGTAGCTAATGCATATGAAAATTGCAAAATGCCCATCCAGACGAGCCCAAAACTTGAGTGGACAGTATCAGTGCTATTACCTATTGTCAACTGCCTCACAATCCAATCCAGTGTATTCATTACTCCTCGGGTAGCAATTGCGTCTGTTACTACATTTTCTCTAGCATATTGATGTTCGCTAACATAAACGAATACGGCAACAACAAAATGGTACAGTAAAAACAGAAAACTAATTATGGCCAGTCTTTTAGAGTTTTTCAGCAATATTTTGATTTTTGCTAAAACCGACAATTTTTTATTATTGATCATTTTCAAAGTCCCTGGCAGTTGAGTTCTAAACATTAAAAAGAGCACGGCAAAAATGGTCAAGAAGAAGATCGCCCTAGTGGAAAGGAGTCTAAGAAAAAATTGTGAAAAGCGATCAGTATTTTGCTCTTCGAGCCAATAGTGCCGGTTTATAGGAAGGTTTTCAAAATTTATCTCTGACAGATCCTTCTTTGTTGAGTCTTTTGGGAATTTTTCTCGGAGAAATTCGGCATCTTCATCCTGACCCTGAATATCGCCTTTGAACAAATCTTTGAGAGCATTGGACAAAAATTCAACAATTAAGTCCGGTGTCTTTTGACTACATACTAATATGGCATCTACAGAGACGCTCGCTCTTTTATAATTCTTAGTAATTATGTTCTCATATATTCCTGTGAAAGTGCCACTGTCAACAAGTCTATATACATTAGGAAATGCGCTAGCGATTAGACGCGCACTCGGTTCGTCCAAGCCCAATTCCAGATAATCCATTTGTCCATTCTTGGAATTTGGACTCTTAACGGTAAAACTTAGAAACTCACCATCTATTGGGGTTGTGCTTATACTGTTCCATTCTAGATTCATGATCTGTCCGACATTGATCGTTGTCACGAAACTTCCTGATCCAATATCGTTGACCATTATTTTATCAAACCCGAGCATCACTTGATCCTGCTTGTTAAGTTTTTTCAAGATATCCAAAGAGATTTTTGTTGGAATTGAAACATGAAGCCACTCAGGGAAAATCTTGGCAATGGCCCTCAAGTCAGAATTATTTTTTGAAGTCGGAACCTGAGGATGATTTCCTTTGAGATAATGGTACAAAACATCAGACTGAACAATTCCGATTCCGTAAGTCTCTGCTTTATTCTGAAGATCATCGATGCTTATTGCTGTATGAAAGGAGCCAGATGTTCTTTGTTGTTCAAAATTATATTGATCCTGTAACTCTGGGTTTGATTCAATAAGATTGAACAAATAGTTCATGGTCCTCCTATATGGAGTCATTGATTTGTCCGGATCTTGATGATTAATCGTGAAGAACTTGATATTTGTCTGAGCTTGACAAAGCTTTGCTTCCGTTATCATTGAAATCAAACAAATCAATATAATTGATACGCTACTCTTTCGCTGCCGAGATATTGAAGAAGGTGTATGTTGAATTTTCACAATTAGGGTTTAACCGTAAGGACTATTTCCACTTATATAGAGCGTGTCATAATTAAATAACCTTACCACTAAGACCTTGATAAATAAGTGCATTAATCCTATTAAATATAGTTTAATTCACTTATATAACAGTGCTATTTTGTTAAATTGTTAAAGATCAATCACATTTTGTCTTTGGTTGGCACACACATTTGCCATTCTCACTAGCACTCGCACAATCCTAAAATGCCAAAAGAGTGTGCCATTCCCTCCCTCCTTTATGGCTAGAAAAGGCCAACGCCTTTAGAATAAAATGCTCAAGCTAAACTCGAAGCTGCCATGCCTATGGCAGGTAAACTTAACCCCGGATCAGGTCCGGGGCAGGCAATAAAACTGTAAACATTATATAACACCTATTGCCTTTTATGGTATCGGAGTAATAACAACCTAATTGCTCTGTTGCTATAAATGTCGATGCTTAAGTTATAATGGTGTCGTAATTCAGCATTATTACAATAAATTGAAGCATGAAGTCTCTTATACAACCTGGCCAGACATTTCCTGATTTCGAGCTGCCGGATCAAAACGGAAAACTTGGGAAGTTGTCTTCATTTACTCGGCAGAGTGAGGCAGACAAACGCTATGGGTTTAAGGATGGATATCCACTCATCGTTATTTTCTCCCGTGGATTCTTTTGTCCACGAGATCAACAACAGTTTCGAAGTTTGGTGGCATTTCAGGATGAACTAAAGGTTAATTTCTGCAGTCTGGTTTCAGTTAGCGCAGATGATCCGATGACCTCTTCTGCGTTTCGGGCTGGACTAGGTGCAAAATGGACTTTCTTCTCTGATATCGAGCGAAAAGTGATCAAAGAGCTTAATATCCTGGATGAAACTGAAGGAGAATATGCTTACCGATCTCTTCCTTATACCTTCATTCTCAAACCAAACCTCGAAATACACAAAGTATATAATGGATGGTATTTTGTAGGAAGACCCACCATCGAAGAACTAAGGCAAGACCTTCGTGATGTAATGCAAGAAATGGATTACTACTCCTATGAAGCTTTCAAAACGGATCATGTCAAGAAAATAAGAATTCCACAACAAACATGGTTAAAGGATGCTAATCGCCTCAGTCTACCAGCATTTGACGGGGTCGTCTCCTCATTTGACATTCGAACTGGGAATGGATACATCAAATCCAACAAAGTTGCAGAACCAGTCTTCTTCAACTTTACTGCCATTCCGGGTGAAGGTTATCGTACACTAAGGGAAGGAGCTTTGGTCACATTTGAATTAGTAGAAACACACACTGGCCTCTCCGCCACAAACGTCAACAAAAGGTAGCGTGAAGAGAGGTGTACACCCCTAAATAGAGTTGACCAGTTTAAAAATCTACATTCTATCCTTCCTGCACCCAATTAATTGTTCTGTTATACTCCATAACATCAGCTGTCCTGCGTGCTAATTCATTGCCTTCCGTCTGTGATAGGAAATAAAATGCCGCATCTATTCCTGCTGATACACCACCAGAACACAAGACTTTATCATTACTAACATACCGCGCTCCTCTAGCTATTGACGCTTTGATTTCCAAAGCCAGAAGCCTCTCTTCAAGTTTCTTAATAAAGGCATGGTGAGTAGTAAGCGCATGCCCATCTAATTTCTTGTCGAGTGCTACTACTAAAGGAAAGGCTCCAAGACAAATGGATACAATTTGATTTTCGTTTGTGTAATGTGACCTTATCCAAGTGATCATCGGGTCATCAACACAGATATCTACAATGCCTGGTGAACCTGGAATAACAATTATATCTACCTCCGGAATATCGTCTTCAAAGGTATAATCCGGGGTAATAGTTATGCAACCTGCCGTTTTAATGGGTTTCTTTGAAGAGGCAATGGTGTGTTGACTAAAGGGCACTTCAGTTGCGCCATTACTATTTTTGGTTACCAGATTAGCCATGGCAAAAACATCGTGGGGGCCGGTAAAATCCAGTGCTTCTACCCCATCATATATAATGTGAAAAACGTTTTTCATTGACCCTGATTTTGATTTCTTCAAAGCCTAAAGCTTATATTACCTTAGCCCAATAATATAGTAATTTAAATTTTAAATAGACATTATAGAAGACAAATATGACTACAACCATCTTCCCACTTTTCAAAAAATATCAAAAGAGTGCTCACGGTATACCAAGACATAAAGTGAGTGCCAAACACCCTCCAAGGTCTTTGTGCAATTTGCTTTTGTAGATCATTAAGCACAATTTATACTAGCAAACACCAGAATAATGAAGGTCCCAATTGACAAAAAAAGCATCCAATCCTTAATCACCTGGGAGGAACTCAATGAACGTTTGAACGATGAAATACGATGGGTTACCACAAGTTCTACAGTGCCGTCAATACACCTTATATCTCCAGAAGGCGACAAGGTAGATCCTCAATATTTTTCAAGGGACAACAAACCCCACAAAATGCGAATTCAAGAATTATGGGATCAGGGGTTCACGTTAGTCCTGGGTACGGTAGATAACCTCACTCCCAGATTAAGTCAGTTTACAGGATTCATTGAGCATAAATTTCAGAGGGCAGTATTTACCAATCTATATCTCAACTCGGGTAAAACGGATTCCAAATCGTTTCAAGCACATGTGGACAAAACAGACATACTTATTTGCCAAATAATGGGTCAAACGATTTGGGGAGTGGCTGGGCAGCCTGAACAAAAACTAGACTCTGGTGATTCCTTATTTATCCAAAAAGGCATTCTGCATGAAGCACGTCCGGTACAAGGTATTCCTAGAATTTCATTAAGTCTGGCCATAACAAATCACAAGCAACCTTTAGTAGATCGGTTTTCGGTAAAGTTGACCTAACCATTAATTCGGCTCCCTTCCCTATTGGGCGAAAAATTTAAGTCTTAGACTGAGGTTTTAGGAACCATTCGAATAACTCGTGTTTTTGAAATCTATATTATATGATTAAATTAATTACAATTTATATTATATCGAATAATACATGTCCTACTAAGCAATCTCAATCATGGTAAAAAAGACAACACAAAAGGAAGTTAAGCCTAGTCAGGTGCAACTTCGTTCGGGGCTTCAAAAGAGGCAATTCGGACTGGATTTAGGAATTTATGACCCGTCAGACAAAATCGTCTATATACTCAATCCCACTGCCGCTTTGATCCTGGATTACCTATTTTCCGGGAAACCTCACGATGAAATCGTCCTTAACATTCAACTCTCCTATGGATATTCAGGAGATAGTGCTAATCTGATTAAGGAGGATCTGTTAAAGACTGTCGTTTTTTTAAACAAACGGAAGTTGTTAGAACCCGCAAAGAAATCTAACTCCAAGATTCCTAAAGACCTTGCTATTACAGAGTTTCAAATGACCAGTCTGCCTATGGGGTATCTACCTCCAAGAATTGCTGGCTATGCTACAGAAGATTTGAAAGAGGAATTTGCCAACCCGAAAAGATATTTTCTCGATGTAAGGCAGGCTGCTCCTACCCATGAGAGTGGACCTACTACTACGGCTTTTGCCGATACATGGAATCCTGATGCCGCGACCGGACCGTTAAGAGGAGCAACTGAACCACTCCAAAGAACAGCATTTGGGGACACTTGGAACCCTGATAATATAACTGCTGGCAGATTACAACCAGGACAAGGAGCTATCTTCGGAGACACATGGAATCCTGAACAACCAATAGCGGCAAATAGAGCATGGCCGGGAGCACAACCCGGGCAGTCAGCTCGATTTTCCGATACCTGGAATCCCGATCATATAACTGCTGGCAGAACACAACCGGGACAGGGAGTTCGTTTTGCAGATACCTGGAACCCTACTCCTGTAACCGGAGATAGAGGTTGGCCGGGAGCACATCCGGGTCAAACAGCCCGATTTTCGGATACCTGGAATCCTGATGATATAACTACTGCGGGCAGAGTACAACCAGGACAGGGAGTTCGTTTTGCAGATACCTGGAACCCCACTCCAGTAACTGGAGACAGAGGCTGGCCGGGAGCACAACCGGGTCAAACTGCTCGATTTTCCGATACCTGGAATCCTGATCACATAACTGCGGGCAGAGCACAACCAGGACAAGGCGTTCGCTTTGCAGATACTTGGAACCCTACTCCTGTAACTGGAAACAGAGGCTGGCCAGGAGCACAACCAGGTCAAACTGCTCGGTTTTCCGATACCTGGAATCCAGATCATATAACTGCGGGCAGAGCACAACCAGGACAAGGCGTTCGTTTTGCTGATACCTGGAACCCTACACCGGTAACCGGAGACAGAGGCTGGCCAGGAGCACATCCAGGTCAAGTAGCTCGATTTTCCGACACCTGGAATCCTGATCATATTACTGCTGGGAGAGTACAACCAGGCCAGGGAGTTCGTTTTGCAGATACCTGGAACCCCACTCCGGTAACTGGAGATAGAGGATGGCCGGGAGCTCATCCAGGTCAAGTAGCTCGATTTTCCGATACCTGGAATCCAGATCATATAACTGCTGGCAGAGCACATCCAGGGCAGGGAGCAATGTTTTCTGATACCTGGAATCCAGATAACATAACTGCGGGTAGAATACAACCAGAACAGGGAGTGGCATTTTCAGATACCTGGAATCCAGAGGCAAGCAAACCGATATCTGCTGCTAAATCCCCGGATGCTAAGAGTGTCCCACAAAAGAAAGTGACCAAGAAAGCACCACCTAAGTCACCAGGACTGGGGAATAAAGGAAAAGGGAAATAATTGGTTCTACAGGCAAACGTAAATAATTGTCCTCATGGCGTCTATAAATGATCTAAGAGGCATAGTCCGTGATATTCACGAGACTAATGCTCAAAACCCCAGAAACAATGTGGTGACTAATACAGTCCAGCGAGCCATTGACCGCGAAGCAAATGCGTCATTTGGTATTGCAGAGACCTATTATCATCCGGCAAATGCGCTTTTTACTTCTAGGTCCAAAACCCAGGTGTTGCTTATGAAACCTGTGGGGGATCATTGCAATCTGAAATGCGAGTATTGCTATGAAATCCAACGATTGACTGGTACGCATGAAAAAGTAATGAGTACCGAACAGATGCGCACCTATGTAAAAAACTTCGTGGGTACTCATTCGGATATTTCGGATATCTTCCTACATGGTGGTGAGCCGCTTTTGGCTGGAAAAGCATTCTTTCAGGAGTTTATAGATTGTCTGAAAGAACTTGGTGTTTATGGAAATTTAACGCTGGGAGTACAAACAAATGGCACCTTACTGGACCAGGAGTGGATTGACTATTTTCGTGAGCACAATTTCAATATTGGCATAAGCCTGGATGGAGATAAGGCCATAAATGATCGATTTCGCGTGGATCATAAGGGCAAAGGGAGTTATGATCGAGTCATGGAAGGGATACGCCTGCTTCAAGACAATAATATCCCTTTCGGTATTATTTCCGTGGTTTCAACAGAATTTCTCGATACCCCAGGGATAGCTAAAAAAATACTTGATCATCATATTAGCATCGGGGTGCAGTATATTGATATACATCCTGCCTTTACACCAAAAGACACTTCAGGTTCTTCAGCTGAGTGCAATGTGAGCCGGGATCAGTATACAAGCTTTATGACAGAACTCACGTATGCCTGGGCGCAGAGTTCAAACCCGGAATTACGCTTACGCTGCATTGAAGACCTGATCCAGAACCTCACTGATGAAAAGTCCAAATCCTGTTTTGCTGGTGGTTTTTGTACTAACATCATCGGCATTGATCCATCTGGCGCAGTCTCACCATGCACCAGACCCTTCAACGATATTTTCACATTCGGCAATGCCGGTGATATGACAATTTCTGAGTTGGAAGAGCAGCCATCATTCAAAAAATTCGTGGCTGATGAGGCTTATGGTCAACACATCACCAAAACCTGTGAATGGTCAGTATTATGCGGTCAAGGAAACTGTCCACATGAGCGTTTTACCGATGGTAAACAAGACCCGGCTGGAGAGCATATATATTGCTCCTGCCATAGTCAGGAAGATGCAGACAACGGCTACCCAGGTTTCTACAAGAATTTCTTCAAGGTTCTAGAGGAGTTTCACGAGTGGTTAGCCGAAGAAGTACCGGCATGAACATAGGCTTTCATCACTTACTAATCAACCAAAATGAGTTTGCACACTCCCCTCCTTTGGGAGTGCTGACATTCATGCAGATACTAAAGAACAAGGGGTATGAGTGCACTTTTGACCAGTTCTTACATGTAAAAGGGATTCCTCTTGACCCGAAAAACCTAGCCGTACAAATACTCAATGTTCCAGGTGTGGCGGCCATCAGCACCATGATCAATTGCTTACCCCTTCTGATCATGGCACTGCGGATTGTCAAGAAAGAAGACCCCGAAAAGGTAATCATAGTGGGAGGCCCGGGTTTCACAGGGGTGGCTTATGAGGCAATCTCCCTATTTCCAGAAATTGATGTGGTGGCACACGGTGAGGGAGAATTGCAAATTGTGCAGTTGGCAGAATGGATTCATGGAAAAAGAGAACTTCAAGATATAGTAGGTATTTGCTTTCGAGCAGGCAAGGAAGTTATAAAAACCGAGCAGGCCGAAAGGATTAAAAATCTTGATCAGATACCCTATCTGGATTTAGAAGCCATCGATTTATCAGACTATGGAGGCTTTCCGGTCATGTCTAGCAGAGGATGCCCCTTCAAATGCTCCTTCTGTGATGTAGCTCCCTCTTGGGGACGGAAAAACACCAGGCGGTCTGTCGAACATGTACTGGATGAACTCGATTACCTCTATGAAAAAGTGGGTATAGAAGAGGTGGCGTTTGTGGATGATCTTTTCATTATCAATAGGAAATGGGTCGAAGAGTTTTGTCGACAGAAGATCGAACGAGGAAACCAAATGCATTGGCGAGCTAACGGCCATGTAAATTTAGCAACAGAGGAATTGATAGCCCTAATGGCTCAAGCAGGTTGCAAAAGTATGTTCTATGGCGTTGAATCCGGCTCCAACTCAGTGCTTAAGGAAATTGTAAAGAACTTCACGATTGAAAAAGCAGTTGACGTGCTGCAAATGACGAATAGGTATATGACCGCTAATCTCAACCTTCTTTGGGCCTACCCCTTTGAAGACACTGATGACTTGATGGAAACCTTAAAATATCACCAGTTTTTTGAGAAAAAGGGATTGAGGTGTAGTATGGTGATGCTGGCTCCTCTTCAGTCTGCTCCCATGACTGAACAGTACCAGGACTTGGTATTGGATTTCACCTACCCAAACATTTTTATTCAGGATTACTATGAGCTCCCAGCGTCTTATGGATCAGAATTCGAAGAATTACTAAAGAGTAACAACAAGGTCTTTAGTGCATTCTATTCCTTTGATAGTCCACTCTTAAAAGAGCACGTGGCCCTGGTTGAAGAATACCGGCAATATTCTCGGGCGTATGACGAAGCATTTTCCACTCCGAGAGAGCTTTGGCAGTCGTTATAAAGTGTTGGATCAAATATGTGCTATGGGGACGAGTTATTCAACCAAATCGCTACAACAGAAAATGAAATTGCTACTCCTTAGAAATCGAAACCGGAAAACGATTTTCTGAGCCTAATCTCCAGCGTGCTTCGTAGACGTCTTCATAGATTATACTGAACTTCCACTCTACGGAATCTAAATAGTTATAAAACAAGTCTACCCCAGCTTGGCCAGTCACGGTGAATATATTTATCTCTTCATTGGCAGGTATTACATCGCCTTCCATAAATGAAAAAGTCGATACTGAAATTAAAATACTATCCGCCTCATATATCTTATCTCTGATGTGGTTAAAGAAGAGATCACTTCTCTGGAATGTAGCATCATGCACTGTAAATTCAACTTCTTTAATAAAGGCTGGCCCTACGCCTTGATTAATGAACGCCATGGAATAACTTCTTTGAGAATTTAATGTAGGCAATAAACTTAAGTGAGGTAAAACGCTGGCACTTTGCTGCTTCCTTATAAGTTCATTTTCTTCCCGAGCCAAACTTAATTGATAAAACAGGGCTATTACAGAAATAAGACTAACGAATAACGCAGAGATGCTCATTACCTTTTCCGGAGACCAATTGACTTTGTTTTTTTGGGTGTCTAATTCTTCTGACATGTTAATGGCTTTGGAGCGATAAATATAAAGAAGAAAGATTAGTGGTTATTCATCTTTCTTTTTGAGTTGTCTTTTGCGGTCTTTCAGCAGTTTAGTTGAATGCATCTCCATCACGAAAATTTTCATCCTCATCACAAAGCCAGCCGAGAAATAGCTTACTATTTTTAAAAAATCTTCCCTGGCACTTTTGAATTCCCAGTCTTCAGAGACTTGAAGTAAGATAGTTTGTAAAGTCAAGAGAAAATAAGCCTCCTCATAAATTGATTTTGTTTTTAAATTGGTGCCGTATAATTTAGTTGCTTTCACAGCATAAGTAAGTAAAGCAATAAACAGTCAATTTGAGAATCACTCCAAAATGTGGAATTGACCTAAAAGAAGATAAAGCGAAGCAAGCCTTAGGCTTAGCTGGCGATGAAACGGAATTATCGCCTCGTGCATGGATAACATACTTTCGTTGATTTTAAATAGTCAAAGTGTACAATCATGAGAATTGCCTGAAAGACCTATTGAAGAGCAGCTTTTTCTATAACATTATAAAACAAAAAATAAAATGGATCTCATTTCTTTTATCCCCGAAGAGGCACGCCAGGTTGGAAGTCGTTTTCGTGTTTTTATACGCCACTCTGGACTGACTTTGAAGCCTTTCACTTTTCCATTGCCACCTACAATTTGGAATCACATCACTTCGAAAGTTGAATTGGAAAAATTACCAAAATTGATAACCTGTGAACCTCATCATATTCAAATTTCAGGATTAATTAACTCATATGACGAAACGCAACCCACTGGTCCATTTGGCCTCAAATTGTTCTCACCGAACAGAGTTCTTAAGAAAACAATTAATCATGATGACAGTATCCATGCAAAGATCTCTTACGATGTTGATCTTTCTACACTTAATATCACACCTGAATTCAGTGGTAAAACTGGACTGAATGATGACAGAACCCAATTAGGAACCGGAAAACGACATTACTTTGTGCTGAGAAATCAGCCAGCCACTTCAGGTTGGCTTCCACATATCGAAATGGTACTACCCAGGTTGGGCGAGGATTATGGAGAGAAAGTAGACCTGGTTCTGGAAGTGGTGCGTTAAACAGTTTGACTTAACACATTAAGGTGCCAAATACGTCTCTGCATAAACTGCAGAAGTTTTGTTAGTGCTTGTTTGCAAATTCAATCCTGTCTCAAATTAATTGCTGGATTGGTCAATACCGTTTTGATCACATGATAGCTTATGGTCAACAATACAATAGCCAATAGAATAATCCCCACATTGAAGTAGTAGGCGAAATCCACATCAATGTGATAAGCGAAATTGTCAAGCCATTGCTGCATTACCAGATTGCCAATCGGAATCGAAATAATCAAGGCCAGTAACAAATTGATTAAGTAGCCCTTTGTCACCATAAAGTATAGGTTCCCTCTGGAAGCTCCCAACACCTTTCTTATGCATACCTCCTTTTGGATAAGTTGAACCGAAAAGGCAATAAGGCTCACCAGTCCAAGGGCAGATGCAGCAATCGCAACGATGGTAATTGGCCAAATCAGGGTCTTTAGGTTTTGCTCACCATTGTACTTAGTGGCTATATGATCATCCAGTAAGTAGTATTCCATGGAGAAATCAGGAAATTGCTCCGCCCATTTATTACTAACAAAATCGATGGTTTCGGCTTGGTCATTCTTGGCCATTTTAATCATGATTCTTGAACCACGATCAATGGGTTTCATAACGAATACCACAGGTTTGACTTCCTCATACAAGGATTCGAAATACAAGTCTTTGACAACGCCAATGACCTTTTTGGTACCCATGGACGGTCCATTGTTTCGGCCATAGAGTTCAATAGAGTTCCCTATAGTAGCACCTTAAAAATCAAACAATTCAGCTGCCTTTTCACTAATAATGACGGCATCGGTCATATCGGGGCTTATTGCCTCGCTAAAACCCCTGCCCTCCAAAATTTTCAGGTCAAAAAGTTTAACAAAGGCAGAGTCCGCGGCTATGAACACCATTTCTACTTTGTCGGCCTCCGACATATGACTTGCCCTGAATTTACTGGTAGGCATCGGCCGTCCTCCTGGTACCCGAGCTCCCGAGCTTACACTCAAAACATTGGGGTTTCTCAATAGCTCAGTTCTCAGTGTGTTTTGTTTTAAGCCTCTTCTGGACGATACCACCATCACAGCACTTTCGTCAAAGCCGAGATCCTTATCGTTGATATAGGCTACTTGGTCTGAAATTACCAAGATGGCAAACAGAGAAAAAGTGGCAAACACCAGTTGGACAACAACCAAAATAGACTTGAAGCTGAATTTTCTGTTGCCTTTGGTTAGTGCAACTTTGCCCAACAATTCGGAGCTCTTGTAGCCTGAAACCATCAATATAGGATGCAAGGCGATAAACCCATTGAAGAGCAACAAACCCAGCGCAACTAGAGAAACTTCCTGAAACGAGAGTTGACTCAAGTTAAGCTGAGAGTCCAAATCAATATTGAGCAAAGGCATAATGAGGTAAATCACTGAAATGGATACCCCTATGGCCAAAATGGTCTGAAATAAAGACTGTACAAAAAACTGTATAAAGAGATCGCCTTTGCCAGCACCTAAGATTCTCTGCACTGCGACCGATTTTAGCTTTCTTAGATTATCGGCCGTTGTTAAGATCAGATAATTGAGGCAACCTACAATTAGGAGAAAGAAGGCGACTATGGTCAGTATCTGAACAAACTGATTGCTACCACCAACTTCTATTTCATTTTTGAGTTGAGATTTCAAATGTATATCTGTGATCGGCTGCAATGTGAATTCAGCGTTCTTCTGTCCCTGGTATAGCGGTAATTGTTTGATATACTCGGCATTGGCTCGAGTTAAAAAAGCTACTGCCCCATCATCAGAATTAAATTTTAGATAACCCCAAACCAAATTGAAATCCCATGTTTTGGCCACCGCTCCCTGATACCATGGGTTAACAGTACTTTCATAGTTGACTAGCAACTTTGGTCGGAAATGAGAGGTTGCCGGAAAATCTTTGATTACTCCTTTTACCTCTAGGTTGACAAACTGCCCGTTGAGGTGCAAATAGGAAATGACCTTGCCCAGTGCCTTCTCGTCATCAAAGTACTTCCTTGCAATGGATTCAGTCAAAATCACATCATTGGGGCCAGTTAAGGCGGCCTCCTTGTTTCCTTCCAGAAATTCGAAGTCTAACACATTCAGTGCTTCTCGCTCAACAAAAAAGCAGCCTTCCTCCAAGTAGGAATCTTCATTGATTTTTATTCCCGCATCCGTTTGTGCCCTGATCATCCGAAAACCGGTGGCGATTTCTGCATTGTCAGCTATAAGTCTTGGCAATATGGGTGGTGGTATAGTAGCACTTCTATTCAGCACTCCCCCATCCGACTCGCTGTTCACTGTTAGTCGATAGATCAGGTTTGACTCTGGATGTTGACTATCATAGCTTCGTTCATGATTTACATAGGCCTTGGTGAGCAAAAAAGTACTGATACCAATGCCTAGGATAAGCATCTTCATACTGAAATAACCAATACTTTTGGAAGACCGAAAAAGGACTTTGATATTTCTGTAGATCATGTTTATACTGAAATGAAGTTTGGTATTGTTGAATCCGGATTCTTCTCTTCCAAGAAAGCGAATCATAAACAGTAGAAATTCGCGGACCAGCAAGGTTTTGGCAATGACTTTGGAATGGCGCTTTAATTTCCATTGGTATATCTCCTCTAAGTCCCCGATAAAAACCTCGCTGTCATATTCATCGAGAATGAGTTTTAAAAGCTTCTTGATCCAACTCGGAAGTGGACTTTGCTCGGGTACCTTATTCAACATCCGGAATGAGTTTCCATAAAAATTGTCTTTCAGCATTGATGTGGCTTACCGCTTCTCTTGCCTCAGCTGAAGCATTAAAGTGCCGTTGCCTGCGACCACCCCTTTCTGCGGTTGGGATGCCAAATTCAGAAGTCACCAGCCCTTTTTTCTCCATCCTTTTGAGTACAACATGCACAGCAGAAAGTGTAACGCGCTTCTTCATCAGGTCTTCGAATTTTTTAACCAAGTCGACTGCCGTTACCCCACTTTCCTGTAATAGGATAAGCAGTATCTGCTCTTCAAAATGTCCAAGATTTACCATTGTCATATATTGAAATAGGGCGCCATTACGATCAACCCTTATATCATCAACAAGTTAGCATAAAATATATTATGCATACTTGTTAATCATATATAAAGTTTACTTTTTCCTTAAAGATGAAGGTGTGGTTCCTTCAAATTTTTTAAAAGCACTATTAAAGGAGGACAGGCTACTAAACCCGGTATCAAAAGCAATTGAGGAAATAGTAAATTTTTCGTTCTCTACTTTGGAAAGCATTTTTTTGGCCTCCCGAACTCGATAATAATTAATAAAGTCATTAAAGTTTCGCTTGGCATATTGGTTGATTACTGAAGAGGTTTTTTGAGTGCTTTTCCCAACCAATTCACTTACTGAAGCAAGCGATAAATCTGATTCTAAGTACCGTTTTTCATCAACGATCAATTGAGTGATTTTATCAAACAACTCGGTGTTATCATCTTCAACTTTAAAAACAGCGCCCTCGATATCGGTCACCTTTAATTGAAAAGCTTTAAAACTGAGAAAATAGATAGCTGTAGAATACACTATCGGGCCAATGATATAAGGCACTTCATCATCGACTATGTTTAATACATACGAGATCCAAATAAGTACAAACCCAATAATCAGCAGGTTTAACCAATCCAATATGGCCTTTTGTGATTTTGTTTGAACCGCCTTCTTGTAATTGTTACTTACGCTTTTCACCATTCTCCAGGCCATGAAAATGTAAAAAGCAAAATGGAGGTAAATGAAAATAAGCGCACTGCCAAATACGATAATGGACCATCTTTCATTTTGCAATGATCCTTGAGTCATAAAAAAACTCATGATGAAAGTGAAAACAAATGGGGCCAGTTCTAATCCGTAGTTTTTTGGCAACTTAAAACTAGCGCGTGTCAATCCCATTACATACCACCTGAGCAAGGGGCCTATTAATAATAGAATGGCCAAGCCCGCATAAATGAATACGGGTTCTAATCCATCGCCAAAGTTCATCATTACAGATTTGCCTATCCTGAACGCCATAAAAATCAGAATTAGACCTAATAACAGGTTAGGCAGTGTTTTTTTCTTTTTGAAAAAACATAAATAGACAGCGAACAATACCCCATGTAAAAGGCCTGCGCTACTCACTATAATAAGAAGTATGTCTAAAAAACTCAATGAGGAAATTTCATCCAACTTAGGAATATTTGTGTAAAAAGAGCGCACAAATCACAAAGGATTTATGCGCTCTAAACCAGCCTGAATTATACGGGCATCAACTAATTATCATTCCTTTTATGAATTGTTTTTTGCGAAGGAAACCAATCCGACTATGCTAAAAAAACGTCCTATCTTTCCTTGCATAATGGCCATTACACCGTGCGATGCTATTACTATTCTATCAGCTGGTTTGCGCTCTTGAGATGCCATTGTCACTATTAGTTCCTTGGCTTTCTCCATGCCCTCGTTTTCATAAACGCTCAGCACTTTTACTGCATTCTCTTCTGCAGTAATCTGTCTGTATTTTGGCGTATGACCTAACTGTTGTATCATGGTCTCCGCCAGTTTCCACGTAGACCAAGGGTTTTGTCCGGTGACCAAATTTTCATCATGGCTAATGTTCTCCAAATACATGGCCCCTTCATTAAACTGTGCCCCTTGAGCAGCCAACTTGTCCTGTAAAAGAAAAGGGAATATCGTTTTTGCATTTTTGATCAAAAGCAACTCTTCATTGTTTGTAAACCCACTTACTCTTTTGTTTTCAATTAGTGGACGTCCATTGTCTAAGGTCACATTGACCAAGGCTGCTGGTCCATGACAAACCGCACCTATTACTTTACCAGATTGATAATAGTTGCGCACAATGGCTTGGATATCCTCATTTTCCGGAAAGTCAAACATCGCTCCTTTTCCTCCTACAAAAAACACGGCTTGATAATCTTCCGCAACTACATCATTCATGGCAATGGTATGACTCGTTTTATACTGGGCTATCGAATCGTTTAAAAACGCATAATCGAATTTCCCCATGTCATCACCATCAAGAACAACTGGTGGTTTACCGCCCAATGGGCTGGCTATATCAACATCATAACCGTTTGCTTTAAAGACATAATAGGCACGTGATAATTCTGTTAATTCATAGCCAGTGCTTTTACCGCTAGTTCCCATTTCTGCACTGCTGGTGACAACAGCTAATATCTTTCCTCTATGCGGGATAATATTTTCAGATAAATATGTCAGGTTTTCAACCGAACTTGTTTTTACATCTACGTTCATTTCTTCTGAGGGAAGCAACCTGATAAACCAGATTCCAAAAGAAACGAGCACAACTATTAAACTTGTGACTGAGATGATGGTCCATTTAAGGATTGGATATTTTTTAAGCATGCCTTTTACTTTATTGTTAGGTGGCGAAATAAAGTACTCCTGTATGCAAAGGCTGAAGAAATGATAATTCCGTCAGAGTAAATATTATTTAATTAGACTCAACCACCTAAGCTAGTGGGTGAAGAATGTCCACTAGGAAGAAAGGACAGGTCAGTTTGACGAAAATCAGTCCTCTCTCCTTTTATCGATCGCCTTCTCCCTATTTCTTTGGCATACTATATACTTGTTCATCGATTTCGGAATTCCACTTCACACTTTTTGCTGTCAAAACTTGAAAGGTTTCCCCATCATACTTCATAGTGATAACAAAGGGATACATAAGACCATTGACCGCACGATAGTCAGTATTATAAGCTTGCATCAATTGCCCTTGATTAGGTCCAGAAGCTACAATGGACTCCGTAAGAACAGGCAATTTTCGTTTAGTATCAATGTAGAGAAATACCACATTTTCAACCTCTTTTCCATTAACCCATTGTGGCCGTTTGGTTATTTTGATTTTGTAGGCATCAACCCCTTCTACACTTTCTGTTCCCATCAGTTGGACAGTATAGCCACGTGCTGCCCAGTTATGACCAGGAAAGGGAAAATCATCGGTCAGCAATATTGTATTCTTGGTTTCATCGTCACCTTTCGCTTCGGGTTGTAATTGTGAATTAGATCCCCATACCGTTTTACCGTCTGACGCGATAGCCACATACTCCATTCCGTTGATTTGTAAAGTGGTCTTCTGCCTTCCTTGTTGGTCCATTACCCGATGAAAAGGCAGTTCCATACCCTGGGTGATTAACTTGGCCATGCCGCTAACCTCAAATGATTTAACCTGATCCCAATTCTTCTGTCCACCGGAAACTTCCGTGTAGTCAGCCATAATTTCACTGGCTGATTGTGCCTTAACCTGAGCAAAACTTAACGTCACCAGGGCAATTAGAATAGTTACTTTTTTCATAGTTCTTGTTTTAATTTATTTTGAGTGTTTGATTATAGTTGTGCTTCTGTGAGTTATTTGATCCTATTTGAATCGGATAAACATAGACTCGAAATTCATGATCATTACATCAAACTTTGAAATGAGATCTTGCCCTATATTGCCATAAGAGTATAAATCTGACGTATTGAGATTTTCCGGGAATAATGCCACAGGCCTGATGGAAATAAGACTATCGTTTATCCTAGGTTGGAATTCTACATAGTATCCTTGCACAGTTGTATCTCCTGCACCTCCGGCAAAACGGACATCGGTCAGGTCATAGTTAGCAAGTACATCCGCTCTATTTTGCTCAAAGTACTGCTGGTAAAGTGCTGTTCGTGTGGCGCCACTGTCAAATGTAAAATGCATATCACCCCGAGCAGTTTCTAAGTTGATAATAGGCGTTAAAAACTCAATGGCAAGATTTGATTTGTAGTCTAAATCACTCTTTTTGGGAATAAAGACGTCATCATTTCGTAGAAAGTGAATCTCGTTCATCGCCTCGATTGCGGGAAAACCCAAAATGCCCTTGACTTGATAATTGAACTGAGACATAAACAAGGCTTCATCGGGAAACACCAGGAAGACTATGTTTTTAAAACGCATCTTCCCTATTGTGATTTCTGACGAAATTCCCACTTTCGCCTCCATCAGTTCTCCTGTGACAGTACCCACGCTTACACTTACATCAATAACATCAATGTTCATTTCTTTCGCCTGTGATTCGATTATCACAGATAGGTTGGCACCGGTATCGAATATGAAGGGATGTTCCTCACCACTTTCAGTGAGATATAGATTTTTAAGTCCAACTTCATCTCTAAAAAGCTTGATTTTAGAATCGCCATCAAACTCGACCTGCTGTTTGGGGTAATCTATCAAGGCTTTCCATATGATGTTATTGTTTTTGATGCTCCAGAGCTCTTCTTCTCCGACTACATCTGTGAAATCTGAAATTAATTGCTCTGACACTTTATGGGCAAGTGCATAATCAAAAGTCTTAACCGCATTCGATAATTGGACGTTTAGAACATCCTTTAGCTCCTCCCTATTTAATGTATTAGTGTAAAGACTTAGAAGTCTGTTAACCTGCTCTTTAGAAATTCCTACTTTGTTGAATAGATTATTAAGAGTGCCTCCAATTCTTAGCCTATTCTGCTCGTCCAGTTGCTCTTTATTTTCATTGTAAAATGCTTTAGCCTTGAAATACGACTTGATATTTAAGAGCGAATCAAGATTATTGACTACGATGGTACGATCATCATTTGTCTTTGCCCTTTGAGGCTGACAACTGGCAAATAATGATATCACGAGAAGCAATGAGGTTAACTGTTTCATAGGTTTTTATTTCCTTGAAACAATGATAGTATACCAGAAAGAGTTGTTAGTTGTGATACTTGAACTCGAACAAAATATTATTGACTTTGGTCTTTAAACTGCTTTGCGGTGATGCCTGAGAATTTTTTAAAAGCGGCATTGAATGAAGATCTCGAGTTAAAGCCTACTTCATACATGATCTCATAGATTTTATAATCTTCATAAACAGGGTCTAGTAGCATTTTCCTGGCCTCTTCTATTCTCAATGAATTGATATAATCGTAAAAATTCCTATTGAAATTTTCGTTGATCACTTGAGATAGATTCTTGGTATGTGTTTTTAACAATAAGGCCAGCGAAGACAAATCAATTTCATCATCTAAATATGGCTTACTAGTTAGCATCAACTCCTTAAGTTTCATGGCCAGGGCTTCACTTTGTGGTTTCGATAATATAGAGTCTTTATACTTCTCGGTCTCCTTGATCTCATTTCGAGTCTTATAGAACTGATAAACCAATCTGAGCTTAAGTATGACAGTTCTTAAGAGCAGGAATAAAACGGACAACGCAAGGGCTATGAAAGTGTAGCGGTACTGCAAGCGTGGCGTCAGAAAAAAGGTCTCCACTATTGCTGTCAGGTATACGAATGTGAGGACAATGACTGTATTAAATAGATTTAACCATTTGATTGATGAGTTATTCGTATGGTGATAACCCTTCAAAACAATCACCTTTTTAGAAGCCAGGTCATTGATGGATAAGAGTAAATAAAATCCGAAATGGATGAGGACGAAGAAAGTCAAATATGGTTCTATCGAGGAAGTCAAATTGAGCAGTGCGGCCAAAAACACAAGCCCTCCCATTAACATATGTCGGTAGAACTCTCTATATCCTATCAATTGATTTGATAAGGCAGTCTTGACGTGAAAACGCATTGTAGGGCCTGTCAGTAAGGCTATGGCGGAAACAAGCTTTGGAATTGCCAGGGCACTAAACACCATCAAATGACTTGAGGTTATGCCGATAAGGACAAGGCCACCTAGGAGGTAAACAAACCTACTCTTTACTCCTTTGAGCTTTTGTCTGATCAGATACACCACAATACAAAGGACAATGAAGGTTTGAGCCATTCGAATTAGATCGAAGGAAAGCTCATACACGGTCTGTTCTATGGGGTCAATCACTTAGAAGAAATATACAAACTTCTACCAAGTACAAGCAGCAGTGCTGTTAAGGCAGACAGCGCTTGGCGTATCAAGAACATATTGGATGCTGCTACTTCATTGAACAGGGCACTCTCCCTTAAAAAAGGAGTAATGAAAGCATTAATAGAAAATATTAATACGCCAGCAGCAGATAAAGAAATGGCACAATAGCCTGGGTACTTATGCATATAGAATTCAAGTGGCGATGGACCTTATCAGTGAATTCTAAACTAATTTAGTAATTCAAATAATGGGTTCGACTTCTTGAAGTCGGCATAAATTAAGGCAGTTCGGCCTTGCCCGCGCTTACCCTAAAGCTAATTGGTCAACTCCTCAGAATGATGGGCTTCTTTTCCAAATGCTCAACTCCTTCTCTCACACATGCAGGTGTTCAATACCCTTGAGGTAATAATCGAAGTACTACTTCACCCGAATCTGAGAATCTTTCTAATTTTCTTCTTTAGATCAATAATGGGGCTCACCCAGCTAGGAGGATAGAATTACCCTATTTACTTTCTTGGCCAAACATTGTCACTGCTATCTTTGTCAGGAAATCTCTGTCCTGGATCCAGAGTGATTTTAGCGATTTTTCTACTTCCAAAAGTCAGATTGGCTTTGAACGTCCGATTTCCGTTGAACCAAACACTCGCTGGCCAGGTGACAATGGCAGTGTTATCATCGATCATCTCAGCATTCTTCATTGGCCTGATTGCCGGCCCTTGGGCTTCAAATTCAACCTTAAGCACAACAGGCGATGGCATTTCTCCCCCTTGATGAACTGTGACTTCGGTGTTCCTACCTGATTTGACATTTTGGATGGAACCTTCAACAGATTCTGTGGTCCACAACCAATAGTACCAAAACCATTCAAGATTTTGCCCTAATTCATTGTTCATAAAAAAGACATAATCCCAGGGAGATGGATGTTTAAATGCCCATACTTCAGAGTATTTTTTCATGGCGGCAATAACAGCGTCATCACCCACAACACCTCCCAACATGGAGAGCATGGCTGGCGCTTTTACATAAGTCTGATAACCATAACCATTGCCAGCATAATTGGCATTCCACATCATCGTTGCTTCATCGTCACCGCCACTCACTCTGCCGTAACTCATGCCACGTCCATCCAAATTGAAGGGTACCCCCCTGCTATCATTGTTTGAAAGAATATTCATATAGGAGTTAAAACCTTCATCCATCCAACCATAGCGCGTTTCATTAGTGCCTAACATCATCGGCCACCACTGGTGAGCAATTTCATGGTCGGCCGCTCCTTGGTTGGAGTTGATGACCATAGGATATTCCATGCCCGCACTCGGCCCATCCTGAAAGGTCAATTGAGGAAAAGGATAGGGCGCCCAAAGGTTAGAATAAAATTCAAGTGCATGTCTTCCTCTTTCGGCAGCTTGCGCAAAGAACCTAGCCCTTTCAGGAAGATAAAGCATATGAATTGGCACCTCTCCTTTTCCTGGAATCGTAGCGCGTGTTGCTTTCCAAATATATTCTGCGGAGGTCGCCCAGGCAAAATCATTCACCTGATCAGCAACAAAATGCCAGGTAAGACTTTCGCCTGTTGCAGTGGCTTTCCCGGCCCCTCTTTCATCTTCACCAACAATCGTAATTTCAGCATCCGAATCTGTTATTTTGGCGAGTCGTTCACGGATCGGAGCCATCAATATTTCTTCCGGATTTTGAAGCACACCAGTGCCGCTTACAAGCCATCCGGCAGGCACTTCTATTTTCACATCAAACTTTCCGAAGTTGTTGAAAAATTCAGCAGGCCCTAAATAGGGTTGTGTTTTCCAACCTCTTAAATCATCAAACTTGGCAACCCTCGGAAACCATTGTGTAGGTTGAAAAAGTCTTCTTTGCCAGCGTTGAGTCATTCTATGCGCATTTCCTTTCTCACCTCCTGGCAATTTGGTATTCCAATCAATTTCTAATGTGGCCTTAGAGTTGGCCGGAATGGGTTTAGCCAAGGTGATAAATGCCACCGTTTTTTGTAATCCGGTCGCTTCCAAGCGGGGTGCCAATCGAACACCTCTTTGACGTGGCCTTGGGATTGGCGCCAAATCCACCAATTCCCCATTCAC
>JAJCYM010000076.1 GCA_029262895.1 Roseivirga sp.
AATAAGAGAGAGACGGTAACTGCAACTTGCCAAATTTGAACTCCTTTACTAATAACTGGAGAGTCGTCACCCATAGTGATAAAAGCTCCCCAATAAAAAGGATGTTTTTTGTTAGGGCTGGCCTCTGTCATGAATTTCAATTTGGCAGCTCTTAATGCATCACTTTTCTTCTGTCCTTCTGAAAGAAACTGATAGAAGTCTTTCATCAAAATACTGGTAGACTGGTCATCTACTTGCCAATGACTCATGACTACGTTCGGTACACCGGCATAGAAGAAGCCTCTGCCAATATTCAATAACCCCTCACCACGCGCCACCTCTCCACTTGCAGTATTGCAGGCACTTAACACCACCATTTGTGCATCCAAAGACATATTGTAGAGCTCGTGCACAAAGAGGTTTCCGTCATTTATTGAGTCTAATGGATCTCTTTCCAAGACTAGTCGCGAGAATAGAGGTTGGTCATTGTCCACCATTCCATGGCTGGCGATGTGTATGATGTTCTTACCTCTGGCATGTTTTCTGAAATTTGCTTCCGTAGCCAGTTCATCGAGATAGGCCTCTCCATCATATTTGTTCACAAGTTCCTGAGCTTCTTTCACAGTCCATTTTAGGGGGCCTAAGCCGGCTCTCATTGTATCAGGTTCCTGACTGATATCATTAGCGTTGGATGAGTAGGTTGATGCCAAAGCCAATAGTTCAATGCTGCGTGAGGACTTCTTTTTTGACTGGCTGTAGAGAACTGACAAGGAATTGGCGTAACTGATAGAATGATTTTCTATCAGGTAGATATGCCTCTCAATTCCTTCATCAGTCGCGGGTGTGGTCAGTGTTTCAAAGGGTAATAGGTTTAACTCGCCACTCGGAACAATGATGAGATCTTCTTTTAACTGGCCCAAAGGCTCGAGTAGTTGTGAAGAAAGCTGGTTGCCCAGCTTGGAAAGCTCAATAATACCGGAAGATGGATCATTAACCTTCGATAAATACTGGTTTAGAAGTTCTGCGAAATTTTCTCGTTTCTTGATCTCTATAAAATCCGCATCCTTACTTGTTACTGAAAAAACGTAGATGGTGCTGTCAGTTGTCAAAAATTGAATTACCTGACTTTCCGAAGATAAAAACCCCTGAAGTTCGCTGATGGACAAGCGACTGTTGTCATAGCGTATGTTAAAGTAAGAAGGGAAGTCACTTTTGAATACATTCTTGAGACTGTCCAAAGACCTGTTTTTGGCAAACAATTGGTCATTGTAATAATCTACTTTTGTCGAATCGATTTCTTCATCGTTGGAAGAAGTGTTCAAATCGTAAAGAGCGCTTTTGAGGTATGAAACATCTTCTTTGAGTGCTTGCTCCATAGACAACATTTCATCTGGAACGCTGCCATATTTCTTTTGCCTGGATTGGCTTAACTGCTGCTTAAGAATTACATTCTTGCTTTGGTCTGCGTAGTAAAAAGCCTCCTCTAAGTATTCCTCTTTATCGCTTGTAGTATACAGTCCATAGTATAATTCCACAGCACTATTGTATGCCTCGCTCAGCAAGTCCAATGTGAATAGGCGGTCTTCGTATACCTCATTTTGATTTAACTCACTGACCAAAGCGTCACACAAGCTGTAATAATAAAGCGCTTGATTTGCGTGAGTATTTTCGTTGGTAGATAAATACAATTTATTTTGTATGTGGGCCTTGGTCAAAAAGGCTGAGAGCAAACGATTCTTGCTAAGAACGTTCTCAAAGTTCTGAGCATCGTCCTGAGAATAGCCTGTATTGGCACTTATAGCCGAGTCTGTAGCCTCAAGCGCCTTGGTATAATTTTCTTCTCCCATATAAGAATCCGCTATCATGAGATGCATCTCCGAAAATTGCACGTGTTCATCCCCAACAAGTTGGTGAAGAAGCTCAATGCCCATTTTCAACTTTTCTCTTGCTGTTTCAAAATCTTCAAGGAATAAATAATTATAGGCTTGGCCAACAAGGACAAATACCTGGCTCATCTCAGCTTCTCCAAAAGCCTTCATAAAGTTCTTTGCTGCAGAATCAAAATGCTTAATGGATTTGTCGGATTCATGTAGTGTCTCAAGTAAGTATCCCCATTGTAAATCTATTTCGGCTTGTTCATAAGGGTATGCGCCTGAAAAACTGTCAAGGCCCTCCTGGGCTTTATTCAAATGATAGCTTGCCAGTGAATCCATTCGCATGTCAATCATCATTTTTGCCATTAAAGTATGCCTTTGTTGGACTTTTTCAGCGCTCGGGTTGTCGTACTTTTGGCCTATTCGAAAGGCCCTCTCCTGGTACTCTAGCGCCAGGTTAGATTGATACATTCTTGCATAGATGGTTGAAATATTTGAATAGACTGAGACCAATCCAGGATCATTCTCACCAATGATTTTTTTCCGCACCTCCATAACCCTAAAAAAACCATCAAGGGCCTTCTGATACTTGCCTTGTTGCATATGGATAGCTGACAAGTTGTTTTGTACCCCTGCTATAAGGCCTTCTGTTCCCTCTACTTTGGAATACATCTCTATCGATTTATTTAAATGAACAACCCCGAGATCAAAGTCACTCAATCTCAAATGAATGATGCCCATGAAGTTATTGACACGGCCTTGTAAGCGATGAGATAAGGGTGTTTCCAATGGAGCAAACTCAGTAACCGCATTCTCGAAAGAATCGTAGGAGGCTCCAAAGTCACGCTGATAGAAGAGGATTTCAGCCTTTAGCATGGCCGCCCAACCAAATATTTCATGTGGCCTGTTCAAGGATTCCTCAATCTTTTCATCCAGACTATTTCTTAACGTTTGTGCTTCGTTCAACTGCCCTGTTCTAATAAGAATAGTCACCTTAATGAACATTCCCTTGAAGAAGAAATCCGGGTATTCGTTTTTGTCCATCACTCTAAATAGGTCATCCACGTGCTGACTAGCAGAATCGAATTGATTAACCTTCAAAAAATCGTTGGCTATCTCCAATTCGTTAACAAAACGAGCAGAATCTGACTCCTGAGATAGAATGGTAAAGGGGATAAAAAAAGTAATAGTGAGGCAAAAAAATCTGAAATGTCGCATTAGCAGAATTAATTTTTAGTTGAAGGTTGAATTAGCTTGGCATAAAATTAGACTAACATTTTAATATACTGTTAGGTAGGAGTTGTACCAATCCATATAACTAGCAATACTTGTACTATGATGATCTCCTTATCTATATAATTTAATTTTTTCACAACTCAATTTTATTTCTTACCACAATTTTCTCACCACAATTTCATTTGAAAAAAATGGATTTTCTCTATAAAGCTGCTTTCAGAATCCTCTGAAGTAGTTTAAATATGACATTCGCATGATTGGGTGGCATGGTTGATATTCGATCTAGCCTCGATCATTCCTACCTAAAAAATTTACGCTGCCTATTCATATTTCTATGACAGATTTTTTGAATGTTCACCTTTTTCTCATTTGGCAATAAAAGGGTACTAGAATCAAAAACCTTAATCAAATCAAGATGAGAAAGACCAAATTAATATTAATAACACTTTTAACAGTGACCTTGACTCAAGGCATAAATGCACAAAATATTCTGGACATGTCTCAATGGACAATTGGAACGGGAAGTGTTGGGGTATTCAATCAAAATGGAAGTACGGCAGAGAATTCCAGGGTTTGGGGTTTGGGGCCGCATGACAAACAAGTGATACTTTGGGAAGCGTCACCTGATGCTGTTAGTGACAAAGATGGCGGGTGGAATTCTGACTACATGCCCATAGATAATACTAAAATGTATCGACTTTCGGTATGGCTCAAAAAGACAAATTCTATTAGTGGTACAACACATTTTGGGCCGAGGTCCCAGGGTGGAGATCTTGCAAGAGTTTCGACTGGGTCTACAAATAGCAATCCGTACTTCTTTTCCAGCGGCTTACCAGAGTTAGATCAATGGTTTTTATTAGTGTCATATGTACATGGCAGTGGTGATAATTCTACAACTGAACTTGGGAAAATCTACAATGGTGATACTGGTGAACCAGTGCTCGACCTTAAAGATTATAAGTTTCAGACATCCACAACTCATCTCCGACACAGATCCTACCTCTATTACGATACAAATACATCCGACAGGCAATACTTTTATGCACCAAGAATGGAGGAAGTGAATGGAGATGAACCATCTGTATCTGAGTTATTAGGGCTCATTCCTGAGAGTCATGAAAATCTGCAAACCAATAGTTTGAAGGTTTTTCAGTCCAATACAACCCTCCCTTCTTACGGCTCCTGGGCTACTTTTTCATACAGTAAGGCGGAGCATACCAGTGGTACATTAGAGCCTCCCGTCAGAGGAGCGTATCTTCTAGCATTAAATGCCAGTACGGGCTCATTAACAGAGTCTGTTGGTGCTTGGGTTGGTTCCGGAGTTGAGTCCTCAGCTACTGGCCCGGTAGAAAATGCTTATGGACTCAAGGCCTTTGTTCAAAATGGCGCGGGTATCGTGAATAATGGCTATGGCGTGTATATAGAGAATATTGAAGCCACTAATGCCTATGGACTTTATCAGGAAAGTACTTTGGCTCGAAACTACTTTGCTGGAAATGTCGGAATTGGGACTGATGATGCATTATTCAAGTTAGATGTAAATGGCACTAGTCGCTTTACACAAAAGGTTATTGTTGAGGAAGCTATAGAGTCAAAACTGGTTACTGTTTCTGCCAATCCTGGATCTTTCCCCGACTATGTCTTTAAATCAGACTATAAACTCAAGACTCTGGAAGAGTTGGAGAAGTTCATAAATGAAAATGGCCATTTGCCCAATGTGCCTAGTGCTGTAGAAGTAGAAGCTAAAGGACAAAATCTGGGGCTAATTCAGCAAAAACTGTTGGAGAAAATAGAGGAAATGACTCTCTATACCATTGATGCAGACAAGCAAAACAAACAACTCAAGTCTGAGAATAAGGAATTGAAAAAGTCGCTTAACGCATTGCTCAATAGAATAGAGCAAATAGAGAAGCAGATTTCTAGCAACCAAAACAAGTAGCACCATGAATTTAATAACCAAAGTAACCACCATGGTGGTAGGGCTGTGCTGTTGTGCCTTTTTTTCCAAGGCACAAGAAATCTCTACCGAGATAAGTGTCGTTCCTCCATCACCCAATGTTTCAGCCCTCAATAAATATTCAGAGGTACCAGTGGGGCAGTATACAGGTGTGCCTGGAATATCTGTGCCCATTTATACTATTCAAATGCAGCAATTAAGTCTGCCAATAAGCCTGAGCTATCATGCTTCAGGGCTCAAGGTAGAAGAGTATGCTTCATGGGTTGGGGCTGGCTGGTCTTTGAATGCAGGAGGCACAGTAAACAGAAGCGTTCGTGGATTGCCCGATGAGTTCTTGCCGGGCCTCAGTACAACCACCAAAGGTAAAAAGGGTTATTTCTTCAATCACAAACTGTTCAAAGAGGATCAGAGAATTGAACCTTATTGGCTGGACGTAGATGATGCAGAATGGAACCCGATAGTCACCCCCTCTGGCCCAGTGAGTACCCCTGACTCTTTAGCACAAGGTTATCTCGACACGCAACCCGACCTATATAATTTCAGCTATCCGGGAGGTTCTGGTAAGTTCGTTTTTAGTCGTTCCGGTGAGATAGTAAGATTCTCAAAAGATGACACCAAGTTTATCGAGCATCCTTTTGACGGTTCGTCACTTCCCATGGCGGGTTATCTGCCAGATGCTGTCGGTTATGTGTGGATTTTAGAAGCTCCAGATGGCACAAGGTATAAATACACGAAGTCGGAGAGTACAAAAACCTATGGAGGCTGCGGCACTGTTGCTCCTGAAAATGGGGAGCCCGACTTTGGTCATCAAAGTGCCTGGCACTTAGAAGAAATAAGTTTGAATGGGGAATGGATCCGCTTCGAATATGTAACCGAAGAAATTCTATATCCTATGAGAGCTTCCGTTACCGAAAAATTTAAAGTAAGTGGAAGTGGCTCGCCTACCAATAGTACTTGTACCAGTACGCTGGATTCTAAGACGCAACGATTGTCGAGAATTTATACATCTAATGGCATAGAGGTAAGGTTTATAGTGCCGGTTATTGATCGATTGGACTTGCCTGGTAGCAAATACCTACAGCGCATTGAGGTAAGACACGGTAATGAAGAAGTCTCTTTTCACAGGCTGCATCATGATTACTTTGGTACGGATAAAAAACTTAAACTGACAAGCGTTAACAGAGAAAATGCTGGAGGAAATCAATCCCTTCCGGGTCAGACATTTACCTATTTTGAAGATGCGCCTTTTCCTGCTTTGGACAGTAACAGCCAGGATTTTTGGGGTTTTTACAATGGCGCTAATAATGGCGCATTTATACTTCCACCTTTTAAACGAGAGGAATATCATGTCAATCAAGGCTCTACAGTCAATCGTGACCCGGAACTTTCTAACGCGCGCATTGGCACCCTTCAAAAAATGACCTACCCAACCGGAGGGAGCACTTCTTTCGAGTTTGAACTGAATCGTTACTACGAAGCAGATTATTTAAAAACTTATGTACACGAAATATCTGCAAATGGTACTTTCATAGAGCCCGATTTACAAACCACTGATCCCTTTGTGATCAATGGATCTACCTATGCTACTATAACTCTTGATGGTAATATTGGTGGTCGTCTACTGAAGCTTGTGGGCAATGAGTATGTGTTTGAACCATTGGGTAATATTGTTGGAAACCGCAATGTCCTGACGACAGGTACTTATCGCTTGGAAGCAAGTAGCAATGACGGAACAACCCACAGTATAAAGATTGAATATGAACAAGTCGAGGCATCATCTGTCATGGCAGGTGGCTTACGCATCAAGAGAATCACTACGCTAGATCCTGAGACAGGAGATTTATTAAAGAAGTCTTATGAATATAGCCAAGAAGGATCTACAGAGTCCAGCGGTCGATTGTTTGCTCCTGTTATTCTTGGAGGAGATGTAACCACTTATACACCAGGTACTATTCACTACGTAAGCTCCTCAGGCCCTGCTGGGTCTTCAGGTTCTGGTGAGGAAGAAGAGGAAGAAGAGGAAGAAGGAGGAATTGAGGAAGAGGAGGAACAAATAACGGAACATGGTCTTGTATCGGGGTGCAGCCCAGAGGCATCGGTAAGTTCTATAAGTGTAAGGGGAGTAAGTCAATTGCCATCTACTTTTTATCATGGAAGCCACATTGGTTATTCCAGGGTATTGGAGTATGCGGGTGATGAAAACACAACCATTCGGGGTACTGAATATCCCAATGGAGCTATTGTTTCGGAGTTTATCAATGAGGTACCTCCTCACAATGTGGGAGATCCTTTTGTACCAACCATTGATTTGGGCTATAAAAACGGAAAACTCCTAAGGCAAACGGTTTATGAGTATGTATCAGATGTAGGAAATCCTACAGGGTTAAGACCGGTGAGCCAAACAGAAAATGTATATGTTGAAGAAGAGTTTACAGGCGAAAAAGTATTCTCGATGTCCTATGCCCAAATGAATTCATCAGTATGCTATGTTGTACCGAATTCAGTTGATTATATCCCTAACTACTATGAGCTAAAACCTACCTGGCACTATTTGACAGAGACGATTAACCGTCAATTCTATGATGAGGGCGATATTGTAAATACTTCTGCCTATGGATACCCAAGCAGTAACAGCATGCCTTATTTCATGCACGATTCAAAGGAATGGGTAGATAGCCAGGGTAAAACTTATCGTGAAGAGCTAACCAGAGATGCAGATCACCCGGCCTTGGTTGTCAAATCGGAATTAAAGAAGAACAATCAACTGGTCGGAGGTAATGAGGTTTCCTATAATGGCAAACTACCTGCCAATGTTTCCACATTGGTGCCAGGTGATGGCACGTACAGGCTGATAAAACGATATAGCTATACCAGTGGTCTGTTGACGCTCTCGGAAGATTATCCTCAGGCACATATTCCGAATGCTGAGGCACTTGGCCAGGAGAAGCGCTATCTCTGGGGATACGGAAATAGTGTTCCAGTTGCAGAAATAGTCGGCTACTTGAGAAGAACAGACCCTGATGATGACTCTGTAATAGATATAATAGCCGAAAGTGGAATAGACCTGGACGTTCTAAATAATCCGTCAAGCGATGATGCTTTACGTAATGAACTTGCCAAACTTCGAGATAAGCACCCTTTGGACCCTGTCCTGGACGAAGTAGTTTTTCCAGGAATGCTCATTACCACTTTTACCTACAAAAGGGGAGTGGGGGTCACTTCGGTGACTGACCCCAATGGCTTTACCACAAAATACTTTTACGATGCCTTCAACAGGCTGGTGAAGGTGGTGGATCAGGATGGTAACATCCTTCAGACGAATCAATATCACTATAAAGGCCAATAATTATGAAAGCAATGAACATTAATACCAGAAGCTTCAGGCCAAAGAAAAACTTACCTGAAAATAGAACAAAAACGCACTACATAAGTGCCGCTATGAAAAGAGTGTCACTGTTGATTTGCCTCATGCTATTAGGCAGTCTAAGCTTACAGGCTCAAGGAAACGATCCAGGCCCATTTAGTATCTCCGGCCCAGCCAGTGTAGATGTAGGCGATACAGAAACCTATACACTGAGCTCAAGCAATGGTACAGGAGTTTCTCTGATCACCTGGTTTGTCAATAGCATGGGAACAAAGATGAGTGAAACACAGAACTCCGTTACCATACAATGGAATACTGCTGGCACTGGCGAAATACAGGCGCAGATCACTGATAATACTATCAGGGGTAATCAATATGTAGTAGATGCACCGAATGTAACAGTAAACAACGCTTTGCCACCTCCAACGCCACCTGCGACCCCTGGTTCACCAATTGTTTTGGGTTTTTCTTGCGGAGAGGTAGAGTTAGTGGCCACAGGTAACCCCCCTCCTTTTGTATTATGGTATTGGCAAGGGACTTCACCTAATGGCACTTTAAAGGCTCAAACGAGTGCTAGTATTTATACGGTAACTTCTTCTGGCACCTATTATTTAAGAGCATATCATACTCGTGACGGACTTTGGAGTATAGGTTCTTCGAGCATGGTGATAACAGTTCCAGATACCCCTGGTGATGTAACAGTTACCGGTATCAGTAGTCGATGTAAGGGTGGAGGTGTAAGCAATTTTAATGCAACTGCTTCTAACAATACAGGCTTTACCTGGACGATTAGCCCAAGTGCCGCAGGCACAATAGATTCCAATGGCGGTGTGAGCTGGAGTAGCATCTTTAGTGGTGTAGCCACCATCAAAGCTGAGACAGGAAATTCTTTCTGTGGCATTGTTGAAGACACAAAAACAGTGACGGTTCATGCACCGGTTGGCGATGTAACAATGAGTGGTGGAGTTTCTACCAGATGTCAGGGTACAGGTACCACAAATTTCAATGCTTCAGCCTCAGGTGCTACCAGTTATACCTGGTCTATCAGTCCCCCCGGTGCAGGTTCAATTAGTTCTTCTGGTTTGGTCACATGGTTAGATACTTTTAGTGGCACTGCATCTATTATTGTGGCTGCCACAGGAGTTGGCGGCTGTCGGTCTACAACAGATACAAAGACAATCGTTGTGACTCCCGCGATTGGACCTACAACTATTACAGGAGGAGTTTCGACTCGCTGTCAGGCTGGTGGTACCACAGATTACAATGTTTTGGCATCCAATGCTACCGGATTCAACTGGAGCATAAGCCCTCCAGCGGCAGGAAGTATCAATAGTGCGGGTTTAGTAACATGGAACAGTAGCTTTAATGGTCAAGCTACCATATCAGTTGAAGCGACTAATTCTTGTTTTGCTAAAAATGCATCCAAGACGGTGACTGTCAATCCTGAAATAGGAGTAACTACCATTTCAGGTGGTGTCTCAGCCAGATGCCAGGGTACAGGCACTACAGATTTCAATGCAAGTGCCAATAATGCCACCAATTTCAGTTGGTCTATCAGTCCGCCCAATGCAGGTTTGATTAATTCCTCAGGTGTAGTCAACTGGGCCGATACTTTTAGTGGAACTGCTACAATAATCGTGACCTCAAGTGCTGCTTCTGGCTGTAATACTACTACTAAATCAAAAACAGTAGACATCATCCCACTCGTAGGTCCGGTGACTATTACCGGACCTGATGAGGTCTGTGCTGAAGTTGTTTCTTACTTCTCGGCATCAGCTGAAAATTCCAATAGTTCTTTTGCATGGTCAATAGAGCCAGCCGAAGCGGGTGAGATTGATATTATGGGCAAGGTGATTTGGGAAGATAGTTTTTCCGGGACGGCTATAATAGAAGCTACTGCAATCGGAATTCAGGTTGGAGGCACTAACTGCGGTAGTTCCACCAGCACAAAAATAGTTACTGTTGATTCAGAAATAGGAACACTAAGCATAACCGGGTTTTCAGCTGTCAGATGCCGAGGAGAAGAGACTACTAACTTCGAAGTAAATGCTCCTGCTGGTTCGAGCTTACTTTGGGAAATCTCTTCCTCTGAGGTAGGGATTATTGACGCCACCACGGGGGTGCTGGAATGGGATGAAGAATATGCAGGCATAGCCACCATCACAGTGACTGCGACCAACAGTTGTGGTTCAAGTACCGCATCAGTCCAGGTTCAATCAGATCATCACCTCACACAGGTAGAAATTGAAGGTATAGATGAAAGGTGCAGCGAGCCTGGTGTCACACAGTTCACCGCATCTTCTATTAATGCGACAGGCTATTCCTGGCAAATTAACCCAGAGGCCGGTACCATTGACGCAACAAATGGATTGGTTACCTGGAATAGTGGTTTTTCCGGTACTGCAATTATCACTGTTACTGCCTCTAACGCCTGTGGTAGCAATAGCGCAACCCATACCGTAATTGTCCATCCAATTGAACAAGGAGTATCAGTGACTGATGGTGTCTTTGCCAGATGGGAGGGTGTCGGAACCACTGATTTTAACTCTTCTAGTACAAGTGGTACCGATACCTGGAGCTTCAGTCCGGAACCTGCTGCCGGTTCTATCAACACTTCGACTGGAGTAGTCTCCTGGGACTCTGATTTTACTGGTTTTGCTACCGTTTCGGTTGAGTCTGCCGGTTATTGTGCAATTCATCAAGCCTCCAGACAGGTTGAGGTGGTGGCATTGCCAGTGATTCAAAGCTCTGGAGGCAATGAAACATGTGGTCTTGGGAATGAAATCACCTTGTCACTGAACAGAGCATACGACAGCTATGAGTGGAAAAGAGATGGAATAGTGGTAGGTACTGGCAGTACTATTGAGCCCAATATTGCCGGTAACTATACAGTCACGGTTACTTCTGCTGCTTCAGGTGCCCGTACCAGCGAAGCAATAGACATTACGGCTAGCAGTAATCTTACATTTGGCGATTATAACTATGTGGTCTCTACAAGTTTGCTGGTGGATCTGATTACGAGTGAAGCCGCTATTAATGATCTAACGGTTGATGAAAGAACCGTTAACGTACAGTACACAGATGGACTAGGGCGTCCGTGGCAAAACGTAGCAGTTGAGGCCTCCCCTCAAAAAGGACATATTGTACAGCCATTTGTATATGATCAATTGGGCAGACAGACCAAGCAATACCTACCTTATGTAACGGATGATTGTTCGGTTTTCCAAATCAATCCTGTGGGAATCAATGAGGCTGATTATGTAAACAGTCCGCAATACCAGTTTTACCAAACTGCCGAAAAGGTGGCACATGACGTGGCACCCTTCTCACAGGCCATACTGGAGTATTCACCGCTCACCCGTGTACTAAAACAAGGCGCACCAGGAGCGACATGGCAACCGGTTGAGGGCAGTATTACCGATCATGTTGTTCGGTCTGACTATGGCACTAACACTATGGATGATGAAGTACTATCATTCGAAATGGTGGGAAATACGGCTTCTTTTTCCGGGGTTAACGGACAATATGAGCCTGGTATGCTCTCAAAACTGTCTACCCGCGATGAGGACCAGAATGAAGTCTTAGAGTTTACCGATAAATCAGGCCGTGTGGTGCTGAAGCGAGTGGCAACAGGCATTATAGAAACTCCTTGGGCTGATACTTACTATGTGTATGACGACTTTGGCAACCTTAGGATTGTATTACCTCCTGAAGCCTCACAGGCATTGGAAGTTGCAGATGATGATCTTTTGTTGCCTGAAGGGTATACCCTTGTAACGGAAGATTTGGTGGTGACCAATGCTAATTATACTGGAGGGTCATACATGTATTTCAGAGGAACTAAAATCACATTATCACCTGATCTAATTCTCAATCCAGGAGCAAAAGTAATTTCTTACCAATTCAGCGAGGCTTTTCTCGATCGTTGGGCTTTTCAATATAAATACGATAAGCGCAATCGCATGACGGATAAGAAAGTGCCGGGGTCCGGTTGGGTATTTCTCCTTTACGATCTTCTGGACCGTCTGATTGGCATTCAAGACGCTGTGCAGCAAAGCAACATCGAAACCACTTCCGTTACTTTTAATAAGTATGATGCTTTAGGCAGGAAGATATTGACAGGAACTGTGCTTGATGCCCTGGTATTTGATAGTGGACTCGAAAATCAAGCAGCATTAGATGGTTGGCTTCCTAGTTTCGCCATATATGAAGCACTGAGTACTGATGGTGATAATATTCTTGGCTATACCCGAAGTGCCATTCCAAGAGACAACAATGTAGACTTTTATGAGACAGCCACCTATTATGATGACTATGGCATCTTGCCGCCAGACTTTAGTTTCACTTATGTGCAAGAATTGGGCAATGGCCCTTACAATACCAAGGTAAAAGGACAAGTAGTGGCCAGCCAAACTAAGCTCTTGGACGGCTCCAACATTTGGCTGAAAATTGTCAACTACTATGATGATCGTTATCGGGTTATTCAAACACAGTCAGAAAACCAATTAGGAGGGATAGACCGTGTTACATTCAAATATGACTTTGCGGGAAGAGTATTGGAAACCAAAACCACTCATGACGATGGAACTCCAGCGGACGATATTATAGTAGCTGAAAATTTCACTTATGACCATGCCAGCAGATTAATGCAGGCTACTCATCAGGTAGGTAACGATCCGGAAATTGTGTTGGTCAAAAACGAATACAATGAACTTGGAGAATTGATTGACAAGAAACTCCATTCTGCTGACGCAGGAATCAATTTTGAACAATCAGTTGACTATAGATACAATATTCGGGGATGGTTGGAACACATTAACGATCACAAGTTGAGTGATGGTGAGGGGGATTACTTTGGGATGAGACTCTACTATAACAACTCTAGTTCCAATCCTTCTTACAACGGTAATATAAGTCTTATGATGTGGAGTCTGTTTACCAAAGATGACAATGTGGAGAATAGAGCCTATAATTACAGTTATGACGGAATGAACAGGCTGACAAAAGCTGACTATATTCAAAAGCAAGGCGGCACATGGACGAGTCCCGATAAATATGATGTTGACCTGAAATATGACCTCAATGGTAATATTGAGTTACTGGAAAGATATCATACCAATACCTCTACCCCCATGGATAATTTGAACTATGACTATGATGGTAATCAACTAATCGCTGTGACCGACAATGGGGATGTTACAGAGGGTTTTAAAGATGGTAATATAGGTAGTCCTGATTATACATATGATGCCAATGGTAATATGATTAGTGATGCCAATAAAAACATTACTGCAATTACATACAACAGATTGAACCTACCACAAACGGTCACTTTTACCGGCAATAGAACTATCAATTATGTTTATGACGCAGCTGGTATCAAGTTAGCCAAAATCACAAATGACGATGGTACTATTAAAACCACTGATTACGTAGGTGGTTTTATTTATGAAGATGGTGTTCTCCAACAATTTGCTCAAGCGGAAGGTCGAGTCAGGCGTAAAGACAATGGCGATTTTGTCTATGACTATTACCTCAAAGATCATTTGGGCAATACACGAATTACCTTCTCTGCTGATAAGCCTGAAGTGACCTACAGGGCTACCATGGAAACAGAGCTATTTAGCCAGGAGGATCCCTATTTTATAAACATTGAGAACTTACGGGAAATCAATATAGCAGCCAATAAAACGGGCAGCGATACTAACGCCAATGTAATCGGCAATGAGGTAGTACGCCTCAATGGTAGTGATGCCGCTCTCAGCCTAGGGCCAGGAAAAATGCTGGAAGTGACGGCCGGTGATAAAGTCGATATGGAAGTGTATGCCTACTACGAAGGCACACCGGGAAGCAACAGCCCAATAGACAATGCGATATTTGCCGCATTAATTGGCAATGCTTTTGGCGGTAGTGCCACAGGGACTGAAGGCCAGCAAGCACTTCAAAGTGGCTTTGAGAATAACCTTGCTTCAACAGTGCCATCCACCGGTGCGGGTAGCAATACAGATATCAAAGCCTATTTAAACTACATCTCGTTTAATGGTGACTTTGATGCTGTTGATGCAGGTTTTGTAAGGGTAGACCAGGGTCTTGTTGAGGGTAACCACAGGCTGCTTCAACTGAACGATATTGCGATAGAGCAATCAGGCTTCTTGTATGTCTATGTATCCAATGAAGGTAATGTCGATTTCAATGTCTTCTTTGATGAGTTAGAGATTACCCATACGAGTGGCGGTATTCTGCAGGAAGATCATTATTATCCTTTTGGGATGAACATAGATGCACTAAGTAGTTTTACACCATTAAGTAAGCCCAACAAGAACAGATACAGTGGAAAAGAAGAGCAGATAGAGTTCAACCTGAACTGGTATGATTTTGATGCTCGAATGTATGATCAGTCGTTGGGTAGATTCAACTCAATGGATCTGCTTGCAGATAGTGCTGTTTCATGGACCCCGTATCACTATGTAAGAAATAATCCTTTAAATAGGATTGATCCGACTGGATTAACGGACTATGAATTAAATGCGAAGGGAGAGGTTGTAAATGTGATAGAAAATGAAAAGGCTGACAATATCTATATAATTGACCAAGATGGAGCTAGAATAGACGGTCAATCAATTAGCTTCGAATATGGGACGATTACTGCTGTAAGGAACCCTGAAATTAAACAACGGACGAAAACGGGAGATCTGGAGGAAGTTACTTTGACACTTTTTGAAGTCAATGGAGATGAAAATGCCAAAAAAATGTTTGAGTTTTTAGCGGATCCAAGTAGTACGAATGTTGAGTGGACAAATGCTAGCATAGGAAAGGCAATGTCAGATAAGAATGTTGTTGGAACATCTCATAAACAATCAAGTACAGCAGTCGGGCACTATTTAAGAATTTTTAAATACACCCTAAAGGAAGTTTATCACAATCATCCAAGCGGTGTTCCAAGACCTTCGAATGGGGATAGAGATGCTGCTAGTTTGTATTATAAGGTCAATAAGAATATACTTCTTGCCATCTATGCGCATCCAGGAAGGTACGTGCTATACAATGAAAATGGACTTATAGGAAATTTTACAAGATGATGAGGAACTTTACGCTAATAATGATCTTTGTAATCCAGTTGCCTACTGTGCCCTTTTGTGCGACAATCGAATCGACCTTGAACAAAAGTGAAAACGATTCTCTTTTAATGGTAGAACTTGTAAATGAGGTTTTTTTAAAGTTTCTAGAGAACGCAATAGAGAGTGAAAAAAAGTGCAATTATTATAGCCAAGAATTAATGTTCACTATTTTTTTTCAAACTATTGATTCTCAAAAAACAATCCAAGTTGAGTCTGTAAAAGATGTAATGAAACTAGGTAATGAATTGGCAGGGTTTAACTTGAATGAACATGTTTTTCTGATACTTGGTGAAAGTCTGGAGGAGTCAATTTTCAAGAAAACCAACAGTAAAATAAATGTAGTTTTTTTTGAGCCATCGAATAAAATTCAGAGATCCAGTGAAATTGTACTGGATGTGATTGAGGATGATTCCTTCTCGGTTTGGGTATTAGAGAACAACGGAAAGTTCAATGTGATTGATTCTTTCTCATACTGTAAATGACGTTGGCCCGCTGGCGCGAACTTGTTTTCGTGCTATTAAAAGCACCAAGCCTTCTCACAGTGTGGGGAGGCTTTTTTATGAATACGTTCGCTGAGAACCAGAGATTAGGAGGAATCCTCTAGTGTACACTTGCAGGAAGTATCACAGAAACCAACTCCATAAACGGAGTTGGTTTTCTATAATCATAGCCAAAGCATATAACCCATGTTTACCTTTTTACCCATTGGCAATAAAGAGTTGTATGGGTATTTCAAAAGTATATGTGATATGGCTGTTGATGCTATTGTTCAGCGTTTCCGTTTCTGCACAAAGCATGGAGGGAAATCAGTCGATAGAAGTCTCCACCAAATCGCTTCGTAAGGCCAATGATCAGCTACAGAAAGAGCTCTCCAAATTAGAAAGGAGACTGAAAAGGAAACTGTCAAAAACCCATGTCACGGGTTTAGATAGCCTTGCGGGCAGAGACCTTGAAGTGCGTAAAGAGGCCTTGAAGACTCAGGCCAAGGATACCGTGAATAACTACCTCAGAATCCTGAAAGAAGAGGTAAGAAATAAGCTAAAAAAAACACCCGAAAACCTACCCATAGCTGAGGAGGTAAAGGAGACGCTCAAACAAATTCAAGAGCTGGAAGACCTGCGAGCAGCCTTCAAAGACCCTGAACAACTGAAACAGATGTTGGGCATAAAAGAGCTGAACGGGTTGGAAAAAAGTGCTGGTGGTTTAAGAAGCTCCTTAGACGGATACAAAAACGAATTTGAGGGTTGGGATCAAAAACTGCTGGACCAGGTAGTGACTATGCCTGAGGCCAAATTGCTTAAAGAGAAGCTGGACAGGGCTAAATCATTCAAGCCATTGCCAGAGAGTATGATGAATCCCGAACAGTTTCAAAGCAATGATTTTGTAAGAGAGAAGCTGGAAGCCAAAGCGGATAAGTTAAAGAAGGCAGGGGCTGCCTCCTTGCAGGAAAAGCTTGATGCGGCACAGGCTAAGGTGATGGATGCCAAGAAGAAATTTCCTAGCCTGCCGAGCCTTGAGGATGCTCCGAAGAGGCACAATGCAAACCAAGGGAAACGCTTCTTGAAGCGGTTGATACTAGGAGGCAATCTGCAGGTAAACCAGCAAAAACCACTTTCTGTAAATGCAGCGCTTAGCCTTACTTATCCCTTATCAGAAAAAATAGACATTGGGGTTTCTGCTGCGACAAGAATCTTTATTGAAAAGCGGCAAAACCCCCAAGTGGATCAAGAGCAATTCAGCATCCGTAGCTTTGGTCGATATGATCTTTGGAAGCACTTTTATCTTCAGGCGAACTACGAGTTTACCAAAATCACCACACGAAATGCGTTAGAAACAGTGAACCCACAGCGCTGGCTACGAAATGCGCTCGTTGGAATAGGCAAACAGACCCAACTAAGCCCAAAGGTCAAAATGAACATTACCGCCCTGTACGACTTCCTTTACAAGGCCCAAACTAGTCCCTATACACAGCCCTGGGTTATGAGAGTGGGTTTTGACTTAGGTAAAAGATAGTAGATCAGTCCACTCCTTAACTTTCGTTAACAAGTCATGCTGAACCTGTTTCAGCATCTCCTAGATTCCGAAACAAGTTCGGAATGACGTTCTAATTAAGCTTTGAGATTATCGAATCAAAGTCCAACCCCTCCCAATTGGCCTCAATTCCAGGTCGTGAGAGTACCTCATCCATAATGGCTTGTTGCTTGTTGCCGCGGGCAATGGCTTCGGAGTAACGGTAATTGCTAAAGGTGACCATGGAATAAAGAGGCATCCACTGGTCAGGGTAAAGCTGGTTGAGTTTCTTCTCGATCTTCTTTTGAAGAAGGAATTTGTCATCGGCTACCTTGTCGCGCATTTCGATAAAGTTGTACAGGGCCAGGTCAGCAATGGCATCGCCATCCGGCTTGCGGAGTTGCTGGTATTCTTCCAACATGTCTGCGTTAATGCTATCATGCTTGTCTAATAACTGATCAAAAACATAGCAGTCTTCAAAGCCGGCATTCATACCCTGGCCGTAAAAGGGAACAATGGCATGAGCCGCGTCACCGATTAGAGCCGTGTTTTCTTTAACCCAAGGGTAACACTTCACTGTGATTAAACTGGAAGTCGGATTTTCGAAAAATTCTTCTTTTAAGTGGGGCAAAAAGGGCAGAGCATCCGGAAAGGTGGTGGCAAAGAATTGAGCCACATCTTCCGGTGTTTTGATGGAGGCAAAGGAAGTTTCACCCTCAAAGGGGAAGAAGAGCGTACAGGTAAAGCTCTTATCCAGATTTGGTAAAGCAATCAGCATAAACTCACCTCGTGGCCAGATATGGAGGGCTCCAGGGTCCATGGCAAAGTCTCCTTCCGGAGTGGCGGGCATACTCAATTCCTTATAGCCAGCCGAGATATACATCTGCGAATAATCGAAGCGATCAGTTTTTTGAAGGGCAGCACGGAGGGAAGAGAAGGCTCCATCCGCGCCAAAGAGGTAATCTGCTGAAATGGATTGTCCATTTTCGAAAGTGGCTGTAGCACTCCCAAAATCAACATCGATACATTTATGATCAAATCGTACGTCAACCCCATGCTCTTCTGCTTGGCTGATGAGCAATTCGTTAAGGCCACCTCTCGAAACGGAATTGATATACTGGCCCTCCTTGCCATATGGCTGAAAGTCTAGATTGCCCTGCTGGTCATGGATCATTCTGCCGGGCATGGGAATACAACTTTCCTGAATGGTGTCTTTGATACCTGCTAAATCGAGTGCTTTTAATCCGCGTTGACTTAAGGCAAGGTTGATGGAACGACCGCCAATGCCCCCGGCTTTACGCATATCAGATCGTCTTTCGAAAAGTGTGACATCGTAACCTCTTTTCTTTAGAAGAATGGAGAGTAATGACCCCACAAGTCCTGCTCCGAGAATCGATATTTTGCCCTTACTCATGGGGTCAAAGCGGTTTTAAGAATATGAACAAATTGATAGACGTCTTCAAAACTGTTATATAATGGGACAGGTGCCACACGAATTACATTAGGTTCTCGCCAATCTGCCAAGACTCCCTTTTCGGTCAATTCATCAAATAGGGCTCTTCCATTTTGATGGAAGAAAATTGAAAGCTGGCAACCGCGCTGTGTTGGATCACTCGGAGTAAGCACTTCGAATATGTCATCATCTCCACTTAACTCCTGGATCAGAAATTCCATATAACCTGTCAACTTCAAGCTCTTTTCCCGCAGGGCTTCCATGCCCACTTCATCAAAGATCTCCAAGGATGCTAAATGGGCTGCACTCGAAAGCACATTGACATTGCTCACTTGCCAACCATCCGCTCCGGGCATAGGATCAAAGCCTTTGGTCATTTGAAAACGAGTATCCTCATTATGACCCCACCAACCCGCAAATCGAGGAATAGATTTGTCATGCGCAAAGCGTTCATGCACGAAGATGCCAGAAACGTTGCCAGGACCGCTATTCAAGTATTTGTAGCTGCACCAGGTGGCAAAGTCAACGCCCCAATCGTGCAGATGCAAAGGGAGGTTACCCATCGCATGAGCCAAATCCCAACCGACATAAGCCCCTGCCTCATGGCCTGCCTTTGTAATTGTCGGGATATCAAAAAACTGACCTGTATAATACTGGACTCCACTTAAGAAGACCACAGCCAATTGGTCACCCGCTTCGCTGATAGCGCTTAAAATGTCTTCTGTTCGAAGGTTGTTTTCTCCTTCTCTTGGTTTCAGTTCAATCAAAACCTCATCTGGATTTAATCCATGATGTTTGATTTGGGATTCGAACATATACTGATCCGAAGGAAAGGCTCCGGATTCTGCGATAATTTTGTATCGCCCCTCAGTTGGTCTATAAAAGGAGACCATCAATAAGTGCAGGTTGACCGTTAGCTGGTTCATGGAGACCACTTCCATAGGCTTGGCTCCGACCAGCTTGGCAAGTGATTCCTTTAAGAATTTGTGGTAGTACATCCAAGGGCGTTCGGCACCCTTAAAATGTCCTTCTACTGCGTAATTTTCCCAATCGCTCAGTTCTTGTTCTACAAAACTCCGAGCTGATTTTGGTTGAAGACCAAGAGAATTTCCTACAAAATAATAAGCTTCACGACCATTAATTTTTGGGATATGGAATTGATCACGGTATGATCTCAATGGATCATCTGCATCCATTCGTTGGGCAAATTCCAGTGAATTCTCGTAGCTCATCCGAATAAAGTAGTTTGGTTCATACCCGGTAATGAATTTTCATGCTTGAGTAGCCATTCCTTTTTATCGATTCCACTGGCAAAGCCAGTAAGACTTCCGTCCGAGCCAATTACCCTATGGCAAGGGATGATTACGGCAATAGGGTTCTTTCCATTTGCACCTCCAACTGCCCTGATTTTTTTGATATCGCCTAGCCTTACCGCCTGCTTTGCATAGGTGCTGGTGTCACCAAAAGGAATTTCCAGAAGAGCATCCCATGCTTCCTTTTGGAAATCGGTACCCTCTGGTGCCAGGGGTAGGTTGAATTCTTTGCGTTTCCCTTGAAAGTACTCTCCAAGTTGCTTTTTACAATGCCTCACGTGCAGCGGTAAGATTCCACCACTCTCTTCTCCTTTGTCATCAACAAAGGAGACCATTTTAATAGCCGTAGTGTCCCCAACGATTTTTACCAACCCTAATGGCGAATCCATGTATGTTATTCCAGCGTTCATTGCTTTATAAGAATTGTTCCTTGGTCAAATTCAACCATTCTAAGGTGGAGTTGCAAAAGATATCCTCCACTGTCTCTTTAGGTAATCCCATCTCCTCGATATAAGCCCCAATCTCAAGATCACCGAGTGGAAAAGGATAATCAGAACCTAAAGTTACCTTCTTGGAACCCTGCATTTCCAAAACATATTTTAAAAGTAAGGGGTCATGGGTGATAGAATCAACCCAGAACTTGCCGACATATTCCCTTGGATTGATAGGGTTGTCGATGGCTACCAAATCAGGCCTGCAATTAAAGCCGTGTTCCACTCTGCCTATTGTGGGTAAAAAGGAGCCGCCAGCATGAGAGAAATTGACCCGAAGGTCTGGTAGTCTTTCCAATACTCCTCCGAAAATCAGTGAGCAGGCAGCCCTTGAGGTTTCTGCAGGCATACCAACCAGCCATGGCAACCAGTACCTGTCCATGTTGTGGAAGCCCATCATATTCCAGGGATGGATCATGACAGCCATACCCAGTTCCTGGCAGGCTTCAAAAATTGGGAAGAAACGAGGACTGCTTAAATTCTTATCGTTAATATTAGACCCGATCTGGATTCCCGGTAGATTCAACTCTTTCTTGCAACGCTCTAATTCTTTGATCGCAGCGTCTTCATCCTGCATAGGAATGGTGCCAAGGCCTATATAGTTCTTCGGATATTTCTGACAGGTCTTGGCTACATCATCATTTAGGTATTCTGAAATCTCCAGAGCATCATCCGGCTTAGCATTGTAAGAAAACATTACGGGAATGGTGCAGATCACCTGGACCTGGGTATCGTAGCCTGCATACTCTTCAATGCGTTCTTCGGCATCCCAACAATTGGACTGAATCTCCCTAAAGAACTTAGACCCCTTCATCATTCTAGCCGCACCTTCCTTGTGATGATGTAAATGAATGAAGTCACCATATCCAAACTTCTCTGTCCATTTGGGCAGATGCTTGGGGATGATATGGGTGTGCATGTCTATTTTTAACATAAGTCCATGGTCAATTGGTGAATTTGTAAAATGGGTAATTTGTTAATTGGCATCAATTGACTTCTTTCGATTGACTAGTAATGTATTTTATATATGCGTTTAGAGATTTGTGTAGTCCGTCTATTTCTCTTACAAGCTTATCATTGTCCTCTTTTGCAATAATCTTTCTTCTAAATGCCTTTCCAACCCAAGTTTTTGTTTCAAGCAATGAGCCTCTTGAATAGTAGCAGAAATTTCTGTTTTCCTTAAAGAAGAATCGGCCATATCCTTCAGCAATGTTAGCAGCTACAGAGTCAGCACTTCGTACCAATTGTTTTCCTATAGTGTCCTTTTTGAAGAAATCCCATCCATCCACCAATTCCCAAATGGTATCTCCCAATTCGTTGGATTTATTATAAATGTTCAAATCTTCGAGTTTCATTCTGCCTTATTTACTAAAACTAATTTTCCAAACTCCCAATCCACGATTTCCTAACTCACCATTTTCCTAATTCACCAATCAACTATTCCACAAACCTTGGGTCCGTTTCCATCTCATGGCCGCATTTAGAGCAAGTCCGAAGTTCTTCAGAGGCGTAATATTCTCGGAATCGTGGTTGGAAGTCCGTCTCAACATTGGTAAGTGGGAAATAGGTGTCATGAAGCTTATTATTGCAGTTGTCGCAAAACCACATCAAGCCATCTGTATGCTCCGATGTTCTTACTCTTTCTATTACCAAACCAATTGAGCCTTCTGAGCGCATGGGAGAATGCGGAATTTTTGGAGGTAATAAAAACATTTCACCTTCCCTGATAGGGATGTCCACCGCTTTTCCATCCTCCTGAATTCGCACATTAATATCACCTTCAAGTTGATAAAAAAGCTCTTCTGTTTCATTGTAGTGATAGTCCTTACGGGCATTTGGGCCTGCCACAATCATCACGATGTAATCAGTACCTGCCGGATAGAGGTTCCGGTTAGCCACCGGAGGTTTGAGTAAATTCCGGTTTTCATCTATCCATTTCTGAAGGTTAAAGGGTTGACTGACTGCCATGACAAAATGGTTTTGGTGTTTGGCTAAATTAACAAATTTTAGGGCGACAGCCAGTAGAAATTTCAGAATCGCCTTTGTGCAATTTTCATAACTTTACCCCCATGGATTTAAACCTTAAAGGAAAAAGAGCATTGGTTTGTGGCAGTACCCAGGGTATAGGTAAAGCGACAGCTATCGAACTGGCAAACTTAGGGGCAAGTGTAACGCTTTTGGCTAGAAATCAAGAAGCCCTTGAGGAGACAAAGGCAGACTTGTTCTCGTCATCTGGTCAACAACATGAGGTGCTTGTAGCGGATTTTGCCAAACCTGACAATCTAAGACAGGCTCTGGCTGATCATGTCGATGTCAACAACCCTTATCATATTTTGGTGAATAATACGGGGGGACCTCCCGGAGGTTTGGCGATTGATGCTGAATTGGAGGCTTTCAGAATTGCTTTTAACCAACACTTGATCTGTAATCAGATTTTAGTACAATCCTTAGCGGAGGGTATGAAAAAGGAAGGTTACGGAAGAATTATTAATGTGATTTCCACTTCTGTGAAAGCGCCAATCCCAGGGCTGGGAGTTTCCAATACCATTCGTGGTGCTGTGGCCAATTGGTCTAAAACCCTGTCCAATGAACTGGGTCAATTTGGCGTTACTGTGAACAACGTTCTGCCAGGGGCTACCGCAACTCAAAGACTTACCTCTATAATTGAAAATAAGGCGAACAAGGCGGCCAAATCAGTTGATGAGATGGAAATGGAAATGAAAAGTGAAATTCCGGCAAGAAGATTTGCGGACGCGGGAGAAGTTGCATCGGCCATTGCCTTTTTAGCCACGCCTTCAGCCGGCTATATCAATGGAATCAATCTACCAGTTGACGGAGGGAGAACTGCCAGTCTCTAGTAAATGTCCATGACTCCAGTTATTGATCTCCATTGTGACTTACCGGTTTATCTGATGATGAATCCGCAGGCCACGCCTGACACTCGAGCGATGGGAGCGGGTATACCATTCCTCAAAGAAGGACATGTTAAACTTCAGACAATGGCCATTTATACAGGGGTTGAAGAAGAAAGTTCCAGGGAGGGGCTTCAGCAGGCACTGATTTATAGGGACATGCTAAATCAACATTCAACCGATTTCTTTCAAGCCGGGCCAGGTTTTGAAGACGCTGACTCTGGACGTATTGGAATTGTTGCCGCTCTGGAAAGTGCCTCGGGGATATGTAATGAGTCTGAGCCGTTGGAAAATGCGTTTAAAAACCTTGAAGAAATAATAAAGAACGTACAAAGGCTTTTCTATATCAGCCTGACCCACCATGATGAAAATCGCTTTGGTGGAGGAAATTATTCAAAGCCTGGCTTAAAGCCAGACGGTCAGGTGCTGCTGGACTATATCAGTGGAAGACAGATCGCTATCGATTTGTCCCATACCTCTGATGCACTAGCACATGATATTTTAGATTATACCTACAGCAAGAATTTGGATGTTCCGGTGATAGCCAGCCATTCCAATTTTCGAGAGATCTGGGATCATCCAAGAAATCTGACTAAAGAAAATGCGCTGGAAATTATAAATCGCAATGGGCTCATAGGCATGAATTTTCTCCGGGCTTTTCTTAATGATGACAGACCGGAAGCCTTGTATGAGCATATAGAATACGGAATGGCTTTGGCGGGAGGAGAGGATGCGCTATGCTTTGGGGCAGACTTTTTCTATACGGGGGATTTTCCTGATCCCAAGAGAGACCCTTATTATTTCCCTGAGCATGAAGATGCTTCAAAATACCCAGAGATATTAAAGACACTTGGCAAAAGAATATCCGAAAAGCAAATTGAAAAGCTTGCTTGCAAAAATGTAATGAGCTTTATCGCTTCAAATTGGAATTAACCTATGGAAAGAATACTCAACTATATCAATGGTAAACTAACTGAACCAGCGTCAGGACAGTATTTGGAAAACTTCGACCCGTCTGTTGGTCAGGTTTATGGTGAAATTCCGGATTCTGATCAACGGGATGTTGAGAAAGCGGTGGAAGCTGCTAAAGAATCCTTCCCGGAATGGTCTTCCAAATCGAACGAAGAGCGATCCAGAGTAATGATTAAGATTGCAGATTTAATTGATGAAAATCTGGAAAGGCTAGCCAAAGCCGAATCGAAAGATAACGGCAAGCCATTAAAATTGGCCAGGGCGGTGGATATTCCACGTGCCTCTTCCAATTTCAGGTTTTTTGCCACAGGTATTCTTCACTTTGCTTCGGAGTCTCATTTGATGGATGGGGCGATTAACTACACAACGAGAACTCCCATAGGGGTAGCGGGTTGTATTTCGCCCTGGAATTTGCCACTATACCTCTTCACCTGGAAAATAGCTCCTGCCTTGGCTGCTGGAAACACGGTGGTTGCTAAGCCATCGGAGATCACTCCAATGACCGCCTTTTTACTTTCTGAGCTTTGTATAGAAGCTGGTTTGCCGGCTGGCGTGCTGAATATCGTACATGGACTCGGACCAAAGGTGGGTCAGGCAATTGTTGAACATCAGGATGTGCCCTTGATATCCTTTACCGGTGGCACAGCAACTGGCAAAGGCATAGCGGCTACGGCTGGGCCGATGTTTAAGAAATTGTCCCTGGAGCTCGGAGGGAAGAACCCAAACATCATTTTTGCAGATTGCGATTTTGACAAAGCACTTAGAACTTCTGTCCAATCCAGTTTTGCGAATCAAGGCCAAATTTGCCTATGTGGGTCCAGAATCTTTATTGAGAGATCGATCTATGACAAATTCAGGGATGCCTTTGTGGAAAGGGTTAAGAACCTGAAGGTAGGTGCACCCATGGATGAGACATCGAATCTTGGTGCCGTGGTATCCAGTTCGCACATGGAAAAGGTGCTTTCCTATATAGAGTTGGCTAAGGAAGAGGGAGGTACAATACTTGCTGGAGGGGAACGAGTAGTTCTTGATGGCGAATTTTCCAATGGTTATTACCTGGCTCCGACAGTGATCGAGGGTCTTGACTATAATTGCAGAACCAATCAAGAGGAAATATTTGGTCCGGTAGTAACACTCACTCCATTTGATGAAGAAGCAGAGGTTTTACAGATGGCAAACAGCACACCTTACGGATTATCTGCTACAATATGGACAGAGAGCTTAACCAAGGCACATCGGACGGCTCACCAGCTAAAATGCGGTATCATTTGGGTGAACTGCTGGCTGGTACGAGACCTCCGCACACCCTTCGGAGGAATGAAACAATCTGGAGTTGGTCGAGAAGGTGGTTGGGAGGCTCTGAAATTTTTTACAGAAACCCGCAATGTGTGCGTAAAACTGTAATTTTGGGATGAAATGCTATTCCATGTATTTCAATGAAAAATGGCGCTGTGGATAAAATTGTGCAAAAGTTTTATGAATTAAGCCTATGTTAAATTTCATTTATTCAAAATTCATATTAACTTTGGATAGTCTCTACCAAAAAATGCTGCTTATAAGAACAGCTGCGGAGACCTCCTGCGGTTGATAGCAGGGGAAGAAAATTCGAATCTTCCTGAGCCATTTCAAGATTTTCAGGCAAGGTTTACAAAACTTGATTTAACATTTATCGCTAGATAAATTAAAGATAAGTCTGGGTATAGGAATCTTTTAGATTCACTATGAGTAGTTAGTTGCCCAGGTGTTTAGGTGAAAGGGAGTCGCTCCAACGGGAGTGACTCTTTTATTTTGTGCTCTTCTCAATAAAAAGCATTCTCTACCTGGGAGCCGAACCTTTTAAATTAGCATGAGTTCGGGATAAGAAGTCTCCTTTACTTTAAGGTTCGTCATCCTGCGGTCATTTCGTAGTCCCGAGTTTTAGGGACGGAGAAATCTTTTCACGTTTAATGAGTAAATCTGACTTTTACTGCTGAAAAAGATCCCTCTATGCTTCTCTTAAGCTACGCGAAAGCAAGACGGGATGACCGATAATAGTTGCTACACTGAAAACCGGTTGTTCAATAAATTAATTATCCCGAGCTCACATTAAATCACTATCAAACAACACCCCAAATATGCAGAGCCAGAGACGCATGTTCGTGTAGCCAGTAAGTTGCCAACTGGCGATGGAAGGGGTAATGTTGCAGTTCAAACAGCCGTATTGTGAGAGATGAATTTTCTCATGAAGAAGAAAATAACCCCCTTATTACACTATTATGTGATGTCTTTATGGCCGGTTTTACCGACTTTTATCATTTTAGTGTAATTATTAGCCCTAATGGTCGTCTTGGTTAAGTAACCAAAATTCTTATTTGGAGTTCTAACTAAAAACTGACTTATCATGCTCAAAAACAACTTCAAGGTCGCCTTGCGATCAATCCTCAAAAATCGTGTTTTCTCCTTTATCAATGTCACAGGTCTTGCTATTGGCATAGCTGCCAGTTTGCTGATTCTCCAATATGTCAATTATGAATTGAGTTATGAGAATTTTAATGAAAACGCTGAGCGAACTTTCAGGCTCAAGACGAATCGATACAATCAAGGAGACCTTAGTACTGAGTGGGCCTCAGGAGTGGTGTCCATCGGTCATGTCTTGAAAGAAAATTTACCAGAAGTAGAATCCTATACGAGACTGACCCAGAGAAATACGATTATCTCTAATGGTGATCGCGAGTTTAGGGAGACAAGGGTATTTTTTGCCAATAGTGATGTATTCAAGGTTTTTGGTACCAAAGTGCTTTTCGGAGATCCTACCACCGCCTTGGATGAATTATACAGCATGGCGCTATCAGAAAGCACGGCCAAGAAGTACTTTGGAGAAACGGATGTTGTGGGGAAGACTTTAATGAATAATCGTAGGACAAGCTATAAAATCACGGCAGTTTTTGAAGATATTCCTGATAATGCTCATTTGAAATATGACATTCTCGGATCATGGGCTACAACGGCCCAGGGAAGAGAAGACAATATGAATTCCGTTTGGTACTGGGATGGTTATTTTAATTATGTTTTGCTCAAAGAAGGTGTTGATGCAGCAGCATTTGCTGCGAAGGTCGATGATGTAGTTGAAAACCTATGGGGTGAGGAAATGAGAGAGGCAGATACATGGATGAGTTTTGAACTTCAGCCCTTGAAGGACATTCATCTCTATTCAAACTTTATTGGAGAGGCTGAGGTAAACGGGGATGGAGATTCTGTATATGCCCTTCTCGGAATTTCATTCTTCATTATCATCATTGCCTGGGTCAATTATATTAACCTGTCCACAGCCAAGTCAATGGAAAGGTCTCGGGAAGTGGGTTTGAGAAAGGTGATGGGCTCTTTGAGAGGACAGCTCATTCGACAATTTTTGACAGAATCGCTGGTTATTAACCTTTTGGCTGTATTACTGGCTTTTGCCATCGTTGCTATCGTTTTGCCCTCCTTCGCTAGTCTGGCCGATCAACCTATGACCTTGGCGCTATTTACTCAGCAGGGTTTCTGGATTGGCCTTGGCCTGTTGTTCTTGATTGGTACGTTCTTATCAGGTCTTTACCCGGCTTTTGTCCTTTCCTCATTTAAGCCAATCGATAGCTTGAAGGGATCAGGAGCACCAAATTCTGGAAGCGCATGGTTGCGAAAAGGGTTGGTCGTTTTTCAGTTTATGGCTTCAGTGGGCCTAATTATAGGCACTTACACTGTATATAAGCAGATTTCGTTTATGAGAAATCAGGATTTGGGTGTTGACATTGATAGAACACTGGTAATCACTGGCCCAAGCGTGGCAGATTCTACTTATCAGGAAAGATTTTCGGCTTTTGCAGATGTGGTGAAGGGAAATGCCAATATAGAAAATGTGGTGGTTAGTACGGTGGTACCTGGGAGAGAAGTAGGTTGGAACGCAGGCGGAATCAAAAAAGAGGGAGCGCCTGATAGTGAAGGCAAGCAATACCGTGTGTTGGGCCTTGGCTATGAATACGTAGAAACTTTTGATTTAGAATTGATCGCTGGAAGAAGTTTTTCCAGAGAATTCGGAGATGAGGAATCTAAAATCTTATTCTCCAGATCGGCAATTAAACATTTGGGTTTTAACGATCCGGAAGAAGCACTGAATACCAGGATAGAATTTTGGGGTGATACTTATACCATTATTGGAGTTTTGGAAGATTACCACCAAATCTCATTAAAGCAGGATTTTGACCATCTCATTTTCAGGCTGACACCGGACACCCGCGGTTATTTTTCTATCAAATACACTTCAGACAATACGCAGCAGGTGATCAAACTTGCTGAAGAACAGTGGGCTCAGTTTTTCCCAGGCAATCCGTTTGAATATTTCTTTCTTGACGATAGCTACCAAGAGCAATATGCCGCTGATCAACGCTTTGGTAGTGTATTCACTATATTTTCCGGGTTGGCCATTTTAGTGGCTTGCCTGGGCCTTTTTGGGCTGGCGGCCTTTATGGCTTCCAAGAGAACCAAGGAGATAGGTATTAGGAAAGTTCTTGGTGCTTCCGTATCAAACATTGTGAACCTCCTTTCCACTGACTTCCTAAAGTTGATTGCTATTTCGGTTGTACTCGCTATTCCCCTTGCCTATTATGGCATGGACCAATGGCTGAATGGCTTTGCTTTCAGGATTGATTTGTATTGGTACATATTTGCAATACCAGCGCTGATTGTACTTGTTGTGGCGCTGACCACGGTCAGCTTTCAAACCTCAAGAGCAGCTAAGGCCAATCCGGTAGATTCGCTGAGATCGGAATAAGACGACTTACTAGTCATAGAAAGAGGCAGCAATTATCTGATTGTTGCCTCTTTTTATTTTCAGGAACTATTTGACGCACCTGAAAGTTTGAAGAACGAAGATTGAAAGTGATGAAAGAAAGTTTTAGCCAGCTAATTAACAAAGACACTCCTGTATTGGTCGATTTTTATGCCGATTGGTGTGGACCTTGCCAGTCTATGGCTCCAATTTTAAAAGAGGTAGCGGGTGAGCTGAAGGATAAAGTCAAAATCATTAAGATTGATGTGGACAAAAACCAGGCTGTCGCTCAGAAGTTTGGTGTAAGAGGGATTCCGAATTTCGTATTATTCAAGAAGGGCAAAGTCATTAATCAAAAAGCAGGTATGATGACTAAAAGAGATTTGACTCAGATGATTCTCCAAGCCCAAGGCTAATAACGTGAGTTCGGGATAAGAAGTCTCCCTTACTTTAAGAATCGTCATCCTGCGGTCATTTCGCAGTCCCCAGTTTAGGGACGGAGAAATCTTTTCACGTTTGATAAGTAAATCTGACTTTTACTGCTGAAAAAGATCCCTCTTTGCTTCGCTGAAGCTTCGCGAAAGCAAGACGGGATGACTCGTAACTGTTACTATCCGATAACCAGTTAATTAATAAATTAATTATCCCAAACTCAGGCTAATAATTAATGGCTTGTCAGGTTGGAAGAAACGGGACTGGACTCAAGCAGTGTTCTTACCGCCCTTGCAATTCCTTTAGCATCAAAATCACATTCCTGGTGTAGCTGAAGTTGAGAGCCATGCTCTACAATTCTGTCAGGAATGCCAAGAATCTCGACTTGAGCCATGTAGCGATTCTGTGCCATAAATTCGAGTATGGCACTGCCAAACCCACCCATCACACAGCCATCTTCAACGGTAACCACCCGCTTGAAATTTCTAAAGATATCGTGTAGTAACTCTTCATCCAGAGGCTTGACAAAGCGCATATCATAATGTGCTGGATTCACGCCTTCTTCGGCCAATTCTCCTTTAGCCTCAATGGCATAATTGCCAATGTGCCCAAAGGTTAGGATTGCCACGTCTTCTCCATCCGAAACTTTGCGACCGGTTCCGATCGCTACCTTTTTCATTTCAGTTCTCCATTCAGGCATCACACCTTGTCCACGCGGATATCTGATGGTAAATGCTTGCTCTTCTCGAGGTAGCTGCGCAGTGTACATCAGGTTTCGGAGTTCTGACTCATTCATGGGAGCCGCAACAATGTTGTTTGGGATGCATCGCATATATGCGATATCATAAGCACCATGATGTGTTGGCCCATCGGCACCGGCAAATCCTGCTCTATCCAGACAGAAATTTACAGGTAGATTTTGAATACAGACATCATGAACGACCTGATCAAAAGCACGTTGCATAAATGTGCTGTAGATATTGCAAAAAGGAATCAACCCTTGGGTTGCTAATCCTGCGGAGAATGTCACAGCATGCTGCTCTGCAATACCCACATCAAACGCCCGGTCTGGCATGGCATCCATCATGATATTCATGGAAGAGCCAGAGGGCATTGCCGGGGTTACCCCCATAATTTTTTCGTTCTTTTCAGCGAGCTCCACCAGAGTATGTCCAAAGACATCCTGGTATTTTGGGGCCTTAGGTGAATTATCTATTTTTTTGAAAACCTCACCCGTAACTTTGTCAAATTTGCCAGGAGCATGCCATTTGGTGGCATTACCTTCTTCGGCTGGTTTGTAACCTTTGCCTTTTACCGTAACACAGTGAAGAATTTTAGGGCCAGGAATGTTTTTCAAATCATTCATCACATGCGCCAGATGGTGCACGTCATGTCCGTCAACAGGGCCGAAATATCTCAGGTTAAGTGATTCAAACAGGTTGCTTTGCTTGAGTAGCAAAGACTTCATGCTGTGTTCGACCTTAGAAACAACCTCTTGTGCACTTTTTCCAAACTTGCTGAATTTTCCCAAGAGCTTCCACACCTCATCTTTCACCTTATTGTAGGTGTGAGAAGTGGTCACATCAGTTAAATACTCCTTTAATGCGCCAACATTAGGATCGATTGACATGCAGTTGTCATTCAAAATAATCAACAGATTGCTGTTGGAAACACCGGCATGGTTCATGCCTTCAAAGGCTAATCCGCCCGTCATTGCGCCATCTCCAATGACCGCAATGTGCTGTCGTGGGTCATTTTTGTACTGATTGGCTACTGCCATGCCTAAGGCTGCAGAAATAGAGGTGCTGGAATGCCCTACACCAAAAGTGTCAAAATCACTTTCTTTCCTTTTCGGAAAGCCAGACAGGCCTTTATAAATACGATTAGTATGAAAATCGTCCCTTCTACCTGTTAAAATCTTATGTCCGTAAGCCTGATGTCCAACGTCCCATACCAGTTGGTCTTTGGGAGTATTGAAGATATAGTGAATGGCTACGGTTAGCTCGACAACGCCAAGTGAAGCACCAAAATGGCCACCATATACAGAGACTGTATCTATGATATACTGCCTTAGTTCCTCACAAACTGTAACCAGTTGTGCCTGATCAAGTTTTTTGAGATCATCCGGGGAGTTAATATTCTTAAGGAGCTTTCCGGGTTCTATGAACATACTTGTCGAAGAGTTCGGTTTGACAACTATCATACACTTTGATAGTTTTCATACCCTTCAATTTAATCACAAAAGTAAAAATAATTTTTTCATCGGAAGACCTATTACTCGATTAGTAATATATTTGATCACATCGATATCAAAAGCAACCTTGAGCTTCGAAATAAAATTGCCATTATTTGAAGGTCCATTTGACCTTCTTCTTTTCTTCATTCAGAGAGATGAGCTGGATGTTCATGACATTCCAATTTCGAAAATCACCAATGATTTTTTAGACTATTTACATCATTTGGAGACCATGGATGTTGAGGTCGCCAGTGAGTTTATTCTGGTTGCTGCTACTTTGATGCGAATCAAGGCCAAAATGCTTCTTCCAAGGCCTATATTGGATGAGGAAGGTAATGAAATTGATCCGCGTGATGAGTTGGTTAAGCATCTGCTTGAATACAAGAAATACAAGTCGGTTATTGAGAATCTTGGTCAAATGGAAAATGACCGTCAGCAACTCGAAAGCCGCGGTAATGTGGTGCGAGAGCTAAAAAAGCTGGCTGAAACCAATAATGTAGAGTCTGAATTGCAGGATATTGACCTGTACAAACTGCTCAAGGTTTATCGAAAGGTGCTGGTACGCTATGAGTTAGAATTGAACAAGCCCGTACATGAGGTGGTGCAATACCCCTATACTATATCCAACCAAAAAGGCTTTGTGCTCGGCAAACTAGGTAAACACCCCAAGCTTTCCTTTAGTCAGCTTATTGAATTTGAACCGACTAAGGTGGCTGTGATATTCAACTTTCTGGCCATACTTGAGTTACTCCAATTGAGGGAAATAACTTTGCATCTTGGTATTGGGTTCAACAACTTCTGGATTGAGAAGATAGACGGAGAATTGGTCAGTTAGAATGGACTTAAGCAAGAAGGAAGTTTTTAAGACTTTAAACCCCAATAAAGTATGGATACCCATCGGCATTGGTCTGGCTATCGTGGTCTATATATTTTATTCTGATCCAGACATCACTGCTGATTCCCTTAAAAAGATTTTTGAAGCAGCCTGGTTGCCTGTGGCGGTAACCGTGGTTTTTATCCTTTTCAGGGGAGTGGGCTATGTTTACCGGATTCGGACTTTATCGCTTGAAGAACTAACCTGGACCGGAAGTATTTATGTTATTATTCTATGGGAGTTCGCTTCTTCCGTGACCCCATCTGTAGTGGGAGGAACAGGTGTGGCCATATTTATTCTAATGAAACATGGTCTACCTTTTGGCAAGGCATTAGCCTATGTCTTCTTAACTGCAATTTTTGATAATCTATTCTTCCTTGTTGCTGCACCCTTAGCTATCTTCTTCACTGATGGACAAGCCTTTCCTGAAGCTGCTGATATGGAGTTTAAGATGGGAAACAGTCTTGAGTATCTTTTTTATCTGAGCTATGGGCTTATTGCTCTCTACACCGCCATCATGTCCTATGGTGTATTGATCAGACCAAGGGCAGTGAAATGGGTATTTATTAAAATCACAGGCTTACGATGGTTTAAGAAGTGGAGAATTGCTGCTGTCGAACAAGGAAATGAAATGATTCTGGCCTCTCGGCAGGTCAAGAAAATGGTGAGATCTTATTGGGTAAAAATTGCCGCTGTGACCGTGTTTATTTGGTTTGCCAGATACCTGATGCTTAATTCTCTGGTGGCTGCCTATGCGGATCTAAGCCTCTCGGATCACCTTCTAATTTTTGCAAGGCACATTATCATGTGGATAGTTATGTTGGTTTCTCCCACTCCCGGTAGTAGTGGAATGGCAGAAATTGCCTTCCAAGAGTTCTATCAAGGGTTTTTGGGAGAATATACCTTTGGGGTAAGCCTATTCTGGAGGTTACTGTCCTATTATCCTTATTTGATTCTGGGTGCTATTTTCCTTCCCAGATGGGTGAGAAGGGCGTTCTTCAAAAAGGAGAAGGAATAAAAATGGCCACCGTATGGCAGCCATTTTTATTCCCATAAAATGGTTGAATCAGTGTCTTTCCAATTCTGAAAAGTAGAAGTTTCCTTCTATTTCGGCATTTTCGTCTGAATCAGACCCATGCACCGCGTTTGCAGAAATGGATGTTGCGTAGATTTTTCTGATAGTACCTTCAGCCGCATCAGCTGGGTTGGTTGCACCAATCAATTTTCTGAAATCTTCAACCGCGTTGTCTTTCTCCAGAATGGCTGCTACTATTGGTCCGGAAGACATATAGCTACACAATTCGCCATAAAAAGGTCTTTCTGAATGAACTTCATAGAATTTTCCGGCAATTTCCGGACTTAGTCTTGTATACTTCATTGCAACGATTTTGAAGCCTGCCTCCTCAATCATCTTCGTGATTCCACCGATGTTTCCAGCTTCAACTGCATCCGGCTTGATCATTGTAAAAGTTCTGTTTGTTGCCATAGTTTTATTATTCCCTTTTCAAATTCAGGCGCAAAAATAGACTTTAATTTTAAAAATGTGGCCTGGGAGAAATGAATTATTCAAACATTTTAAGAGCAATGAATGCCTGATTTACTTTGCGTAGGACTTTTTTTCTTAACAAATTTGCCGGTTCGTCTGTGCCTTTTGATTAGGCTAATAGATAATGCAAGATTTAAAACCACTCAAAGCACTATTAAGTGCTCCCAAAAATATAGTCATTACCACTCACCATAAGCCTGATGCCGATGCCTTGGGCTCGTCATTAGGAATGGCTGGTTATCTCAAGAAAAAGGGACATCAGGTGACAGTAATCACACCTACCGATTATCCTGCCTTTTTACATTGGATGAAGGGAAATGATGAGGTAATTATCTTCAACAAAGGCCAACAGGCCAGATGTAAAGAGATTATTGATAAATGTGATGTGATTCTGGCGCTCGACTTCAATATGCTCAGCCGAATTAATGAAATGGGCGAATTAGTAAGAGATTCGAGTGCTTACAAGATCAACATTGACCATCACCTTTATCCGGAAGATTTTGCCGACTTTCAAATATCTAATACCACAGCAGCGGCCACTTGCGAGTTGTGCTATGAGTTAATTGTGGATTTGGGCGAAAGGCACCTGATTGATGGTGATATCGCTGATGCTTTATACGCGGGTATAATGACCGATACCGGAGGTTTCATGCACCCTACCACCTCAAGAAACGTGCATGAAGTGGTAGCTAACCTAATTGAACTTGGGGGGGACAACACAAAAGTGGCGAAGAATGTTTACAACAATAATTCTTTGGATAGACTCCAATTCCTCGGGTATGCGCTAAGTGAAAAGCTGACCGTCATTCCGGAATATTCAACAGCCTACTTTGCGATCAGCGCTGAAGAACTTTCCAGGTACAAGTCCAAAACCGGGGATACGGAGGGATTAGTGAATTATGCCTTATCTTTGCAAGGGATTGTGCTTGCAGCGTTGTTTACTGATAGGAAAGAGGCGATAAAGATGTCTTTTCGGTCCATTGGGGAATTTCCAGCAAACGAAATTGCATCCAAATTTTTCAACGGAGGAGGACATAGAAATGCGGCAGGCGGAAGGACTGAATGGACCTTAGAGGAAACTGTGAATAAGTTCAAGGAAGTTTTGCCAGATTATAAGGAGTTGTTAGACAAAGAAAAAAATAGAAAGTAATGAGAGTAATAAAGTCTGTTCTTGCCTTAATCACGATGCTGGCATTTGCATCCTGCTCTAGTGATGGCGATTACATCGCAGTTGATTCAGGTTCTGAATATAAAGTTATCGAAGCAGGCAATGGGGAAATACCTGGGCCTGAAGATCTCATGTTAATTCATATGGAGAATGTGCTCGGTGATAGTGTTTTGCTTCGAAGCCCGGCAGGTGATGATTTTGTTTTAAGTGCTACGCAGGGGCCAGCTCAACTAACGGATGTATTTAAACTTTGTGCTGAGGGAGACAGTGTCCATATCAGACTAAAGCTTAGTGATTATAGCCAAGCTACGCGTATGCCCATTACCAGTGACATGGATACCAGTGAAATGGTGATTATGAAAATGCGGGTGACCAAAGTGATTGATAGGCAAAAATATAATGAGGGTAAGCAGCTAGAAGTAGCTCAACAAGCCGAAGAACAGCTGGAAACAGATAAATCTATCATAGAAAGATACCTGGCCGACAACAATTTGACGGCTGAGAAGACGGATGACGGTCTTTATTACGTTATTGAAAAGGCGGGAAAAGGAAGAAAACCTAATAATGGTGAAAATGTTCATGTGAGTTACACCGTGAGATTATTGGATGGCACCTTCATAGATTCGAGTAGCGAACAATTGAGCAAGGAAAATAATACCTATAACCCTAATCGACCTTACGGACCTTACAAATTCACCTTGGGAACACGGGCTGTGATTGAAGGATGGGACTTAGGAATAGCCCTAATTGAGAAAGGGACAAAGGCAAAATTGTTGGTTCCTTCGGGCTTGGGCTATGGCCCAAATGCAAGAGGTGATGCCATTCCGGCTAATTCCGTACTGATATTTGATTTGGAACTTGTTGAAATAGAAGAACAATGAAAAGTATAAAAACAATTTTAGGCTTAGGCCTACTTATCTTTTGCTTTGCAAGCTGCGATAAGGATGAATTCTTTAGTGATGCACAGCAACTCGAAATTGATGATGCCGCGATACAGGCTTATCTCAAAGAAGAGAATCTGTTCGATATTGTTAAACTAGACACGGCTACCAACCTTTATTATACCATTGAAGAGCCAGGCACCGGTCGCAAGCCTAATTTTGGTGAAACATTGATTACTCACTACACCGGATCTTTCCTGGATGGAGAAATTTTTGACACTACCGCTGAAAGGGGTCCTTTGGATTTTGTCTTAGGCAGGGGAGATGTAATACAAGCGTGGGATATCGGCTTTGCATTGATTGAAGAAGGCACCAGGGCCACTTTCTATATTCCTTCAGGCTTGGCCTATGGAAATGCCGGGAGTGCAGGTATACCTCCGGGGTCGATTTTGATTTTTGAAGTCAATTTGATTGACATTCGATAGAAAACATTTAATCAATTAATAGAAGTGCTGTTAGGGCACTTTTTTTATGACCTTACTTTTATAAGTCCATGAAAACAATTTGCTTCGCCACCAACAATGAGAATAAACTCAGCGAGATTCGTGAAATATTGGCAGGCCAATACACGGTTATTTCATTGAAAGAACTGGGCTGTGAAGATGAATTGCCAGAGAATCAGGAAACCCTTGAGGGCAACAGCCTTGAAAAAGCCGAGTACATATATCAGAATTTCAACCAGCCTGTCTTTGCGGATGATACAGGTTTAGAAGTTGAAGCGCTTAATGGGGAACCTGGCGTTTACTCGGCCCGATATGCCGGTCCTCAGCGCAGCGCAAATGATAATAATAGTAAGTTGCTAACCGCTCTTGATAAGTTAACCAATCGAAAGGCTCAATTCAGGACGGTCATCACTTTTATTGATGGAGAAGTGGAAGAGCAGTTTGAAGGGGTAGTTAAAGGGCTAATCTCCACGGAAATAAAAGGAAGTGACGGCTTTGGCTATGACCCGATATTTATTCCGGAAAACCATAGCAGGACCTTTTCAGAAATGTCCTCATTAGAAAAAAATGAGATTAGTCATCGCAAACGAGCAATTGAAAAGTTGGTGGATTTCCTGGCACGGCAACCATAGATAATATTAACTCTACTATTTTAGCAAGATGAAAAAGCCGTATATCATTGGCATAACCGGTGGCACAGGTTCTGGTAAGACTCGATTTCTTCAGGCGTTACTGGATAGTTTCAAGCATACTCAGGTAACCTGCCTACCACAAGATGATTATTATCGGCCAAGGGAGCACCAATTGATAGATAAGAACGGAGAATTCAATTTTGATAGGCCGGAGTCCATTGATTACGATCATTTCGCAAGCGACCTCAGAACTTTGGCTGAAGGCAGGGCAGTTGAAAAGATGGAGTACACTTTCAACAACCCTGAGGTCAAACCAGACACAATCATTCGTAAGCCTGCACCGGTTATTCTGGTGGAGGGAATTTTCGTTTTCCATTATCCGAAAATTGTTGATTTGCTGGACCTTAAGATATTCATTGATGCCAAAGATTATATTAAGCTTCAAAGGCGATTGACAAGAGATCGTGAAGAAAGAGGTTATGATGCTGATGATGTATTGTACAAGTATGAGAATCATATTATGCCCTCCTATCAAAAATATATTGAGCCTCACAAAGAGTCCGCTGATATGATCATCCCAAACAATACAGACTTTGAGGGAGCGCTTGATGTAGTTCGCTGCTTTATCGCTTCTAAAATTCACTGAATACTTTCGTCCAGAGTCTTTGCGACAAAAGGAATGCCTGAATTCTCGGTTTATAGCCAAATAATTGGGTCTTAATGTAACTTTCTGAAAGGGATTCAATACATTTGTGGCCGTTTCGTGAATAGATCATCTGACATATCAATCTTTAGTAAAACCCTCTTTTTTGTGATGGGACTGCTTGTGGCTGCCTTTGTGGTTTCGCAGGAGGTGATTGATTACCACTGCTCGAAGCTGTCAGCTCAAGTGGAAGATCAGGAATCGTCAGATTCTGAAGAGTCAGAAACTGAAATAGGCATGTTGAGTTGTGAGGTTGTTTTGCCGGGAAGTTCTTTAACCCTGGAGCCATTCACACCAATCTTTATTCGTGAGATAATTCTGGAAGAGGATATTCAAAATCCCGTTCCTCAAGATGTTCCACTTAACGGCACACAACATTTCAAAACATTATTTAGGCAGTTTATCTCGCCTAACGCTCCCTAGAGATTCGTGTTATCTGACCTTATCTCAAACCTGGTTTGAGCAATTTCCCTATTAGAAACTTTATTAATTATCTATAAAATGAAGAACAAGAACACCATTATCTTTTTAACAATTATCATTACGATACTGTGTGTGTATTACCTCTCGATAACATTTGTTTCAAGAAGAATACAAAGTGAGGCGACAGAATATGCGAGAAATCCGGAAACGGGTTTGGTTGAGTCTGCAAAGAAACAGGCCTATCTGGATTCAATTTGGCGGATTCCCGTTTTGAATGTGTTAGGAGTAGAATTCACTTACGAGCAAATTAAGAAGAATGAATTGAACCTTGGATTAGACCTTCAAGGTGGCATGCACGTAACGCTTGAAGTATCTCCTACTGAGATCATAAGAAGCTTATCAGGGAATAGTAAGGATCCTGATTTTTTGGCCGCTTTGGCCGGAGCTCGAGAGTTGCAGAAAAATAGCCAGGAGTCACTAACCAACCTTTTTGCTCAGGCTTATGCTGACATCAGTCCGAATGGTCAATTGAGTGCAATATTTGCCAATGCCAATAATAGAGAACGGCTTGATTTCAACTCTTCAAATTCGGATGTTCTGGCAATGATCAATGAAGAAGTTGACAATGCCATTGACCGAGCATTTAATATTCTGCGAACAAGGGTAGACCGCTTTGGTACCTCACAGCCGAATATTCAGAGGCTACAAGGAACAGGAAGAATTCAGATTGAACTTCCGGGTGTTGATAATCCTGCCAGGGTAAGAAAGTTGTTGCAGGGTGTTGCAAAACTAGAATTTTGGGAGGTTTGGCGTTGGACTGAAATAACGCCTACAACGAGTGCTATTGATAAAATGGCTGTTACTATTGAAAACCAAAGTAGGGCCACAACAGCTGAAGCAGGAATATCTGGTCAGATTGCAGAACCAGACACAACATCAAACGCCTTGGCACAGCAATTAGCTGGTGGCGACAGCACAACTGATAATTCTTTAGGTGCGGTCACCCAATCTGCCTTTGTAACGGGAAGAAGATTAGATCCTGAAGGTTTTGGCAGAATTTTGTATGATCTGAAAGATACCTCTGCAATTAATAGAATTTTAAAGCACGACAGAGTCAAAGCGATTATTCCAGCTAACACACGATTCTTATGGGCTGTAAAGGTGGTTGACAATAGTGAATTGCTTGAGCTATTTCCTATCAAGTCGCCAAGAGGTGGGTTGGCCCCACTGACCGGTGAAGTAATTACCAATGCAGCTCAGGATTTGGATCAGCGCGCTCGATTTGCTGTTAGTATGCAAATGAATGCCATAGGAGCAAAAAAATGGAAAAAAATCACTGAGGAGAATGTAAACCGAAGCGTGGCTGTAGTACTGGATAACTATGTATACACCGCGCCAAATATTAATGAACCGATTGCTGGGGGTAGGTCGCAAATTAGCGGCTCATTCAGCCAGGAAGAAGCCATAGATTTAGCTAATGTATTGGAGGCGGGAACATTACCAGCTCCAACCCGAATTGTAGAAGAAGGAGTGATAGGCCCAACTTTGGGTAAGGAAGCTCAGAAACAAGGTATAACCTCAATCTTTGCCGGGTTAATCATAGTTGTCATTTTTATGATGTTCTACTATTCAAAAGGTGGTATTGTGGCCAATGTGGCACTACTCTTTAACATCTTCTTTATTATGGGCATTTTGGCCAATCTTGGTGCGGCACTTACCCTCCCGGGTATAGCGGGTATTGTACTGACCATTGGTATGTCGATTGATGCCAACGTGCTGATTTTTGAGAGAATACGGGAGGAACTCCGGAATGATATTCCGCTACTTCAGGCAATTTCATCAGGATATAAGAAAGCCTATAGCTCTATTATAGATGCGAACGTCACCACGTTTTTGACAGGTGTGATTCTTTACACATTGGGTCAGGGTCCGGTCAAAGGATTCGCTGTGACATTAATGATTGGTATTGTATGTTCGTTCTTCTCAGCAGTATTCATTACTCGAGTGATTATCACCTGGATGTCCAGAAAAGGAAACGAAAGCAGTCTTTCTTTCGCCACGCCATTCTCTAAAGGCTGGTTGGCTAATCTGAATTTTGACTTTCTGGGAAAAAGAAGGATTGCCTATTTTATTTCTGCTACGATAATCATAATTGGTATGGTTTTGATTTCTATCAACCCATTGAGACTTGGAGTAGATTTCAAAGGTGGTAGGTCTTACGTGATGCAGTTTGATGAACCTATGGTGGCCTCTGATGTGAAAACCTCATTGTCAGGAGGTGCCTTTAGTGATGTCGGTATTGAAGTTAAAACATTTAACTCCAGCAATACGCTGAAGATCACCACGTCATATTTGGTTGAGGATGAATCAACTGATGCAGATAGTGTGGTGCTTCAAACCCTGGTCGCTGAATTGACACAGGCTACTGGCAAAACATTTGTTGATGGGGCTACTGAACTTGAGACCGGAGAATTTACGAAGGGTGGTTCGTCAAAGGTAGGCGCCACAATAGCGGACGACATCAAAAAGTCCTCTGTCAATTCCTTTGTCATTTCCATTGTTGCCATATTCTTTTACATCCTGATCAGGTTTAGGAGATGGCAATTCTCATTAGGCGCCATTGTGGCCTTGATCCATGATGCCCTGATCGTGATTTCAGCATTTGCAATCGCGGCAGTGTTTGGAATCAACTTCGAAATAGATCAGGTATTTATAGGCGCCCTGCTGACCATTATGGGTTACTCGATAAATGATACCGTGGTGGTATTTGACAGGATTAGGGAGAACCTACAGCTGAAAGGGTCAAAAGACTTGATCGGCACATTCAATACTTCGATCAATAGCACAATCAACCGGACATTGATTACCTCGATGACCACTTTTATTGTGGTATTGGTACTCTTCATTTTTGGAGGTGAAGTATTAAGAGGCTTCTCTTTCGCTTTCTTGATTGGTATCATTATAGGTACGTATTCTTCAGTGTTTGTGGCTACACCAATCGTAGTTGATATGACTAAGAAAACATTGGGAGCTGCTGCCGATAAAGAAAGAGACAGTGCCAGAGCCAAAGCGTCTGCTAAAGCTGCAGCAACTGCGGGACAGGCTTAAGAATTAATATAAGCTTTTCATACTCATCGGGTCACTTAAAGTGATTCGATGAGTAGACCAAAAAAACCACTTCGCTTAAGCGAAGTGGTTTTTTATAACCTCTCTGTGATTTTATAGCTCCTCTACGATAAAGAAGCCGTCATTCCCAATATTTTGATAGAGAGGCATAAAGATCATGCCGTCAAAGAGCGAAGTAATAATGCCTTTTTTGTCTTCGGCCAGAATTTCGCCTTTGTTGATTCTTTGAAAATTTTGGTAGCCAGGTTTCATTCTGAAATAATCCTGACGCTCTATCTTATGGCGATGAAGTACCTTTACGGTTGTAGGCAAATGAGCATGTAACGAGCCAACCAATTCTTCGTAATGAAGCAATTTTTTAAAATCGTTTTTGGGTTCGATGGCACCCGCCTGATAGAGCAACTCCCAAATGCCGTGGGTATGTAGATCAATCGCTTTTTCAGATCCGATTTGGCCACCTTCAAAGGCAAAAGACAAGAAGCCTCTTTGGTGCATATGTTGGAGTAAAGTGCCATGAACGTAGCGATCCAGATCAATAATCATCGGTAACTTTAAACTCCTGACAATTGATTGTTCGGACGGATTGCCGGGAATTACAATGAAATTGCCATTCTCAGCAGAGGTGGTGTGTAAATCAACCAGCACTTTCTGCTCATATTCCCCTTCGGAAAACTCATCAAGTATCCCAAGAAGCTCTATGAGTTCTAAATCTTCATTGTTAAGATCAGCCTTTGGAGTTGATCGAACAGCATTGATTTTGTCAAAGGTCCAGCATCGGTTTAGGTCGTAGTCCAGGTAGCGCTTCTTTTCTTCAATGGCACTTAGGTTGCCGGCAATACCGAGAATTTTACCCTTGACTTTGAGCTGTGATTGTTCAATTTCTCTGAAAACATTGTTAATGGCTTTGACGCCTGCCAACTCATTGCCGTGAATAGCACCTACCACTACCATCAATACATTCCTGTCCCCGCTATCAAAGCTCCCAATGACTCTTTCCATATACTTATTACAATCCGCCTTTATTAATGATTTTAAGTAGAGTAGAGGTAATATTGAGGAAGTTCCCTTCTGTTACGATTCCAACCAATTTGTCTTTTTTGACAACCGGAAGACAGCCGATTTTGTTTTCCCGCATCAATTTCATGGCATCAAAAATAGTACTTTCGGGATCGATTGATATCGGATTTTTGATCATAATATCCTGAACTGTCGTAGTGCCGGGAGTCTCCGTTCTGTTCTTATTGATGTGTCTCAAAATCATACGCATTGAGATAAGGCCAATCAGATTTCCCTTCTCATCTTCTACCGGGGTAAATCGGATTTTTTGCCAGTCCATCATGTCAGCCACCAGCTCAAGGATGTCTTTTTTGTTTACTGTAAATAAATCCGTGGTCATGAACTCCTCAATTAAAATCGAAGATGGATGCCACTTAATAATATCATCGATTGTAGCCGGGTCCCAAGCGTGAACAGGAATCCCCTTCTTTTGATATTTGAGCATGGAAGCTGTCAATGCCAGGATTATCTCTTCCTTGTTGGCTTCTTTTCCAAGTTCCGAATAGGATTTGAGTATCCAACTGGTGCCATTCTGACCGTTTTCATTCCGTTCTTCAATGACCGACAAGTATCTATCGATGTCTTCCTTGTCGACCTTGTTCTTTTCCAATCCTTCCCTTGCTATCGGAATAAGTTCTTTTTTGATGAGTTCACTGACCCCAATTTTGGTGCCATCCAGCCATTTTAATTTGCTATTCAGGCCATTGTAGGCAGTAGCGTGGAAGTTGGCATTAGCATCGTCAAAATCCATGAGCTTCGTCACATCCGGATAGTGGTCGGTAAACGCATTCATCGTTCCCAACCAGAAAGCAGCATTGGCCACTTCATCGATAACGGTTGGTCCTGCGGGGAGAATTCTATTCTCTATCCGTAAATGTGGGCGCCCATTGGGGCTTATGCCATAACAAGGTCGATTCCACCGATAGACGGTAGAATTATGAATCATCAAGGCCCTGAGTTTGGGCGTTATACCCTCATCCAAACTTTTTAAACAATCCTCGGTGACCTCAGTCATGAGCATCACTCTGAATCGCACGATGTCCTCTCGATAGAGCTCGAGTATCGAGTCCTTCACCCATTGGTTGCCAAATGTCACACGAGCACTTCGATCCCGAAGGTGTTCGCTCGTGATTCGGGTGTCCACCGACTGCTGGAAAAGTGCTATTCGGGTTTCGTGCCAAAGTCTCTTCCCAAATAACATCGGGCTGTTTGAACTTATCGCAACGCTTGGAGCAGCTAAGACTTGAGCGGCATTGTATTTCTTCACAAAATTCTGTGGCTTAACCTGCAGATGCACTTGAAAGCTTGTGTTACATGCTTCCAGCATGGCAGAATCGTGCTTCAAATTGAGTTCATCAATTCCCTTGATCCGTAGTTCGTAAATTTTCCCTCTCAGTTTGCTAATGGCATTCACCAATGCCCTATACCGTGGTAGCGGAGTCAGGTTTTCTAACTCCATATCGAACTTCCTCAGCGTTGGCAGAATACCTGTAATCAGATAGTTGATACCCATATCGCCAGTCACCTTATCAAGATTGCCGAGAAGTGTATTGATTTCTTTCTCGAGTGCTGAGAAGCAGTCATTCTTGAAATCTTTGGGTTCCAGATTCGCTTCAATATTGAACTTGGCAAGTTCTGTGGTAAAGCTTTCACTGTTGAGGGATTCTAGCACCTCCATGGCTGTTGGAGAAGGCTTGTAGTGAGCATCTACCAGGCAAATCTCCTGTTCGGCCCCAATTTTCATTTGACCGTCCTCAAACCAGTTTTCTTCAAGCATGCGCTCCAAAGCCTGAACATCTTTAAGCAGGTATTTGGTGAACTCATTGAGTTGCTTTTGACTGCTAACTACTTTTACATTTAAATCCCCCATGGACAGTGTGATTCTACTTCGAAAAAGATGGAAGCAATAAGATAAATAAATATTCAGGGGAAAAGTAAAAAGGCGGTTACAAAATGCCTTTGAACTCAGTCATCTGATCACTCACCTTTGAATCCAGTCATCCGACCACTCTAAGTGATCGGATGACTTCTCCTGTGTGAATAAAATCGAAACTCATTGAGACTTGTGAAAGAAGCCATTCAATCGGTACGACCGCTTCAAGCGGTCGTACCGATGAGGTCGAATGATTAAAGATTATGACTTTTAATCCGAAAGGGGCTATTTGAACTTATCTGCTTTAGTAGATCCAGAGACGAATCCACTTAATCTCAGTCATCTGATCACTCCAAGTGATCGGATGACTTCTAAAGCAAAATGTGGGGCTACTAACGACTATAGTTTGGAGCTTCTCTTGTGATGTATACATCGTGTGGATGGCTTTCACGAGCACCTGCTCCAGTGATTTTCACAAATTTGGCCTGTTGCATGGTGGGAATATCTTTGGCTCCGCAATAACCCATGCCTGCCTGAAGGCCTCCTGTAATTTGATAAAGCACTTCCTGAACCAGCCCTTTGAATGGAACACGCCCCACGATACCTTCAGGTACAAGTTTTTTAATATCATCTTCAGCGTCCTGGAAATAGCGGTCTTTTGAACCATCTTCCATGGCTTCAATGGACCCCATGCCACGGTAAGATTTGAACTTCCGACCTTCATAAAGAATCACTTCTCCTGGAGCCTCTTCGGTGCCGGCCAAAAGTGAGCCGATCATAATTGTGCTGGCTCCAGCTGCAACTGCCTTGACCACATCTCCTGAGTATCTGATGCCACCATCCGCAATGACAGGTACTCCTGACCCCTCTAATGCCCTGGCAGCCTCATAAACGGCTGAGAGTTGTGGCATGCCTACTCCCGCCACAACTCGGGTTGTACAAATACTTCCTGGGCCTACGCCTACTTTAACCGCATCAGCACCTGCATCTGCAAGCGCCTTTGCCCCGTCACCAGTGGCCACGTTGCCAACTATCATGTCCAGTTCAGGGAATGCTTTTTTAATTGTTTTGGCCATGTCAATCACTCCTTTTGAATGACCATGTGCTGTGTCTATACTCACCACATCCACTCCGGCATTTACCAGGGCCTCAATTCTTTGTTCTATGTCAGGGGTTACACCGACAGCCGCCCCTGCTCTTAATCGACCGAACTGATCTTTGCAGGCATTTGGTCTGTCTCGGTTTTTGAGAATATCTTTGTAGGTAATAAGTCCCGTAAGATTTCCATGGTCGTCAACTATGGGCAATTTTTCAATTTTATACTCTTGAAGCACCCCTTCGGCACCGTCCAGCGTAATGCCCATTTCGCCAGTGATCACATTATCTTTGGTCATGATTTCACTCACCGGAGTTTTCATGTCCTTAATAAATCGCATGTCCCTGTTGGTGACAATGCCTAAAAGTTTTTGACCTCCATTAACCACAGGAATACCACCAATTTTATTCTCACGCATGATGTTTTCCGCATCGCGCGCTGTACTTTCTACATTAAGGGTTATTGGGTCAAGGATCATCCCACTTTGCGAACGCTTTACCTTGCGTACTTGCAATGCCTGCGCTTCAATAGACATGTTTTTATGAATGAAACCGATTCCTCCTTCCAGTGCCATGGCTATGGCTAATTGGGCCTCAGTCACTGTGTCCATGGCCGCAGAGACCAGGGGAATATTTAACTGAATGTTACGCGTAAGCTGAGTTTTAATACTCGTATCTCTCGGTAAAACTTCGGAATAAGCTGGGAGCAGGAGCACATCATCGTAGGTCAGTGCTTCAAAGAGGAATTTGTCTGGATCGAGTGGCATGGCAAATAAATACGTGGTTTTATTTGCCGGACAAAAGTACGGAGATTGCGCGAGTTAAAAAATAGAGAGCCTTGGATTAATTATTTTTTCAACAATTTCTGCACTTGCCATTTGTCCCATTCTTCGGGGAGCAGTAAAAGTGCAATGAGCATTACTGCCCTTGGAAATACATGGCTCAGGTCCCAAATAGGAGAGCTGAGGCCATGACCGTAAGAAACAATCAGAAGCACTGCCCCTAACGCGTAAAGCGCATAGTTTCGGAACAGGCCAATGACTACTAGAAATCCGCAGATAAGTTCTGCATAGCTGGTAAAATAGGCGGTGAATTGGACCAAAAACTTTGGCAGCCAGGTATCTTCATAGGATTTGAAGCTGGAATAGACCTGATCCATGCCCCAAGTGAAAATTTTGCCATAACCAGCCATCAAGAAGAGAAGACCAAGAAGCACGCGAAGGATAAATAAACCGATAGCCTTGTTAAGCATATGCAAGTGTTTTGATCCCCTCCAAAAGTCTGTCCATGTCGTTTTCTGAATTGTAAAGGTGTGGGGCAATACGAACCGAATTTCCTCTGGTAGACACAAAAATATTCATGTCCACAAATCGCTGTTTCAGCACATTAATATCCATTCCCTGCGGTAACCGAAAGCCAATCAAGTGGTGGCATCGGTGTTCATCATTTTCCACGGTGAACCCATTTTCCTTCAATTCCTGTACAGCTACCTGTGTCAGGTTTCGACAATAATTCTGTATGTTTTCAGGACCCCATTCGTTGATCTGACGAATTGATTCTGTGAGCATTGGGGTAAGAATGAAATTGGCGCTTTCACCTACTTCAAAGCGCAAAGCACCTGCCTGATATTCCTCCTCATAGTTTACAAGTCCGCTAAAATCTTCACTATTCAAGCGATGCATCCAATTATTCTCGATTGGGGTCTTATCCCTGAAATATTCACCAAAATAGGCAACACCAGATGAATAGGGTCCCAATAGCCATTTGTATCCAGCGGCAACTATCATGTCTGGTTCAAATTCACGAACACTGAATGGCAATGCGCCTATGGACTGCGTTCCATCAATTACCAGTAGTGCTCCCACTTCTTGGGTTCTTCTCCGAATAGCCTTGAGGTCGAATAAGGTGCCATCTGCCCAATGCACATGCCCAATAGCAACCAGCCGTGTCCTATTATCGATGGCCTCAAGAATTCTCTCATTCCAAAGCTGACCACGATTTTCTTCCGCACTTGGTGCTGATACGGTCCTTATGGAAACACCCCTTTCTTTTTCTAAGGCTTTCCAGGCATATACATTGCTCGGAAATTGCTCATCGACTAGAATAATATTGTCACCCCGATCTGCTTCAAGGTTTTTGGCTACGTTCGCCATGGCGTAAGATGCCGATGGAACCACGGCACAGTTGTTCGGATCGGCCACCTCAATGAGCTTGGCAAACTGTGTTCTGAGCCGTTGCGGGTTTTCAAAGAAATTGTGTGGTTGGATTTGAGATGGGTTGTCCTTCGTGGCTATAGCTTCGACTCCGACAGCCGCCACCGACTTAAGCATTGGCGACATATAGGCACAATTGATATAAGTAAGGTCGGCAGGAAGGTTAAAAAGATGACTTTGGTTGCTCAACATTCTAATTGGATATTTGAAGCAATTCATTTTCAAATGAGACCTCCGGTCTTTCCAGGATTCTCGTTATTTCCACGCCATCTTTAAGTATAATGATGGTTGGTGTTTTCCGAATATTGTATTTTTCTTCGCGTCTGTCTCTGCTGGTTTTATCTACATCAAGTCCATAAAGCTCCAGTTGATCGGCAATACCTAATTCTTCAGTTATCCTGATCAAACGAGGGATTTCCCTATTACTATCATGACACCAGGTGCCCATAAAAGCCAGAATTTTGATGTCTTTCAATTTACGTCTTTTGATCTTTTTTAATGTTCCTGTATCAACCAGATAGGTCTTATAATTCGTATTAAACCAGATTTTATAAGGCAATTTTTGCAGACCCTCTTTGGTAATGGGGCCATTCAGGAATTTTTTTACGCTCGGATCCATGCTGTCCGTTTCGTTGTTGTAATTGGTTTCCTGTCCACTGGTGACCAAAGGAAAAAGAACAAGCAGTATGACTAAAATGATGATGCCTTTGATCATGATTATCTCGGGTTTGGGATGATCGAAGATACCACAAAATCATATATTTGCTCGCATGAGCTTTACTGACTTTTGGCAGGGTGTCATTTCTTATGCGCAAGAGATTAGTTTATGGGAATTGTCAGGGTTGATATTTGGCATCCTTACGGTCGTTTTTCTAATCAAAGAAAGCATATGGACCTGGCCCTTTGGTATCGCCTATGTGCTTGTTTCTTTTGTTGTTTTTTGGGAGGCCAGGCTCTATGGTGACTTCCTGCTTCATATCTTCTTTCTAATTCTAAATATCTACGGGTGGTATTACTGGGTTTATGGCAAAAAGGCTGATGAAGATGGAATTGCAATTTCACAGATGTCCTTTAAGAGTCTCATATCCTCGATAGGGCTTTCAGTGATTGGGATTTTTGTTTTTGCTCAGGTCTTAATTGGAATCCCAGGCCTGTTTGAAGGCATGGCACCCGCTTCATTGCCGTATTGGGACAGTACCACTTCCATGTTGAGCGTGACGGCCATGTGGCTCACAGCTCGCAAGAAAATTGACAATTGGTACTATTGGCTGGTGGTGGACATTCTTGCCGCAGGCATCTATTTTTACAAAGAGCTCTATTTTTTCTCCTTGCTCTATTTTCTTTATATCGGGATGGCGGTATCAGGTTATTTAGCTTGGAAAAAGAGGATGCTTGTTTTGGATAATGGCGCATGATTAAAGTTGCAATTGTAGGCCCCGAGAGTACCGGGAAAACCGAGTTGGCTGAAGCCTTGGCAAACCTATATCAAACCGAAAGCGTTCCTGAATATTCCAGAGAATATCTGAATAATTTAAGCAGGGATTATATACAAGCAGACTTACTCAAAATTGCAAGAGGCCAGCTTAATGCAGTAAAGGAGGAAGAAGAAAAGGGAGGGAGGCTCTTGATTGCTGATACTGACATGCATGTAATGAAGGTCTGGAGTGAATACAAATATGGAGATTGCGATCCCTGGATATTGGAACAGCTCCACGGTCAGGATTATGATCTTTATATTCTTACGGATTACGATATCCCCTATGAGGAAGATCCATTGAGAGAAAATCCAGAAGATAGAGCCTACTTTTTTGACCTCTATTTAGAGCTGCTTACGGCAGCCGAACGTCCTTTTGTTGTGGTAAAAGGTAGCCGAGCTCATAGACTGAAAATGACAGTCGAACGCATAGATGCTTTGTTGTAAGAGATTTCTGACTTAATATTGCAAGCAGTAAGGGGTGCCCATAAAAACGGGCTGAGATTATACCCATTGAACCTGATCCAGGTAATGCTGGCGAAGGGAGGTATGGTAAACTATGAATTGGGAAGAACCCCTTTTTTCTCAAATGTTTGACCAAATAAATTATTACAAATGAAAAAGTTAGTTGGGATTGCAGCATTGTTGCTGGTCCAAATGAGCCTGAATGCTCAGTTCGCAATCAGTGGAAAAGTGTTAGATCGATCAACACAGCAATTATTAGAAGGTGCGAGTATCGTAATTCTTAAACCAGATCAAGGAAAAGCCACTGTGTCGGATAGAAATGGGAGATACCAGCTTGAAGGTTTGAGTGCTGGAGATTACACTTTTCGAATCTCGCATGTTGGTTATGTCACCTACGAATACAGCACAAAACTAGAGAGGTCGATACTCCTCAATTTTAACCTGGAGCCCGAAACCAAAAACCTGGAATCAGTAATTGTTTCGGCAACCAGAGTCAGGGAGGACGAACCATTCTCAACCACCAATCTTGGCGTGGACAAAATTGAATCTATTTACTCAGGTCAGGATCCGTCTGTAGTTCTTGAAAGACTGGTGCCTTCGATCCTTTCGTACTCCGATGCCGGGGCAGATATTGGCAACTATGTACAATTCAGAATGAGAGGAATTGATCAGACCAGAATCAATACCACACTCAATGGGGTTCCGCTGAATGATATGATTGACCAAGGGGTGTTCTTTTCGAACTTTTCAGACTTTTCGAATAGCATGGAGAGTATTCAGGTACAACGAGGCGTTGGAACATCATCAAATGGGGTGGCCTCCTTTGCAGGTGCTGTAAACTTTGAATCTAAACGCTTAGGCACATCAAGACCGGGTGCAGAACTTCAGGTGCTTGCAGGTTCTTTCGGAACGCTAAGGACTTCAGGCGAGTTGAGCACAGGTAAATTAGACAATAAGCTAGCCCTGTACTCAAGATTCACCCGAACACAGTCGGATGGCTATAAGAATCACTCCGGATCGGATAGTTATTCTTTCTTTGTTTCTGGTGGTTATTTAGGAGATAAAGACATTTTACGCGTGACGGCCTTTGCTGGAAAAACGGAGAATGATCAGTCCTATCTTCCTGTCCTGTTAGCAGACATCAACAATGACCCTAAAACCAATTATAACCATCCGAACGATACTGATAATTTTGAGCAGGAGTTGGTGCAGATTCAATATGGAAGGCAATTGAATTCAGTGTTGAATTGGAATTCTTCAGTCTACTACGGAGGTGCCAGGGGTGTTTTTCCCTTTGGCCTCGACAATACGACTCAACTCATGTTTGGTTTGAGCAGTGATCATTATGGATTCCTTTCTGATCTAAACTATGAACAAGGTGCAATCAATCTGTCTACGGGAGTTCATGTCTATACTTTTAATAGAAATAACTTCAACTACACGGCACCGAATGTCAGCAATCCTGATTATGAAGATGAGACGCAAAAGAACGAATTCAGCTATTTCGCAAAGTTGAATTATGAAACCGGGAGGTTTAATCTCTATGCCGATTTTCAGCTACGTTCGGTAAAGCTTGAATTCAATGCTGCTCAGATTTTGTCTTTTGGTGGTACTGTTCCGGCAGGAGGCGTGAATCATAGTCGGGATTGGTTTTTCTTCAACCCAAAAATCGGAGTGAATTATAACCTGAATGAGCAGTCTTCTCTATATGCCTCATTTGGAAGAACGGGAAGGGAACCTACCAGAACTGATATTCTTCAAGGTGATGGCTCTTCTATCAACGAATTCAATTTCTTCTCGGCTCAGGATGCTTCAATTGTGTCCAAAGAGTATGTCAACAATTTGGAATTAGGTTATCGACTCAATACCGCTTCATTCAATCTGATTGCGAATTACTTCGTGATGGACTTTGAAGATGAGATATCTCTTGTGGGTGGGTTATCGGCTAACTCCTATGTTCCATTGCGACAGAATATTGCTGATACTAAGCGATCAGGCTTGGAGATTCAAACCGAATATCGTCCTTCTCAGCAATGGGCCTTCAATTTGAATGCTACCTATATGAGTACTGAAGTCGAGGCCTTCAACAATGGTACTGAAATCTTCAACAATGTCGATCATATCTTTGCTCCGGAATGGATTATAAGTCCGGCCATAAATTGGACAGCTTCGGAGACTCTCAGTTTCAATTTGAATGGGAGATACGTGGCCGAATCATTTATGGAATTATCAAATAATCCCGGATTCACATTGCCTTCTTATTTCATCACCAACTTGAGAGCGGATATCAACTTTTCCGAAACCATTAGTTTCTCAATGATGCTGAATAACCTCTTTGATGAATTGTATTTCACTGATGGAGCACCAGTAGATATTGATTTCGATGGAACTATAGACGGACCAGGGTTTAGGGTTCAACCGCCTCGAAATTTTTATGCTATGCTGAAGTTGAAATTCTAAAGATTGATCAAAATATTGAGACGACCGCGGGCATATTGATTAAGAGTTGAATTGATTAAAAATTGAATGTTGATGGCTTCACTTTGAGTGAGGCCATCATTGGTTTTACTCAGTTCAAAGGCGTTGGCTAATCTTAGAAAGTGAATACTTGGCATCAGCTAAACCATTATATTTAACACTCACTTTCAGACAATGGTAAGGCCATTCACTATAAAAGTATGACAGAAGCAGCCATCGGCATAGACATTGGAGGCACTTATACCAAGTTCGGCTTGGTGGATGTTGAGGGTAATATCATTGTTGAAGGTTCAATACCGACAGAAAGTAACAAGGGAGTAGAATCCTATATGGCTGAGCTGAGTGAGGCCATTCATTCAAAAATGGACAATTATCCAAACCCCATTGACATTAAGGGGGTTGGTGTGGGCGCTCCAAATGGGAACTACTATAAAGGAACTATTGAGCACGCACCCAATTTGGGGTGGGAAGGTATCGTACCCTTTGTTGATTTGTTCAAAACTCACTTTAATGTGCCAATGGTCTTGACCAATGATGCCAACGCTGCGGCAATTGGAGAGAAGGTATTTGGAGGAGCAAAGGACATGAATGACTACATAGTGGTGACCCTGGGTACCGGCTTGGGTAGTGGATTTGTAACGCGAGGTAAGCTCATTTACGGCCATGATGGTTTGGCTGGAGAATTGGGGCATATCAATGTTGATCCTGATGGGCGTGAATGTAACTGTGGAAAAAGGGGATGTTTAGAGACCTATGCTTCTGCCTCTGGTATCAAGAGAACCGTTTTCAAGCTGCTGGCTACCAATAAAGTAGAAACCCCTCTGAGGAACTATAATTACGAGACCCTTACTGCCAAGAAAATTACGGAAATGGCGCTTGAAGGTGACCCGATTGCACTTGAGGCCTATGACTATACAGCTGATATTCTGGGTTTGAAATTGGCTGATGCAGCCGCGATTACCAGCCCGGAAGCAATTTTCATCTTTGGGGGCTTGGCAAAAGCTGGTGACATTCTGATCGAAAACACCAAAAAGTACTTTGAGCGATACTTATATCCGGGATTTAAAGGTAAGATAGAAATCAAACTGTCTGAGCTGATGGATCGCAATGCGGCCGTTCTGGGCTCCGCAGCCTTGGTCTGGAGCGAGATTGTCAACCATGATGTCATTAAGGTGCCACAGCAGTCTAAAGTGAACTAGTTATGTCTTCCCATCACATTGTTCGGGATGAGCAGGAACCAGCCCTCATTATCCATGATCCCATAGCCTTAGACATGAACTTTGTAGAATCTCTACTAGAATGGAGCCCAACAGTGATTGTTGTAGAATCTGCTCTAGAGGAGGTGTTGAAATGGGGAATTAAGATTGATGTGGTAGTGGCCAGGCATGAATCACTGGAAAAACTCAAACCCCGACTTCGGGAACAAAGCCCGGTGCAATTACTGGGTTTCGAAACAGGAAACTTGCTTGACAATACTTATCAGTTCCTCTTGGAAAAAGGACATATGGCCGTGAATGTGATGGCCGATATCTATAATTCAAAAGCCCTCGATTTAGCCAAACTGTATTCTTTCAAATTAGACTCAGTGATTTTTTACAATAATCGAAAGTGGGTTTATGCTGCCACCGGATTTTTTGAAAAATGGGTAAGTACAGGTCATCATTTTGGCGTCCACCCCATTGCACCAAACACTTTTTTGACCGCTGAAGGTTTTTACAATAGCCGGACCAACGAAATGATAATGGAACCGATTGAACTTACATCTGAAGTCACAGGAAAAGTACGAATTGAAACCAACGCAAAACCGCTTTGGGTGGTTGAGGAATTGATCGACCAGGCGTCTCCAAATTGAAGACAAACCTGGCCATCAACCAATAATCATTTCAAGTATTTTTTGGGAATCTCCACTTTCATCTGAGTAACCACCGGACTTCCTTCTTTCATACCCGGTGCCCATTTGAAGAAGGCATTGGGTTTTAGGTTGTCATGAATTTGACGCAATAGTTTATAAACCTTATCCTGTACTTCTTCGGGTCCTTTTACATTCGAAAGAAGCTTAAGCAATGACATCTGACCGTCCAAGCCTATTTCGAATTGAAATTCAATTTTCCTGGGCAAGTCATCAAGAGATAGAGAGGCATCAGTTTCGGCATGCAAAGCAACATTGCGCAGGAAATTTTCCAAACCGCCTTTTGGCTCCGGCAACTTATCTACCTGATTCATTTTGAACATTTTGGTACCAAACTTGAAAACGTCATCATATTGCTTTGCCGCTTCATCATAGCTGGGAATTGTGCGAATGGCAACGTATTCATACTTATCGAAAATGCTCTTATCAATCCGAGGATAATCCGGGAAAAGTGGGAGGACATTTTCAGTGGCCCATTTGACCGATTCGTTGTACAACTCATCTCTCTCTTTCTCACTGAGCTTGTCAGAGAAAAGGACCTCACCCGATCCTGCACGGTTTAAGATGGACTGGTTTTTTCCAGGCCCAGACATGTATTTGGCCTTTTTTTCATCAAAATAACTAATCCGCACATTCTTGTTTGGATAGTCTTTTTGAAGCTTTTCAAGCGCTTTGAGGTGTTTTGGAAGACCTTGAATGGGTATGAATTTATCATTGACAAAGGTTATGCTTGTTGGCCTTACTTTGATTGCATTCACCATTGCCATGGCCTTCTCAAATCTTTTTATTTGTGTTCTGGATTTGGCAAAGTCATCTTCCTCTTGAGCCACCAGACTCATTTGTGAAAAGAACAAAGTGAATGCGGAGGCTAAAAAGAAAAGCGAGATGGTTGTTTTAAAGGGCTGCGTTTTTTTCATGTTCATGACCTTTATTCGGTTTAAAATGTTTGACCTGAGTGAGAATGAGTGGCCAAGGGAGAAATGTTCTGTTCCGAAGGCCACACCTAGTATTTGCCTGGCATAAACCTCAGGACTGATATCATCCAGGACCGCCTGATCTGCCAGGCACTCGTGATTATATTTTATAGATTTTTTCAAGCCATATGACAGGGGATTATACCAGAGTATAATTCTGAAGATGGAGACTGCTAGCACGTCAATACTGTGCAATTGACTGAGGTGTGCTTGTTCATGCTTAATTATGGTTTGAAGTGTGTCTTCATCATAGACTTCATTTTCAGGCAAGAAAATCCATCGGCCAAATGAAAACGGATGCCTGACTAATCTGTGTTTAACTATGGATTTATCAGGCGCATCCTTGTGCCCATTTATAAGCAGATAGCCCAGGCCCACAATTTGAATTATCAAATAGAGTGCGGCCAAGAGTGCACCAATAATGTAGGTTTTCACCATTAGATTCCACCAGTCAAAGTGGGATTCTGAATCAACTGCGGTTGTAGGTTGGCTCAGAGGAATAGTAGATGTTGGAGCCGTTGTTTCGGATAAGGCGTTTAATGACTCAAAGCGGTAAGGACTGTCTTGTACTGGAGAGGTAGTCTTGATTTTGACCACAGGAGCGCATAAGGAAAGAACTAGAATAGCAAGCAAAGCAATTCTCTTAGCCTTGAAGTGGGTATCTTTCCTTAGCAAGAGTAAATAGAAACCATAAACCACCCCGAAAATCAGGCTTACTTTTAAGCTATATATAAAAATTTGATCCCACATATCACTGTCCCTTTTTCTGTTTCTTGATCACCTCAATAATCTCATCCAGCTCTTTCATATCTAACTGTTTGTGCTCAGAAAAGAATGAGACCAGTTTGCTCAGTGAACCTTCGAAATAATTGCCGAGCATACCATTTAAGGCAAACTGACTATAGCTTTCTTTGCTGACGATTGCCGAATATTTTTTGCTATTGCCAATCTTCTCATGACTCACAAAGCCTTTCTGTTCCAGAATAGTAAGCACCGTAGCCACGGTGGTATAGCTGGGCTTGTTTTTTTCGAAAAGGGCGATGATGTCCTTGGTAAAGGCATTTTCAAGCTTCCAGAGGATCTGCATTACCCGTTCTTCAGCCTTAGTCAATGTTTTCATACTATAAATATAGTAGAAAAACTATATAAATAGTAATACTACTATAAAATTAGTAAGGAAATATTATTGAAGAAAATCTACCAGTTCAGCTGACAGCAAATTGACATCAACTTTTTCTATTGGGTGAGGCGTTTGAGGTAGGAGCTTTAAACTGCCAAAATGCAAGTGATTTACCGCCCACTCAGTTTCTTCCTGGGTGACCATGTTATCTTCATCTCCCAAAGCAATGACGCAATCGTTGGTGATCTCCAACAACTCGGTTTTGCTCAGCAAAGGGTTATGGCCGAGCGTGAGCATCAATTTTTTCGTTTTATCGACTAACTCTCTCCAATCATTGGGTTCGTGTAACGCCCTCAATCTTTGGGCGAAAGCGGGTACTTTTTCTACAATAATCTCAGGGTTGAGCTTTTGAGTCTCACGATCCGCAGATAAAGGGTTCCAGTCGAATTTGGTCCCCAGAGTGAAGATTTTCCCTATCAAATCAGGATTTGACTGTGCCACTTTCAGTGCAACATAACCTCCCATGCTATAACCAAAGACATGGACACCGTGTAGACCATTAATGATAATATAGTCTCGAAGCTCTTGGGAAAAGGTCTCGAGATTAAATGGAGATTCAGGAAATGGTTCACCTCCATGCCCGGAAAAATTTAATGTATAAATGTCAAAGAGACTGGAAAGGGAACTTGACAAAGATTCTAATTGCACCTTACTCCCCAATGCGCCATGTAATAAGATGAGTTTATTCATCAGAACCTTCCGAATAGATAATTGAAATTATTGAATTATCAAATAAAGCTAATAATTTATAAATTTATCCTCTTTTAGCCAAAATCATTCTGTCCTTTAAAAGGAAGATATCCTTTTTCAATTCTATGTCCTTATAATTCATGTTGCTGAGCATGGTTTTGACGGCTTCTCCATAGTCTTCATGGATTTCAAAATAAAGCCTCCCACCCATCTTGAGTGCATTCAGACCTTGTTTTGCAATGGCCTTGTAAAATTTCAACGAATCTCTATCAGGTACAAAAAGTGCCAGTGCTGGCTCATGGTCAAGGACATTTTTGGACATGTGCTTTTTATCAGAATCCAGAACATAAGGTGGGTTGCTTACCAGGATGTCAAGGTCATTTACTTCTGGTGATTGTTTCAAAATATCCAGCAATATGAAATCCACTTGAACCGAATTGTTAACCGCATTTTCCTTAGCGATATCCAGGGCCTGTTCACTAACATCAATGCCAATGACTTGTTGACAACTGAGATTTCCGCCTAAGGCTATGGGAATGCAGCCAGAGCCAGTGCCGATATCCAGTATTTTCAAGTCCCTACTATCCTTTTCCCGATCAATAATCAGAGACACTAACTCCTCGGTCTCGGGTCGCGGAATAAGTACCCCTGGCCCTACCTTCAATTTATAATCCAAAAAATAGGTGTGTCCAAGAATATATTGAACTGGTTCATGGGCAAGTAATCTGGTTATGGCAGACTCAAATTTTGCTGTGAGATGCTCGGCCTGATAGTCTATTTGCTCGTTTCCAATATCCCAAAATTCAAGCCTGTTTTTATCCAGATGAGCATCGATGAGTCTGTACACTAGCTCTTCGGCCTCGGGCCTCTCATAAAGAGGGAGCAACCGGGCCACCCATTTCTGAAAAAAAATATGCTGATCAGCCATCACGTGAAACTAGGGAATTTAGGTCATAATCAACATCATGTTAACTTTGTTGCCATGCCCATTATGGATGATTCGTATTTCATGCAAAGAGCCCTCGAACTGGCGGAGTTTGGGAGGGGTTTGGTAAGTCCGAACCCGATGGTCGGTTGCGTGATCGTATGTGATGGGCAGATAATAGGGGAGGGATGGCATCAACATTATGGTGGCCCTCATGCTGAGGTAAATGCCATAAAGGCCGTAGTAAATCAAGAACTACTCAGCAGGAGTACATGTTATGTGACATTAGAACCATGTTCACACCTTGGGCAAACTCCTCCATGCGCTGATTTACTGATAGAAAAGGGGTTGTCTAAAGTCGTAATTGGCTGTTTGGATTCCAACCCATTGGTTGGTGGCAAGGGCGTAGCAAAATTGAAATCTGCTGGCATTGAGATGCAGCAGGGCGTGCTCGAAGCTGATTGTCAAAGGTTGAATAGGACATTCTTCACCTTTATCGAAAAGAAGAGGCCTTATATCATTTTGAAGTGGGCTCAAACCAACGATGGTTTCATAGCCAGGGATAATTATGACTCCAAGTGGATCAGTAACATCGAATCCCGAACTTTGGTACACCAATGGAGGGCCGAAGAGGACGCTATCCTTGTAGGAAAGAACACCGCTAAATACGACAACCCCACTCTGAATGTTAGGCTCTGGGAAGGTAAAAATCCGCTAAGAATTGTTTTGGATAAAGGGTTGGAGCTGGAGTCTACATTGAACCTATTTGATCAATCTCAAGACACCCTGGTTTACAATACGCTTAAAGATGCGAGGGTGAAAAACCTGGAACATGTGATGCTACGAAAAGAGAATTTTTTGGAAACGATGCTTGCAGATTTATACAAAAGGAAAGTTCAATCCCTGCTTGTAGAAGGCGGGGCTGCGGTATTAAAGAGTTTTATGAATTTGGGGTTATGGGATGAGGCCAGGGTTTTCACGAGCAAGAAAGAATTTGGAAAGGGAATTAAAGCTCCGGTTATCCGTGTTATGTCTGAGCAGGTGAAAGAAATTAATGGTGACGAATTAAAAATTTACTACAATGGCTAATGTGAACTTACTGAAAGGATTGGAGAAAATATCAGAGCATTGGGATCCACATATGGTGGCGGCTGTCAATGACCATGACGTCAAGGTGGCTAAAATTAAGGGCGAGTTTGTGTGGCACCATCATTCTGATACCGATGAGTTATTCCTGATTCTCAAGGGTACTGTAAAAATGGTTATGGAAACAGAAACACTCATATTGAATGAGGGTGATGTTTTTGTGGTTAAAAAAGGGGTGGAGCACAAGCCTGTTGCAGAAGAAGAAGCTCATATTTTGATGATCGAAAAAAATGGAACCATTAATACCGGTGAAGTGGTTAACGAAAAGACAAAAATCAATATTAAGACCCTCTGATGGCTGAAGAATTAAGTGTAATCACAGACGCAAGCAAAGAAGAACAGTATGCGGCCCTTCTTCCACAGATTGAAGCGCTTGTTACTGGAGAGCCTGATTTGACAGCCAATCTGGCCAACATGGCATCGGCCCTGAAGTATGGCATGAACTTCTTTTGGGTAGGTTTTTATTTGGTCAAAAAAGATGAGTTGGTACTCGGCCCGTTTCAGGGCCCAATTGCCTGCACCAGAATACAAAGGGGCAAAGGAGTATGTGGCACAGCATGGGAAAATGCAGAGACCATTATTGTGGACAACGTGGATGAATTTCCAGGACATATTGCCTGCAGTTCTGACTCTAAGTCAGAGATTGTTTTACCGGCCTTTAAAAATGGAGAGGTTGCGCTAATCCTGGATGTGGACTCTGATCAATTGGCTGATTTTGATGAGGTCGACAAAAAGTACTTATCTCGCTTAATGAAAGTAGTGGAACAAATGCTCTAGAGGTCAGGAAATTCTGCAATCACCGTTTTCCCACCGGTGGTCTTGTCTCCCATATTTACTTTGACCTCACAATCCAGAGGTAGGAATAAATCTACCCGCGATCCAAATTTGATAAACCCGAATTCTTTGCCTTGGATCACGGCCTGATCGGCCTCAACATAGCACTTTATCCTTCTAGCCAGGGCACCGGCAATTTGCCGCACTAATATCTCCACGCCTTTACGCACTTCATAAACCAAAGTGGTTCGTTCATTTTCTGTGCTTGATTTGGGGTGCCAGGCCACCAAATACTTTCCGGGATGATATTTAAAATATTTAATTAGCCCGGTCACGGGGTTGCGATTGACGTGTACATTAAGAGGCGACATGAATATCGAGATTTGAATTCGTTCTTGATCTTTGAAATACTCAGACTCCTTTGTCTTTTCAATTACCACAACCTTGCCATCTGCAGGGGCAATTATCTGCCCCTTGTTCATTTCCGTTTTTCTTTTTGGAGATCGGAAAAACTGAACAAAAAATATCAGGAATAATGAGCTTACACCAATTGCCGTAGTAAGCCATTCACTTGAAAGCTTAGTATACTCAGTCAACAGAAAGTTGACCAAAGCCAGAACCAGCAAAAGGACTACGAGAAAAACGCGTCCCTCTTTATGGATTTTCATTTCAGATGGATTAAAAGCCGCCCCTGTACTTATAGGTTTCAGCGACCTTGTCTATTGCTACGATATAAGCTGCAATTCGCAATGGGCAATTATGTTTTTGAGATGTTTCATATACCTTGTCAAAGGCATCCTTCATGATTCTGTCAGATCTACGATTGACACGTTCACCTGTCCATTTGTAGCCTAGTCTGTTTTGTACCCATTCGAAGTAGGACACTGTGACACCTCCAGCATTGGCCAAAATATCCGGAACAACCAGAATTCCTTTGTCATTAATCACATCATCGGCTTCGGCAGAAGTTGGCCCATTGGCACCTTCAACGATCAATTTAGCCTTGATTTTATCAACATTTTTCAAGTTGATCACATCTTCTACAGCGGCTGGAACAAGAACATCTACCTCAAGAAAAAGTAAATCTTCTGCGTTGTCCATTTTTTCAGCACCATCAAAATTTTCCAACACACCTCCGTTGTTATTTCGATATGCTATAGCCTCTTGAATGTTGATGCCATTTTCATTGTAATAGGCTCCGGAAATATCACTAATAGAAACAACAGTAGAACCCCTTTCTTCCAGTAGAAGCGCTGCAAATGAGCCAACATTTCCAAAACCCTGAACAGCGATAGTGGCTTGATAAGGATTGATTTGAGATTTTTCCATTGCTGCCAGGGCTGAAACCATTACACCTCGGCCTGTAGCTTCCGTTCTACCCAGAGAACCCCCCAAAACCAGAGGTTTGCCGGTTACCATGGCGTTCACGGTAGTACCATGAGCGCGAGAATATTCATCCATCATCCAGGCCATTTCTCTTGGGCCGGTACCCATATCAGGAGCTGGGATGTCTCTATCAGGACCAAATACATCCAGCATAGCCTGGGTATAAGCTCTGGTAAGTCGTTCAACTTCACCAGCAGACATTTCACGTGGATTACATTTTATTCCGCCCTTTGCCCCACCGTAGGGTATATCTACTACAGCGCATTTCCAGGTCATCCAAGCAGCCAGGGCTTTCACCTCATCGAGGTGCACGTCCATGGCATACCTAACTCCCCCTTTCGAGGGGCCCAGGATATTGGAATGTATCACCCTGTGTCCTTCAAATACGCGTATGCTGCCATCATCCATTGTGATGGGCAACGATACCGAGACTTGTTTCGAAGGTGATTTAAGAACGTTATAGATTTGTTCGTCAAGTCCAAGCGCTTCAGCAGCGATGTTGAACCTTGACATCATTGACTCAAAAGGATTAGCCCTATCCTTTATTGGAGCCGGCTCTATGTATGCCATGAAGAGTACATTCGTTTATTTCGATGTTGCCGCAAAATTAAGGAAATTTTAAGGTAATATGATTCAAGAATTCAAGGTTTCTTGAAATTCAGCCGAGTAGCATTAAATAGGCCGTTGCGAAGGGAATAGCAATGATTAATCCATCAAAGCGGTCTAAGAATCCTCCATGGCCACGTAGAATTTTCCCAGAATCTTTGATGGCCAGTGTTCTTTTAAATAAAGATTCTACCAAATCACCAAAACTGCCAAAGCCGGCAACAATTAGGCCTAGTCCCAGCCACTCCAACGTTTGCAATTCTTGGAAATATATGCTCCACACATACATGACTGCCAACGCAAATACAAGACCTCCAATAGTTCCCTCCCAGGTTTTGTTAGGAGAAACTCTCTGGAATAACTTTGTCTTACCTATTGCTTTTCCCACAAAATAGGCTCCGGTGTCACTGGCCCATTGGGCAAGAATTAGACCCAGAACTAATTCAAAGCCATAAGTTCCGCTTTTGAACGCAATTACACTCAGTAAAGTGAAAGGGATGGCGATGTAAACTACACCCATCAGACTCACCGCAAGACAATTAATCGGATGGGCCTTTTTGGAATAAAGAGGAAGAATAAAACCGAGGGTAAAAAGCGGGAAAAGCAACCATAAGAATTGGTGTCCCACAAGTCCGGAAATGGAAAGATAGCCGAGAGCAAACAACACAATTGAGAAAAATAATCCCCAAACTGAAAATGGATGATAACCATTTTTGGATGCCAGGGAATAAAATTCATTCAGTGTCAAGACCGTGAGTGCCAAGAAAATAAAGGCAAACAACCATTCACTAAAAACAATGCCGGCAATCATTATCCCCGCACCTAATAAGCCCGTGATGATGCGTTGGGCAAGATTACTCATGATTAGTCAAAATTAATTTCGTCTTCAACGATCCTTAGAGCCTGTATTACATCATCGCTATTGACATTTACTTCAATTAGTCCGATGTGATAAGAAGAGTCCTTTTTATTGATTATGACAGCCGGAATATCATTGTCAGCAAGTACGGCCTTCACAATTTCAGCCTGATGAGGAAGGGAGGTCTTAAAAACTGTTTGAAATTTGCTCATGCAGCGGCTTTGGGTTTTAAGTAATGTTCTCTGAATTGGTAAAGTGTGATGATACAAACCCCCAAACCAATCATTCCATAAAGAAGGGAATTGGTTGTGGTTTCATCGGGATTGAAATCAAGAATTTCGAGCTGATATAAATAGGCTAAAGTCAGTGATAGACCATTGTTAATAATATGAGCTACAATGGGATACCAAAGGTTTCCAGACCAGACGTATAGATAGCCGAAAAGGACCCCCAACATCATACGCGGCATCAGACCATAAAATTGCATGTGAATAGCGGCAAATAAGAACCCTGAAACCCAAATGGCAACGTGTGCATTTTTTGACCATTTATGTAGGGAGTTTTGCAAGACCCCGCGAAATAAAATTTCTTCACCAATACCCGGCAAAATGGCGATTACCACAAAGGCCAATATGAAATCACCAAAATGATTAAATACGATCAATTTCTCAGTAGTCTCGGCCAATAGGGCCTCTGTTTCTTTCATCCAACTCTCCAGGCCGGACATAAATTCAGGAAAATTCCAGCTCTCATTCCACTCAATCAGGACGGTATTGACGAACATGAAGCCTATAGTAGCCACGGAAATCAGGATCAAAGGAACAAGTGGTGTTTTCCGTTCCGTGTATAAGCTGCCAAAAGACTTTTTGGCAAAAAATTTCAAATAAAACCAGGGGGTAAGAAAGGTGAACACCAGCGTATAAAAGGCCTGGGCAATCATATAGTTCGTTTTGCCCACGTAGCTAAATAAAAGATTCAGGTCTGACATGGCATCAAGACTACCACCGCCAAGCACCAGGAAGCCAATAATGAACATGGAAGAAACAAAGTTGCCAATAAAAAAGCCTGCGATGAGAAGGCCCAAAACGATCAAAAAAGTGCCTCTATCCGATGTATTCTTCGACAGGTCAATGCCATTGTCTAATCTCGTCATAATCGCGTAAATTTACGCGAAATTTTGAAAAGAGCTTGGTTAAGATTGCAGACATAGAATTAGGAGAATTTCCATTGTTGCTGGCACCCATGGAAGATGTGAGTGACCCACCTTTCAGGGCGGTGTGCAAAGAAAATGGTGCCGATATGATGTACACGGAATTCATTTCGGCAGAAGGGCTGATTCGTGATGCTGATAAAAGCGTGCAGAAACTGGATATCTATGACTACGAGCGGCCCATTGGCATTCAGATTTTCGGGGATAAGATTGAATCCATGCGCGAGGCGGCAGCTATTGCCGAAGCAGCCGAGCCTGAGATTGTGGACATTAATTATGGATGTCCGGTTAAAAAAGTGGCTTGCAAGGGAGCAGGGGCCGGTATCTTACTGGACTTGCCTAAGATGCAGGAAATGACAGATGAGATCGTCAAGCGGGTCCAACTTCCTGTAACTGTAAAGACTAGGCTGGGCTGGGATGAGAGTACAATCAAAATAGTTGAGGTGGCCCAGCGACTGCAGGATGTTGGCGTTCAGGCCTTAAGTATCCATGGCCGTACACGCAAGCAAATGTACAAGGGTGAGGCGAACTGGGAAAAAATAGCTGAGGTCAAAAACCATCCTGACATTCATATTCCTATTTTTGGAAATGGCGATATAGATTCTCCTCAAAAGGCATTAGAATATAAAAACCGATATGGTGTCGATGGCATTATGATCGGTCGGGCTTCCATCGGATACCCCTGGATTTTCAATGAGATCAAACATTTTATGAAAACCGGTGAGCTGCTGCCACCTCCCGAAATGGCAGAAAGAGTGGCCACGGCTAAGAAGCACTTTAAGTTCTCATTGGAGTGGAAAGGCCCTGTTTTGGGTGTTTTTGAAATGCGCAGACACTACACTAATTATTTCAGGGGAATCCCTGACTTCAGACCTTTCAGAATGCGGCTGGTGGAATCCGCTGACCCAAGCGAAATCATGGAACTATTAGATGAGATCGCTGTTAAATTCGAAGACGCCTACGCGTTGGCTTAAATGAAGAATCAAAAAGTACTTGCCTGGACCCTCCTCATTGTTCTTGCGCTCATCTGGGGAACCTCTTTCATATTAATAAAAAGAGGTTTAGAGGTCTATAGCCCGGGGGAAGTAGGGGCCCTCAGAATTCTCTCTGCGTGCCTCTTTCTGGTACCGGTATCCATACCAAGATTGAGAATGCTGGACAAGCGCCAGATGAAACTCCTGTTCGGAATTGGCTTGCTGGGTAGTTTTATCCCGGCCTTTCTCTTTGCCTTTGCACAAACCAGGTTGGATAGCGGTATTACAGGTGTTCTCAATGGACTTACACCAATTTTTGTGTTGATCATGGGTGCACTATTTTTTGCTCAAAAAATTACCAGGGCAGCCGGAATAGGGGTCATCATTGCATTTGCAGGCACAGCCCTATTGATGCTTGCGGGTAGTGGAGGTAGTTTGTCAGGACTCAATTATTATGCTTTGTTCGTGGTCCTGGCCACAATTTGTTATGGTGGAAATGTGAATATCATCAAATTTCATCTTAAAGAAATCAATGCTCTGATCATCACCAGTGTGAGCCTACTTTTTATGGGGCCATTGGCGGGCATCTACCTCTTAGTCGGCACTGACTTTGCGGACAAGCTGGCCACTGTTCCGGGTGGCATTCCGGCAGCTGGATATGTTGTGCTTTTGGGTGTAATGAGCACGGCTATTGCGCTTATAATGTTTAACAAACTGGTTAAAATCACAACACCGCTATTTGCCAGTTTTGTGACCTATTTAATTCCAATTGTCGCCCTGGCCTGGGGTTTAAAGGATGGAGAAACTTTGGTGACAGGTCAGATTGCCGGAGTTCTTGCCGTTTTGGTTGGGGTATTTATAAGCAACCGGAAGAAATCTAGTTGAGCTTGAATTTGGCAAAAATCGGAAAATGGTCTGATGGAAATCTCCCGGATTTTTTAAAGCGATCGATACCTGAGTCGAGCAATTCAAATCCTTGTTTGGGATAAAAAATGTAGTCAATCCTCTCGCAATGACGCCCCCCATCCCATTTATGAAAAGTACAACCTTCGATTGCCGGTCCGGTATAGCTATCTATAAATTCGCTCTCCAACTTTTTAATAATGGGGTCGTCTGGTTCGGCATTTAAATCCCCCAATACAATGGTTGGAATTGAGGGGTCATAGTTTTTGATTTTAGTCAAAATCAGGTCAATGCTTTTTTCACGTGAGTTTTGAGACCTATGATCCAAATGGGTATTCAGAATTCGAATTTTTTTGCCAGTTACTTTACTTTCAAACACGGCCACGGTGGTAATTCTCGGCAAGGTATTACCCCAGGACCTTGAGCCTGGAACCTCTGGTGTATCAGAAAACCAGAATGTCTCATCACTCAGTGCTTTCCACAACTTTTTGTCGTAGAAGAGGGCCATTGACTCCCCACTCTCATCGTCTTCATGGCGAGTTCTGTAAACTACACCCATTTTAGGGATCTCTTTTTTGAGCTCATCAATTTGTCTGATTAATGCTTCCTGGGTAGCAATAATGCTCCCTTTGTATTTCTTGAAAACATTAAAGATCAATGATTTTCGATTGCTCCATTTATTAATACCATCACCAGGAGTGCCATAGCGGATATTAAAAGAAACTACTGTTAAATCCGCTTTCTGCTTACCTTTCTTTTGGAAAGAGTAGGCAAAGTGAACGGTAAAAAGCAAGCTGAGAAGGAGAGCTATGCGCTTCATGCCTCAAGGTGGTGAAAATTGGGCAATTAGAAAAGAGAGTTGACAAAGGCCTCTTGTGGTATTTGTTTGGTTCGGTGCAACCTCCCGTTTACTTTCTTGATCTTTAACCCATAGCTGCCTGTAACGAAACTGCATTGAAACGGTATTACTATTTGACCAACTCCAAAAACTCCAAAAACTCAAAAAATTATTTAGACCATGCTAAAGAATTATTTCAAAGTTGCCCTTAGAAGCCTCAAAAAACACAAGGCCTTTTCGTTTATCAATATTCTTGGCCTTTCAGTTGGGCTCACCTGTTGTATTCTTATTGGCCTCTATATCAACGAGGAAATGAGCTATGATAAGTTTCATAAGGACTCAGACAACATTTACCGATTTACCAGGGAATTCTTAAGTCCCGATGGAACCACCTCGCTGCATCTCTCAAGTCTGGCACCTGCGTTCAGCCCTTTATTAAGAGCCACATATGAGAACGAGATAGAAAAAATTGGTCGTTATGTCACATTCTCAGGTACGGTAACCTACGAAGACAAGGTTTTTAGGGAACCCAACTTTGGCTTTGCAGACCCTGAAGTTGTTGAGATATTGACATTCGATGTTATTGAAGGAGACTTAAAAGAGGCTCTGAGTCAGCCGGGCTCAGTGGTTATCTCTGAGACTATGGCTCAGAAGTATTTCGGGAGTGAAGACCCTATGGGTAAAACCATCAAATACGGTGCTCAAACAAATCTAATGGTCAAAGGAATTTACAGGGATATGCCAGATAATTCATCAGTTCAACTTGACATGATGGGTGATTTTAGCATAGTTGAGGCATTTTTTGGTGGCCGAGATGCCGTCATGAGAAATTTTGGAAGTAACAGTTTCAAAACAGTATTTACATTAAAAGAGGGTGGAAGAATCAGCGAAATTGAACGAAGATTCGAAGAATTTTTGGTCGCCAGTATTGGTGCAAACGCACCTGGATTTACAGCGCTGCATATTCAAAAATTTACCGATGTGCACTTGCACTCAAATCTGGATGATGAGCAAGGTCAGAATGGCGATATCACTTACGTCTACATTTTCACCTCCATCGCTGCCCTGATTCTGGCCATTGCCTGTATCAACTACATGAATCTGGCTACGGCACGGTCTGCAAGTCGTGCCAAAGAAGTAGGAATGCGAAAGGTTTTTGGTGCTGTAAAGGGAAATTTGATCAATCAGTTTTTGATAGAGTCAATAGTGTTGGTACTGCTGGCGGTGGTAATTGCAGTAGTTGCAGCCTTCCTAATCTTACCCTTCTTTAGAGAATTTACTGGTTTAGTGCTTTCTTTCAACCTGGTGCAAAACTGGGATATCATAGCCATCATCGTAGGCTTTGCCATGCTGGTGGGTATTCTGGCAGGAAGCTATCCGGCATTTTACCTATCATCTTTCAGGCCACTTCGTGTATTAAAAGGCAAGCTTACTACTGGTGCTAAAAGTGGTGGATTAAGAAGAGTTTTGGTGGTGGTGCAATTCACTATTTCAGTGATTTTGATAGTTTCGACTATGGTTGTGTATAAGCAATTGAATTATATACAAAATAAGAGCCTGGGCTATGATCGAGATCAAATGATGATTCTAGGAGTTAGCAATCAGATTGGCAGTCAATATGAAACATTCAAAAATGAAGTGCAGAATATCCCTGGTGTACGATCCGTAGGTGGTTCAAGTAGAGTGCCGTCAGGACAACTACTCGATTCCCAGGGAGCTCAAGCTGAAGTTGACGGAGAGATGGCACCTACTCCTGTTACCATTAAGGTGTTGAGCGTTGATCCCGATTTTATACCCACCTATCAGATGGAATTGATGGGGGGAAGAAATTTCACTAAAGACTATAGTCGCGATTCTGCCTCTTTTATTCTCAATGAAGAATCTGTAAAGGTTATTGGCTGGGCCAATGCCGCTGATGCGGTAAACAAACCTATGGTTTACGCTGGGGTTAGAGGCACCGTGGTTGGGGTAGTTAAGAATTTTCATTTCGAGTCTTTGCAGAGCGAGATCTCTCCTATAATATTGGTGAACAGACCCAACAGTATGAGAAGTCTTTCGATAAAAATAGAAGGGGCCAACATAAGGGAATCGGTTAACCAAATTGAGAGTCTTTACTCCCAATTCAGCCCAGATGCGCCAATCAATTATAACTTTCTGGATGATAGATTTCAAGTGCTCTATACGTCAGAGACGCAAAGAAGTCAGTTATTCACGATTTTCTCAGGCCTGGCCATTTTTCTCGCCTGCCTTGGTTTGTTTGGCCTGGCTTCCTTCACCGTAGCGCAAAGAAGTAAAGAAATCAGTATTAGAAAAGTGCTTGGTGCCACAGTAAATCAAATTGTAGGTATTCTCTCCAAAGAATTTATCATTTTGATTATTGTATCAATGATCCTTGCCTTTCCTGTGGCCTGGTATTTTATGGGAGATTGGTTAGATAGCTATGCCTATCGCATCGATTTAGATTGGGTACCGTTTGTTGGCGCTGCCGCAATTGCGGGTACCATAGCACTGATTACCATTGGGACGCAGACGTTCAAAGCTGCAGTGAGCAACCCTTCAGATCGATTGAGGGACGAGTAAAATATTTTTTCTCTATTAGGAAAGCCCCGACCGAACGTCAGGGCTTTCTTATGGCCCATCAACCGGCTTTGTAACCATTTGGTTTTTTTGAGGTGACAATTAGACGAATTGAATTCGTCAACCAACCCTAAAACTATGCTCAAGAACAACCTCAAATCAGCGTTTAGAGACTTCCAAAAACACAGGATATTTTCAGTTATAAATACCCTCGGACTCACGGTCGGGCTGACGGCCACCATGCTTATAGGCTTATATGTCAACTATGAACATTCATTTGACAAATTTCATGTAGATGCCGAAAATATCCACCGATTTACAAGAGAGTTTAAAGGTAGTGACGGTACGCTTGCAATGCATTTCTCCAACATCGCTCCTCCCTTTGGACCACTGCTGAAAGAGGAGTTTGCCAAAGAAATAAAAACGCTCGGCAGGTTTATGACCACCGAAGCTTCCATTCGATCTGAGAGTCAGGTGTTCATCGAAAAAAACTTTGCTTTTGCCGACCCTGAAATCTTCGATGTACTTAGCTTTTATACAATTGAGGGAGTTTCAAGGGACGCGCTCATTCAACCAAATGCCATAGCGATTTCAGCCTCAACCGCTGCGAAATACTTCGGAAATAATAACCCCATTGGACAAACTCTGACCTACAACGATGATAGAAACTTCCTTGTTATGGGGGTATTTAAAGACTTTCCTGCCAACTCTTCAATTCGAATAGACATGTTGACGGATATGACAATTGTGGAGGAATTTTTGGCTGACGAAGGAGGGATGACCAGGGCTTGGGACAACAATATATTACAAACGATGTTCAGGCTAAACGATGGAATTCAACTGGCTGAGATTGAAGGAAGACTGGAGTCCTTTATGATAAGTCATCTCGGCAAAGATGCACCTGACAGGAATGAGCTACACATTCAGAAATTAACAGATGTGCACTTGCGTTCTAATCTGTCGGATGAAACGGGTAAGAATGGTGATCTCACCGAAGTTCGAATCTTCACACTATTAGCCGTTCTCATTTTGACCATTGCAGCCGCAAACTATGTGAATTTGTCAACGGGTCGATTGATGAGCAGGGCTAAAAATGTTGGTGTGAGAAAAATCCTGGGAGCCAATCGCTTGAGCCTGATTACCCAATTTTTGACCGAATCTGTTTTGATGGTGGTTATCTCAGTAGCATTAGCCTCGTTGGCGACTGTTGTCCTAATACCGGTCTTAAATCAATTGACTGGGTTGGCTCTGGAAATCACGATGGCAGAGGACTGGAATCTAGTAATTTGGCTGTTGATAGCTGCCCTGTTTATGGGCCTTGTTGCAGGCATTTATCCTTCACTTTATCTTTCGTCAGTCAGGCCGGTCAAGGCATTGAAAAAATCAACAGCAGACAGCCAAAGGCATGGTTCTGGTTTAAGAAGAATATTGGTCGTTTTCCAATTTGCTATTTCAGCTGCGTTGATTGTGGCTTCAGTCGTGGTTTATCAGCAATTAAATTACCTGAATAATAAGCCCCTGGGCTACGATAAGGAAGAGATCATTGTGTTGACACTAAGTAATGAGGCTAATACTCAGTATGAGGCCTTAAAGAATGAGCTTCTAACAATTTCAGGGGTGGTGTCAGTTGGGGGCTCAAGCAGAGTGCCTTCTGGTGAATTGCTGGATTCGAATAGGGGCTTTGTGGAGCGAAATGGTGAAATGACAGCCTTGAATTCAGAGATTGTCATTAAGAAACTGACAGTTGATGCGGATTTTATTTCGACTTATAAAATGAATCTGCAAGCGGGAAGAAATTTTGATAGTAATAGAACCGGGGATTCGCGGACATTCATTTTGAATGAAAGATCTGTTGAAGTGATTGGTTGGAACAATGCCGAGGAAGCCATAGGTCAGCCTATGATTTATGATAATGTGAGGGGGACAGTGATAGGAGTCTTGGAAGATTTTCATTTTGAGTCTTTACAAAAGGAAATTGCTCCGGTAATCCTGATGAATAATTCAGATCGTGCCAGACACCTATCTGTGAAAATGGAGACTGAGAATATGAACGCAGCTTTGCCCGCTCTAAAGAAGGTATATGATGGTTTTAGTCCGAACGATCCGATGGACTATGTTTTTCTGGACGAAGGATTCAGACGCCTCTACGAATCTGAAACTCGCAGCAGTAGACTCTTGATGATGTTCTCTTCGATGGCCATATTTTTGGCCTGTCTGGGTTTGTTTGGCCTAGCCTTATTCAGCGTATCACAACGAGCAAAGGAAGTAACAATTCGGAAGGTGCTTGGTGCTTCGGCAAATCAAATTATGGGTATTCTCTCCAAGGAGTTTATCATTCTAATCATTGTATCAATGATCCTTGCCTTTCCTGTGGCCTGGTACTTTATGGGAGACTGGCTGGATGGGTATGCTTATCGAATCGGCTTAAGTTGGGTGCCGTTTGTAGGCGCTGCCGTAATTGCGGGTGGCATAGCACTGATTACCATTGGGATGCAGACGTTCAAAGCAGCCGTGAGTAATCCTTCAGATCGATTGAGGGATGAATAAACCTGTATCGATTTGATACACCCTGGATACTTGGGAAAAGCGAGTTTGTCCGGACGCCTTCTGACGCTTCAATTACATTCATACTTGGTGTAGACTGTACCCACAAACCAAGGTTCAAAAATTATTTTATCTACAAACATGTAACTTTTCATAAAGTGCTTAGTTAATATCTACAAATATGAAGTTTATCTGAAAAATCTATGAAAGGGACGAATATCGGAGAGTTTGAAGAACTGGTACTCCTTATGGTAGGAGTGCTGTATCCCGAGGCCTATGGGGTGAGTATTAAAAATGAGATTGCACTCCGGTCGTCTCGTAAACCAACGCTAAGTGCGGTGCATGCAGTTCTACAAAGGCTACAGCAAAAGGGGTTTTTGAAGAGTGAATTTGGAGAAACGACAAAAGCAAGAGGAGGGAAACGAAAGAAGCTATTCCAAATTACCGCACAAGGATCGAAGGTTTTAGAAGAAGTCAGGTCAATGCGCAATGAGCTTTGGGATCAAATCCCGAAGGTGGCATTATCAGGCTTCAGTTATCAAAGACCACTATGAAGCTTTTCAAACCGCCAAAACTTGCCCGTAAATTTTTGCTCTGGCACTGCGACCCAGATCTCTTGGAAGAGATTGAGGGAGATTTGAATGAAGAGTTTGAAATTATATCAAAACGAGATGGGTATAGGAAGGGGCGACTTTTTTATGCGTTCGAAACCATACGTTTTGTACGAATGTATAAACCCAAAAAAAGGATCAAAAGCTTAAACACTATGGATATGTTGCTCAATTACTTCAAACTTGCTTTTCGCAACCTCAGAAAACACAAGGCATTTTCGTTAATCAATATCCTTGGACTGTCCGTTGGGTTGGCCTGTTGCGTTTTGATAGGCCTCTATATTAGTGAAGAATTAAACTACGATCGGTTTCATGCAAAGGCCGACAGAACATATCGAGTGACTCGGCTCTTTAAGTCATCAGATGGTGGGGCGGGTCTTCACTTATCTAGAGTGGCACCCCCTTTTGCCACTTATATGAAGGAAGATTTTGATCAGATTGAAAGTATTGCACGATTCGTGAATTATGGAGGGATGGTGAAATACGAAGACAAAATTTTTAACGAAACTAGTTTTCTCTGGGCCGATCCTGAAATAGTCGATATTCTAAGTTTTGAGGTGATAGCTGGAGAGATAAGAAATGGGCTGGGTATGCCAAATTCAGTGGTTATTAGCGAATCTGCCAGTGCCAAATATTTTGGGGGCGAAGACCCAATAGGCAAAACCATCAACTATGACAATGAGGTGGATCTTATGGTGAGAGGGGTATTTGAGGATTTCCCTCAAACTTCATCCTTCCAATTTGATTTGGTCGGAAACATGAATTACGTTATTTCTTCTTTTGGTGGAAGTCAGGAAGTAATTAAGATGTGGTACAGAAATCAGTTTGCCACTTTATTCATACTCAAAAATAATGCTGACTTGCCACAGGTAGAAGGTGGTTTAAACGATTTCCTTACCAGGCACTTGGGTGAGGACGCAACCGATGGGAATGAGCTACAAATCCAAAAACTGACAGATATTCATCTTCACTCAAACCTTGCGGATGAACAAGGCAGAAATAGCGACATCGCCTACATCTTTATTTTCGCTGCCATAGCCTTGTTAATATTGGTCATTGCCTGTATAAATTATATGAATTTAGCCACGGCAAAGGCTTCAAATCGTGCTAAGGAGGTTGGGATGCGTAAGGTTTTTGGAGCCGCCAAAGGCAATCTGGTTTATCAATTTCTGGTTGAATCAGTTTTACTGGTCCTAATTTCTGTCTTTATCGCTGCGGGGATATCTCTTTTGACCTTACCGGCATTTAGATCATTTACAGGTTTGGAGCTTGATTTGGGTAGACTTTTAACGGGAGCAACTATCTTGAAGATTCTAGCATTTTCACTTCTGATTGGAATTCTTGCGGGAAGCTATCCCGCATTTTATTTGACGAAATTCAGAATATTGAAAGTGCTAAAAGGGAAGGTGTCTGCTGGTTCCAGAAACGCATCACTTCGAAAAATTCTGGTAGTTTTCCAGTTTACCATATCCATTATTCTGGTGGTGTCTACCATAGTAGTATTTCAACAATTGAACTTCATTCAGAACAAGTCTCTAGGCTATGATAAGGATCAGATGATGATTATTTCGTCAAACTCAGAACTTCAGCAAAACTACAACGCCTTTAAAGGTGAACTCACCAAATTGGCGGGTGTGAGATCGGTGGGAGGATCAATTTTTATTCCATCAAGCCAACTTCTTAATTCGCAAGGGTCAGCTGAAATTGAGGTAAACGGAGAATTGAAGTCGACTGGTGTGGGATTGAAAGACCTGAGTGTAGATCATGATTTTTTGACCACCTATGACATGGAAATATTGCAAGGGCGAAACTTTTCCAGAGAATTTGAGACGGACACGGCCAACTTCATCTTGAATCAAACCGCGGTCAAACGCATAGGCTGGGATGATGCCGAGGATGCTGTTGGTCAATTTATTACCTATGGTGGGGTGAGGGGTCAGGTCATAGGAGTATTGAAGGACTTCCATTTCGAGTCGCTTCAAAGCGAAATTCAGCCAGTCATTTTGACCTTAAATACTCGAAGAAATGGAGCTCTATCAGTCAAGGTTGAGGCGGGAAATATTGCCAGCACAATTGATCAGATTGAGGACATCTATTCGGGCTTTGCCCCAAATTTTCCAATCAGGTTTAATTTTTTAGACGAACGTTTTGAAACGTTATACCAAACTGAAAGTCAGAGAAGTGAACTTTTTACTGTTTTCTCGGGCCTTGCCATCTTCCTGGCCTGTTTGGGGCTATTTGGTTTAACTTCATTTACTGTGATTCAAAGAAGTAAGGAGATTAGTATTAGAAAAGTATTGGGAGCTTCAGTAAATCAGATTGTGGGTATTCTGTCTAAAGAATTCGTAATGCTCGTAGTGGTCTCGATGGTATTGGCCTTCCCTCTTGCTTGGTACTTTATGGGAGATTGGCTGGCTGGTTATGCCTATAGAATTGATTTGACGTGGGTGCCGTTTATTGCAGCAGCCATTGTGGCTGGCATGATAGCCTTTCTGACAATAAGTATCCAGACTTTCAAAGCGGCTGTGAGCAACCCTTCAGATAGCTTGAGAGATGACTGACGACTTTGGCAAAGTCACGATGTCTGAATTATAAGCCTTTGTATCAACCCTTATGAAAGATGGGCGAGGCTACTTTCTATTCCGACCTCGGTTGATCAGTTCGAAACCAGCACCCATGGCGACACCTACACCAATTCCAATACCCATATTGCCCAGTGCAACACCAATGCCTGCGCCAATGGCTATCCCAGCCCCAATACCCAAACCACCTCTTCTAGGGTAGCTGTCGTTCTCTTCCTGTTCGTTCTCTTCTTTCTCGTCTGACATAGCTTTAGTACTAATTTCTTAATGCGCTCCACATATCAACAGCCATTCTCCATTTGCCGTCATCTCCCTTTCTCCAAACAATGACGTATTGTCCCCGAAAACTTGTTGTATCACCATTTCTGACCGAAGAACCTTGATAATAGCCGTAGTCAGAAGCAAGTTTTCCTGAAATTTCGAGTTTGGTTGAAGTTGTTTTATGACTTAAGATGGTAGTCGTTTTAGGGGTAACCCAATATTTTGTTACTCCGTCAATTCCTACAATCATATTTCTGGAACCAGGCAAAATGGCAGCATCTTGAGTATAGAATTTCATCTGAGCCTCTAAATCTCCGTCAACATAAGCCTTGGAAAATGCCTTAGCAGCGGCTGTAATGGCTTCTTTCTCTTGAGTCTGTGCATTTACTTCAACGGCTGCGCCAGGCAACAGAGTGCAAATGAGTAAAAAAGTAGAAAATCGAGCCATTCAAGTTATAAGACGACCTCAAGATAAAAATATTAATCGGCACCCGTGGGCAGGACTTCTTTTTTTATTCTTTTCAACTGAACCACATGTCTTTGGGTATGCGCTAAAATGAATTTATAAGCATCACCCAGCTTGAGTTTTACAACCGGAATGGCAGTGGCTACCTTGGTTTTATCGAGATCGGCTACCTCCGATTTCTTAATCAGTTCTATAAACCTTTGGTGGGTGGCGATAAACTCGTCAATGACCACTTCTCGATCCAATGTATTTGTTGGGTTCATTCGTTTAAAAGTCTTGAGTTTATTTGGAATTTCACCGTTTGGCTTTGGTGCATTCATTTTAGCAAAAAGCCGACCCTTCCAGCTTCCCTTGAAGGATCCTGATGAACCTAGATAAGTGCCGTTGAGTAGTTTTTCCTCAACATTTTCAACATAAACCTGAGTAGCCAAAGACATGTGCTTAATGCATTGAAGCATACTCCATTTACCTTCAGCTTCAGGAATATTGAGCACTGTTTTACTTAAGCCATCAACGGAATTGATGACATCATCTATGCTCTTTTCAAATCCCTTGGTTATGTTGTTTAGATATTCTGTTGCTTCCATGACCTCAATTTTTATCAAAGTAAGGAGGATTTTCATTCTCGAAACTTGATACAGATCAAGAAATCACTCCATCCACTTTTTTCGCATTCTGCTAAAAGTTTCTGGTGTCATTCCGAGATAAGAGGCCAGGTGTTTTTGTGGGATAAATTGAATGATATGTGGACTTCGCTTCATTAACTTTCTGAATCTCTCTTCAGCCGAATCTGCCAAAATAGATTGCACAAAAATGCCCAGGCCCACTAAAATCATTTCATTGAATAGGCGCCCCCACTTTTCAAACACCTTATGTGATTCAAAGAGATTCATAAGGTCGGTATGTGTAATGCGAAGCCCATTTACCTCAGTTAAGGCGTCCATGGCATAATCTGCTGGTTTTCTGGAAACGAATGAATTGTACACCCCGCTAAAATCTCCTTGATAGGAGAAACCCATATTGAAGTCTTCCCCATCTTTAATGAAGTAACCCCGAATGACCCCCTCATTAACGAAGTAGAAGTAATTTTCAATGGCTCCGAAGTCAGTGATCAACTCATTCCTGGAAAATTTAAAGGGCTTCCATAATTCAATAAAAGCAGACCATTCATCTTCCGTGGGCGAGACCTTTCGAAAGATAATTTCTTTAAGAAAGTCCTGAGGGGATGCTATATTGTGATTAGTCATGCTTAGTGCTAGCTAAATGGCTGAGTTTTTGAGTAGATTAAGATATGGCAAAAAAGGTTCAATTCATTGCGAGTAGGGAAGAGGCAGCCAGACAAGTCTTAGAAGCATCCTTCAATCGCACACATGAAGAACGCATACGTTGGCTTTACCGACAAGTCGCCATTATGCAGGAATTCAATCCTTCCATTCACAAACCGAGTGGTTATGCACTTAAAAAGTCAAATGGATAACCTTTATAAAAAAGTGATACAGGCATTCAGTGAGTGCAAAGTTGAATACTTGATTGTTGGAGGTTTTGCGGTGAATTTTCATGGATACAACCGCACTACGGTAGATTTGAACATTTGGATTAATATCGCAAAATCCAATCTTTCGAATCTTAACAAGGCACTGCAAACGTTAGGCTATGAATTTGAAATGGAGGCTGAGGACAGGTTGGCTAATGGAGAAATGATATCGTTTTTTGAAGATGAATACACAGTGGAGCTGATGCCGAGAATGAACATCAGCCAACAAACAACTTTTAAAGAGGCATTTAAAAGGTCAGATCAACGAACTATTGATGGGATGAATTACAGCATTATTGCATTGACAGATTTAATCAACGAAAAAGCCAAAAGCAAACGATATAAGGATTTGGATGATTTATCGAAGTTGGAGGAGGCAGCAGCTTACTATGCCAAGAAGTCAAAAGAAAAATAACTTCACCGCAAAGGCTATGGCGGTAACCATGACGAAATAGCGAATCCATTTTTCATTAGCACCAACGCTCCATCTGCTGGTTAACCAACCTCCCAAAGCACTGCCGACAGCCAGGGCAATACCAAGTTCCCAGTTGATGATATCATAATAAATAAAAACAATGAGGGAGGCTAAGGTGTAGATAAGCACAGACACTGCTTTTGCTGCATTGGTTTTGAGCAAGGTGTATCGATTAATAAGGCTTAGTGACGCCATAATCAAATAGCCAACTCCAGCTTGGATAAAGCCACCATAGAGGCCAATAAAAAAGAAGACTATCAAACCGATCATGTTGCTCTTCCGGTCTGTTCTTTCAGCATTCTCACCAAACGATTTAGGGCCGAATAACATATAAGCCACCACAATCAGGATCACTCCGGCCAGAATCTTGTTGAATAGCTCACCTTGTATTTTTGCTGCCAATATGGCCCCAAGGAAGGCTCCGGGAAAGGCGGCTATTCCAAGCCAATAGCTATATTGAGTAATTTCAAGTCCCTTGCTTTTATAACCGCGAATGGCAAAAACACCATTAAAAAAAACGCCAATCCGGTTGGTAGCGTTCGCTACGTTGGGGGATAGGCCAAGAAAAATCAGAACAGGAAGTGTGAGCAATGAACCTCCACCAGCGAGGGTATTTATAACTCCTGCAATAAGCCCTACACCAAAAAGTAATAGAATGTCTAATACATCACTCTGCATTAGTTGGATTTGAGCAGTTGACCTGCATTGAATTTGATGAATTGTCCGGATTCTCTCACCAAATGACCATTGATGATAACAT
>JAJCYM010000077.1 GCA_029262895.1 Roseivirga sp.
CAGCAGTAGGCAAGAAGGAGGCACTTCCTTTCAAATCAGGATACTTATTTGATCAAAAAAAGCTCAACAAGCTATTTATTGAGTCAAGCGGCTTTGTGATTTCCACATCGTCTCAAAAGGGAGAATGGTCCTATTGCATGAACAACCCTGATGGTACCATGGGCAATGGGCAATTTACACATGCCTTTATTGAGTCCATGATCAAAGAAGCCAGTAAGGTATCAGCTTCCAATGCAGAATGGTCAAACTTATTCAATACGGCTTATCAAAAGGCAAATCAGAACACCCAAAGCCTGACTAACCAGAATGGTAGAAAAGGCCAAAGCGGGTTCAACAGAATTAATATTAAATACTAAATATGCCAGGTAGCCTTAAACTCATTGTTCTATTTAGTTTGATCACTTTTCAATATCAGGATATGGACGATTTCAAGGAGCTTAAAAAGGCTGATCAAGTAACCCTGCACAAACTTGAAGCTTTAGGCAGTAACTCAGATTTAGAGATCAAACAAATTGCCAATCGTAAGGTTGTTAGTTCAATCGTATTGGAGTCATCCGAGAAAAAAGGCCTGATTAAGTCTTTGCGCAATAAGGCTAATTATGGCCCGGTTTCCAGGAGATGTAGAATGGAGCCCACTTATGCACTTGAAATAGATGGAGAGGTAGTGGCACTATTTGATATAGAATTTTGTCCAAGGATTCAATACCTGGCAGGATCAAAGGACATTCTATACGACATCAAAACTGAAAACAGTATGTTGAAAGTAATGGAGGAGATTTACAGTAATTAATGCGAATTCTGGATAGTTAACTTATTGATCAACTGGTTCTCAGCGTGGTAATAATTATTCGTCATCCCGTCTTGCTTTCGCGAAGCTTCAGCGAAGCAAAGAGGGATCTTTTTCAGCAGTAAAAGTCAGGTTTATTGATTAAAGGTGAAAAGATTTCTCCGTCCCTAAAACTCGGGACTGCGAAATGACCGCAGGATGACGATTCTCAAAGTATAGTAGATATCTTATCCCGAACCTCAGGGTAATTAATACTGGAATGGAGGTTTGGATGCCTGAGAATCACCTATTTCAAAAAGCTCCTCCAAATTAAGACTTGCCCAAAGACCTGTTCACCTGATCCCAGAAATGGCTACGTTCGATTTTCACTGACGGATTGGCCTTCTCAACACGCTTGATAAAATCGTTGATACTGTCATGTTGGAAAATGCCTTCCAGGAGAAAAAAGCGTTTTTTTAAATTGTCTTTGTCGTGATACTCTACCCGCCACATTCTTCGGCCATTGACTTTTCTTCCACTCCTGATAATGCCAGTAATGGATGTATAGGGGTGGACTCTTTCTTTTTGACCATAAATGCGATAGATATTTTCATCATCAAAACGGACTCTCCGCATTTTATAGAGTAGAAAGAAAACTATTCCAAAGACTAAGGCATAGAAGAAGTCTCGTGCACGGGTTTCGGGATTTGTAAGGGCACCGTTGAGGAATCCGATAATGACTGGTATAAGGAAGTATCTCCACCACCTTACTCCATTCGATATGGTTGTTCGTTTAGACAAAAGTATTTTCAGTCAGAGGTCTAAAAAGGAAATATAGGAAGAAATATTAATAAGATAGAGGTCGTTTTTGATCGTGGTTAAGACTAATGCTATTTCGGAATTCGGCCTGTTAGACTGGACGATTAGTACTTATACTCCACCCACTGCTGGTTTGGTTTGGCTCTTTGTCATTCTGCTCAAAATAGCTTTGCATGATATCGGTAAAATTAAGCTTGAAAAGCTCTGTTGGCACCTCATTGTTTTTTGAGCTTACTTGATAGGAAGAAACTATCACCTTTGATAGCTTATATTCCATCTTATTGATAAGCTCATCTCCCCTGAAATTGAAAACCTGTAAACGACATGTTTCTCCCAAAGTCTTTGCCCGTAAACAGCGATCGGTTAAAAGGGTGGAGGATTGGTCCAGTAACTTTTCGCAGGATATATCACTTAATACAGGTCTTCCAGAAGTTCGGGCCCTATTGCTCACATCTGTTGTGACTTGTTGTTTCAGAAAGAACTCGTAAGAAATGAGCTTAATTCCACCGCGTACCTGATCCCGAATTTCTTTTGGTACATCAAATTCTAGATTAGTCAAAGGTTCGTCTGAAAGAAGAAAGATTAGGCTGGTCGTCATTGTTTGAGGGGTAAATATTAAAAGTCTGCTTTATAACAATACCAAATCAAATATAACCTGACGGTTACAAATCATTTTTTACCGCTTGCTCTTCGTTGAAAAAAATCGACCATAACGATACTATGTCCTCATTTTTCGCCTTAATCAAGTGATAATAATTTAATTTCTATTCGCGCCATTTCATAATTGAATTGGTATAGGATAGCACCTAAACATGCTGATCCACCAGAATGGGATTTCCATCCGGATCGACTACGATAAAGCTAGCGGGCCCGGAAGTGCTTTCATCAGCTTCGCTTTCGAACTTGACACCTTTGGCTTTTAGTGCCTGCTGAATCTCCCTTACATCGGTATATTCGTCAAGTAGAGCAGCATTTTGATCCCAGCCTGGATTGAATGTCATAATGTTGTTTTCAAACATGCCTTGAAAAAGACCGATCACCTTGCTTTCGTTTTTCATAATGAGCCAGTTTTGGGTGATCTCACCTCCAAATACAGCAAAGCCCAGATTTTCATAAAATGACTTTGAAGCGTGAATGTCTTTGACATTAAGACTTACCGAAAATGCACCTAGTTTCATATTAATTCTCTTTTTGTTACTTATTGAATTTAACTCACATATTGACCAGGGGCGCATTGAAGCTGGCTCCGGGTCCTCTTAATTTCTCAATTCATATCAAATACGATCCACTTCATTTCGAAGTAGATTGTTCTTTCTTCGTTGTTCTCAGTTATTGCCTCAGCCTCAATAAAGTCCCCGGTAGTAGACATGTATTTGAGCGTCAGGCCATCCATTCCCTCGGTGTCATAGTATGCTCCGAGCTCATAGCCAAAGGGATTGTCGTCTACATCATTAGTAAAAATGGAAAAGAGCAAAAGCTTCTCTGCTGTCGTGTCAGGTTTCGAATAGCCAAAAATTCTATGATCTTGCCGCATTTCGGCTCTGAGCCATATCGAGCTATCACCTAAAACATAGGCCTTAGTGATGCGATCACCAGACGCTATGATGCTCTCATTATGTGCTTTGTTTAGGCTATCCAGTCTAGCAGATAATGCAGGTTTCTCCTCAGTCTCACTGACTGCGGTTTCTTCTTCATCCACAGTATTATTCTTATCTGAGTTTGTCTGGTTACATGCCGAAAAGGCCAGAAGGATTAATGAGATGAAAAGGTAGAGGGCTTTTTTCATTGTTGTAATAATACCGATATGGGTCTAAAGTACTTTAAAGCTCATAAATATGGAGCATATTTTTGATATAAAACTTTACAGTCATCCGGTGACTCTAAGTCATCGGATGACTGTGCCAGATCGTTTGTGGTTAATGTCAAAGAGGCAGAGGACTTGAGAAATGAACTCTGAGCATGTGAGCCTTGTTCACAGTATTGAATTTTAACCAGAAGAACCCTCAAACGCATGCAGACTTTTGATCATATCATTTTAGGCAGTGGACAAGCCACTGGCACCTTATTAGGAAAGCTCATCGGTACCGAAGATTCCATCGCGGTGATTGAAGGCGGTAAAGTGGGCGGGACCTGTGTCAATTATGGCTGTACACCTACCAAAACCCTGGTGGCCAGTGCAAAGGCTATATACGTGGCCAAGCGAGGCGCGTTTTTCGGCTTTGAAGCGGGTGAGATTAAAGTCGACTTCTCCAGAATTATGGAGCGTATGAACGAGGTCAGAAATGGCTCAAGCAACGGATTGACCAACTGGATGGAATCCACACCTAATGTCACCCTAATTCGTGGCTGGGGGAAGTTTGAAAGTGCAAAGCGCATCCGGGTTGGTGATGAGTTGGTTGAGGGAAAAAACATTTATATCAACGTGGGGACAAGTTCATTTACTCCACCGATTAATGGATTGGATGATGTAGACTGGATAGACAACGCTGGTTTGCTGGACCTTCAGCAGTTGCCTCAAAAGCTTGTCATTATTGGAGGAGGCTATATTGGTGTTGAGTTTGCCCAGGTATTTAGAAGATTCGGTTCAGAAGTGACCATCATTCAGCGAGATGAGCAGTTGATGCCCAGAGAGGATGCTGATGTAGCCAACAACGTTCAGCAAAATTTGGAAGAGGAGGGAGTGCGTGTTATTCTCAATGCCAATACAACATCTGTATCTCAAAATGGCTCAGAAGTGAATATTACTGTTGAGGTAAATGGTGAGCAGGAGACAGTTGTTGGCACTAAATTGCTATTAGCCATCGGTCGAAGGCCTAATACCAGTTCACTTAACCTGGAGGCAACAGGAATCGCAACAAATGAGCGGGGGTTTATCACCGTAGATGAATCATGTAGAACTTCTGTAGATGGCGTGTTCGCTGTTGGTGATGTCAACGGAAAGGGTGCTTTCACCCATACCTCGGTAAATGATGCTGAGATTGTTTTGGATTACTTGTTTGGTGGCGATCGGAAACTGTCTACTCGCAATCAAGTTTATGGATTATTTACTGATCCTCCCCTTGGTCGAGTTGGCATTAGTGAGAAAGAAGCTAAGGCTTCTGGTAAGAAAGTGCTAATGGCCACCCGAACCATGTCTCGCATTAGCCGGGCCAAAGAAATGGGTGAGACCAAGGGCTTTGTAAAGATTCTGGTAGATGCTGATACCGACCTCTTTCTTGGTGCTTCTATTTTAGGAGTGGGAGGGGATGAGGTAATTAATATGTTTGCTACTGCCATGCAGGCAGGTATGACCTGGAATGAGTATCGCAAAACGGTTTTGGTTCATCCAACGGTTTCCGAGCTTATGCCCTGGACTTTGGATGCTTTGAAGGAAATTTAAGGTTGTTACTGGACCACTAGACCTCCGAACCAACCTATGCCGTCATTCTGAGTTTTGCTTTTCGCAAAACGAAGAATCTGTCTGTCAAAGGTGCCTACCACTTTAAAACCTCAGGTGCTAGATCTGTCCATTTTGGGTTAGAAGCATTGATCAGTTCGTTTTTCCAGGCTCTGGTTTTACCTTTAATATATTTTTCCCGTTGGATGGGCTCCTCTATTGTCGAAAAATGCTCCATATAGAGTAAGATGCTCAGATTATACTTGGCCGAAAAACTTTTAGGGAATGACTTATTAAGGTGCTGACGCATTCTTGAGCCCAAGTCGGAAGTAACACCTACCTAAGAGTTGTCTTGTTTTTATTTGTGAGAATGTAAACCGAACCTCCTCTGACCATTCTTTAATTTAGCTAATGGTCGTCAGCTAATGGAAGCATTATGAAAGAATCTCGATTAGGTCGGATGTGGTTTGGCGGTTCATTGCTCAAGGCTTGCTAAACAGACAGATTCTTCAGTCACTTCCTTCTCTAGCGAGAAGTAATTTCCTTCAGAATGACGGTAACACTTGAGAAGACTTTACTAAATCTCGTCAGTCGTCATCTCTAACCTTGCTTCTCGGCAAGTTCTTTTAATGCCTCGTTCATTGATTTTAACATTGCAGGGACATGTTTCTCCATTTTGCCCCAAAACAGAGATACAAGTAGGCCACTGAAAGTTTCGATTTGAATTAGACGAGTGCCCAAATCTGTTTCTTCAAGTTCAATGATTCTTTCGTTGGTAAATAAAAAACTGGCCATCATTTCGGCTCGCCAGTGAAAAGATTTCGATTCCTCAAATTTGATAATCAGGGGCGTATAGTTGTTGGCGTCCTTTCCGTCTTTACCCGACATTGTAATGCTAATCTTAGACCCCAGAGTTGGGTTTCCACTGGCCTGATTGACAATTGGATTCCATTCCTTCCATTTATCTAAATCAGTCAGGATGTCCCATACTTTTAATGGTGATGCGGCTATCTCTATTTCGGTTCGAATTTCTCTCATGATCTTAACTAGCGATTTGCACTGCTTACAAAGGTTTCCAATCTATCAAAAACAGAACCCCAGCCATTCAATATGCCCATTTTCTCTTGTTGTATGCGATATTCGGCTGTGGCATGAACCACATTAAAAGTAAAATCGGTTTGGTCACCGTTTGTCTCAAAAATGGCCTGTATCTCCACGCCTTCAGTCATTGGTTTGAAGTTGGCAGAAGAACATATTCTCTTAAATTCAACGATTTCTGAATAAACACCATCTGTGATAAACTCGTTGCCGTCAGGCATTTGCATGCTGTACTTCCATTGACCTCCGACCCTGAAGTCATGCTCCATGACTTTGACTTCCATTCCTTTGGGCCCCCACCAATTGGCGATATGTTCTGATTGTGTCCAGGCCTCCCATACCAGTTTAACTGGTGCATTCAGGGTCCTTTTTATGGTTACGGTTCTATTTTTTAATTCGTTCTCGTCACTCATCTTTGTTATCTTTTGCTTGAAGTTTCATTAAGTAATTTTCAAAGGAGTCCAGCTTATCTTCCCATAGCTCACGATACTTCTCCATCCACATAAAGGCAGGGATAAGGTTGGCAGGCTGAATCTGACAGAAACGCTCTCGTCCTTTTTTGTTGATCGCGATGATGCCACATTCATTGAGGATTCTGATGTGTTTTGAAATCGCAGGGCGACTAATATCAAAATGCTCTGCAACGGAATTCACCGTTAGCGGTTCCTGAGCAACCAATTCGATGATATCCCTTCTTACAGGGTCGGCTATGGCTTGAAAAACATCTCGTCTCATCAATTATGTAACTGATTGGTTACAAATATATATGTAATCATTCGGTTACACAAATGTTTCTTGAATTTATAGATACAGGCTTAGTTACAGCGGTTCCGCAAGACGTTTCAGATCAACTCAATCGTATTAATCCTTGGTCAACTTCAATTCCCAGGAAGTAATCGTCTCCAACATTTCATGGGCTGTCCAATCGAATTTTAAAGGTGTGATGGTGATATAACCCTGCTGGTAGGCGTAGGTGTCGCTTTTCTGATTCTGTGATTTTACCAGACCTAGTCTTTGTGCATAGACCATTTTATTTTCCGATTCACTCTTTAGGTTGTAGTTCCCCATGTCCAGGTAGGCATCACCCATTGACCTTACCGCTACACCTTTCAATTCACCCGCAGGAATATTGACAGAGATCACCACGCCTTCTGGAGCACCATTCTTTTGATACCTACTGACCAACTGAGCAATGAAAAGGGCAGAGGCTTGTGTATTGACTCCTCTGACTTCTTGCGACACCGCAATGGCCGGGACGTTGTGATATAGGGCTTCCATGGCCGCACCAACCGTTCCAGACAGGTGAGAGATATTGCCAACATTGGCCCCACGATTGATGCCAGATATAACAAGATCAAAAGGCGTATCTTTTGCTAAAACTCGCAAGCCATATCTCACGGCATCAGCGGGACGTCCGCTCACCGCATAGCCAAAAAACTGATCATTTTTGAAGATTTTCTCAACCGTTAATTCTCGACCATCTGTTGAATGGCTGCTGCCCGATTGGTTCTCAGCAGGTGCTGAAATGACTACTTCTACATTGGGCAGTTTTGCCATTTCCTCACTTAGAACCTTAAGTAAAGGAGACTCGATGCCATCATCATTCGAGATCAGTATCCGATAAGTTTGACCTGAAATGGTAGGTAGAAAACAAAGAAGAAAGGCTAACGTGTATAGGAGTTGCTTGTAGTATCTCATAGTGCTAATAATAGTGTTGAATTTACTAATTCTTAGCGTCTATGGCTACATTCAGACATACCTGATATGAGTCTTCAAGTAGGGAGCAAAGAAAAACCCCAATCCACAAGGATCAGGGTTTTCAATGTCTAACCGCCTTAAGTCTGATGTATAAAGTCTCTCCACATTAGTCGGTCTGACCTGCGGTACTGACCAAGGTCTATCCAGCAGCTTCAGCCTTAATCAAATTCAATGCTGAACCTGCTTTAAACCAACCAATCTGCGCTTCATTATATGTGTGGTTAGCCATGATAGTGTCTTTGCTACCATCAGCATGAACAAATTCTAAGGTCAATGGCTTACCGGGAGCAAAGTCTACTAAATCCAAGAAGTTGATGGTGTCATCTTCCTGTATTTTATCATAATCGGCCTCGTTGGCGAAGGTAAGGCCAAGCATTCCCTGTTTCTTCAGGTTGGTCTCATGTATACGGGCAAATGATTTTACCAGTACTGCCTTAACTCCAAGAAATCTAGGCTCCATGGCGGCATGTTCACGCGAAGATCCCTCGCCATAGTTATGGTCACCCACTACAATGGTCGGTACTCCATCTGCTTTGTACTGACGTGCAGTGGCAGGAACAGGTCCGTATTCACCTGTAATTTGGTTCTTTACTTTGTTGGTAGATTGATTAAAAGCATTGACGGCTCCGATCAAACAGTTGTCTGAGATGTTGTCTAAGTGACCTCTGAACCTCAGCCATGGACCAGCCATAGAGATGTGGTCAGTAGTACATTTGCCAAAGGCCTTGATCAACAGCTTTGCACCATTAATGTTCTCGCCATTCCAGGGCTCGAAAGGTGTGAGCAGTTGCAATCTTTTTGAATCTGGTTTGACCACTACTTCTACGCCACTGCCGTCTTCTGCCGGAGCTTTGTAACCATTGTCTACTACATCAAAACCTTTTTCAGGCAACTCATCTCCAACGGGTGGTTCTAATTTTACCTGCTCACCATTTTCATTGGTCAGCGTATCAGTAATTGGATTGAACCCCAGGTCACCCGAGATGGCAATGGCCGCTACCATTTCTGGAGAGGTCACAAAGGCGTGAGTATTCGGATTGCCGTCCGCTCTTTTAGAAAAGTTTCTATTAAAAGAGTGGATGATGGTATTTTTTTCTTGTTTATCGGCTCCTGTTCTGGCCCATTGACCAATACATGGGCCGCAGGCGTTAGTGAAAATGGTAGCATCCAAATCTTCAAAAATCTGAAGCAAACCATCTCTTTCTGCGGTATATCTTACTTGTTCGGAACCAGGGTTAATTCCAAAATCAGCTTTAGTCTTGAGTCCTTTGTCGACTGCCTGCTGCGCAATAGAGGATGCTCTGGCCAAATCTTCATAAGAAGAGTTGGTACATGAACCAATCAATCCCCATTCAACTTTAGTGGGCCAGTCATTGGCTTCTGCTTCAGCTCTCATTTGAGAAACCGGAGTTGCTCTGTCAGGAGTGAAGGGTCCGTTTACGTGCGGTTCTAATGTGCTCAAGTCAATTTCAATAACCTGATCAAAATATTGTTCCGGGTTGGCATATACTTCTGCATCTCCGGTCAAATGTTCTCGAACATTGTTGGCCAAGTCCGCCACATCTGCTCTGTCGGTGGCACGCAAGTAGCGCTCCATAGAATCGTCATAACCGAATGTTGAGGTAGTAGCACCAATCTCAGCACCCATATTACAAATAGTGCCTTTTCCAGTAGCGGACAAAGACTGAGCCCCTGGCCCAAAATATTCTACAATGGCTCCGGTTCCACCTTTTACGGTGAGAATACCGGCTACTTTGAGAATAACATCCTTTGAAGCGGTCCAGCCATTCATTTTGCCGGTCAATTTGACTCCGATAAGTTTGGGGAATTTCAGTTCCCAGGCCATGCCAGCCATTACATCAACAGCATCTGCACCGCCTACACCAATGGCTACCATCCCCAGTCCGCCAGCATTTACGGTATGAGAATCTGTACCTATCATCATTCCACCAGGGAAAGCATAGTTTTCTAAAACGACCTGATGAATAATTCCAGCCCCTGGCTTCCAGAAGCCAATGCCATATTTGTCAGAAACGGACTCAAGGAAGTTGAATACCTCCCCACTAGCCGTTAATGAACTGCTTAAATCTTCGGCTGCGCCTTGCTTGGCCAAAATAAGGTGATCACAATGGGCTGTTGAAGGAACGGCTACTTTGCTTTTGCCGGCTTGCATAAATTGAAGCAGTGCCATTTGGGCCGTGGCATCTTGCATGGCTACACGATCTGGAGCAAAGTCTACATAAGACTTGCCTCTCTCAAATGCTTGAGAAGCGATACCATCCCAGAGATGAGAATAAAGAATCTTTTCTGACAAGGTGAGTGGTTTTCCGACTACATTTCTAGCTGCTTCTACCCGGGCGGGCATCTTGTCGTAAACAGCCTTGATCATTTCAATATCAAACGCCATAAAAGGTGAATTTTAATCCTTCCATAAGCCGTTGAAAATACAACCGCTTTGAGGGTGCAAAGGTATTAAAAATCAGGGTAAATAAAATCCAGAATCAATGTTCTTCTCTCTTGGCTAAGTGCTACTGATTCAGCTCCACTAATTCAGCTTCGAGGAGTTTGATCATCTCCCTCAAATGCCATTGCATAGGATTTTCGAAATAAATGACATCGCTTACTTTTTTGAATCTTAAATAAACAAGATCAATAAAGGTTCTGTCGCTGAGTAGTACCCTGATGATACGATCAATTTGTTGTTTAGAAACCTCAAAGTCAATATTCCGATCAGGCAGCAGAAGAGACAAAACCTGCTTGTTCGCCAAGTAAGGTTCCAAATGATCTTCGATTAGTTTTACATCACTTTGCTCAGTAAGGGGAACACGCGATAGAGCCCTGCGATAGTTCAGGAGGATTCTCTTTGTTGCATCTGATTTGATAATCCCAAGGTTTCCGGAAGAAACGAGGTCTTGATATACCGCCTCGGTGGGAGAATATAGCCGAACGGTCATGAGATGTGTTATGGCTTCCCTTAATGTGTCGGCAGCAACCGGCCGAGTGGTAGAAGCCAATAATTTTTTTAGATAATCTTGTTGTATTCTTCTGGCATCTTGATCAGCCTTTAGCTCGGTCTGATTGATTTGAGCTTCTTCAAGTAATTGTTCCAGATACTTCTTCTCCAACGCGGCTATTTTCTTGTCTTCCCGACCATTTTCTAGTTGAAAGGCTAAATAAATACCAATCACAATAACGAGGAGCTCCACAATGACTCTCAAAAAGGAACTAAGTGGAGACCTTTTCCTATCACCAGAAAGACTATATCTGCTTGCCACGGTTAAAAAATGAGTAAAGAGGTGATAAATATAAGCAATCCAACAAGCATAATAATGGCACTATAGGGCAGAATATCTCGGGCTTTCAGTTTTGTAATACCCAAAAGTGGCAATGCCCAAAAAGGTTGGAGCATATTGGTAAGTTGGTCACCATAAGAGAGGGCCATAATGGCTTTGGGCACTGGAACATTCAGCGTTTCTGCAGCCTCAACTATGATTGGACCTTGAATGGCCCATTGACCACCCCCGCTTGGTACAAAGATATTTACCAAGCCTGCGCTGAAAAAGGTGAATAAGGGCAGCGTGGTGCTATTTGAAATGGCAACAAAACCTTGTGATACTTCGGCAGCCAATCCCGAGTATTTCATAATACCCATAATGCCGGCATACAAGGGGAACTGAATGATGATGCCTACCGAACCTCCAACTGCCTGTTGTACGGCCTGAAGAAACTTAAAGAAGGAGCTATGCAAAAGCACACATAATCCAAAGAGCAGGAAATTGATGTAATTCAGGTTGATAAAACTCAGGCCCGCACCACTGGGCGTAACCCAAATTTTTCTTAGCGCAATAAAGCAGATAATCATTCCGAGTAAAGTGGCGGCAATTTTCGAATGGTCAATGCGCTCAGCTCCTTCGGGTTTTATATGTTCTTCTCTGGATTTTATGTCAGCCGAAAGATCAAGGTTGATTTCAGTGCTCCCGCTTCTTTTGCCAATCAGATAGAAAACACCAGGCACGATGACGAGAAGCATCAGAGAGGTGGTGATATTCATTGAAGAAAGCAGCGTTTGATCTATACCTATTTTGCCGATCTGTTCTTCGAGAAAATGGCCTGGGGCTGCAACCGTTAAAGGAGCTGATCCTGAAAAACCTCCATGCCAGCACATCATGCCGCTATAGCCTGCGGCAGCAATGAGTGGGTAGTTCAATTTCCAGCCATTGGCTTTGGCTTTCTCGGCCACCTTCCTGGCAAAGATGGCACCGAATACCAGGCAGAGCCCCCAATTGACAAAACTCATGGCAATGGTAAGCAGGCTCACCCACAGTGCTGCAGAGGCGGTGTTGTTGCAGTATTTGGTAAAAGAAGCAATGATCTTGTTAAAGAAAGGAGTGAGTGCGAGCGTATGTCCAAGGATTAGAATTAAGGCCATTTGCATGGTGAATTCCAGTAACTCCCAAAAACCGATTTCCCAGTACTCAAGAATTTTAATAGGGTAGGCGGACACCGCATTTTCAGGCCGGTCCGTAAAAAGAAGTGCCAGAAGAAAAGTCAGTAAGGTTAAGATTACCGCAATAGAGAATGGGGAGGGCAGAAGGTTTCGAATGAACTTGAGGTAGAGATTGTCTTCTTGCATGTCATAAATATCTCATAAATGTGGAAGCGGAACAACTACTTCGGGTGGCTTATAATAATTGCAAGATTCTACTCATTTGAAATTGAGGATTATATTTTCTGTTGCTCTTGCCAGAGACACTTCTTCATGGATATAGGGTAGGAGAAATTGCTCAAGAAATGGAAGATAACTTGAGAATACCTTGTTCCTCTTCATGTATAACTCATAATTGGGAATCCCGAGATTCTCCATTTCATCTTTGACTACGATACCAGATAAATAAAAGAGGTAGGCGTGCCATTGATCTCTGAGGCTCTTTTTGTTGAGCGATTTTGCCACATCCATGATCGTGCCTCCAACAAAACCCGAACGGCTGCTGATGAGATTGTGACTAGCTTCATGAAAAAGTAATTCAAGCCAATTTCCTGGAATATCAGCGCTTGTCCTCGAATTCATGACAATATGAGTTGGGAAGATTGATGTATACGGACTATTCCTAAGGGATCGTGATGAAGTTTTAGCATAGTAGCTGATGTCTACTCTGATTTTACTCTCTTGCCAGTAAGCTCTTGTAAGAATACTCAATCGGTGAACTACATCAGCTTCAATTTTCTTAATAAGCGGTAAGTTGGTTTGGAGACTTAGTTCATTTGAGACCTGATGTTTTGGCCAGAAAATTTTAGCATATAAGTCACTGACCTTTATTAATTCCTCACAATGCACCCTGAATTCATCTGGAATATCCACAAGAGAGGGCTTACTTTGTGTGGCAGTAATCCAGTGCTTAAAGGCAGTCATGTAAGCGCTCATTCTTAGATCCTCTTCGAGCCAGGTACTTTGATAGTAGGAAATGGCCTTGTCGAGAAGTGACTTTTGATCAGCACTCATACTTTGTAACTCTTCAGGAACAAGTGTGGTCTTATCACTGATTTTTAGCATCAGGGCCTCCTGATATAGGAAATGATGCAGATTGAACCAGTAATTGCTGAAGAATTCGAAGTGCTTACTTTCTCCAATCTTGTCTGCATTTTTTTGAGCAAACAGGGTCGAATTCACCATCACGACCATTATCAGAATCGGCAATATTGTTTTAACAAATTTCATAGGTGGACTCCGGTGATTTAGGGCTCAATTTAAGCGACAAAAAGGTATCGATATAGGAAATAACGGAAGCTGCGAAAAATTTATGATCTGGTCAGATAATAATTATGAATTAAGTATCAATTACTTTAACTTTTACCCGAATCAAAATAATTTTTTAAACTAATCAACCTCAGCCTATTCTTGAAATGACAGATAAACTTCTTGCTTCGGACCCTTTAGAGGTCAAATTGGTTTTTGAAGTGCGTGCGTGTAGAACGTGCAAGTTCTTTTGGCCAGACGATAAACCTCAACCTTACGGCCCTTTTGCCACCTTTGATTTTGACAAAACATATCCCGATACCAATCCACCACCTGATCAAAGTGGTGAGAAATATCCGCAGCCATGGCCATGGGTGAAAGGCACTACGCGGAAACACTCATTCCCAAAACCTGAGGTGATGGACGGGTGCAGGAAAGCACCTATTATGACCATTGGGATCAATCCTAATTTGACCGCTTTTGCTCCAGGGCAGCAGGGTACCAGTTGGGCATATCCAGGTTTTACCAGTGACAACGGAACGGATGAATGGGCTAAATACGCTTTTTACTATCGCTACCGAACCGTATATCAAGAGTGTTTTGATCTTGCCTTTGTTGAAAAATACATATTGAAGGAAGGTCAAATTATTGCTGAGGCTGACGGCAAAGTAGTCTCTGCGGAGAGACCAACAGACTCACCGAATTTCGATCTCGTGGTTCAATATGATGGCCAGAGCCAGGAAACCACGATTCCCTTAAAGCGGGAACTAGGGACTTCAAGATATGTGGTGCTCTTCAATGCTTTTGACAACAATAACACCTTCAAAAAAGGAGATATTATTGCAGGAAGGTTGAATGTCCCAGGAGACTTACCAGTGCAGGTGAATCAGCAGCAGATAGGATACTATGAGCAGATTGTACCGGTATTGGCCGACTTCGATAAGTTTCTGGATTCAAAAGGACATAAAGGAGCAGCCTTAAAAGTGGGTGAAGACGTTTGCCAACTTGATATGGTGGCTTGTGCTTCGCCACATTGGAATCCCGGTTTTATGGGAGGGGAGGAGAGCGAAAACACGGTCATTAACAATTGTGTATCGGACCATATCTGGGCTATTAAACAGTTTGTTCAGACCAATCCTGCGGTGCTCTTTCTTGTGGGTGAATCTACTTATCATATGTTTAATGACGCCTTTGGCAATTTCATTAAATGTGATCCGCCAATACCTAAAGAACTTCCAGACAATGCATTTACATTATTAAAACATACCACTGAAAACGAATGCTATTTCGAATTTTCAGGTGAGGTAAATGGCAAAAAGACGAACATCAAAACGCGC
>JAJCYM010000078.1 GCA_029262895.1 Roseivirga sp.
GAAGATGTCGTAGGAGTAGAGAATGACGGAGCGATCACACTCTCGGCTACACTGGACAACGCTGTTAAGGGAGGGTTCACCGTAGATGTAAACACAACGGATGGTACGGCAATAGCCGGTACGGATTATACAGCAGTGACAGGTCAAACCCTGACCTTTGCAGGAACAGCTGGTGAGACACAGAACTTCACAGTCATTCCAATAGATGACAGTTCAGGTGAATTTACGGAACAGCTAAGTATCGGTATGAACAATCTGGCTGCGACTGCACTAAATGTGAATATTATTGACGAGGCTTTGGTGACGATAGAAGATGATGATGCACCGGAGGTGACCTCGGTGAGTGGACCAGCCAATGGGACCTATGGTATAGGAGACCACCTTGATTTTGTAGTAAACTTCACTTTACCGATAACTATAACTGGAACACCCACGGTTCCTGTTACCGTAGGGTCAACTGCAAAATCTGCTACTCTTAATGGAACAGTGAATAATAGCACCACGGCAACCTTCCGTTATACAGTGGTAGAGGGTGATATAGATACCGATGGAATAGCGGTAGGAACAGCGATGAATCTGAATGGAGGAACCATGAAGGATGAGTTTGGAGTGGATGCCATATTGATCTTGAATAATGCTGGGGCCACTACGGCAGTCTTAGTAGATGGTATTAAACCAACCGCCACACTGACCACTCCTGCAGCCTCCATTATAAATGCACCCTTTACGGTGACCTTCAGCTATGATGAGGCTGTGTCAAACTTTGAATTGGGTGATATTACCGTAGCTAATGGAACGGCCAGCAATTTTACTCAGGTTACGGTTGGTCAGGTCTGGAGTGCTACCATCACCCCAATGGCATCGGGTAATGTAGATGTATCGTTAGGTGCTAATACGGCCGAAGATGGGGGAGGCAATGGTAATAATACCAGTAATACTCTAACTCGTCAGTTTAATACCCTCCCGAGTGACATCAGTCTTTCTACTTCAAGTACAGATGAGAACAATGCCGTGGGAGACGCAGTAGCTACCATCAGTACTACGGACCCTGATGTAAGTGACAACCATATTTACACCTTGGTGAGTGGTACAGGCGATACGGACAATGGCAGCTTCAGTATAGATGGAGACCAGTTGAAGGCAGGAGAGGAGTTTGATTTTGAGACTAAGACCAGTTATTCGATAAGAATCAAGACCGATGATGGCGTAAATGGCACCTTAGAAAAGGTATTTACTTTCACAATCACCAATGTGCTTGAGGGTGACATTATACTCACCGGTGATCTTGATTTTGGACCAACAGCTCTAGGGCTAAACAACATCAAACCTCTGACCATGACCAATATTGGTGAGAGGGCTGTAGAAGTGAGAATCATTGATGTTCCTGGTGGATTTACCATGGCACTTTCAGCGGTTATAATAGGTGTAGGTGAGAGCGTGATAGCACCCGTTATTTTCAGTCCATTTGAGGTTAGAGAATTTGTTGGAGAGCTTATTGCTGAACATGAAGATGGCCAGGCTTCTATTACGCTAACGGGAGAAGGCGTAATTATTACTAGCGCAGACACGAGGGTGTTTACTGAACGAGACATCAAAGCTTATCCTAACCCTGCTTCAAATGAGTTTCAGTTGGATTTGACTAAATTGAACGGAAACCCGGCTGATATTTCAATACTCGATGCGAGTGGGATTGAATTATTCAATAAACCACAGGTTAAGGAAGATTCTTTAAGAATTAATGTAGGTACCTACAGGCAGGGTGTCTACCTGGTTATGATAAAAACCAAGGGTTCAATCATTAGGAAAAAAGTAATCATCAGACGTTAGTCACTATGAAAAGCACAAGAATTATTACTTCAATATTGGCAGTTATTGCCCTGACTCAACTTACCAGTTGTAAACCAGATGATACTCCGTCACAAACTCTTCAAGATCTGGCCTTTGAGAAACTGGCTGGTGCCTGGACCCTTGGCACAGCTGGAAGCATAAACGTTGATGGTCAGGACATCAGTCTGAATTTCCCTGGCTTCTCTCTATCCTTTACGGATGGTGGGTATACCACAACCAATGCCGGAGATCTTTTCAGAGCATCAGGTACGTGGACCTGGACCGATGAGCAGGCAGGAGAGGTAGACCTTGATGATGGCAAGATGCTAACCATTGTAAACCTGACGGAGAACATTTTCAATTTTACTTTTGACTTTGCAGGCACGGGCGGAGTCGCCAATGGCATTGGCGGAAGCTATGAAATCATTGTTGTGAAGTGATAGGCACCAAAATTCAGCCAACAGACACTTAATTCAAGATTCCTTACTGATTATAAATTACTGATAATCAATAAAATAGACATCTAATTTTTAGATGTCGGATTTTTCCTACACCCATGTCGGATTTTTGGTATATGCCCTATATATGCCTACGGACCCTCTTATTCTATATTCGAGTCTACCTCAACCAAGTGATATGACCAGTTCACTGCAATAGTGGCCTGTTGATGTTTCACTTAACTCACGTACTAAGATGAAAAGACTTTTACTTCTAATATTTCTGGTAGCGTTTTTCGCTTCTATCTCGCAAAATTCATTTGCACAAAGTGATCCAGACATACCGAGTGCCACAGATGACGAATTTGATTTGGCTGGCGAGTATACCTCTCCAAACAAAGGCGAATATTTCGACTATACCTACGATCCATGTACCGGTATTCTGAAATATGTCTTTTATGTCTACGAAACCGGGGAGACAGATGAGGTTCGTAGGATGACTCTTTGGCTCAAAGATGAGCATGAGTCGGATTCTGATAAGGAAATGATCTTTAACTGGTATTTGAGACCAAATGGTGATGATGTCGCCTATCTCAATGGCACTGGTTTTGGCCAGGTGAATCTCTCTTTAGCTACTACCACAATTACCTCTTGGTATGAGACAATTGACAATCTCTTAAATGTAAAGGAGCGAACACGTGGTGAGGACGTCTTTGTTCAGTTAGACTTCTTTGTTGGGCCCGATTATGACTTCAAGAAGACCTATATCAATATGGAGGTGGGGCTACTGGGCTCTGATGGGTTTGACGAGTATTCAACTTCAACAATTACTGATCAGGACAAGAGTAGTTTTACAACTGATAAAGTAAAGGCCCCTGGTACTGCACCAACCATTTCAAGATTGTCAGATCAGATTGGCTTTAATTTAAATTTTCTATTGCCTACAAATTGTTCTGGCGGAAGTGGCGGCAATGGATCCTTTTATGAAATTGAACGAACATGGGCCGATGGATCCAATTCCACTATGATTCAGCAGGACATTCCTTATTCGTTTGGAGCACAGTCCATCAATGATACCGACAACGTTGATCAATGTATTGAATACAAGTATCGGATTCGAGTATATACTAAGGTAGATGGTACCAGGAAACATTCAGCAGAATCTCAATTTTCTTCCTCCCTGCAGTACACAGAGTTGCTGGCTGAACCCAGTAATATTGCGGCCACTACTGATTTGTGCGATGGAACCGTAAAAGTGTCCTGGACCTATAACCTGGCTAACCCAACCGGCTTTGTAGTGTATAGAAAAAAGCAGGGAGAGTCTGTTTTTACTGCATTGGAGACTGTGGCTGGTGGGGTACGGGAGTTTTCGGATGCTGTGCCGGAAGCTGAAAGAAATATTGACCGAGAGTATCGTATTGCCACTAAAAATGTTTGTGGAGAAACCCCTCAAGGAAGCCTGAGTTCCGTTACCGGTCGAGCACCTGAGGCATTGATAGCACCTACTGACGTTCAGGTAGCTGAGTTGATATCTGGCAGTAGCCGGGGGGTCAGGATCACCTGGAACGATAATTCGGCAGTTGAAGACAAATATATTATAAGCAGGCAATTCAAAAATGGAGGTGGGCTTGTAAATATTGAGCTTTCTGCCAATACTACAAGCTATGATGATTTTGATGTCACCATTTGTCAACAGTATGTTTATACGGTCAAGGTGGTTGACAACAGTTGCGCACCTGATGGCTTCTTTGATGAGGACGAAAGCAAGGAGATATCCCTGGATGCTGATCTCACCGATATCGTAACGGAAAACTCATTGATTGCCTCCAGAGGGTATTTTGCTGATCGGGTAACATTGGATTGGACTGTCGGAGGTCTTTCTGACAACATATCCAGGTACAGAATCTTCAGTCGACCATTAGGCTCATCTGATGAGCCGGTATTGATAGGTGTTGTGAATGGTTCGGAAAGAACCTATGAAGATTCAAAGGCCGAGCCAGGGCTTGTTTTGGAATATTTCTTAATTGGAGAGACAGATTGTGGTGATGACCTTCTACGCACCAACAACACTCAGCAAATAGCGCTGTCTACATCAGGGGTGAGTAAAGCCACTGGTTTTAGAAGTCCAACCGGAGTTATCAATGGTAACATCGCTTATTCCGGGGGTAATGGAGTTCAGGGTGTCAAGGTAATTGTTGAGACGGATGATGGAAATAATGGTAGGTCCTTGTTGTTTGATGGAAATGACGCGATAACAATCGCAGATTCAGACGCTGAGTTGTCTCCGGAAAAACTTAGTATTGGGTTCTACATAAAACCCACCCTCGACAATCTTCCCAATGAGGGCTCATTGCTGTTCGAAAAGTCAGACGCCCTAAAAGTGACTATTGCGCAGGATGGAAAAATTTCCCTGAGCCTGTTTATCAACGGGAGTTTTCAGACTCTGGAAAGCGCCAATGGACTGACTAGCGTAGATTTTCAGCAAGTCTATCTTACTTATGACGGTACGGCCATGAAAATCTACTTCAATGGCGTTCTGGACAATACTAAGGCTCAGACGGGCTCCATTGATGCTAATAATTCTCAGGCAATAGTTGTTGGTCAATCCTATCATGGATTATTGGATGAAATTAGTTTTTGGAATATCTCGAAATCCCAGAATGCAATAACCAGTGATTATGTAAGACTCCTGAACCGCGATGAGACCGGCCTAATTGGATATTGGCCCATTGATGTAGGCCTGGGAGATGAGGTATTTGATGCGAGTAAGAATGGAAACAAGTTCAATGGTAATGATGGTAAGCTTGTTGGCACCACATGGTCAACCTCGATTCCAGATAAACAACAGCTTGGAACAATTGCCTATACCAATGCTCAGGGTAATTATACCGTGTCTGGCATACCGTTTAATGGGGAAGGTCAAAATTTTGAAGTGACTCCGATCTTTGGTGTCCATGAATTTTCACCTCAGCAAAAATTCATTTACATCGGATCAGGCAACCTTGTACAGAACGGAGTTGACTTTGAAGATGTTAGTTCCTTCACCGTATCCGGCAGCGTAGTGTTTGACTACAATGGTGTGAAAACGGGGTCGCAAGGGGCTAAACTACTAGTAGATGGCCAACCGCTTTTCGATTCGAACGGAAAGATTATAGTTACCGATGCCGATGGCCTTTTTTCTATTCAGGTTCCAATTGGGGATCATTACATCACGGTTGAAAAAGACAATCACACGTTCGATTTTGATGGTAGGTTTCCAACCAATCCTACAGAGCGATTTAATTTCAATGAGCCTGTTTCTGGACTTGAATTCATTGATAATACCAGAAGAAAGCTTGTCGGGAAAATTGTAGGAGGAACTCGAGAGGGAAACAAGCCGGTAGGTTTTGATAGGACAGTAAATAATATTGGCAAAGCCAGATTTGCGCTCGTTTCATCCAATGAACTGGTCACGGCCGATATCACAACGGATCTTGAAACCGGAGAATTTGAAATTGATTTACCTCCTCTGCTCTATAATTTCAAACAGCCAATCACCGAGGATATAGGAAAGGCACTTAAAGTGACGGAAAACACTACGCTGACCTTACCAACCAGTCAAATCGACTTAAGTACTAATTATGACCCGGGCTACGATACGGATACTGTAGTGATTGCAGAAAATGTGCCGTTAAAGGCTGGAACCGTCCGAATTGATACTGTCGATAATAATACCCGTGAAGTAAGAAGGTTCAATTATGATTATAAACTAAATCAAATTATCAGGACCGTTCCGCAAGTGGAGGTTTTTGATGGAGCAATTCAGGAGGACAAGACTTTCAAAGGAATTACAGAATTTCCGATTAAGGTGGATGATCAAATCAATGCCATACCCTTACATGATGAGAGCGGAAATTTGATACTGGACTATCCTGTGATCATGACAGACAGTGATTACAAGCTAAGGATCAAGGTCAGTGAAAAATACACGAACCAAGACAGTGGCAATCCGGTGGAAGACCTTGTTCCTGTAACAGATGCAGAAATAACCATTGACAACAACATGATGGAGGCCTTTTACCTTAACAGTGAGAGAAGGCCGGTACTCTATAGCCAGGCTTTGACCAAACCAAAGATTCAACTTCGCACCACAGATGGAGACACAACAATCACATTTAAGGCTTTAACACCTGAGTTCAACTCGAACGCAGACCCTAGCCTTAACTACACCAAAAGCTTCAAAGTTACCGTGTTGGCCGGAGGTAACGTTGTGAATTGGCCCAACCCGAACGACCAGAATGAAGTTCAACGCATTTATGTTTTAGGTTCGGGAGAATCAGAGAATTCAAGTTTCGTAACAGCTGGCCCTGAAACAGTGGATCACATCATTAGAGACCCTTATGGTGGCGAAAGTTATGCCTACCTGGAAAAAGGAGCTACCCTTACGGTGACTAAATCCTTTTCATTCACCCAGGATGATGAAGTGAGTGTTGAAGGAGGGGTACGTTTCGGAAAAAGTGATGGAACCAATGCTGGAGTTTCTGCAGGATTTGAATATTCGACATCTTTGGACTCGGCCGGGACGTCAACTACCGAGCTCACAACAACGGAGAGTTTCCAAACAAGGGAAGATGCTCAGGAGGTTGGAGCAGGGGCAGACCTTTTCATCAGCAGTGCCTTGAACTATGAATCAGGTTATGCCAAAACATTGCGTTTTGTTGAGGTTGGCACCTGCAATTCAGGTGGCATCATAAGTTGTCTTGAAAACTCACCTAAGATTCAAAGAGATGGCAAAGAGTATCAATTGGCCTTAACTGTCGCCAGCTTTTTAGAACCCGCAGGAAATCCGACATACTTCATATATACCCAAAACCATATTGTTAACACGCTAATTCCTGACTTGAAAAACGCAAGAAATTCAGTCCTGGCATTGGATGATCGATATGAGAGCAAAATTCCCGATACAGATCCAAATTATGGCTTACGAAATGATGATGTGGCCTGGAATCTGGCCAACAATGATCCTGTTGTTTATAGTTTTGTTGAAGATGCAGATGGACCTAGTTATAAGTTCACGCCAAAATCGACAACCGACTCTGATACACTGGCATGGATAAATCAGCAGATAAGACTTTGGCAAGATGCAGTCAAGAGAAATGAGATAGAGAAAGCCGCTGCACTGCAATCAAATGATTTTGAAAATTATTCAATTACAGGTGGTGCTACTTTTTCAAAAGAGATTTCTTCTTCCAAAAGTGAAAGCTATGAGCTGACGTACTCAACGTCTAGCGCTTTTTCAGTAGGAGTTTCGGTAGATCTTGAGTTTTTAGGCGGTGCTTTTGGAGTTAATTTTTCCACGAACGCCACCTTTACGGAGTCCCGTTCAAGCTCTTATTCTTCCGAGAGAGTAGAATCCACAACCTATGGTTTCGTATTGTCAGAACCTGATGTAGGCGATTTCTCTTCAATGAACGTCTATCCGGGGGTTAATGGAAATGGGCCCATCTTCTTGCTAACCGGTGGTGAGACTTCCTGTCCACATGAAGAGGCCGTAACCACGCTGTTCTATGAGCCGGGAACAGTAATTGGTAAGTCTACTTTTCAAAGGGACAAGCCGAGATTGGAAGCCCCGGTTTCTGAGATTTATAATGTGCCGGCAGATAGATCGGCAGCCTTTAATGTCACTCTTTATAACGACAGCGAAAGCGGTGATGATTTTCTCTATGCTCTTCAAATTATTGATGAATCTAACCCCGATGGAGCGGTGGTTAGAATGGACGGAGAATTCTTTGATTCAAGAAGACAAATCTTTGTTCCTGGTGGAAGCGCTATCAATAAAACGATAACGATTGATAGAGGACCATTCGAGTACGACTATGAAAATATAAAAGTGGTCATGGCCTCCATTTGTCAATCTGATCCAACAGACTTTGATAGAAATATTGCCGACACTGTATCTATTTCTGCTTTTTTCTTACCCATCTGTACTACACCAGAGATTATCTCGCCTGACAACAACTGGACCATCAACAACCGATTTAACAATGAAATGACCGTTGAGATCGGAGATTTCGATATCAACTTCCCCGGTTTTGAATACCTCGAACTTCAGTATAAATCATCTGAGACCTCCGCGTGGATTCCGATCCAGAAATTCTATAGAGATTTACAGGCTTCCGGAAATCCCGCAAATGGAATCCAAATACCAAGAACGGGATCTTCATTTGCATATAAATGGGAAGTATCAAAGGTTCTTGATGGGAATTATGACCTGAGAGTGATTTCTGATTGTGAGGTATTGTCTACAGGGGGGCGGATAAATGCGGAATCGAGTATTAAATCGGGGATAATTGACCGGATTAACCCTCATTTGTTTGGAAGTGCTCAACCAGCGGATGGTATTCTTTCGCCCGGAGATGAGATTTCTGTGCAGTTTAATGAACCAATAAACACTGCACTCCTCAGCCCATCGAACTTTATGATTCGGGGAGTCTTGAATGGAGGAGATATTGACCACAATGTTTCCCTGAGTTTTGATGGTTCGGGTGACGAATGTGTGACAATCCCGAATCCGCCAAACATGGCATATCGGGATTTCACAATTGATTTTTGGGCAAAGAGAAATGCTACGGGTCAGGAGGTAATTATACACCAGGGAGCCTCATTAAGTCAAATGATGCAGGTTGGCTTTGACGATAATGACAAGCTTTATTTTGAGATGAATGGAAACAGATTCACCTCAACTTTATCCATTACCGATCAACAGTGGACGCATTATACGCTTTCATATGATTATACTAATGCGAAAGTTCATATCACACTTGCCTCTGCCGCTACAACTCAAACCGATGAAGTTGAGAATTTTGATGAGGACTATACTGTAGGGGAGCCACTGATTATTGGCAAAAGCACGGTGGGGGAAGTGAGGCCTTTTAACGGGCAGCTGCATCAATTAAGAATCTGGGGCAAGATTCCATCTGAGACCGAAATAGCTGTCAATCGGAATATTAAACTGACCGCCAGCACCAATGCGCTTCTGGCTGATTGGCCTTTTGATGAAGGAGTTGGTAACGTTTCTCTTGACATAGTTAAGGTAAGGCGCGCACGTATTCAGGCGAGCTGGAAACTTGATCCTTCAGGAAACTCAATGTCCTTTGATGGAACAGATGACTACCTGGAGAGTAATGGTATTGGATCATTTAATGAAACCCAAAGCTTCACGATCGAGATGTGGTTCAAGACCACGTCATCAGCTGCTGGCACACTTTTTAGCAATGGCAAAGGTGATGGGGCCGATGATAATGCCAATGGCTGGTCTGTTGATTTGGTTGAGGGAAATCTTGTAATCAATAATAATGGTGAATCCATTGCCACTTCCGGACTTGAGTTGGCCGATGGAGTTTGGCATCATATGGCTCTGGTGGTTAATCGGACGACCAACCTGGGGATAATAGTTGATGGAGAGTTGAGAAAATCAGTTTCAAGCGAAGGCCTATCCGGGTTTTCCAATGATCTTTTTTGGTATGGAAGACGTGCCTGGAAGACAGGTGGAAGCTTACAGTTCGACCAGCATTGGAATGGTAATCTTGATGAGTTTCGTCTATGGAATAATACCAGAACCCTTGAGCAAATCCGATTCAACAGATATAATAATCTCAATGGTGATGAACTCGGATTGGTGCTCTATTACCCATTTGAAGCCTATGTGAAACAAGCGGGAATTTTAGTCTCAGAGCAAAGCCTCAAAAGTGGAGTAATGCCGGTTACAGGTGGTTCTGATGTGACTTCTCATGCTGATTTTAGCACGGCTGCTCCCTCCATACGCTTACCGAGGCCGTTGCAAGCCGTGAATTTTAATTATTCAGCCAATGATGACAAAATCATTCTTACTACGAATGAGGACAATGCCAGAATCGAGAATGTCATTTTGAACATTGGAGTAAAGAACATTAAAGACATTAATGGCAACGCCTTGTCAGCACCCTTGACCTGGACAGCCTTTGTAGATCGGAACGATGTGGTATGGTTGGATGATGAGCTAAGTTTCTCAAAGCCGGTTGATGAACCGTTCAGTTTCACCACGGAGATTGTCAATAGTGGTGGACAGTTAAGAGATTTTGAAATTTCCAATCTTCCATTCTGGTTAAGTGCTTCTCCGAGTTCAGGACAAATTGAGCCTGCCAAAAGTGAGGAAATCAGGTTTACGGTGAACGAAGGGTTAAATATTGGCGCCTACAATGAATTCATTCATTTAACCACCGATTTTGGTTTTGACGAAAAGCTGGAGCTGGAACTAAAAGTCTTCAAAGCACCTCCAACGGATTGGGTTGTTAATCCGGCTGATTTTCAATCATCAATGAGTGTGGTTGCCCAGATCAAGATCAACGATATATTTTCCCGCGATGGGGATGATTTGATTGGCGCCTTTGTAGATGGAGTAGTGAGGGGCATTGGAAGGTTGGAGCGTTTTGAAGCATTTGATAGTTTCCAGGCCTTTATGTCCATCTATAGCGATGTCAATG
>JAJCYM010000079.1 GCA_029262895.1 Roseivirga sp.
ATTATCGTTTTTCTCGGGGCCGTTTTAAGCACCGTAATAATTATGGGCACTGTTATGTACCTGGTTGAAGGAGGCGAAAATGGATTTACAAGCATCCCACGAAGTGTTTATTGGGCCATTGTAACTCTGACCACAGTTGGATACGGAGACATAGCTCCCTTAACTGTTTTGGGACAGGCGATCGCCTCAGTGATTATGATTATGGGTTATGCCATCATAGCTGTACCTACCGGCATCTTGACTGTAGAGCTCGGCAAAGAGCAATCAAGAGAGAAGAGGGTCATGTGCCAAAACTGTGATACAACGAGTCATGACAAAGACGCATCCTTTTGTAAACACTGTGGTTCGCAACTTTAGACAAATTGGGTCGGGAAATAAAGCTTGATGTTTACACTCCGGAGGAAGAAAAGGCGAATGCCTATAGCCACGGGTTCGGAGTTATTTTAAGTGTTGCCGGTACCTTTTTGATGATTACAAAAAGTCCATTTTTATCAGTAAAGTTTTGGGCTGTCCTGATTTTCGGATCAAGTCTCGTCCTCCTCTATTCAGTGTCTACCCTATATCATTTTGCAAAAGAGAGGAAACGAAAAATTCTCTTTAAAAAGCTGGATCATATCGCTATTTATATTCTTATAGCAGGCACTTTTACTCCTTTCGCCTGGGCTGTATTGGGCGGTGAGCCATTGGGTAAAAATGTGCTATTAGCAGCGTGGCTAATAGCCATAGCAGGTATCATTTTCAAAGTATTTTATACTGGAAAATATGAGGCCATTTCATTACTTTCTTATTTAGGAATGGGGTGGCTTGGTTATGTGATGTTTGATCGCCTGGGAGAGCTAATTTCCCCAGAAGCCGTCAACCTATTACTATATGGAGGGCTTTGCTCTACCGGTGGAATTGTGTTTTATCTTTGGCAAAACCTCAAATACCACCATGCCCTATGGCATCTTTGCGTAATAGCAGGTAGCATCTTTCACTTGGCGGCAGTTTATTTCTACGTATTGCCTTTTACCGGGTTTAATTGAACTGCACATAGTGCTCCCATTTTTCCAGCACTGACTGAAAATCTTCAGGCAATTCCGAATCGAATTGCATTTGCTTCTTGGTCACAGGATGAATGAAGCCGAGAGACTTGGCATGCAACGCCTGACGAGGTAGAATCTTAAAACAGTTATCTACAAAAGACTTATACTTCGAAAACTTGGTACCCTTAAGCACCTTATCCCCACCGTAGGTGGCATCATTGAACAAGGTATGCCCAATGTGTTTCATATGTGCTCTAATTTGATGAGTCCTACCTGTCTCCAAATTGCATTGAATTAAAGACACATAGCGCAAGTTCTTGAGCACTTTATAATGTGTAATGGCATTTCTGCCACGTGAGCCATCCTCTATGGCCACCGTAATTCTACGGTCTTTTTCACTTCTGCCTAAATTGACATCGATGGTGCCATCTTCTTCCTTGGGCTCACCCCATACCAAGGCGTAGTAGGTCCGTTCAATGCTATGATCAAAAAACTGCCTGGCCAAGCCGGCCATGGCCTGTTCAGACTTGGCAATTACCAAAAGTCCAGAAGTGTCCTTATCAATCCGGTGCACCAAACCTGGCCTACCCTCATTGTCTTTCATGGTTGGCAATTGCTGAAAGTGATAAACCAGTGCATTAACCAAGGTTCCTGACCAATTGTTGTAGGCAGGATGAACCACCATACCCGCTTCCTTATTGACGACAAGCAAGTCATCATCCTCATAAATAATATTCAAAGGAATATTCTCAGGAAGCAACTCGGTCTCTCGCGGAGGATCAGGTAATGCAATCACTATTTCGTCAGCCGGATGCACCTTGTAGTTAGGCTTAACTGAGTTTCCATTCACCTTCACAAAACCATCTTTGATACCTTGCTGAACTTTATTTCGCGTCACATTTGGTAAGCGATCCATCAGGAATTTGTCTATGCGCAAGGGCTCCTGCCCCGCATCACAAATGAGGTGATGGTGCTCAAATAATTCTTCCTGATCAAACTGTTCTTCTCTATTAATCATCAATTTTTAAATGGTCTTTAAGGTCGTCACCGTTTTCCTCATGTAACTTAACCAGTTCCTTGGTATCACCAAACCAGTCCAGCACCTCTTGCCTGCAAAGATCGGTATGTTTTTCCGAAACTAAAGTATGATAAGAACTCCATGGCCATTCCTTGAATTCCTTCACCAAATTATGACGCTGTGGATTAAGGTGGATGTACAGGATTAGTCTATTCAAATATGAATCTGAATCTACCAGAGCTCTTTTGAATGGTTTCTGGAAAAGGGTTCCAATTCGATTGTGCTGCTTGTTAAACGCTAATGCGTAAGATTGAAACAGCTTTCTGAACTGGTGGGAGACTATTTCATGAATTGATTTGGCGGGGTGATCAACCTTTCCCACTTTTTGTAAAGTTGGAGAAGGTTTAATATCCGACTCATCGCGAACCCTTATCAAAATGTGAAAATGATTCCCCAGCAGACAATAGGCATATGTCTCCTCATAAGGCAAAAGTTAGTGATGATATCGTTTCAAAAAGTATTTATAATTCTCGGCACTTTTAAAGAGTGATTCCTTCGCTATTGATCGGTTATAGACATGGTAAAATCGTCCAGCCTCAAATTTTGTATAGTAGTGTTCTATTCTTGCCATTTCATAGATCAGGTGAATGTATTCGATTGGTATCCTGATTAATGAAGTGAGATGGTTGATTTGGCGGGGTAATCAACTTCACCAGAAGTTGAATATTGGTGAGGTTGGTAGTGGTAAAGATAACATTAACAGCATTTTTTAAAAATTTGACATTCGCGGCTGGGTTGGTCTAGCTTTGCCAACTCTTGAAGAGTTGGCAAAGCTAGGCGCTGCTCAGATATTATTAACTTCGCTCCGTGGAAATTCAGCCGACCCCAACTGTGGAAATTCATGACCCCTTGTTAGTCCAAAAGGGGGTCAAGCTTTATGTGAAACGGGAAGATCTCAATCATACTGTCGTTTCGGGGAATAAATGGCGCAAGCTGAAATACAATCTTCAGGAAGCCAAACGGCTAGGTCATGATACGCTGCTTAGTTTTGGAGGGGCCTTTTCCAATCATATTTATGCCCTGGCAGGAGTCGGTCAGGAATTTGGCTTCAAAACTATTGGTGTGATCCGGGGCGAGGAGCATCTTCCTCTAAATTCCACCCTATCATTCGCTCAGCAATGCGGTATGCGGATCCACTATCTTGACCGAACCGTATACCGCCAAAAAGCGCAACCTGAAATTCTCGATTTTCTGAAGGATCTATTCGGAGATTATTACCTGATTCCGGAAGGTGGAACAAATCAGCTTGCTGTACGAGGTTGCGCTGAAATCATCGATGAAATTGAGATTGATTATGACATACTCTGCTGTCCTGTAGGTACAGGAGGCACAATCACAGGACTTATTTCAGGTTTGGCGGGTAATTGCCATGCCTTGGGGTTTTCTGCCTTAAAAGGAGATTTTCTAAATGCTGAAGTCCGCGAATTACTCAAAACAGGTGAAAATAATTTCTCGAATTGGACCATTAATACTGACTATCATTTTGGTGGCTATGCCAAAATCAAGCTCGAGCTAGTTGACTTCATATTGGCCTTTGAAAAAACACATAGTCTCCCGATTGAGCCAATTTATACTGCCAAGATGTTCTATGGAATTTTTGACTTGATCAAAAAAGACTATTTCCAAAAAGGAACCACCATTGTCGCCATCCACACTGGTGGCTTGCAGGGCAATAATGGCTTTGAGTTCAGAAAATCACTTTAGTGCAGACCCACCCCAAAGTTTGGAGTACTCTACACAGTGCACAATGATGGTTTGGTAGTCAGCCAGATTAATACCTTCAGGAATTACGTAGGACGCCTTTCCTTTGTAAGAATCCAGCTTTGCCACCAATACCGGGGAGCCCTTTTTGGTCGCATTTTTTCCCGAAATATCGTCTAATGGGGCCTTCGATAGGAAAATTTGCAAATCAGGTGCCTTTTTAGCCTCAAAATTATCTCCCATCTCGACTATAAGTTGACCTTCCTTCTTGACAATTTTCCAGTCACCCTCGAAGGTTGTCCAGCGGCTTTCGCGTTTCCATTCGCCTTTAAAAACCACTTCTGTATCTTGCATTGGGTTAAACCCAAAGAATAATAGTGCTGTTATCAATAGAACTTTCATCTCCTTTTCAATTTATATGCTGCTAATACCAAATCAAGTATAATATGACCCATATAAATCATTTCTTACCGCTTGCTCTTCGTTGAGAAAATCAGCCGTAGCGATGCTATGCCCTCATTTCTCGCCTTAATCAAACGATAATAATTTAATTTCTATTAAGGACATCTCCTAATTGAATTGGTATAACTGCAAAAGAGAGGCCATTGTTCCAGTCAAAAGCAATTGCCGCGACACTAACCGAGCAAATCCTCAAAGACTTCAATGAGCTTGCCGAAGGGTTTTACCAAAATCTTATGTGCCTTAATGTCCAAGCCTTTGACGTTATATTTAGAAACATAGATTTCCTGAAAGCCTAGCTTTTCAGCCTCTGAAATACGGTTTTCAATACGATTCACACCCCTGATTTCACCCCCCAGACCCACCTCGGCCGCAAAGCAAACTTTGTCGGAAATAGCTACATCATGGAAGGAGCTAACTATGGAGGCACAAACAGTCAAATCCAGTGCTGGTTCTTCAATTTTAATACCTCCGGCTATGTTGAGGAACACGTCCTGTGCACCAAGCCTTAACCCACCGCGCTTCTCAAGAACGGCAAGCAGCATGTTCAGTCGCTTTGCATCAAATCCGGTGGTACTTCTTTGAGGTGTTCCATAGGCTGCCGTACTGACCAGAGATTGCACTTCAATCAACAAGGGTCGGTTGCCCTCAATTGTGGCACCAATTGCTACTCCTGACAAGTCTTCTTCCTTTTGAGAAATCAGAATTTCGGAAGGATTGGAGACCTCACGTAAACCAGCTCCGGACATTTCATAAATGCCCAATTCGGAGGTCGAGCCAAACCTGTTTTTGGTGGTTCTTAGGATTCTATAGGACAAATGTCGATCTCCTTCGAATTGCAAGACGGTATCTACCATATGCTCTAAAACCTTTGGCCCAGCCAGGCCGCCATCCTTTGTAATGTGCCCCACAAGAAAGATAGGAGTATTGGTTTCCTTGGCAAACTTCATCAACTCTGCCGTAGACTCTCTTACCTGAGAAACACTGCCGGCAGCGGATTCAATTCTGTTGGTGTGCAATGTTTGAATGGAGTCCACAATCAGTAATTGTGGTTGAACCTCTTGAATCTGGGCAAAAATATTTTGTGTATTGGTCTCGGCAAGAATAAAACAGTTGTCTGACAGCATGCCCAGCCTTTCAGCCCGCATTTTTATCTGATGTTGGCTTTCCTCTCCAGAAACATAGAGCACCCTCAAGTTTGACTCTGCCAGCGCCATTTGTAACATCAATGTTGACTTGCCTATGCCTGGCTCTCCACCTATTAATACCAGGGAGCCATAAACAATACCACCACCCAAAACACGATTAAGTTCTTGGTCTCTGGTCGATATTCTCTTTTCAATGGATGATTCAATTTGATTGAGTGCCTGAGGTCGGGCTATTATCTTTTCTTTTTGGCTAGCTCCTCGCCAAGTGGCTTTGGATTTATCTTCCTTCTGGACCACCTCTTCTACATAAGTGTTCCACTCACTGCATGATGGACATTTCCCTATCCATTTAGCGGAATTAGCGCCACAATTCTGGCAATAAAATAAGGTCTTCGTTTTGGACATAAAGGATGTGTCCAATATACACTTTTCATCCCCTTTGAAACAAAAAACGGGTACCATATGTACCCGTTTTCAGTTGGTAAACAATTTACCGGAAGTGAATGAATCTGTTTCAGTTTGAAACCTTAGATACATATAACTAGAAAGTGGCAAAAGGATACAGCCAAGCCACCTCACAGAAGTTCTGCCTTATAGTGCTGGCTAGTTCAACAAGTCATGGATGTCATCTGTAGAAAGTTTCTTCATAAAACTCTCCTCTGTAGTAATCAGATTATCGGCCAGCTTAATTTTGTTCTTCTGTAATGACAAAATTTTCTCCTCTACCGTATTGCGTGTAATGAACTTGTAGGTAAAAACAGTGTTGGTCTGGCCAATTCTATGTGCCCGATCTACGGCCTGTGCCTCAATTGCCGGGTTCCACCAAGGGTCAAGCAAAAAGACATAGTCAGCTTTTGTCAGGTTCAATCCAAGTCCTCCTGCTTTCAAGGAGATCAGAAACAAACGAATGCTATCATCATTTTGAAAACGATCTACCTGATTCTGCCTATCTCTGGTAGAACCATCCAAATAAGAATACTGGAGATGTCTTTCATTCAGATATTCTCTCACAATATCCAGGTGTTTAACAAACTGACTGAAAATCAAAATTTTGTGTTTATCACTTAGGGCTGATTCGATCATGTGCCTGATGTCTTCAAGCTTTCCTGAATCTCCTGAATATTCGGTGTCCGTCATTCTAGGGTGATTCGCAATTTGCCGCAATTGGGTCAACCCTTGTAAAAGCAGGAATTGAGATTTGTTCTTGCCCTTTTTCTCAAGGTTGTCGAGAATTTGATTTCTATAATATGATTTTACCTCTTCGTACTTCTCCTCCTGTTCAGGGCTCATGTCACAGTAAGTGATGTTCTCCACCTTTTCGGGCAGATCTTTAGCCACTTGGGATTTTTTCCTCCTCATTATAAATGGCTTGATAATGGTGTGAAGCCGCTTTGTTTTATCCTGATCCTGTTTCTTTTCAATGGGGAATTGAAATTCGGTTTTGAAGAAATTTTCATTACCCAAAAGACCCGGGTTAACAAAGCTCATTTGTGACCATAAATCCAACGTGCTGTTTTCCAAAGGAGTGCCCGTTAAAATAAGCCTAAAACGTGACTTCAGCTTTCTAACTGACTTTGCAATGTTAGAACCGGGGTTTTTAATGGCCTGTGACTCATCCAGTATTACATAGTGGAAGTAATATTTCTCAAGAATGTCAATATCCAGTCTTATGATGCCATAGGAAGTAAGCACCAGGTCATAACCCTCAAAGGACTCCACCGACTTATTTCTACCGGTACCTGTATAGATCAGTACCTTTAAACCCGGAGTGAACTTTTTGGCCTCTAACTGCCAATTGTAGATGAGGGAAGTAGGCATGATCAGTAGCGTAGCGTTTAGAACGCCCTGGTCTTTCTGGGCCTGAAGCATAGCCAGTGTCTGCACTGTTTTCCCAAGCCCCATGTCATCGGCAAGGCACCCTCCAAAATTGTAAGAAGATAGAAACTGCATCCAATTATAGCCAGCCTGTTGGTACGGCCTCAGTTTTCCTTTAAAGCCCTTTGAAATGGGATAGTCTTCAATACGATCAAAGTCTTTAAGTTTCTGAAGTTTCCTATCCATACTGACCTGAGCCAAATTGCCGTTCTCCAAATCTTGCACTAAGGCCAGATGGTGTTTTTTCAGTCGCATATTTGGATCACCGGATTCACCCTCTTCCATGAAAGCGAACAGCTCTGAATAATTCACGAACCAGGCATCGGGTATCACCGCAATTTCTCCATTCGGTAGGGTGATCTCTCTTTTCTTGCCAGACATCATGAGCCTTAGCTCATCAAAGGGAATCTCATAGTCGCCAAAGCGAACCATGGCATGAATATCAAACCAATCGATTGACTCCCTTACCTCAATGTCTATTTGGGATTCACCAATGAAATACTTTCGCTGGTCAACATCAATTTGTTTAAGAACAAAACCGTTTTCTTCCAATAACACCCTGTTCTCATCAATCCAGGAAAACGCGGCACCACGAGGAGCAGTGGCTCGGCCATTTCTTAGGGCCAAACCACTTTCAGAGAGTAGACCCAGAATGCGATGTTCGTTGTCCAGATCTCTTTTTACTTTATGAAATATGTAATCATCACCCTTCTGCTCAAGTTTAACCGAAGAGGCCACGCTTTTGTCTGAGGGAAAGGCATAGTCGCCATATTGAAACTCAAGGCGGAAAAGAATTTTTACATCGGTCTCAGTGTCATTAGCAACCGCTGTCCCACCTTCTCCGAAAAGAGTAAGATTTGCATTGTTAGCCGCCAACTCCGAAAAGGTGAGCTTTGGAATGATGGGATAACTTTCGGTATTAATTTCAAAGCCCTTTGCGTAAACATCAAAGGAGGAAACAAGCTGGGTAACAAATTTTTCGAAATAGGTCTGCTCGAACTTTTTCGGTATCACAATGAATTTCTTGTTTAGAAAAGGCTTCAATTTGTGCCCATCTACCCCTTTAGCGAAACTGTAGAGCTTGTTCTCAACAATAAGCCAAGCAGGTTCAAAACAAACCAGGTAAGAATCATTGTATTGCCATTCCATGCGTTCACCACCATGTTTGATGGTGGGGAAATAGTGCGTGTTGTCCTCGTTTCGCCTGAAGTGAAATAGCACCGTTGCCTTTTCGGTCATCAGCTCAATTTGCTTCCAGGCCGGTTCGCCATCACGACCCATTTCGAATATCATTTTCCCGGCCAGAAGCTCAAGAATTTTGGCCCTTCTATGTTCCAAATATTGGTGAATGGTTTCCTGTAGAGGTTTGTCACCATTTTCCTTATCAAAAACCTTAATGAAAAACTCGGCAGGTTTCACCTTTTTCTTATAGAACTTAAGCACAATAGTCTCCTGTTGCATCTCGTCCATCAGCCTAATTAGCTCATAGTCTTTATCGTCTAATCCAGAGGCAAATTCAGGAGCATTTTTTGCTGAAATATTTTGATGCTGAAGTGTCAGGCGATCTTTTTCATCCAATTGAATCACAAACGAATCAAAAAGATATCCCAGATATTCATGCTGAAACAGGGAGTAAATTAATTGGAACGGTTCGGCCGTTGATACCTTCATTCTAAATAAAGTGCGATTCGCAAACTACGAAAATTACCTTAATAAAAAGGAAGTGGTTCAAGGGATTTCTGAGAAAAAATTCAGCTCAGATTTTGGATGATTTTCACGCGACTCGCAATGAGTGCAGGGCGATAAGATGCCAGCACCGTAATGACCGTTACCGCAAGTGCAACAAACACAAAATCGTATGGGTTGATCTTGATAGGATAGGCTGGCATAACGGCAGTTTCCATGCCCATTTTTATCAATCCGAACTCCTTTTGAGCTACACAAATGATCAGGCCCAGAATCAAACCAGACATGGTTCCAACGGTGGCTATCAATGCACCTTCCTTGAAAAAAATGCTTTTCACAAGAGCTTTAGTCGCTCCCATTGAAAATAACACTGAAATGTCCTTCTTTTTTTCAATGGCCAACATGGACAGTGTGAAAAATATGTTGAAAGATGCAACAGCCGTGATAAATGCCAGAGTAATAGATAAAAATAGCTTTTCAAAACCCAAAGCCTGCAGCAAGCCCGAATGCTGGGCGTCTCCATCAAGCACCTTAAACTCATTTCCAAGTAAGGCTTCCAGTGATTCTGCAACACCAGAAACGGAGCTTTCTTCGCTTACCTCTATTTCCAATGAAGTTCGTTTATCGCCATAGTCCATCAGGTCTTTGGCAAAATCAAGCGGAACAAAAACATAGTTTTCGTCATATTCCTTTTCAATCGCGAAAACAGCGGCAGGCATAATATTTTTTCTTTTGATTGAACGAGCTGATGGAATGGTTCCCGGCCTCAACCTCCTGGGATAAGTGACTCGCATAGCGTTAATACCACTTTGAATAAGTGTGCCTAGCTCATAGTCTACTCCATAACCCAATATGGCGTAGTCAATATTGTTCTCCCGCAGCTTCAGGTCACCGGTCACAATGAAGTCATCGAGCTTGTTAAGTCTCAAAAAATTGTCGTCTACACCTTTAATTCTTGCCAACACCTGTTGATCTCGATAAGAAATAAGTGCATTATCTTCAATCACCTCAATCACTGCCTCGACTCCCTCTATATCTTCAATCTGATTTTTGAGTGAATCGGTCAATACAAAAGACTTGCCCAACGAGGCCTCAATTTTAATGTCGGGATCAAAGCTATCATAAATGGTACGGATCATATCTTCCAAACCATTGAATACGGACAGCACCACAATTAGCGACATGGCCCCAATGGCCACACCAATCATCGAAACTCTGGAGAGGATTTGAATGAGATTCTTTTTCTTCTTTGCCAAAAAGTATCTGCGTGCTATGAAAGATGAGGTGCTCAATTGGTGTCTCCTTCTTCAGGGGGTATAACGAGCTTGTCAATAATTTTATCTATTCTGTTGGCATTTTCCGCAGTGGAGTCCGGGAAAAAGGCGAGCTCAGGAATAATTCTTACCCCTTTGCCTATTCTTCTGCCCAAGTCTCCCCTAATCTGACTTTTATTTTCATTAAGCTTTTCTAGTGCCATCTCAGTTTTGTCAATTGGAAAAATGCTGATGAAGGTTTTAGCAAAACTCAGGTCGGGGCTCATCTCAACACCGGAAATGGTCACCAATGCTCCTTGGAATGATCCCTGAAATCGTTTTTGAAAAATACCGCTTAGCTCTTCACGAATCAGTTTTGAAAACTTCAACTGTCTTGTACTTTCAGTCATGGCACAAATATCCCATTTATTTATCTTTTTTCCGCTTATGCCTTTATTTTGAGTAATTTTGAACCCCTTTAAGATCTTCAATATTGGTTCGCTATTTTAAAATCAACGATCCCTACAGACTACTCACACTTTTTCTTTTTGTGGCAATTGTTCGTGTGGCTGTCCTTTTAATAGGGTTTCCCTTTACGGAATTACACGCTTCTTATTATACCGTTGAATCAGCACTCCAATTAGGGCCTCTGTTTTTGTGGCTGACAAAGTTTATCAGCTCGGCTTTTGGAGACCCATTGATCCCGTCCGTGGTGCTAAGCAGTTTACTTGTCACACTACAGGCATTCTCGCTTAACTCTATCTTAATCAATAATAAAGCGCTACCACAAAACACCTACCTGCCAGCTGCTTGCTATGTGTTGATTTTAAGCTCCTCTCCTGAGTTTATGATGTTAAGCCCTGCCTTGTGCGCAATTACTTTTGTCTTAATTGGCATTAATTACATGCTCTTCCATTTGCAGTATAGAGGAAGTGAAGAAAACATACTGAGTACCGGCTTTTTATTCGGATTGGCCATACTCTTTCATCCACCGGCCATCTTGTTCATCGTATTAATCTATGGTATTTACCTGGCCTACTCGAGCACCCTCAATCGAAGATACCTGCTGATTGCTTTTGGAATTATTCTTCCCTTCATCATGATCTGGCTTTACTTTCTATGGCAAGGCCAAGGCGCAGAGTTTTGGTTAAATCTGGCACAGAGCTTAGGGGGAGCAGAAAGACAAATGTTAATCCCTATCGATGAGCTTCTCGTACTCATGGCACTACCTATGTTGATTATGGTCGTGTCGGCAAGTCAGACATTTGCTGGAATAGGCTTGACCAATCATCAAATTGTAACTCAAAGAACCTGGGTACTTTTACTACTTTTTGGAGTGGGATCTGTTTTTCTTAATGACAAAATCAGTAGCAATTCAGTTATCTACTTTGCCCCGACACTCGCCTTTTTTATCACCCAGTTTTTACTATCGCGGGAAAGGAAATGGTTACCTGAACTAATTTTTATAGTCTTGTTACTATGGAGCTTGGGCTTTCTTTTGTTACCCAAGTTTGTACCGGAGCTTTTGCCAATAGATTACTCAATGTTGAAGTAATTCCAAATCAGGATTAACCCGGTTAAACTACTCAGCAATTTTATCCACCCTTCTTTGATGTCTTCCACCTTCAAATTCGGTCGTGATAAAGGTGTTGATCATATTCTCCGCCAAGTCATAGTCTACAAAGCGCGCAGGAATACAGACGACATTAGCATTGTTGTGTTGTCTACCCAAAGCTGCCAATTCCTCATTCCATACGAGAGCAGCCCGTACTCCGCTGTGCTTATTGGCCGTCATACAAACCCCATTGCCACTACCACAAATGGCTATGCCTAAATCCAAATCTCCCTTTTCAATGGCAGAAGCCATCGGGTGAATATAGTCAGGGTAATCTACAGAGTCTTCCGAATTGGGGCCATAGTCAGTCACATCAAATCCGCTGGACTTTAGCGCCTCTATTGTTTTTTGTTTGTACTCAAAACCTGCATGATCTCCTCCAATTCCAATTTTTTTCATCTGTCTAAATTTATGGTTGAATGATTAACTGACTTTATTCATTGCGTGCCTTCTCCTGTTTCCTAATCACACGTCTTGATATTCCGATACTCATTTGGTACAAAAAGACAAGTGGTATGGCGATTAACACTTGACTGTAAATATCTGGTGGTGTAATTATCGCTGATACTACCAATATCATTACGATCCCATGCTTTCTGTATCGTTTCATCAACTCAGGTGTAACCAGCCCTGCCTGGGAAAGGAAGTAGGTAATTACTGGTAGCTGAAACATAAAAGCACAAGCAAGGACCAAAGTAGATAATGTCCTTACAAGAGAGGTAATATCAATGTTATTTTGAATGCTATCATCCAGAATATAGGTAGATAAAAACTGGAAAGAAACTGGAGTAACGACAAAATAGCCGAATAAAACGCCACTCATAAAAAGAAATGATACGGCAACAACAGCTCCTCTTGAAGCTCTTTTTTCCCTCTTGTGTAGTCCCGGAGAAACAAATCTCCATATTTCCCAGAAAGCATAAGGAAAGGCCAAAATTATACCTATGACTAGTGAGGACTTGATATGCATCATAAATTGCCCCGTCATTTCACGGTTTTGCATATCTATTGGCAAATCACCGGGACATAGCGAACCAGAACCAATTAGTTCTCCAAATTTGCACATCATCCTATAGGTCCAGAATTCGCCCTTGGTTGGTCCCAATAGTAACGTTCCCCAAACAAAATCTTTTGCCAGAAAGGCGAGTATTGAAAAAACCAAAATTGCAGCTGCTGAACGGACAAGGTGCCACCTTAGTTCTTCAAGGTGATCCAGGAAGCCCATTTCCGTTTGTGATCCGCTATCGTCTTCCTGGTCTAACAATCTTATGCCTGAAATAATGGATAATCACTCATCCAGTTATGAATTTCGCTCTTGATGGAGGCTAATTTAGAATCATCATCGTGATGCATCAAGGCCTCATCGATTAAAGCAACTATGCGGGTCATATCCGATTCGTTTAACCCACGGGTTGTAATTGCCGCAGTGCCCAACCTCATACCTGAGGTAACAAAAGGTGACTTGTCATCAAAAGGCACCATATTTTTGTTAATGGTGATTTCCGCTTTGCCCAATGTTTCTTCGGCAATCTTTCCTGTTAGATTTTTCGACCTCAAATCAATCAACATGAGGTGATTGTCGGTACCCTCAGATATTAATTTATACCCTTTGCTAACGAATTCGCTGGCCATGGCCGCTGCATTTTTCTTTACACGGACAATATAGTCCATATAGCTATCGGATAATGCTTCACCAAATGCCACTGCCTTAGCTGCTATTACATGCTCAAGTGGTCCGCCCTGTGTTCCAGGAAAAACACCTGAATCCAGAAGTGCAGACATCTTCCTGACTACTCCTTTGGCTGTTGTCAATCCCCAGGGGTTTTCAAAATCTTCACCCATCATAATCAGTCCGCCTCGTGGTCCACGAAGTGTCTTATGTGTGGTAGTCGTAACCACATGACAGTGATCCAGAGGATCATTTAAAAGGCCTCTGGCAATTAACCCCGAAGGATGCGAAATATCAGCTAATAATATAGCTCCTACCTCGTCTGCAATGTTTCTAAGTCTTTCATAGTCCCAATCTCTGCTATATGCCGATGCGCCACAGATTATCATTTGGGGTTTTTCTTTATTAGCCGTCTCTTCTACCTTATCCCAATTAATAAGTCCGGTTTCTTCTTCAACCCCATAAAAAGAAGGCTGATAGAGCTTTCCCGAAAAGTTTACTGCTGATCCATGGGTTAGATGGCCACCATGGGATAGATCAAACCCCAGGATTTTATCCCCAGGTTTAAGACAGGCCAGCATTACCGCAGCATTGGCTTGTGCTCCTGAATGAGGCTGCACATTGGCCCATTCTGAATCAAATAGCTCCTTGACTCGATCAATCGCTAATCGCTCGACTTCGTCTACCACCTCGCAGCCTCCGTAATACCTTTTGCCTGGTAAGCCTTCAGCATATTTATTGGTTAATACCGAGCCCATGGCCTCCATTACCTGATCGGAGACAAAGTTTTCAGAGGCTATTAATTCAATCCCATTTTCCTGGCGATTTTTTTCTTTTTGGATGAGGTCGAAGACCACCTGGTCATTCTGCATTAAGTGCTGATTTTAGAAATGAAGCCCAAAAATACGCGATGGGTTGCTAATAACCAATAACGCATTTTCTCTCTCGAAAATTAAGGATTCAGGCCAAAGGTAACTGTATGAAAAATTAGAATGAGGACCAGAAACTATGAGGTGAGGGCTTCACCGTCCTGTCCAGTAACAATGCTGATCAGGGAGGATATCACCTGAGCTTGAGTAAATGGCTTTCCGATGTAGCCATCCATCTCAGCCTCTTCAATTTGTTCTTTGATTTCTTCGAAAGCAAAAGTGGTATAAGCAATCACAGGCACCTTGTCCGTTGCATACTTTTTAGTCTTCTTCAGTTTTTTACAACTGGCAAAACCATCCAACACCGGCATTTGTATGTCCATTAAGATCAAATGGATTTGCTCACTGTTATAACAAGCGATGCCCAAATCACCACTTAGGGCTCTAAAAGTAGTAGCTCCAAAGCGATTAAGGGTTTTTTCAGCAACAATAAGATTGATGGGGTTATCATCTATCACGAGTATATTATAACCCTTCAATACCTTGCTATAAGGATTGTATACAGGCTTTTTCGGTTCCAACTCTCCGGTGGAATCCTCAAAAGATTTGATTTGGTTGTCCTCGAAATAGTACGATTTCGCGCCCATTGATAGAGTTGCCTTTAGTATATCTTAATGATCTCATATTGCGAAGGTCACCCTTTGAGGTAAAAAAAGTTGCAAATTTCTCTATCTTGTGCCCGAATGATGTGTGATTGGATATTATTCAAACCTGAACGCTGCAGTAAACCCATCCTCCAAAGACTTTCTCTTGTTTCTTGGGCTGGCATTATATTGGCATTTTCTGTAAATATTTTCCGTAATACGAGTTCCTCCACATCTTTGTTCAAAAAAATTCAATTTTTTTTCTTGCCAAAGGGTGACCTTTGCCTATCTAAATCATTAACCTTTTGAGAATATGAGTGAAGACTCAGTTATTCTTCGTTTGAGAAGAGGGGAACAGGAAGCGTTGGAGGAAGTTTATACGAAGTATAGAGAGGGCTTTGTTCATTGGATCACCAACACTCACCAATGCACCCGGGACGAAGCCATAGAGGTCTTCCAATATTCTATACTCACCTTTTACGAGAACGTTGTAGAAGGCACTTTTGAAGAAATGAAATCAGCAGGAGTTAAAACCTACCTCTACTCAATAGGCAAAAACAAGTTGTTGGGTGACTATAGGAAGAGTTTAAAGGTTACTTTCAGCGATCAAGTAGAAACTGAGGAATATTCGGAATTAGAAACCGATACTGATCAGGTTCAAAAAGAAAAGATTGATCGCATCACTGCAGCCCTTCAAGGCTTAGGTGATCCCTGCAAAAGACTTTTAGAATTATTCTATTTCAACAATCTTTCCAATGACGAGATTGCTGAAATGATGAATTATAAGAACGGAAACACTGTAAAGAATTTGAAATACAAGTGTCTCCAAAGAGTAAAGAATGCCTTGGATGGCAAATAATTGAATAACAATGGACGACAATTTCCAATTAATGGATGACTATTTGAAAGGTAAACTCGATCAGGACGGTCGTAAACTTTTCAATAAGAAACTGAAAGAGCCTGAATTCGAGGTGCAATTCAGGGAGGTAAAGGCTATTAAGGAAGCCGCAAAAGCCAGTGCACATTTAAGTATGTTGGCCCACCTTCAGCAAGTTGAGGCGTCTCTTGACCAAAAAGAAACAACCAAAACAGAATTTAATATGAAAAAGCTTGTATCGGTGGCAGCGAGCTTAATTTTAATCGCAACGGTGAGTTATTTTACGGTATTTAATACCACAGAAGTAGCAACCGGCCAAGAAATATTTAGTGAGTATTATAAGCCTTACGACAACCGCGTAACCGGAGTTCAAAGGGGTGCTGATAATAATACTTTTAGTGAATTAAAGATTAATGCTTACAAGGCGTATGATCTTAAAGATTTTTCCATGTCAGCTAATCTCTTAGCTGACCTTTTGGACACTGACAATTCCGCAGCCAATGTATTTTACCTTGGAATTTCTAACCTGGAATTGGGAAATCTTGATGAGGCAAAAGATAATTTCAGAACGGTAGCTAATGATTTCGAAGAGTTTGAAGCTCAGTCTAAGTGGTATTTAGCAATGTCTCTTTTAAAAGAGAATACTGAGGAAAGTGTTGACGAAGCTGTTTATTCTTTAGGTGCATTGATTGTTGATGAGACTTCTTTTAAAACTGATGCAAAAGCTGCATTGGTAAAACTGGGGTTCGTTATGTCTGATAGTGGGGATAATGGAACCGTTACAGAAGTTAACAATAGTAATTCGAATGGTGACTCTCCTGATGGTTCTTATGAGGAAGGTGGAAAGAGAGGTTTTCAATGGGGTGTTGTGACCAACGCCAATGGGGCGAAATATAGATTCTTCTCTAATCCTCCAATTGTTGGATTAGAGATAGGAGATGAGGTAATCTTTTATGGTATCTCTGGAAAAAAAGGAAAAGGAAAAGGACGTAGAAGTTGGGCGATTATCTTAGACACATTAAAATAGAATTCCATACACACACATACACACACATGGAAGGGAGCTCTTGGGCTTCCTTCCTTTTTTTGTGCCATCCCGACCTACTAAAAAGAGTAACAACCTGGCAAATGTGGATTAACATAGGGAGCGTTATTTGCTGACTATCCTTAGGCATGAAATTCAGCAAATCATTGCACACCCTCCTCATACACACAGCTGCTGGACTGGAGAAAGATTCAAACTCACCGGGTTAAAACATATATAACTAGCATGCCACCAGAAGAAAAAGGGTAGAGGCACAGTCAAGATAAAGCAAAAGGATATTGGCCAATCCTTAACTACTTACGAACAGAATTCCATAAATATCGGAAAGAAGTCAGCACCCTACCTTTTATTGTACCTAATGAATCCTATGCTGGAAAGAGCAACAAGAGCAAAAACCATAATCAGTATTGTCGTTAGGCGCTGATTTTCCTTAGGTATGGAGACATCACCATTTAAAGAAACAAAAGCTCCCCAATAATAAGGATGTGCACCATATTCATCAGCCGCTTCTAAGTAATTCAATTTTGATTTGTGCAGTGCGTCCGCTATAGTTTCTTTTCCGTTCATTAAATTTTTATGGAAACCAACCATTAGTTCTGACGCCACTTTGTCATCAACCTTCCAGAGACTCATAACAAGGTTTGACACCCCAGCCAATGCAAAGCTTCGGGCAATACTGAAGGTCCCTTCCCCCTTATTCAGAGCTCCAATACCGCTCTCACAAGCACTTAGTATGACCAGGTCGGCATTGAGTCCTAATCCGTACAAATCATTACTTTTCAGCACATTATTTTCTACTCCGTTAAAAATCAATCGTGATTTGTGTCTATTGGCAGTGTCAGCCTCCCCATGCACAGCGAGGTGCAAAATTGCATAGTCACCAGCTCGAATGGCAAATTCTTGTTTAGAAGCCTCTGTTCCCAAAAAATAATCTCCCGGAATATTTGACTTCAAAAAATCAATCTCCTCTGTTGTACCGGGTAATTCTGAAAATTCACTGCGCAAGTTTCCCAAACTCTCACCAGAAAATCCAAAACCCAGCATTCTTTTCTTGGCCTTTGAGTCTCTCTTTTGATCCTTGCTAATCAATAGTCTAGAGGAGAGCCTATAGCTTGTTTTATACTCCCTTATGGCATAGTCCAACTCGCGGAAACTTCTTTCATCTCCGTCAAAATTAGTTAGCATAGTCTCGAAAGGAATTTGGGATAGATATTCATCTGGAATAACGACCAACTCTTCAAAGTCATCTTCCAGCCCAGTTATAGCTGGTTCAATAAGGCGCTTGTAAAGGCCAAAAGCTGCTTTTCCAAAAGTTTCAATACTGCCAGATGAATTATTGATTTCCGGCCGTGAACTAAAAAAGTCAGTGAGCGTATCAATGATTGCAAAATGCTCATCATCCAGCTCAGCTCTATAAAAGGTAGAATTATTCGCGTCCAAACCTACCACATATATAGCATCTTCTCCCACAAAGTACTCCACAAGGGCTTTTTTATTATGTTGTGATAGATATTCTCGAATGGCAATAGGTGCCTTGATATCGCTCTCATCTGAATTTTCAGATCCGATACCCAGCACGTTCAACTTATTTCGAAGTCTTGTAAGCTCACCGTTTATAGTCATCTTCTCCATATTCAATTGTTGAATCTTCGCATTGGTAAAGTTACTCTTCATTAAATCCCCAAGCTCCTCATCCAGAATTTCAATTCTTTGTAACCCTGCCAAATAGGCCTCTCGGAGACTATCGGGAACAGAACTGTTAGTAACCAATTCATATTCGCCAGATTGATCGAGAAACAATACATTCTTGCTTCGAGACATATACTCCAAAGCACGATCAACCATTTCAGTTTTCTGGACTTGCCCATAACCTTTGAAGCTGGTTTCCAAACCAATTTCATAGAGCCTTTTAAAATATTCAGCCAAAAACAGTCGACCCTCAGCAAATTCATAATTGCTTCTATTATTGGTAATGATTGAATCAGTAAAATCTACGTGTCGAAGCGAGGCTAATAATGTTTCATTGTCATTACTTGAATCATAGATTAAGGATAAAGTCTCCGCCTTTTTTTGGAGAGCCAATAAAGTGCGTCTTGAAACTTTGCTTTTCACATTCGGCAGACTTTGTATTTGCCTTGAATTAAATTCTAGCACACTCCTTAGAGCCGAATCATACTGTGAAAGTGCCTCTGTATATCTTTCAATACTAAAATAGAAGTTGCCCAAAAAGTAATGGAGATCCGTTGTTCTAGAATCCAAAATCTTATACTGCTTTTGCATACCGCTAAGTGCCTCTTTTAGTAAAAGTTCTGCCTTATCTGGTTCACCAATCTGCTCATATGCAATCGCTGTGTTCTGAAGGTTCTGCCAATATGCATCTTCCCTAAAGTTTTTTGCTTCAAATATCGTTCTCACTTGTTTATATGAATTAATAGCTCTGTCGTGCATATCCAATCCAACCATACTAATCGCTTTTAAGTTGTAAAAGTCTGCCCAACTTATGTCATCAGCGGAGAGTATTGATTTGGCACTATCAATCATTTGGTCAGTCAATTCTATGGTGCGCCTATACTCATCCTTATCAAAGTGCACAGTTGCCAAACTGTAATTGGCATAAAGCCTCTGCACTCGGAATCGACTATCCTTATCGTTAAATAGCATTAGATTTCTCTGAGCATAGATTTGAGCCTTGTCAAAATCATTGATATGTCTATAATATTGTACATAATTGCCCATCAAATTATTCTTATCCAGTATACTTCCAAGACTGGACCTTTCATAGATAGCTTCTCTAATGTTCAAATATTTGATACAGGTATCCAGATTACGTTTTGAATCGAAATAAGTATAATATTTATATCTGACTATGTTTTTCAATAAAGCTGAGTCGTACTTGTCCGCCTTTTCCATAATAGAAAAGGCCGTGTCAACAAAGCGAGAAGCTTCTTCGTGATTTTTTTTTATATACTCTCTGACGGTTTGATAATAAAATGTCTTGGCCAACATGAAATGATAGCCATCAAACTTCTCTTTGACCAATTCCTTCGCAGCTTCAAAATATACCTGTGCCTGGGCCTGATTATGAGTACGCCTATAAGAAATAGCCAGTTGATTGAAGGTGTGAAGTAGGCCTTCCCAATGCTCGGCTTTCTCAAAAACTGCCTTTGCTTTTTCGTATTCTGGTATGGATTCTGGGTATTTTCTCTTTGAATACAGTGAATCTGCAACTCTCACTCGTTCATCCTCAAACTTGTATGGTGTTTTAACAGATTCCTGAAGAGATTCTTCCTCAGCCTTGGGCGCGGGATTACTGCATGATGCATAGCCCAAAAAGAGCACAAAAGACACCAGTAGGATATTGATAATGGCCTTATTTCGAGGCATTTGGGTCACAGTTTTGGGCTTCAGGCGAATGAGCATAGAATTTAACAAGAAACCACCCAACATCCAAGTATTTAGGTCGCACCTGTAGCCTCAAGCTAGAATCACGTTGTATAAGTTCCGGTGGATAATGTTTGGAATTTGAGGAGGAAGGACAATCGAGTAACCTTTGATTTACAGTCTTCCAAACAAAGGAAACACTACCATTTATCAGGCATAAAGGCCGCTGCTAAGGGTAAGTATATTCCATAAGAGTTATCCAAAGGGAAGAAATTTCCGTTCTTTAAATAGACATTCTTTAAATTTTTGGATATGAGTCGACTGCTACGCTGTATTTTTTTATGTTTCCTACCCGCAATTCCCCTACAGGTTAATGCCCAAAATCCGTTCGGGTTTGACCTCGAAAACGGTGCTACCACGGTAGAATTGGCCTTTAAACAAGAAAGCAACCTAATCATAGTACCCATAAAAATTAATGGGCTTGGCCCTTATAATTTTATTTTAGACACTGGTTCAGAGTCTGGTATGATCTTCGAGAAGTGGGTAATCGCAGAAAATAATTGGGTAAATGCGCGTAAAATTCCCATTTATTCGAAAGAAGGGGACAAAGTAACTGACCTGTTGGTTGCGAATAATTTAGAAATCAATCTCGAAGGTGTCAGTGGTGTCCAGCAAACTATGTTGGTGCTAGATGATGATGTTATTGATATTAAAAATGTATTGGGTACAGATGTGCATGGCGTGCTTGGTTCTGAATTATTTAGTCGTTTTGTCGTTGAGGTGGACTACCAGAATAAGAAACTACTACTTCACGATCCTGCCACCTTTAAGAAGCCTCAAAAATTTAAATCAATCCCCATTGAGATCGAAAAATCTAAGCCATATATCAGGGTGGATATTCGCCAAAAAGGACACAAAAAAGTTGATGTAAAGCTACTGGTGGACACTGGGGCAAGCAGTGCTCTATTTCTGGATGAAAAGAACAATGAGGAAATCATATTGCCAAAGAAAAGGATGAAGCGTTCACTGGGTCGAGGCTTGGCGGGAGTGGTTGATGGCCAAATTGGTAGGGTTAAAAAATTGAAGTTCGCAGGTTACAAGTTTTCACAGGTAACCACCTCCTTTCCTGATGACTGGGCAATTGGGTCGGAAAACTACCTTCAGAATGACGAGTCGGTTATCCGACATGGCACGCTAGGTGCTGATGTGCTCGTGCGATTTCATGTCATTTTCGATTATATGAACAAGCAAATGTATGTCAAAAAAAATCAGTATTTCGAAAACCCATTTGTATTCAACACAGCGGGCATGAACGTAGTTGCAGTTGGACAAGATTTGAATGAATATCTGGTCAGGGAGGTTATTGACGGTTCCCCGGCAAAAAAAGCAGGCATCGAAATAGGAGACGAAATCATTTCATTGAATGGAAAGCCGGCATTCTTTTACTCGTTAACAGAAGTCAACAACATGCTAAAGGATTGGCCGGGCACTTTGCTTATTGTCATTTTTAAAAGAAAGGATGACCTAATTAAGAAAACACTTAAGCTAAAAAGGCTTTTATAGGGGAAGCTGTCAATCTCTCGAAAAAGTCTTATGACAAGCACAAAATAAAAAAGCCTCAGTCACCTGAGGCTTTTGATTTGGATTGTAATTTTTTAATGTCTGTCGTCACGTTCCACGGCACCATCCACCAAATTGATGGTACGCTTGCCATAGGCTGCATTATCTTTAGAGTGAGTCACCTGGATAATCGTCATGCCTTCTTCGTTCAGCTTAGTAAATAACTTCATTATGTCTTCGGCTTGATCCGAGTGCAGGTTACCAGTAGGCTCATCAGCCAAAAGTAATTTCGGCTCACCAATCAAGGCGCGGGCTACGCCCACCAACTGTTGTTGACCCCCTGAAAGCTGCTCCGGAAACAGGTCCTTCTTGGCCACCATCTGAAACTTATCAAGCATTTCGGCTACCATACTTTTGCGTTCAGACGACTTTACTCCTTTGTAAAGCAATGGTGTTTCAATGTTTTCATATACCGTGAGTTCGTCTATCAGGTGATATGCCTGAAATACAAACCCGATATGATGTTTATGAAGGTCTGATCTCTTTCGTTCCTTCATCTTGTGAATTGGCTCATCAAAGAAGTAATACTCTCCCTGTGAAGGTTCGTCCAACATCCCAATGATGTTCATAATTGTCGACTTGCCGGCACCACTAGGACCCATAATGGTTACAAACTCGCCTTGTTCTATATCCAGGTCTATTCCTTTGAGAATGAAAGTCCTCTGATATTTTGAATCGATATACTTATCGATATCTCGTAGCTTAATCATAAAAATTGTTTAAAGTGTTTTGACCTGCATGCAATCACCAATTAACATGCCAAGGGCTAATTTATTCATACTTAGCTGTTAACCAAAATAAATGACTTGAGAGTTGTGCATTATCGTGCATATTTGTTCGATTATGAAACGATCAAATTACTCGTATCGGAGCGATTTGATGGGATTGGCCCGGGCCGCTTTTACTGTTTTATAACTTACGGTGAGCAGTGCAATTAGTAAAGCCATAATTCCTGCCAATATAAAGGTCATGACCCCCACTTCTACCTGAAACGCAAAGTCCTGAAGCCAGAGGTCTTTCAAAAAGAAAGCGGCAGTTCCTCCGATTATAAACGCTATGACAATTAGTGTGGCAAAGTCCTTGGAAAGGAGAAGAAGAATTTTGGTCACTGAAGCACCTAAAACTTTTCTTACACCTATTTCCTTGATTCGCTGTTCCGTAGAGAAAGATGCCAAGCCAAACAGGCCAAGACAAGCCACCATTATGGCTAAAAGAGAGAAGTAGATAATCACTTGACTCAGCTCCTCTTCAGATTCATAGAGTTGATCTAAATCGCTATCCAAAAAGGAGTACTCGAATGGCTGGGTAGGGGAAAATTGGTCCCATTGTGATTCTATATAAGCTATGGTTTGCTGTGTTTGAACCTCTGGCTCTAACTTAACATAGATATAGGAATAGGCTCCAAAAAGTGGCCCATAAAAAGTAGCCTCAGTCTTACGTTGTAGGGGTTCAAAATTCACATCTTCTACCACTCCGATCACTCGCTTGTTGGCCCAGCCATTTTGTCCAAGCCGAATTTGGATGATCCTACCTAATGCATCGCCTGTCATATTTAGCTCCTTGGCACTTTGCTGATTGATGACAATCGCTTCAGTTGAGTCAGTAGGAATGGTGGGGTCAAAATTCCTGCCTTCTACGATCTTGATCCCCATGGTTTCCATGTAGTCAAAATCAATATTAATTCCGGCCATATTGAGGTTACCTTCGTCATCCACCACCGTTTCTGATTTGATGAAGATTATCGGGCGTAGTCCTCCTGGTTTGCTGAATGATGCAGTTACAGATTCAACTCCAGTGTTCTTCATTAATTCGTTTTTGAAGGCATTCAACTGAGGTGTCACTGCATTGTTGGTATTTGAGAGCACCAACATATTTTCCTTTTGAAAACCCAACGATTTGTTTTGCATAAATGACAATTGGCTGTAAACCACATAGGTTCCGATCATCATAATAATGGATATGGTGAATTGAAAAACCACCAGCCCCTTTCTCACCAAGCCGGAACCACCTGCCGACCCCAACTTACCTTTCAGTACTACAACCGGCCGGAAAGAGGAAAGGAACAAGGCCGGATAGCTTCCCGAGCCTAGGCCTATAAGGATAATAATAAAGATCAGAGTGCCGAATAACCCTAAATCGAGGACCATAGATGTATTCAGTTCCTTACCAATAAGCTCACCAAACTTCTGAATAGAAAGGGCTGCAATCCCCACAGAAATCAGTGCTGAAATGAAGGTCATTACTATAGATTCGCCCAAAAACTGGCCTACCAGTTGTTTTTTATGAGCACCAAGTACCTTCCGCATCCCAACCTCTTTGGCGCGTTTTGTTGATCTGGCAGTGGCCAGGTTCATGTAATTGATGGCCGCAATGAGTAGGATGAAAAGAGCAGTAGCAGAGAAAATATAAACAAAGCTGATATTGCCGTTCGCCTGCATTTCATTTCTCAGATTGGAGTGCAAATGGATGTCATTTAGAGCAACCAAGGAAGGGTTAATATTTATTTGGTTTTGCTCCGCAACATTGACCGTTTTTATCTCAATAAGCTTTTGTTCCACCAATTCAGCCGCGGAAGGATCACTGAGGCGCATGTAGGTAAAGAATCCTCCATTACCCCAGCTATTAAGGAAATTACCATTTTGAAAGTTGCGTTGAGTCTCATTTGAAATCAACATCTCAAAATACATATGTGTATTAGAAGGGAGGTCTTTCATTACCGCTGAGACCGAGTATTTAATATCTTGATTTTGCTGACCTTTTAGATTAAGTATTTGCCCAACCGCATCAGTTTTGCCAAAGTATCTTAAAGCGGCCTTTTCTGTCATTACTATCTTCAAAGGTGCATTTAGAGCATCTTTAGTGGTACCATACAGCAATGGAAAATTGAAAAAGTCAAGGAAGGCCGAATCGGCATAGTACAACTCCCGCTCTTTGAACTTTTGATTGCCAACTTCAAATATTAACTCTTGTCCGCCCCCATTGAGCCTGGTATAATCTGTTACCTCAGGAAGTTGGTCTTTGGCTGCCGGACCTATTCCGGAAGGGCCTAACGGATATTTATAATCACCGCTACTCAGTTTAAGTGTATTATCTACCCGAAATATCTTTTCGGACTCTTCGTGGAATTTGTCAAAGCTTATTTCATACCGAACGGTAATGTAAATAAGGACAAAGCAGGTTATCCCTACGGTCAACCCAAAGATATTAATAGAAGCATAACCAGGGTTTTTGCGGATACTTCGGATCGCGATTTTGATGTAGTTTTTGAGCATAACAACCTTTTTTTATTCAACTAAGTCATCACTAGCAACTTCGTTTATGAAAACAAGTTATAGAATAGCGGTTTAAAACCTCTTCCGCTCGTGTAACTTGAGCTAGGTAGTCTATACTAGAAGGAATAAAAACTGGACTGATCGTCTCCAGATAAGAAGAGCATAGCAAACATAAAAGCCAGTATGGCCAGCACAAAGCCAATCATAAATGTGGTATAGGCTGCGCGAAGAAGCTTATACTTTTTCCCTAGTACGATGCCCAGGAAGTAAATGTCACGGGTCAGGCTATTATAGAGGTAATCACCATCCTTCATCATTTCCCTCATTCCCCATTCGTAGCTCTTGAGATCCATTTTATGGAAGTTCCCAAAGAAAAGTAAGTTGGTCTTTTTATTCAAAACATCTTCATCAGTAAATTTTCCCGAAGAAACATTTGGGCGTGTGGCTAAAATTGAAAGCACAATAGTGGCCAAACAGACCACGACAAGAATGATCGTAGGGACAATCAAGTTTGGGTACTCATTCAATTTCCTGATCAAAATGGAAACTACTACCGAAAGGATGATCGTGTTGACAGAAATCATGATGTTGGCCTTGTTATCAGCCATCCCACTTAAGTCAAGGTGGTTTTTGGAGGTAGTCCTGAACATGGTTTCGATACCCCGATCAGGCTTAAGGGCTACTTTAGCTTGAAGCTTTTCGATTTTGGCTTCAAGTTCCTGAATATATTTCTGTTCCTTTTTTTTCTCCTTCACAGCCTTCTTAATGCTTTTAAGGTTCGCGGCTTTACGAGGCTCCAGATGCGTCTTTCCATACTCTGTAAAGAATTCATGGTCTTTGAAGAAATTGTAGTTCATCTCATTCCATTCCTCCTCTGAGATTTCCTTGTCCTTCACCATTTCTATCTCCTTGTGCATCTTTGCAGCCATCTCGCCATAGTCATCACAGGCCAGATGATGCAAATCTGCATCGCACATCACCATTTCCATCAAATTGGTGGGATTCTGAGGCATTTGAGTGGCCATAATACAGCCCTCTATCTTCATTATCGACTCGTTGGGATAACCCAAAGGCTCCAAAAACTCACGGGCACATAATGCCCCTCGCTGTTCATGTTGCTGACAGCCTTCTCTATAACCTGTATCATGAAACCATGCCGCGATGGTCAGAATTTCAATATCACTTTCAGACAGACCACTCTCCTTACCAATCATCTTCACTGCTTCCACTACCCTGGTAGTATGATAGTGGTCATGGTAAGTCCATTGCTCTGCAATCTCCTGATTAAGAATTCCAGACGCATATTCTTCTACCTTTTTTACGATATCTACAGTCTTTTCCATATTGAAATTCACCTCAAATATAACTGGCTCATTTTGAATTACATAAAGTGCCTATTTCTGATATGAATTATATATCTCTTACTTTTGTTTTCAAACCCATGAGGCTAACGACATTCATAACCATTATTATATCCTTTCTGTTCATTTCCTATGGAGCGAAGGGTCAGTCGAGTGATGTTTTCCCCTACGACTTATCAACGCCTCATCAAGTTCACTTTTTACCCGAAATCCTGGAAGAAATTTCAGGATTGACCTATTATGCCCCTAACCAATTGGCAGCATTGAACGATGAACACGGGCGTATGTACGTCTATCACCTGGAACAAAAAGCGATTGTGCACAGAGTACGATTTGAAGGAAATGGTGATTTCGAAGGAATAGAGCGCGTTGGAGATTATATCTATGCGGTGAAAAGCAATGGTAACCTCTATCGATTCAACGTCAATATGACAGGGGTAGTGGAAAAAATAGAAACCCCTTTCAGCTCTGAAAATAATGTTGAAGGCCTTGGTTATGACCCTAACACGGGACATTTGTTATTTGCATTAAAGGAGAAGGGTGATTTGAAAAACGTTGAAGTTAAAGGCAAATCGATCTTTGGCTATCACCTCGAAACAAAGGAGCATACCAACACTCCTCTCTTTGTTCTACAGAACAAGGAATTGGCGCGGGTGCTTGGCTCTACTCGCAAAAAAGTAAAGCCCTCAGGTGTTGCTGTGCATCCAACAAATGGTGATATCTATGTAGTAGCCGCTGTGGGCAGAGCACTGGTGGTGTTTGGTAGTGATGGAAAGCCAAAAAACCTCAGCATTTTGAAAGCAGGCCTGTTTCCGCAGCCAGAAGGCATTACCTTCTCACCAGAAGGAGATTTATTTATTTCGAATGAAGTGGAAGGTGAGGGAGGAACCATCGTCCATTTCAAAATGAAATCTCGATAGTAGGGCTAATCAAACCCCCTCTAATTCTTTCTTTTCAGACTCATCCAGCTTCATTCTGACCTCCTTACGGTCATAGGCCAAAAGCCCTTTCTTCCGATAAGCGCTTATCACATTATTCACTGTTTGTCGGCTGGTAGAAGTAAGCTTGGCAATATCGGAATGACTAAAAATCGTTTTGGCCACATATTCACCACCCTCTTCTTTACCATTTTCTCTCAAATGCTCCTTGAGAAAATCGAGTATCCGGGTCTGGGCGTCCTTGTAAAGTAAATCTTCAAGTCTGCGCTCCATTTTGCTCACTTTCATCCAGGAAATTTTGGTCAGCGCATTGTTGAGATTTGGATATTGAAGCAGCAATTTTTGCATTAATTCCGTATCAATAAAACATATCTGAGACTCTGAAATGGCCTGTGCAAAGTAATTTGGTTGCTCATCTCCCATGATATTGGATTCACCAAAAATATGTCCGCGACCAAGAATATATCGAAGTGTTTCCTGGCCATTTTCATCCTTGCTTCCAATTTTTACTTGCCCCTTTTTGACAAAGTAAATCACATTTTCAGGTTGACTTTCCTCCTTGATGTACGCCCCTTTTTGGTAGGTTTTCATCACCATGAGTTCG
>JAJCYM010000080.1 GCA_029262895.1 Roseivirga sp.
GCAAAACGAGACCTTTCGCCAGGACTTGCTTTTCCGCATCAATACCATAGAAATTCAATTGCCCCCTCTGAGAGCTCGTGCAAATGATATATTGCTGCTAACAGAACATTTCTTAAACCTGTACAAAAGCAAGTACTCCAAAAAGGGGCTTTTTGTGCCGGATTATGTACTAAAGAAGTTGCAGAAGTACGATTGGCCGGGGAATATTCGCGAGTTGCAACATGCCATAGAGAGAGCTGTGATTATGAGCGATGCCAAGCAACTTCATGTCGGAGATTTTAGTTTGCTAAGCACCAATACAAGCGAAGACAGCAACTTTGAATCCTTCAATCTGGAAGATATTGAAAAGTGGGCCATTCAGGCTGCTGTAAAAAAACATCAGGGTAACATTAGCAATGCCGCATCTGAATTGGGTCTTAGTCGGGGAGCTATGTACAGGAGAATGGAAAAGTATGAGCTTTAAGAACTTCGGTATTCAAATATTAGCTCGCCTGATTCTCCTTACAATCGGGTTATTTGGTTTAGTTTATTACAGCTATATCGAACTCAACTACATAAGGATTTTCTTCATCACCGTCTTTATTATCATAGCAATTTCCGAGCTGTTCTACTATATCAATAGAAGCAACAAGGACACCACTAATTTCCTTCAAGCCATTATTCACAATGACTTTACAATCAAATATTCCTCTGAGGGTAAGGGCAATAGCTTTAGAAGCTTATATGATACATTCAATAGAGTAAATCAGAAGTTTCTGGAGGTCAGTCAAAAGGAGGCCACCGAATATCAGTACCTAAACACTTTGATTCATCAACTAAAAATAGGAATCATTTCTTTCGATGAACAAGGAAGAATCGGGCTGGCTAATAATGCCATCAAGGAGTTATTAGGCAAGGAAGAATTGATCAGACTCGATTGGATAAAAAGAGAGAGTAAACCGCTTTATGAATCCATTCAAAAGCTAAACAATGGTGAGTCAGAAGTCTTAAAGGTAGAACTCAGAAATAAGGTTTATCAATTGGCACTTAATGTTTCTGTTTTTAAGCTGAGGCAACGCTCCTACAAACTCGTTTCCATACAAGACATCCGCGGAGAACTGGATGAAAATGAAATGACCGCATGGCAAAAGTTGATTCGCGTCTTGACTCACGAAATAATGAATTCTGTTGCGCCCATTACCTCATTGTCAGGCACACTCAATCAAATGGTCTCTCAGTCGCAGAAATCGCAGACTCCTCTGAACCAAGACCAATTAATTTCACTTCATGATGGACTGGATGCCATAGAGAACCGAAGCGAAGGGTTAATGAACTTCACGCAGGCTTATAGAAGTCTAACACGCGTACCTCTTCCCAACATTAAACCTGTGGAAGGCAAGCTCTATTTTCAAAGGATTATTTCGCTCTTCACCCCTACTTTGACCGGAACTGATATTGCCTTTAAAGAGGAACTCCCTTCCACCGAATTCACCTTGAATATCGATCCTGATTTGATGGAACAGGTCTTTATTAACCTTCTCAAAAATGCAAAAGAGGCCATTTTAGGCCATGGCAACTCCAATGGAGAAATCCGCTTGATTGTGGAATGTGGGTTAAAAGCAGAATCGAACTGTTTCGTTTCGGTTGTTGATAACGGTGGTGGTATTCCAGCAGAGATTATTGAGAGAATCTTTATTCCATTCTATACCACCAAGGACAATGGGTCTGGCGTTGGTCTGAGTCTGGTAAGGCAAATTATACAACTGCACAAGGCACAAATAGAACTAAATGTGAGTGAAGGGAATGGAACTACCGAATTCAAAGTGACTCTTTAACTTGCCTGATCAGAATTTTAGGACAAATAAACTCCCTCAACACTTCTGTTAAATTTCTTACATTAAGCCCAAACAAACTAATAACAACAAAGAGTTCTCTAATGGAAAAACTAAACAAGTCCCATCGTATGAGTCAAATTGTGATTCATGGTGATACAATTTACCTTGCTGGTCAAGTGCCCGCAGATACTAGCCTGGATATGAAAGGGCAAACTGAAAGTGTCCTTAGTAAAATTGATGCGTTGTTAGCAACTGCAGGATCAAGCAAGTCTCAATTACTTATGGCTACAATCTACATATCTGATAAATCTATGGTAGGCCAGATGAACGAGGTCTGGGATGCCTGGGTTGATCCGGAAGGTCCACCTGCACGAGCATGCGTAGAGGCACAATTTCCAAAAGAAGGGTTACTCGTGGAGATAGTGGTGACCGCTGGGGTATAGTCATTAGGAAATTAGTTCATTGGAAAATTAGGAGACTAGTGTCTCATGTCTCATGTCTCATGTCTCATGTCTCAATTTTCAATCCTTTAATGGTTCATCAATAGGATTTCTTTAAATTGACACTTGAACGGCTCCACAACTAACTGATGAATCCCAGACTGATGCGCGTGTTATTGATCCTTTTTTTGGTTGGAATCAATATTGGCTGCGATCAGGTAACCAAAAATATAGCCCGTGACGAAATTGCAGCGCATGAGCAAATTGAGGTCATTGGTAGGAACCTGATATTGACCAAGGTGGAGAATAAGGGTGCATTCCTAGGAATGGGTTCTTCCCTGCCAACCGTGCTAAGGGATATTCTCTTGTTATGGCTGCCTGCTGCTGTTATGATTGCTCTTTTGGCCTATTTGCTGAGCCAAAAACAGCTTTCCCGATCTATACTTATTGGCCTTTCTTTCATTGTTGGTGGTGGTATTGGCAATCTGTTCGACCGAATAGTCTATGGCTCAGTCACTGATTTTCTTCATGTAGATTTTGAGATCTTTAGAACCGGGATTTTCAATACGGCAGACATGTCTGTGATGTTGGGAACTGCAATCATCTTTTTCTATTCCTTTCAAAAGAAGAAAACTCAGGAACTTCAAGAAGTTTCAGAGAGCGTAGATTGAGAATCTGCCAATACCCCTCCTGTCAAAATTCTTTTGTGCTAATCAGGTTTAATCATCAAATTGAAGTTCAGCCTTAATCAGTAAACATGAACATCAGAAAGCCCCTTACCTGCGGATTGGCATTAGCCTTACTGCTTTTAACACATACCTCTCAAGCCCAGTCGGAAGACCCTATGAACCCGCAATGGGACAAATTCCACTCCACTGCTGATGCCCATGCATTGCTGGAGGGCTGGGCAAAAGCTTTTCCAAACCTTACCAAGCTTTATTCTATTGGCAAAACCTTAAAGGGTACCGACTTAATGGTACTTGAGATTTCTAATAAAAGTACCGGCAAGTCAGAAACTAAGCCAGCCTACTATTATGATGGAAATATCCACGCAGGTGAACTGACTGGAGCTGAGGTAGCCTTGCACTACGCCTGGCATTTGCTTTCTAATTATGATAAGAGTGATCGTATCAAAAAGCTGTTGGACACAAGAGTGCTTTATGTCAGACCAAAATTCAACCCTGATGGTGCTGATTTGGCATTACTCACCCCTACAAACCTAAGGAGCACGCCTCGCCCCTATGATCAGGATCAAGATGGTCTGCTTGACGAAGATCCGGGCAATGACCTCAATGGTGACGGTATTATCACCCAAATGAGAGTGAAAAATGCCAATGGGAAATTTAAGATAAGCACCAAAGATGCTCGTGTAATGGAGCCCAGAGCAATGGGTGAAACAGGCGGTACTTATTATGATATTTATGGCGAAGGCATAGACGATGATAAGGATGGAAAAATCAATGAGGATGGAGTTGGCGGTATAGATATGAACCGGAACTTCCCAAGGAATTGGGGCCTCGAAATTGAGCAATTGGGGGCGGGGCCTTTCCCACTCTCAGAACCAGAGACCAGGGCTACCATAGATTTCCTTGATTCAAAGAGGCATATCGGTGGAGTCTTTCATGGACACACTTCTGGCGGATTTCTTTTCAGACTGCCTTCAACTACAAACTGGGATAATTTCAATATGTCCGACCAGCGCTTAATCATGGAACTATCGAATATGTATAATACCACCACGGGCCAACGGGTTATACCGAGTTACAGCAATCCCAGATTGCATAGGCATGGTACTTTAATCAGTTGGTCTTACTGGGATTTTGGCGTTGTAGCCTACGTTCCTGAGTTCTGGGGAGGCTTTGTGCAAGATTATGATGGTGATGGACGTGTGTCAGAATATGACAGACTTACCTGGAATGATCGCGAACTTAACGGGGAGGGTTATGTCAATTGGACTTCCGTAAATCATCCGGATTTTGGCACCGTTGAAGTAGGCGGCTGGAACCGAAAGTTCACTTTCCAGAATCCACCACCAAAAATGCTCAAAGCAGAAATTGAGAAATACGTGGAATGGATGCTCTATTTAGCCGAGACAGGTCCAATGTTGGTGATCAATAATGCTGAAACCGCTGTTGTCGAAAAGGGTAAAGTGGTTCGCCTTGATGCTGAGGTTCAGAATGTGGGTTACCTGCCCACTAATATCACTCAGCGGTCAATTGAGATGAAGCTCTATCAACCAGACCGTGCTATTATAGAATTGACGAATGCTGAACTTGTGTCTGGCAAGCACCGTACTGATTTGGGACATATCATGGGTTCTCGGGACAGTGGCCAATCAGGCGCAGATAGCAAAAGACAGGTGAGTTACGGTATTAAAATCACCGGTAGAAATGCGAGTGCCAAGCTTATTATTCATTCCGACAAAGGAGGAATTGTTGAAAAGGTCATCAAATTGAACTAAACTATTCATGGAGGACTTAGAAAACTTCGTTCGAAACTACCTGATTAATAAAACTCTTACGGATTTAGAACTCTACACCATCAATCCGGACTATTTCGCCCATGACCCAAACCACACTTGGATCATTGACGGAGGTATTTCTATCAAAATTGATGAGGATGAATTTTCCTTTGGTTGGGATAGCAAAAAAGAACTTGTCAATATGCTTCCAGCACATATAAGCAGCCTCACAGGAGAACTTGAAATTAATGATCTGGATGCTAAACAGGCTGACGAACTAGGACTGCTTATTGATAAGAAAATAGACAAGGTGCACTTCAAATGGAACTTCTATCAAGAGCTGGACGATAATATGGAGCTTATTGAAGTTAAAAAATACATTCCTTTTGAGATTGTGATCTCTTTTGACAACGGAAGTAACCTCCAATTATCAGCTATTAATTTTGACTTCGATGGCACAACCGTGAGTAACTTCAGGTATGATTCTCAAAAAGAACTACTCATTTCTGTGAACAAACCATTGAGCATAACCTTAGAAAATGATGATGTCAATTAATAAATCAACAATCTGGGTATTAAAAGATCATCCAAAGAAGCAGAAGCACAATTAAAAGAATGGCCACGAAAGTGGTAAGTGTGGATTGTACTGGAAACTCATATTGACAGATGGGGCAAGTCTTAGACTTAACATCAATTTCCATAGCACATGATGGACATTCTTTGGTTTTCATCTAATTCAAACAACATAAAAAAAACACCACATTGCAAGTGGCGTATCCAATTATTATTTAACCCACGTCTAGGTCTTGTAGGAGACAAATTCGGCTATTAGGCAACACTTCGTAATAAGGGTGCACTTATTTTTGATTGTCTGGAGATCGTAACCTCATTCAATCCTTAACTGGGAATCTATGAAAAACCTCCTCAAACTTCTATTCTCTTTCATCTTTGTCACTGCTATGGCCTGTTCTGATTCGGATGGTGACGGTGATCCTACACTTGAGATTTTTACAGAGTTTAACGAAGTCCACTTTTTCGACAAGGGTAATGGCAATAATGCATCAGATTTGGGCATTGGGGTGACCTTAACCTCAACTGAAGGAATTGAAGAAATGAGGTTTGTTGTACTCAAACGAAACTCATCCCTCGATAAGAGTCTTAGCTTTCTCGAAGGTCTGGAAAGCGATAGATATCACTCCATATTTCCTATTGGTGATAAAGTAGAATATATAAGCTCATTAACCTCAGCTATGAACGATGTCGATGGTGATCCGATTCAAAATGGAGTTGAGTACTTTGTACAGATCTATTTTGTAGGGCCAAATGCTGTATCCCGGCCATCCAAAATAATACAACTTGAAGAGGCACCTGTCTTAACTGGTTTTTATGAAGGCTCATGGGAATTTCTGGGTATTGGCAATCGAATAACTGTGCTCCTTACAGGCGAAGGCAATAGCTACACTGGGGAAACTGCATTTATCGATTCTACAGAAGGGAATCGAATTCAAGGAGATTTCAACTTCGAGTTAGTCAATAACAATGTTCCAAGCCTGGAATATCATTATCGGCCATTTGTGCTAGAGAAAGAAGTCAACTCAACTTGTATTGGCATTTACTCAGGTGAAGGTACAGCCTCCGAAGATTTGACAAGGTTGACCTTTATGTACACAGGCAAGACTTGTGATGGCGTTGATACCGCTGGGACAATCACACTAAAAAGAAACACTAAGTAGCCAAATTTCAATAACTAAAAGAGAGGTTTGACCTACAATATCAAACCTCTCTTTTAGCTACTGATCAATGCAGCAATACTATTCGTACCTCAAGGCTTTCACAGGATTTGAAACAGCGGTCTTGACGGAATGCCAACTTACCGTTAAAAAGGCAATGGTCACGGTGAGCAATCCAGCAATCACAAACATGTCCCAACCCATCTCTATGCGATAAGGAAATGTAGACAACCATTCTTCGCCACCAAAATAGGCTAATGGTGCAGCAATGATAAATGAAATTAAAACCAGTGCAGAGAAGCCTTTGGAAAGAATAAAGATAATCAATGGCACCGGGGCACCTAACACTTTTCTGACCCCTATTTCCTTTGTTCTGCGCTGCGTGGCCATATAAGCCAAACCAAACAGTCCAAGACATGAAATCGAAATAGCAATCAAAGAAGCAGTGATAAGCATGCTTCTCCAGCGTACCTGATCGCCATACTGGTCTGCATTTCTCTCCTCTAATAAGAAGTATTCAAATGGTACTACTGGATTTAACTTCTCCCATGCGGCTTTTACGGCAGCCAGAGATTCGGTGAGTGTACCTTCTTCAAACTTGATATAAAGCTCGCCAATAGGCGTACGCATATCCAGATTGACAATAATTGGGTCAATCTCATTTTCTAATGACTGAAAATTATAGTCTTTTACTAACCCGATAACAGATCTCTGTCCAAACCTCCTACCAATTACTGAGTCTCCCCAGTTCATTTTCTTAGCGAATTGCTCATTCACAAGTATGTAATCCCTTTCGGATTCTCCATTGGCCTTGTTAAAATCGCGGCCCTCTAGTATCTCCATCCCCATGGCCTTTGCAAAATCAACATCGGCTCTTTCCATAAAAGTCCGTACCTGCTGACTCTCCCCGGTTTCCTCATTTTGGCTCATCATCATCATCATACTCAAGCCCGTGCTCTTGCCAGTTACCAAATCAATGGTAGGGTTTTGCGCCAATTCATTTTTCATCAGATTGAGCATTCTTTCCCCTGGCCCCATAACCGGCTCAGCCTGCTGTCCTTGCATTCGACCACCATTGCCTCTGGGCTCATTGTAATTCATTGTGACTCCTATCAGATTCTTATCGTCATAGCCCTTGTCCAGATTGAGCAAATAGGTTATTTGGCGGTTCATTGTGAGTACTCCGATAATCAAGAAGCCGGCAATAGCGAATTGTAGTACAACCAACACCTTTTGTACCCAATTTCTTCCTCCAACGGCTCCTGTACTCCCTTTCAGGGCACTTACGGTGTTAAACTTAGAAATCATTAGGGCTGGATATATTCCTGCTATAAAGGCAGCTATAATCACCACGACAAAGGCCAAAACCACATATAACGGATCATCAACAATCGAAATGCTAAATTCTTTTCCTGATACGGTTTCAAAGGCTGGCAAAACAAGTTGAGCAATGATCAATCCAAGGATAAAAGCAATCACACTCACAAAAAGTGCTTCACTTAAAAATTGAGTGACCAGCTGTTTTCGAAGTGCCCCTACCACTTTTCTTACTCCAATTTCTTTGGCTCTTGGTAAAGCCCTTGCCACGGATAGATTCGTGAAATTAATGCAGGCCAGCATCAAGATTACAATGGCAATGCCTCCCAATAAGATGGAATACAGCTTATTACTTGCTTCACGCATACCGGCACCATTTGTAATGGTGGCATCATAATGCACTTCGTGAAGGGGCTGTATTTCGTACCCCAGCATAGTAGCAATCGGACCGCTCATTTTGGTTTTTCTAACCGTCTCAATCTTGGAAAGAAGAGAATCCTGAACAATACCAGGGGTGGATACAATAAAGGTCTGAAAGCCAATTTCTAATCGCCCCCAATCTTGTGAGTTATTGCTTTGCCGGTTGTTGGCCGTCAGATAAGCCTGGAACGGCAATAGCATATTGAAGTCCAGTGTCGAGTTACTTGCCACATTCTTCAGAATGGTGGTAACAGTGAACGATTTCCATTCATCGTTCATCTTTACTTCCATGATTTCACCTATGACATCATCCCTTCCAAAATATTTGATTGCAGACTCTTTGGTTAAGGCCAACTCTGCACTTTGGCCCAGTGTGGCAATTCCATCACCCTCTTGACTCGGAAAATTAAAAATTTCCAGAAATTGTGGTTCAGCATAGTAGGCGTTTCCCTCATCGAACTCTTTATCCCCTATTCTGATTTCCAGCGCGCTGTTCATAAAACGAGTCTGGTTTTCTACCTCAGGCACATCATCCACAAGACTAGGTCCCGTAGGTAAACCCACAGCGTTAAAGACCTGCTTATTGTCGTTCATAGTAAGGGCGCTCTGCATCCGATAGATGTTTTCACCATTCTTATGGAACCGGTCAAAGGTCAATTCATCCTTGACATAGAGAATGATGAGCAGGCAGCAGGCAATGCCCAATGCAAGCCCCGTGATGTTTATAAAGGAGTAGCCTTTATGCTTGACCAAATTTCTAATGGCCGTCTTAAAGTAATTCTTGATCATGGTTTCTGAGTTTGTACAATGATACGGAGCGGGTTTAAAAGCCTATGACAACAAAGGTTAAAAAGTGTTAAGGTAGTGTTAAAGTGGTGAAGTGGTGAAGTGGTGAAGTGGTGAAGTGGTGAAGTGGTGAAGCGGTGAAGCGGTGAAGTGGTGAAGCGGTGAAGCGGTGAACGTTTAGAAAGAAAATGAGAATTTGGGATTTGGGATTTAAAGATTGAAGATTGGATTTTGAAATTTGGTGCTTGGTGCTTGGTGCTTGGTGCTTGAGGCCTTGTACCATTAATTATGTTAATTTTTGTGAAAAACTCTCTCTTCGCGGTGTTAGAACTAACCTGCGACCAAGAATTGATTAATTTGGCCTTGGATCAATAATTGCCAAATCTCATGTTCAAGCTTAAATCAACACTTCTAGTAGCCCTCATATTCGTGATGGTCCAATCTCAGGCCAATGCCCAAATGAAAATTGGTCATGCCAGCATGGAACTCATTTTGGCTTATATGCCTGAAACGCAAGCCATGAACCAAGCGCTCGGTACATATAAAAGTAAGCTAGAAGAGCAGTTGCAGGTCAAGCAAAACTACGCTCAGAACAAACTACAGGAGTATCAAACTAAACTTCAAGCCAATCAATTCACAGGGACAACTCAGCAAGAGGCAGAATTGGAGTTAGGGAAATTGGATCAGGAAATTCAGAAGTTTGCCGCGGATTCAGAGCAAAACCTACTTGCAAAACGTCAGGAATATCTTACCCCAATAACCGAAAAGCTACAAAAGGCCATAGACGATGTAGCCAATGAAGGTGGATATACGTACGTCATGAACCAAACTAACAATGGTGTTTCCAATGTGCTATTTGGTCCTGAAGAGCACAATCTGACTCAAAAAATAATGATAAAACTGGGAATTCAGATACCCGCTGCAGGAGGAAATTAACAGAGCCAATCCAACAGAAGCAAGACTGCCCCATCTTCTTTATTCATCCTTCAAGACTACCACAGGATTGACCAGGTAAGCTCTAACACTGTGTATTGAGACGGTCAATAGAATAATTGCCGTGGCTATAAAAATTGCCCCTGCTATTACCCAAATGGGCATCTCAATCCTGTATGCGAAAGAACTTAGCCAGCCGTTCATTAGATAGACTACAGCTGGAACGGAAATCAAAATGGCCACCATAATCTTTAATAGATTCGAGTAGTTGAGTCGCTTTTGAATTTCCAAAAAGTTTGCACCCAACACATTCCTTATACCCAACTCTTTGATTCTCCGGCTTGCGGCATATACGGAAATTCCAAACA
>JAJCYM010000081.1 GCA_029262895.1 Roseivirga sp.
GACGGTTATCATTTTAACCTTGATGTTAATCGGATCAAAAATCGGAGCTATATATTTAGCAACAGTGGAATCAAGCTTAATTTGTAACGCTTCTTGCGTTACACCTTCATTAACTAAAACATAAGAAAACACACCCCAAGCTCCCCAGCCTGTATCTCCGTCAGGGAAGATAGTCTTCCAAGATATCAATGCCTCAGCGATAAGGTGGGAAGAGCTAAGCATGTCTTTATATACGCCTGTAACTTGCAATGATATTTCTCTATTTCCCCCGCTTTTAATTATTTGACCAATTGGGTTTTCATTTTTGAATATTTTTGTGGCCATAGACTGATTGATGACTATCGAATTTGGAGCCTTCAATGCAGTTTTGGGATTTCCAGCGACAAATTCATAATCAAATAATTCGAAAAGCGTTGAGTCAGCGGCATAGACATTTTCTTGATAGTAATCAACTTGATTGAAGTCAAATCGCATAGCTCCTTGACGGCTTAGACCTTGCATTCGAGCGGCCTGTACTACCTCTGGGTTTTCATTTTTAACCGTAAAAGCCGCCCGGCTTGTCATATTTGCCCACTTAAATGAACCGTCAGGCTCTGTAAACCCTGTTGAAAGACGATAGATCCGATCCCCCTTAGAGTGCTGTTTGTCGAAACTCGTTTCATGGAAAATATACAGTAGAATGATCAGACTGGAAGCAATTCCAACTGTAAGTCCAATGATATTGAGAGCTGTGTAACCAGGTTGTCTGAGTAGACTTCGGAAAGCAACCTTGATATAATTTTTACGCATGCGTTTGTTGTCTTGGTTTATCTGAATTGATGATTCCAGCACACCCGCTGGCTCGTTCACTAAAAAGGGCTATCAGACCATTCCTATACACTCCGCCCTACTTGGGCCTGAGGGTTTCGATAATCTGAGCATCCACCCAATATGGCTTCCCTACCCAATTAGTACTTCCATCTTCTTTGGCCTCCCACTGCCCTCTAGTAAAAAACAGGTATTTTCCATCGTCAGACACCCTTGCACCACTTTCACTTAATGCTGTGTTTATCTTATCGCCCATGTTAATTGCTGGTACCCAAGATCCATCTTTCGCTCGAAAACTAATGTAGATATCAGATCCACCATATCCGTCCTCTCTTCTGACATCCCAGATCAAATAGGATTCATCCGATGCAATGTGAGGATGGGCAAGCCATGTTCCAGTGTTAATTTCCTTGCCCATTTTTTGGCGGGGTTGATATTTACCGTTTATAAGGCGGGCATAGCTGATCGCTCCAACTGTATCGGGTTTATGAAATTGATCAAATTCTATTTCATCAAAGTAAGAAGTTCCATTGTCTGAAAACGATATCCCCATGATAAGCTTATCTGAAAAGGGTGGTCCAAGACTTTTATATTCTGACCAACCCGTGTAGGTGCGAATTCTATATTTATTTCCTACGTATAAAGTATCTCCGCCTTTTGAGAATCTGGACCATTTTAGATCAGTCTCAGACTCGTTTCCCCAGCTCCCATTTTGATATTGAATAACAAAAAATGTGCGTTCTTTATATTTCCCGTTTTTTCTAGAGAAATGGTATTCCTTCATATCTGGCGTAAACTTACCTCCTTCAAAAAGTCCTTCTGGAGAGACAATGGCCGGATCAAATAGTTTGGGAATTAAGCCCGGTGGCTTCTCTCCAAAATAGGCAGGTGCTATAGTTGGTGAGTCAGTGTCTTGTAACTTCTTATTTTTAGCGTTGCAGGCAGTTAGAAATAGTGCCGATATAAGTATTAAAATAAAGTAGCCCTTTTTCATTAATTAAGCTTTTGATTGTTGGAGCACATATGTTATGTGTGAGTACCTTAGTTTATGTAAGGTCTTTGGGCAAACGTAGCGAATAGGATGAATGAGAAGCCATAAAATAGACGAACCAAATCTAATGAATGGCATAAACAGGTTAGCGACAGAGGATGTTACAAATCCGTAGAAAGCTTGATTTGGGCAATAGTTAATGATGTTTCGTCTTTTTTAAAGAAATACCAACCACACGTTTTATATATTCAGAGGTTATGGTCCATAAAAAGAACCTGATTGATTGGGTTATTCAGAACAGATTCGTGTCACACTTTATATTTTGGTTTACACTGTTTATCAGTGTGCCTGTATTGGCTGCCTTAAATGGAGGTAGTATTGAAAAGACGCTAGTCGCTAGTTTAAGCTTTTTACCAGCCCAATTATTAGCGAGTTATTTTTTGGTCTATTATCAGGTTCCGAGACTTTTGTTTAAAAAGAAATATCTAAAATTCGGATGCTCCTTTTTGATATCTGTATATGTTTTTTTAGTGATTTCAATGCTTTCAAACATGTACTTGTCTGACTTTTTTACTCCTAGATACTCAGCACAGAAAAGCCTGTTAGAGATACTTGCATCACCATTTCACTTGGCTGTAGTTTATTTTCCATCCGTCTATGTATTCGTCTTTTTAATGTTTATGACCAAGGCTTTTAAGGATCGTATTGAAGAGCGTCATCAACTTGAAGTCCTACAAAAGGAAAAAGCGAATACGGAACTCAAATTTTTAAAAGCGCAAACAAATCCACACTTCTTGTTCAATACACTAAATAATTTGTATTCTCTAACATTAGAACGGTCTGAAAAAGCGCCTGAAGTTGTTTTAAGACTATCAGGTATGCTAGATTATATGCTTTATCAGTGTAAAGACGATGAAGTACTATTAACAAAAGAGATCACCTTTATACAGGATTATATCGATTTGGAATCACTTCGTTATGGCGATAAACTATCATTGAATTTCACACACAACCTTCATGCTCCCAACGTAATGATTGCCCCTTTAATACTGATATCATTTGTAGAGAACGCTTTTAAGCATGGCGCAAGTAATAATCTTAAGGACACGTTAATTCAAATTGAATTGACCACAAACGAAGATCAACTTTACTTTAAAGTGCTTAATACATTACCATCAAACAGTCAAGTTGACACGAAAAATGAAGCACATGCTGGAATTGGGTTTTCCAATTCGCAAAGACAATTAGAACTGAATTATAAAAACAATTATGACTTGAAAAGCACCAAAACAGATCGTGATTTTGAAGTAGCATTAAGCATTAATCTAAAATAAGATGGGAATAAGATGTATGGTTGTAGATGACGAACCCCTAGCCATTAAGGTACTTGAAAAACACATAATGCAAGTACCAGACCTAGAACTTGTAGCTACATTCGATAACCCTATTGCCGCTGGGCACTTCCTGCAAGACGCTAGTGTTGACCTTTTGTTTTTGGATATTCAAATGCCCGTGGTTACAGGAATTGATTTCATTAAAAATACCAGTATTCAACCTAAGATCATATTAACAACAGCTCACAGGGAATATGCCTTAGAAGGTTATGAATTGGATATCGTTGATTACTTATTAAAGCCCATATCCTTTATTAGGTTTTATAAGTCTATCAATAAGTACAGGATATTGAATGCAGGAACTCAAGCCAACACATTGACATCCTTCGAAGATGATAAAACACCGGATCACATCTTTGTCAATTCGAACAAAAAGATGATGAGAGTTCAATTTGATGACATATTGTATATTGACAGTATTAAGGACTACGTGAGAATACACACCGTAAACAACAGCATCATTACCAAAGATAAAATAAGCACTTTCGTTCAAAAACTACCTTCCTACTTTTTGAGAGTTCACCGTTCTTACATTATCAATACCAAAAAGATCTCTTACCTCACCACAAAAGATGTTGTGCTATTGGGTGATATAGAAATCCCAATTGGAACCTCTTATAGAGAAACTATTGAGTCAATTAAGAATTGATGCTTAGCTATTAGACTGATTTAAAACGCCTGCCCTATTTGGGTCTGAGATTTTCAATAACTTCTGTGCTCACCCAATAAACGTTTGATAATCCTCCTTCTTCGTTATATCTACCAAAGAATAAATATTTGCCATCTGGAGTAATACTCGGGCATGTTTCGGCAAAATTGGAATTCACTCCAGCGCCAAGGTTAATTGGTTTTGACCATGCTCCATTTTTGTCCTTGAAATAAACATAGATATCGCTTTTTCTTTGATCATCTACCTTGTTTCTAGCATTTGCCACTAAATAATCTTGAGAAGGAGAAATAAAGGCGTGCACTCCAAAGTCAATCTCAACTTCCTTTACTTCAGGAAAGGCACCATTGCTATAAGGTGCGTAGTAGGTTTTTCGTTTTGAAATATTGTAATAAAAAAGATCTCCGTTTTTGGCTTGATTCGAATAGAAAACCCAATCATTATTTATTGGTGAATCGAGTTTTTTGGCGTCACTCCATGAATCTCCCAGTCGGTCTACATACCAAATTTTCTCATCTCCAAAAATCGAATCATAAGCCGTAAAATAGATTTTGTCACCTTTAAGGTTTACAAACGACTCCATTTCTTCTTTCTTCTGGCCTTTTGTGAAATTTGCTTTTTTAGGATAAGACCATTTTTTGTCTTTGAGTTTTGAGTAATAGATACTTGCATATCCGTCTTCTTTACTGCCTGTATAATACAATTCATCTAAATCAGGAGAAAAGGACACAGAATGTTCATATCTCCCTTTTATTGAAATAATTCCAGGAGCGAAAATTTCAGCAGTTAAGCCTGGTTGCTTTTGCCCAAAATAGGGACCAGTTAAGTTGAGAGAATAAGCATTGCTCTCCACCGTCTCCTGAATCTTGTTCTCCTGTGCAAATGCTTGACCAACCAAGAAAATGCTTACCAATAGGAATAATATACTTGTTCTCATTTTTTTATTTTTTACCTACTTGCCCACCGTAGCATTTGCGAAGGTGGGATCACCCAATCACCTCTCAGCCAACGAAGCTTTAGCGTAGGAGACAATAAGCTACTCACTCCTCAGGTTCTGTGCTGGATTGGCTGTTGCTGCCTTGCGCGCATGATAACCGGTAGTGAGAACCGTGATAGCCAGAGTACCTAGCAGTACGGTTGAAAAAATGGTGAAGCCAGGTGTGATATGAAATTGGAAATTTTCCAGCCAGCCCATCATAGAAAAGTAGCCCAATACAGATGCGGGGATTGCGGCTATGACGATAAGGATTACAAATTCCTTAATGAGAAGATTAATCAAGCCCTGCGTATTCGCGCCAAGCACTTTTCTAATGCTAATTTCTTTGGAGCGCTGTTCCGCAGTGTAAGAAGCCAGCCCCAATAATCCCAAACAAGCGATTAAAATAGTCATCCCTGAAAAGCCCAAAAATAACTGACCACGGATTTGATCGGCCTCATAATGTTCCATGAATTGCTGGTCAATGAACCCAAAATCAAATGCCGTGGTTGGAAAGATACTTTCCCAGGCTGCTTCAATAAAGTCAGTGGTAGCCGCCACATCTTCTGTGATTTTAACAATAGCGTAATTATTGACGTGGTTTGGGCGGAACATCAATGGAGTGATGGGTTCGTAAAGTGACTGCTGATGAAAGTCTTTCACCACACCAACGACCAACGCAGGAGGTATGGAATCATTTCGAGAGAGTCGAACCTTTTTACCAATTGGGTTGGTCCAATTCATTCTTCGCACCATTGCCTCATTTACCAATACAGCTTGAGAAGAGTCTGTGGCATAGTCCAACGAGAAATTTCTTCCTTCTACTATTTCAACACCAAGGGCAGAAAAGTAATCATAATCTACTCTATAGTTGAATATACTACGGTTTTCCATTGCACCTTCTTCAGTTTCGATCGGTAATGAATTGGTTGGATAACCATCTCCCGGAGTCGAACTCGATGAGGCTGCACCACCGATCTGAGTATATTGAATTAATTCATTTCTGAGGATACCCCATTTTTCCCGATCCTCTTCACTTCTGAAATTGATGAGCATCATCTGTTCCTTGTCAAACCCCAGGTCTTTGTTCCTGATAAATTGCATTTGGGAATAAATGACCAAGGTGCCAATAAGCATGAAAATGGAAATGGAAAACTGAAGTGTCACTAAGGCCTTCCTTAATAATTTGCTTCCAGATTTTCCTACACTTCCTTTAAGCACAGCGGCTGGCTGAAAAGAAGACAAAAAGAATGCTGGGTAGCAACCACCGATAAAGCCTGTAACAATGACGATACCGATAATCGCGAGTATCACATTGGTGTGAAGCAATCCTTCAATTGCTAAATGAGTACCGACAAGATTGTTTATTCCGGGAACAGCTACTATGATAATCAGTAAGCTTAGAATCAGCGAAATAAGTGTAACAAGAATCGATTCAGTTAAAAACTGTGCGATTAAACCACTTCTTTGGGCACCCATTACTTTTCTTAAACCCACTTCCATTGACCGTTTGACAGAACGTGCTGTTGCCAGATTCATATAATTGATACTGGCAATCACGATGAGGAAAATGGCTATGGCCGTGAAAATCTGTACATATTGCATGCTACCCAAAGGCTCCGGTTCATGTTCAAAATCGGATGTTAAATGGATGCTTTTTAAAGGTACTGCTGCCATTTTGACCTTTGTATTAAACCGCTCAGTAATGGGATCTAAATATTTGGCAGAGGTCGAATCAAGCTTGATTTGCAAGACTTCTTGTGAAACTCCTTCTTGAACTAAAACATAGGAAAATACACCCCACGCTCCCCATCTGTCTTCAATAGGATAGATGGTCTTAAAGGAAATTAAGGCATCAGCGATCAAATGAGAAGCTCTTGGCATGTCTTTATAGACGCCTGTGACTTGCAGAGACATTCCTTGATTGCGATCACTTTTAATTGTTTGACCTATTGGATTTTCGTCCTGGAAAATTTTTGTGGCCATAGATTGGTTGATGACAATCGAATTTGGTGCTTGCAAGGCTGTCTTGGGATCACCAGCGATAAAGTCGTAGTCAAAAACTTCGAAAACCGTGGAGTCAGCTGCATAAACATTATCCTGATAGTATACGACTTGATTGAACTCAAACCGAGTTGGACGTTGAAAGTCGATGCTTTGCAATCTGGTTGCCTGTACTACTTCTGGATTTTCATTTTTTATCGTAAAGGCAGCACGCATGGTCATGTTTGACCATTTGGTGACACCATCCGAATCGTGAAATTCTGTCGAAAGCCGATAGATCCGGTCACCTTTAGCATGATGTTTGTCAAAGCTTGTTTCATGAAAAATGTACAGCAAAATTATTAAGCTAGAGGCGATGCCTACCGTGAGTCCGATGATATTAAGGGCTGTATAGCCAGGTTGCCTCAACAGATTTCTGAAGGCGATCTTGATGTAGCTTTTGAACATAGATAATGCAATTTGGTTTTTGTCCTAACTCGTTTTGTTTGCGTTTAACTTGTTGGTAACAAGTAATTAATGAGTTTGGAAGGTTTACGTTTAATTTCTGATTTAGCCTTTGAAATCCACTATCTAATTTGTCAACTGCTCTATATGTAAATGAACTGCTCTTATTCGCTTCTTAACTTCGTTGCTGGATTGGCAGTGGCTGCCTTGCGTGCATGATAGCCCGTGGTAAGTACTGTCACTATCATTGTACCGGCTAATACAGTAGAGAATATGGTAAAGCCCGGAGTGATATGAAATTGGAAACTCTCCAGCCAGCCCATCATAGATATGTAACCAAGGACAAATGCCGGCACCGCGGCTATCAGAATTAGAATCACAAAGTCTTTGATTAGGAGATTCATCAAACCCCGTGTATTGGCACCCAACACTTTTCTAATGCTGATTTCTTTAGAGCGCTGTTCTGCTGTATATGAAGCTAGACCCAACAAGCCTAAACAAGCAATCAGGATAGTCATGCCTGAAAAGCCTAGAAAAAGCTGTCCCCGGGTCTGATCCTCCTCATAGTTCTCTAAAAATTGCTTATCAAGAAATGTATATTCAAAGGCTGTGTTTGGAAAAGTCCTTTGCCAGGCAGTCTCAATAAAGTCTAGAGTAGTGGTAACATCTCCGGTGATTTTAACAACAGCTGAACGGTTGATCTGACTTGGCCTGAACAACAGGGCCGTGATGGGGTCGTAAAGCGATCGTTGATGGAAGTCCTTAACCACACCTACCACACGGGCGGAAGGCAAAGAGTCGGCACGGGCGATGTTCACTTTTTTACCAATAGGATCAGTCCAATTCATTCTGCGCACCATAGCCTCATTGACCATGACCGCCAAAGAAGTATCAGAACCATAATCCAGTGAGAAATTCCTACCCTGTACAACCTCAATTCCCAAAGTAGCAAAGTAATCATAGTCTACCCGATAGTTATCCAAACCCAGGTTATCCATAGGGCCAGCCTCTGTTTCTACTGGGAAAACATTTTTTTGATAGCCATCGCCAGGTGCAGTACTGGCCGACCCTATGCTACCTATATTAGCATTTTGTGCCAATTCATGCTTTAGCACTTGCCATTTCTCCATATCGGCTCTGCCCCTGAATTCAACCCGCATGATCTGCTCCTTATCAAACCCCAGGTCTTTATTCCTGACGAATTGCATCTGAGCATAAATGACCAAGGTACCTATGAGCATAAAGATGGAAATGGAAAATTGAAGGGTCACCAACAACTTCCTTAACAACTTACCTCCTGATCTACTGCCTCCTCCTTTCATCACAGCAGCGGGCTGGAAAGAAGACAAGAAGAAAGCAGGATAGCAGCCCCCAATAAACCCTGTGATAAATACAACACCTATGACGGCTAATATCACCTTGAGATTTAACAGTCCTTCAATATCAAGGTTAGTGCCAACCATATTATTAATGCCTGGAACCATTAGGATGATTAGCAGCATACTCAGCATAAGAGAGATTGATGTGATGAGAATGGATTCGGTCAAAAATTGACCAATTAGACCACTTCTCTGTGCACCCATTACTTTTCTCACGCCTACTTCCATGGCTCTTTTCGCTGATCTTGCAGTAGCCAGATTCATGTAATTTATACTGGCAATGAGGACCAGGAAAATAGCGATAGCGGAAAAAATCTGAACGTACTGAATATTACCGGCAGGCACTGGCTCATTTTCAAAATCTGATTTCAAATGGATGTCTCTTAACAGAATAGGCACCATTTTAACCTTGATATTAAGTTCATCAAAAATCGGTGCGATGTATTTAGAAACGGTTGAATCAAGCTTTACCTGTAAGGACTCGGTTGTCACATGGTCGTTCACCATGACGTAGGAATATACTCCCCATCCTCCCCAGCCGGGCTCTTCATCCGGGAAGATAGTATCCCAGGACACCAAAGCTTCTGCCATCAAGTGGCTAGTTCTGGGCATGTCTTTAAATACACCGGTTACCTGGAAAGTTGCCTCCTCCTGGTTTCCCACGTTTTTAAGGGTTTGTCCTATGGGATTTTCGTCTTTAAAAACTTTTTTTGCCATAGATTCACTAATGACAATGGAATTAGGCGCGTCCAATGCCGTTTCAGGATTTCCACCTATAAATTCGTAATCAAAGAGTTCAAACACCGTTGAATCAGCGGCATATACATTTTCCTGAAAATATTCGACCTGATTGTGCTCAAAACGGCTTCCGTTCAGACCTCCCAACGCCCTCCTAAGGCGAGCAGCTTGTACCACTTCCGGATTTTCATTTTTTATGGTAAATGCAGCCCGCGGTGTCATGCTAGACCATCTAAACGAATTGTCAGGCTCTGTGAAAGCCGTGGAGAGACGATAAATTCTATCCGCTTTCGTATGATGACTATCGAAACTGGTTTCGTGAAAAATGTATAAAAGAATGATCAAACTGGAGGCAATGCCCACTGTAAGTCCAATGATGTTGAGGGCCGTGTAGCCAGGTTGCCTGAGCAGGCTTCGGAAAGCGACTTTTATATAACTTTTGAGCATTAGCTTGTTGTGTTTTGTCTGTTAATTTTTAGGTCTGAGATCTTCAATAATTCTGGCATCTACCCAAAAGATGTCTGTGTTTTCGGGACTTACGGCTCGGTTAAAGAAAAGGTACTTGCCGTCTGGTGTGATGGATGCACCACCTTCCCAGACGCTAGTGTTGATTTGATTCCCGAGGTTAATCGCTTCACCCCATGTGTCATCTGCTTGCCGATAACTTATGTATAAGTCCGAATCTCCATGGCCTTCTTCTCGTTCGCTATCCCAAATCAAGTAACTTTCATCTGGTGCAATGAAAGGGTGGGCTGTCCACTTGCCAGTGTTAATGGCTTTGCCGAGTAGTTGAGGTTCTTCACGTTTGCCATTTTTTAGCCTCGAAATACGGATTACATCTTTATTTTTATAGTCATCAAAAACATAGGTGCCCTTCGCAGAAGCGGACAGGCGCATAATACCCCAGTCGTCTCGGTCAATCATAGGGCCATGACTTTTTACCTCGGACCAACCAGTCTTAGTGCGGTCCATATATTTGCCTCCCAAATGCATGACTTGACCATCTGGGGATAGTAAGGGCCTACCTACCCTAGGACCAAACACAGATTCTTGCCATTGATCATTCTCATACTTAAACACCATCAAAGACCATTTCTTGGTTTTAATGTCCATTCGGGTAAAATAAAATGTCTTCATGTCGGGTGAAAAGAAAGCGCTATTGTCCCTATGTTCAGTGGAAACCACACCGGGTGCAAATGCTTCAGCGATTAAACCGGGTGGTTTTTGACCAAAGAAGGTTGTTTCTATGATTGATGGATTGCTATTTTTTGAGCCCTGCTTACTCGCATTGCAAGCATTAAGAAACAGTGTGGCTACAAGCATCAGAATGAAATGTGGCTTTATCATTTTCTGTTTTTTTTTACCTAGTCTAACACCCACCCACTAGCTGGCTCTTTCACTAAAAAGGTCTATCAGACCTTTTCTATACGTTCTGCCCTACTTTGACCTGAGATCTTCAATGATCTGCGCATCGACCCAATTCCTATCATAGGGCGGGGTGCAACGCGGACAATAGGTGAGGTATTTTCCGTCTGGAGTGACGTATCCTCCACCGTCTTCACCATCTGTGTTTATTTTGTCTCCAAAGTTGATGGCGGCACCCCATGAACCATCTGACTGACGAAAACTGATGTACATATCACCGTTACCATAATCTCCTTCTCTTTCACCATCCCAAATAATGTAGGACTCATCTACAGCAATAAATGGATGGGCATTCCATTTTCCGGTGTTTATGGCTGCACTAAGAGCTTTCGGAGCCTCGCGCTGGCCGTTGACTAATCGTGAATATCGCAGCACCCCATTTCCATCCCTTGTAAATTCATCAAACACCAAGGTTCCATTTGATGAAGCCGTTAGACGCATAATGGGAATAGTATCAAATGGTGCACCTAGGCTTTTAATCTCCGACCAACCAGAATCGGTTCGTTCTATGTACTTATCCTTGTCGTACATGATGTTACTACCTGAAGGCCGAAATTCGTATTTCTTCCATACACGATTTTCCAGCCGAAAGCTCATAACCAGAGGACGGTAGGGTTCCTCAGTGGTGGATATCAAATAAAACTCGTCCATGCCTGGGCCGTGGACACCGCCTAACTCCCACCCTTGTTCGGAAATGATTCCGGGTACAAGTGCTTCCGCTGTCATGCCTGGAGGTTTTAGTCCAAAATAGGTTTCTCCTTCAGAGGTTGTTTGACTAGCTTCTGTTTCCTGCTTTTCATCAGTGCAGGCATTCAGAAACATTATTGTCAGAAGCATCAGCATGTAATTTGACTTTGTCATATCGTTCGGTTTGCCTTATGGTTATTTCTTAGGTCTGAGGTCTTGGATAAACCCTGCATCGACCCAGTAAATATTTGATAAACCTGGTTCTATGTCTCTTTCGTCTCTTCCAAAAAACAGATACTTACCATCAGGTGTGATACTCGGACTCTTTTCATTGAAGTTAGTATTGATGGTATTTCCTAGATTAATGGGCTTGGTCCATGTGCCATCTTGGTTTTTGAAGTAGACATAAACATCATTGTCTTTTCTGCCTTCCTCTTCTTTATTTCGATCCGTCACTAACAAATAATCCTGCGATGGTGAAATGAAACCATGGTGACCAAATTCAATACCCATTTCACTTGTTTCGGGAAACGCTCCGTTTCTGTTGAGAGCAGAATACATTTTGAACCGTGACAAATTGAAATAATAAAGGTCACCGTTTCTTGACTGATTAGGATAAAACACCATGTCGTCATTGATAGCCGACTCAAGCAAGCTGGCCTCACTCCAGGAATCCTCCAATCGATTTACGTACCAAATTTTTTCATCCGTAAAAGCGGTGTCCAGAGCGGTGAAATAAATCCTTTTACCATCAGGGCTAACAAATGGATGTAATTCTTCCTTTTTCTTCCCGTTTGTGAAATTTGCTCTTTTTATGGGAGTCCATTCATTCTCCTGGAGTTTTGAGAAATAGATTTGTGTTTCATCATCTCCATCATCAGCTCCAAAGTACATTTCTTTTAAATCAGGAGAGAATGAAATACCCCCCTCAAACCTTCCATCGATTGATACAATGCCAGGAGCAAAAACTTCTGGGGTTAGGCCGGGTGGCTTTTGTCCAAAGTAACCGTGTTCACGAGTTGATAAATAAGCAGGCTTTAGTTTATGAATAACTTCTGTGCTGACCCAATAGATATTTCCGTTCTCACCTTCTTCGCTCCTGCCAAAAAACAAATATTTACCATCTGGAGTGATGGTCGGAACAGCTTCATGAGCCTTTGTGTTGACTTCATCTCCAAGGTTGATTGGCCTTGTCCAGGTCTTGTCCTTTGATTTAAAGCTGACATAGAGATCAAAGTCTTTTCTTTTTTCATCTTCTTGGTTTCGAGCATACACCAGTAAGTACTCCTGAGTTGGGGAAATAAACCCGTGATGGCCAAATTCAAGTTCAACTTCCTGTACTTCTGGAAATGCATCATTTTGATTGGTTGCACGGTACATTTTCCCGTTAGAAATACTCGTGTAAAAGAGGTCTCCGTTTTTTGATTGATTGATATAAAAGACAATGTCATCATTGATCGGTGAATCAAGTTGTTTTGCCTCACTCCAGGAATCCTCCAAACGATCTACATACCAAATTTTCTCATCTGAAAAGATAGAATCATAAGCCGTGAAGTAAATCCTGTTATCAACCAGGCTTACGGATGGATATAATTCCTCCTTTTTTCCCCCATTGGTAAAATTGGCTCTTTTAATAGGAGTCCAGTCATTTCCTTTAAGTTTCGAGAAATAGATAGATGCGTCTTCGTCATTTTTGCGAGCCGAAAAATAGATTTCGTCTAAATCTGGTGAAAATGAAACACCATGTGCATTCTTTACAATTTCAGGCGCAAAAACTTCCGGAATTAGGCCTGGTCGCTTTTGTCCGAAATAGTGACTTTCCTTTGCCTTTGTTTTATTCCTTTTGGAGAATGAAAACCTACCCCAGGTGGATTTGTCATCGCTCTTTGCATTCTTGGGAAATGTAAGGTCGCCTTCACCTTCATGACTGACAGCACTGAGACCAACCATCATCTTCCAGGTATTGCCCGGAAATTTCTTGCGTGAGATCTGCATTTGACGATGCGTGCCTTTTGCGAAAATTGGACCCTTCCTATTTTCTACATCTTCAAGTCCGGAATACGGTACCCAGAATCCCGCATAATCTTTAAGTTTCCATTTGGCGGATACAGGTTCCCAATCGTTGTTTGAGCGAACAGCTTCTCCCATTTGGGCAGACAGATGGAATTTATGAGGCTGACCGGTTTCAGCATTTTCTATATAAAGGTCTAGAACGGTATAGTCTTCTGTTTTGCCAGATGCACAAAAGTAGAAGTAGTCTTTATCGTGCATCAAATAGATAGCGGCCTGTCCAGGCATATCTATCTTGGTGGCTGCATCCCATTCATCGTTGCCACAACTGCCGTCTAATAGCCCGGCTTTGTTTGTTGGATTGATGGTTATGGATTCATTATTTTCTTGAGCATTAACAGTGTTTAGCGATATTGCAATTGCTATCACCAGAAGTTTATTGATTTTCATTTATTAGATGTTCAATGTGATGGATTTGTCAACTCCTAGCGGCTTAGTGGTTCGCTACCTTTGACCATGCGGGCTGTGTGCCATTTGAAATGATTTTTGTTAATGAAGAACCATCCTTATTCATCATGTAGATATTTCGTTCTCCATCCTGACTGGTTGACGAAAAAATTAATTTCGATCCATCAGGAGACCATGATGGATACCATTTTGCTGGCTCACTAAATGTGAGTTGTTTTTGATTGGAGCCATCTATATTCATCACATAGATTTCCTTGCTTCCACTCCTATCGGACATAAAAGCGATTTGCGTGCCATCCGGTGAGACCTCCGGATGCTGTTCTTCAGCTTCATTATGCGTCAACTGAATGATGTTCCCACCGTCAACATCTGCTATGCTAATCTGGGTTCTATTATTTGCAGCTTCTGAGTGAAACACGATTCTACCATCTGGTGTAAAATAAGGGCCACCACCTTTGATTGGTTTTATTTGAGTCTGCTCGCTCCCATCTGAATTCATGATCCAAACTTCTTGTTTCCAATTCTCTTCCGAATCTTCGTACTCTCTCGAAAATGCGATTTTTGACCCGTCAGGTGACCATGCTGGTGAATTATCCCATTTGTCCTTTACATGAGTTAATCTCTTCCAATCCGTGCCATCACTATTCATAGTATGAATAGACCATGTCATTCTTTCATCATATTTTGCATAAAAAGCGATGCGCTTTCCATTTGGTGACCAGGCTGCATATCCCCCACTATCCACGATTTTACTTTTTGATATGCCTGCGTTATCAGTCAGGTTAATTCCATTCTGTGAATACGCGATTGTATAAGATGAATTGGTAGTGGCCGTTTCAACCTTTTCTTGAGCAAAGACAGTGTGGAGTGCTACCAAGTTCATTATAGCTAGCACAGTCATCTGCTTGATTCCCTTTATGTTTTTACTCACTACTTTGCGGGACTCAGGTAAAGAAAATTTCATAGTATGTTGAGGTTTTGGAGACTTTACTTACAACCTGTCAATTAGGTTGTAAATAGTGACCCATTAGTTTGTCAACTGCTCTATGCATGAGTGAACTGCTCAGATCTAGTCCAAAAAGTTTTTTTTAATGCTTAGCTTCGATCATTAAAACAGTATAAAAATGAGCCTGAGATCTTTTCTTAGTCTACTTGCGATTTGCAGCTTGATCTTGATGACCTCATGTTCTCAAAGTCCTATTTTTAAAGAACACGAGACTGTATTTCGTGTTGGTGATCAACAAGAATGGGCATCCAGCAATTGGAATGATGATGATTGGCAAAAAAGATTGAAATTCGTACCAGATGGACAGGTTTTCTGGTCAAGAACTAATATTGAATTTTTAATAGAGCGGGAATCATTACGTGAATATGGCATCATGCTGCAAGTCTATGGCGAGTATGAAGTCTTCTGGGATGGTGTCTTGATTGGGAAAAATGGGAATCCTGGGCAAGAAGAACTTCTAGGGCCTGAAGGTAAGTTGTGGGCCACCTTTAGCATTCCCAGTCATCTTGCAGCAAAGGGAGAACACTTATTGGCTTTACGTACGAGTCTTTATCATTTCCCTGATCATGCTGGGATTGATGTGCTTAAGATCGATTATTATGATGATCTATTGGCAGACACGGTTATCAAATCTTCGTACATGCATCTTTACGCAGGTGCCTTTCTGATCGCTTCATTTTATTTTCTCTTTCTGTATATCAGCAATAAGAAAGCGTATTCAACACTAATTTTTAGCGTATGCTGCTTTCTTATTTGCGCCCTAACAGTGACGGTATTTAGCAAAGACTATTTACCTTTTCATTATAGTATACATGTCATAAGATTACAGTTCATTAACGGATCTTTATTGGGCATTGTATTTTTGATTCCGTACTACTTTTCTAAGCAGTTTCCTTTTCCTTGGAGAAAACCTTCTTTGACCCTATATCTCATAATTCTAATAGTCATTTTTATTTTAAATCAACACGCCTTCAATTTCAATACAGTCAGCATGGTTTTATGTATGTGGATTTTCTCTTTTGGCATTGTTGTTCACGGAGTTTACAAGAAAGTAAAAGGTGCTCGTATGGTCCTTATGACTTTGCTTCTATCCATGGGTGTATTTCTCCTTACAAGTTTTGTAATTAGCCTCTACGCAGGTTTAGGACTAATTCTTTTAAGTATGCTGTACTTGCTTGCGCTCCAAATGAAAACAGCGAGACTTGCTTATGAAGACTCGCTGGTCCAGTCCACAAGACTTAAGCTTGAATTACTTAAAAAGAACATTCAACCTCACTTTCTTATGAATACGCTCACCTCCTTGATGGATTGGGTCGAAGAAGCGCCTAAGAAAGGGGCCTTATTTATAGAGGCTTTGGCAAAGGAGTTCGATCATTTCAATCAGATTGAGAATCAAAAGATGATTCCTATCACACAGGAGATAGCGCTCTGTAAAACACATTTGAAGATTATGGAGTATCGGAAAGAAATCGACTATTCCTGGGAAGAAGTAGGTATAGAACCTGAGCAAAAAATACCACCCGCCATTCTGCACACACTATTAGAAAACGGGATTACGCACAGCTTGCCTCTGGAGGATAACAGTATACGGTTTAAACTCATTTTTGATTCAAATACGGAATGTAAGAGTTATACTTTTTTAACATTTGCCAAAATAGCGAATCACACAACAAGCAAGGAAGATGGCACAGGACTGAAATATATCAAAGCTAGGTTGACCGAAAGCTATCAGTCGAAATGGGACCTCATCTCTGAGCCGACCGATCAGGGCTGGAAAAACGTCATCAAAATATACAGTTGAGACAATGAAGATTTTGATCGTTGAAGATGAATCCAGAATTGCCAAGCGCATTGAAAGAATGACGCGGGAGATTTATGGAGATACCTTGCAATCTTTGACTCATATTAATACACTGAATGAGGCACTGAATTTTATCGATAACAATACTTTGGATCTTGTTCTGTTGGATTTGAACCTGAATGGTGAGGATGGATTTGATCTACTTACCTCAGCGGTTTCCCATTCCTTTCACACGATAGTAATTTCTGCTTATAAAGATCAAGCAATTACGGCTTTTGAATATGGTGTATTGGATTTTGTGCCAAAACCCTTTAACCAAAATCGACTGGAACAAGCGTTCAATCGAATGAACGTCAGGGTAAGAACTACAACTCAAACCAAATACCTTGGTGTTAAGACCAGACAGAGGATACAGCTTATTCCTGTTGAAGAAGTGATTTACATTAAGGGAGCAGGTGCATACACCGAGATCTTCTTAACTGATGGCAAAAAAGAACTACATGATAAATCACTGGAAAAGCTCGAGCAGTTGTTGTCGAGTTCTTTTGAAAGAATTCACAAATCTTATCTAGTGAGGATATCCGAGATAAAGGAAATTAAAGTAGCATCCGGAAGTAAATACCTGGCTGAGCTTAAAAATGGAGCGATTATCCCAATCGGCAGAACTAAATACAAGGATATCAAGGCGAGGTGGTTTTAAAACCCTTGATGATAAGGGAGCGAAACAGGCTAAATCAGGCCATTGCGGTCAACTACCTTCAGAAGTTCCGATTTCAAGTTCTTACTCACAGGAACCTTGTCACCAGTGAACAAGACCAATTGGTTTCCTTCTATACTTCCTATTTTATCCAGGTTGATGATAAAGGATTTCTGACATCTAAAAAAAAGACTGTCTGGCAGGAACTCCATCAAGGCGCTGATACTCATAAGCGAAACGACTGGTTTTTTATCTTTTAGATGAAACCTGACATACTTCTGCATACTTTCCACATAAAGAATCTCGCGATATAGAATCTTAACAGCCTTATAATCAGATTTCACAAACAGATAGTCATCCTTGGCTTCGTCACCCTCAGGAGTTACTACGGCTGGCGCTTTTTCTTTAAGCAACGCCAGGGCCTTAGATACAGCCTTAAAGAAACGATCGAATCTTACGGGTTTAAGTAAATAATCGACTACGTTGAGTTCATAGCCTACCAGTGCATATTCGGAATAAGCTGTGGTGAAAATGGTATATGGGGGTTTTTCCAGGGCCTTCAAAAAGTCAATCCCTGTCAAATCCGGCATTTCAATATCTAAGAACATAATATCCACTGCTTGTTGATTTAATACAGCCAGGGCCTCCATTGCTGTATGGCATTTTGCCACCACTTCCACGTTCGGAATCTTCTTTAGATGTGCCTCTATCAACTCCTGAGCAAGGGTTTCGTCATCAACAATTATACAGGAGTAGGATTTCATGATGTCAGATCTATGTACAGGTCAATTGTAAATCTATCAGTTGTAGAATCAATTTCAAATTGATGTCGGTCAGCATAATAATGGCTCAGTTGCTGTCGAACGTTACTCAGGCCAACTCCACTCTTTTTGTTAGAGGGCTTGTAGGAGTTCACTGTACGAAAGTGTAATCGTTCGTTTTCAACTTCAAGATCTATTGTCAGAACGCCATTTTTATTATAGGTGATGTCTCCGTGCTTGAAGCAATTCTCCACAATGTTGATTAAGAGTAAAGGCGTGATTTGTTGAGCGCTCTTCACCCCTTTCGTTGTTAATGTAATATTCCTGCTGCCTTTGGGCTTTTTAAGCTGTTGCAGTTCTGTGTAATTCTCCAATAACTCTACCTCCCTCTCTAATGGCACAAGTTCTTGCTCTCCTTCATAAATGATATAGCGCAAGAGATCCGAGAGTTTTTCTATCATCAGTGGAGCATTGTCATGCTTCGTAACACTTAATGAGTAGATATTATTTAAGGTATTGAACAAGAAGTGAGGGCTTACCTGTGATTTCAGAAGCTGTAATTCGGTTTTTAATTTCTGATTGCTTAGTTCCAGATTTCTTTTTTTCTCCGCTTCATATTGATTCACCTTCCAAAACAGAAACGACACCAGTATAAACATGGTGAAGTTTAAGGCGAATGAGATAATGATTCGATATTCCGATTCACTCAGCAAATAGAACCCCAAATCTGAGAAGTAGTAAGGAATAAAAAGAATCACAAAAAAGACAATGATACTGATGACGTAGGACGTGATTCCTTTCCTCTTTAAGATTTTGGGGATTAGTAGCAGTAGGTTGACGTAACTGATAATGGCATTAATCGCACATTCAACCAGGCTGAGGAGCAGTGCCATTTCAAACTCATAGTCGAATATCAGAGAGTCGAATGTCAACCCAAAAACAAAGACCCAAAGCAAAAAATGAAAGATGTTCTTCTTCTCCATATACCGGTAACAGACGTCTAAAATAAGTGCATCTATCCTGGTAATTAAATTTTATCCACGAAAGTGCTTTTAAAAGGCATGAAATGTCATTTTCTGTCTAATTCCACTTTTCAATCATTTCAGAACCAGAAAACCTGCTTAGGTGGAATATTTTTTCACTGGTGAATCAGCCCCTATACATTTCACCAATAATTCAAAAAAAGATAATTATGAAAACGAAAATGATTTCCAGGGGTATCACCTTGAGCCTACTTATGGTATTGATATCCAGCTGTCAAGAAGACGTGGTACCGACTATTATCTCCGCTCCAGAAAATGTGATTGCTTATACAATGCCCAGTGAGGAAGAGGAACACGAAGGGACCTGGTTACAGTGGCCACATAAATATACTTATGGCCAACAACAGCAAGATAGGTATGATCCAATTTGGGTAGATATGACCAAAGCCTTACATACCGGAGAAATGGTGCACATTGTTGCTTATGATGAAACTGAGAAAAACAGAATCACACAACTTCTGACTAATGCCAATGTTGATATGAGACAGGTTGACTTTCTGATTGAAAAAACGGAGGACGTTTGGGTGAGAGACAATGGACCCATTTTTGTTCGTGATGCCAATGACAACTTACTGATCACTAATTGGGAGTTTAATGGATGGGGAGGCAGATATGCTTACGAGCATGACAATCAAATTCCATCTCATGTGAGCAATGCCATTGGGGTTTCCAAAGTAGATATTGACATGGTACTGGAAGGTGGCGCCATTGAGGTAGATGGTAACGGCACATTTATGGCCACGAGAAGTTCTATTTTAAATAGTAACAGAAACCCCGGCTTGACACAAGAACAGGCAGAAACCTTTTTCAAGCATTATCTGGGTGTAACCAACTTTGTGTGGTTAGACGGAATAGCAGGCCTGGATATTACGGATATGCATATTGATGGAGTGGCGAGGTTTATTGGTAACCATACCATTGCCACCTATTCAAAAGAAGTTGCAGAAGACTTTGGTGAAGATGTTCTGATTAGAGATTATGAAGTATTAAAGGCTGCCAAAAATGCTCTTGGTGAAGCATATAATATAGTGGAATTACCCTTTGCAGCGCAGTCAGAAGGAAGTTATTTGAACTATTACGTTGGTAACGAGGTAGTTGTCGTGCCGAACTTCAATGAATCAACCGATGCAGAGGCTAACGCGATTATTCAAGGGCTTTATCCAAACAAGACGGTTATTGGTGTTAATGTGGTCGAGTTATGGCAAGATGGTGGTGCCATACATTGTGTTACACAACAGCAACCAAAATGAATCGACAAAACCATGGATGTTTAAAGTACAATTTACTATCCACAGTAGTTAGCCTATCGAATTCAGCAATATAGCAAAGGTCAGGAGCTATTGCTCACTGACCTTTTTTTAACTACACAGATTGACTTATCTCCACACAGAAATAGAAAGAATTTGTATATTATTCACTGACTGATTTCAGCGGATGATGTGCTGAGTGAAGACTACAACTCAACCTTATGCTACAATTCTTTAGACGTATTCGAAAAAACCTGTTCACACAGAATAAAGTGGGTAAATACTTACTTTATGCTGTTGGCGAAGTCATTCTGGTGGTTATTGGTATTATCATAGCCGTGAGCTTGAACAATGCCAATGAAGATCGAAAACAGGAGGAGAAAATCAGATCTACACTCAGCAAAGTTCAGTCGGAATTGGCTATTGTGATTAATAACGCAGCATCTGTATTAAGATTCACCTACCAGGCAGACTCTCTTGGTAGAGTTGTGCTAACACAAGAACCGACAGTCGATGACTACAGAGGAAATCGGGGCTTAGCCTTTCTAACTCAGGGGGGATTTACATTTACCGTAGAAAACGACAGCTATCGTACACTGATTAGCCTGTCAAGTGATTTACCTGAGAAGTATGATCATATTCTCTCGAGACTTAAAAAAACCTATTTGGGGTGGTGGCCATTTGTGGAGCAAGCTCAGAAAGATTTACGCCTTAAGGTGAATGAGTTTGTGTCAAAAGATAGAGAAGAGCATCCATGGAGTGCCAACTATATTCAAGGAGTTCTCACCGATGAAGCCATTAAATATATGAGGTCAGACTTTCGATATAAAAACAGGGTGAGTGAATACATAAGTCAGAATAAGATGATGGCCGGAAGCACAGCCTCCATGAGAGAAGTGGCCATTGAATGTTATGAGGAAATCAACACATTGCTTGGTACCGAGCCTGATACCATCCTGCAATTTGTAGTTAACCCCAATGACTATCAGGATTGGCTCGGATCTTATCAGGGCCCGGCAGGTACAGCCGAAATTGTATTAGAAGAGTCCTCAATGGTTTTTAAGCTGCCCGGTTTTCCATTGACCAAAGTCCGTCCTTTAGATGACCAGATGTTTCAAGTTGGTGGGCTTGTTCTGAGGATTATTACAAAAGGAGATAGTCTTAAGCGAGGAATGCATTTACCCGTAGGAGGATTGAATGAATTGTTCTTTAAAAAGGTGTATTAAGGTTTATGGGACGGGTTATTTTTTATCAAACTTGATCTCTAAGGCATCAGTCGAAAGTCATATCTCCCATTCCGGATAATCAGTATGAATCACATTGATAAGGTGTGATCTGATCTCTCCTCGAGCAGTTCTATTTCAAGTCTCAGTCCTTCCTTGTCCATTTGATTTTATGGTTTGTGTTAACACACATTATTGATTAATGAACCAGGGCTGGTACTCTGAAATTCAAAGAGTCTCCAGCACTGCCCCACCTCTCTTTCTGGGCATAAAGTGTAGGGGAAATGGAAGTATGTTTCTTGAAAAAACGGGTAAAATAAGCCGGGTCATGGAACCCCAATTCATAAGCAATTTCTTTCACGCTGCTTTCTCCAAAGCGAAGCAGTCTTTTTGCCTCTAACATCAACCTGCTTTGTATTACCTCGCTCGGAGTTTGCGCGTATTCTGATTGCAAGCGTTTAGAGAGAGTTTTGGGTGAAACATTTAGGATATCGGCATATTCACTGACCGCGTGTTTTACCTTAAAGTGCTGTTCTACCAAACGGCTGAACTTGTCGAGCAAACTTTGTTTGGTCGATTTTAATTGGGCACCCGATTGCTGTCTTTTTAACCTTGCTGCCTGAATCAAAAAGACATTCAGATAACTTGTGATCAAGTCATGGTGAGAATCACCTGGGTTTTCAAGTTCATCGAACAAGTTCAAAACCAACTTTTCAAAGCTCTTCTTGTCTGTATCAGACAATCTGATGCAAGGCGCTGTCTCATATACATTATTAAAAAGCAGCCCATTGCAGGCCGCCTCACCAGCATCTGACTCATGATAGTAGAAATCACGTGAGAAGGCTATGCGAAAACCCTGTCTGATCGCTTCGTCTTCTACCTCCAGTACCTGCCCTGGCGTGAGGAAGAATATTGTATCATCTTGGGCCTCATAGGTTTTGAAATCAATCTTGTACCTGCCCTTACCATTCTTGATCCAGATGATGTTAAATAAATTTCCTTGAATCTGATCTTTAATCACGCAGGCCTTGTCAAAATTCACTGCACAAATTTTGAACAGGAATCCTTCGGCAGTTGGTGCTGGTATTTTGAATATGTTAACTGGTTTCATGTTTTCAAAAAATCGTTTAGATCTAAAATTATTGGCTTAAGGTGTTAGCAGGTTCCAGTAAAATTCCTGGGGAATACAGACTATCATCCTTTCCTATTTCCAGGCAATAGTTATTCAATTTCTCTAATGAACCATTGAAAAAACCTAGGTGAACCTTCTTCTTGAAAAAGCGATAAAGGATTTTCTGAATTGGATTCTGTTTTTTTATCACCGTCAAATTAGTTCTGGTGAGCTGGTTACCGATTCGCTGCAGGGTGATGACAAGATTGAACTTTGCAGTGTGATTTGTGTCGGTCCAAGTAATTAAGTCCTTATTTATATCAAAACTATGAGATGTGAGAAAGGGGTCACTTTCATCTTCATTCATTACGCATCTATGGGTGCTCCCAATCTTAGTGATGTTTCCATTTGTCCTATCACTTGATTTCACATGCACCATCCATAAGTGCTTGCCGTGAGCGTCCGAAACAATATCAAATACCTTGTCAATGGATGCATTGATGACTGATTCCACTGATAATATTTTATTCATTGATGGTGGAGTATAATCCTCGATAGTAGGTTCAGGAATATGTGCTTTTAAAGCTTCCAGGGGCAAATAGCAGTATTTGACTTCACCGAAATCGTAGGTGCCATTGCCAAGATTTGGTTTATCCCAGGCCACTTGTTCTATATTCACCCATGAAGAACATTCATCAATTACCTGATTGGTGATCAACACATATTCCTTCAAGTCAATGTCGTTTTTCATTAAGCGATGCGCTACAATCAAGTCTTTCCCGAAAAGCTTAGAAATGGATTTTACTTGATTATTAGCAATCTCACCATAGTGAATTATAAATTTGAGCTCTAGATGATTGGCATTAAGGCATGCTCCACATTGACAGATTCTTTGGGATTCGTATTTCTTTAAAGTCCCGTGGAACTTAGTATACATCCGCTGTACCTGAGCGAGTGTTTCGACAGCAGTGGGTTGTTTGCCTTGTCGGTAAAATAATACGGCATCTCCTTCAATTTCTGAAAGCTCCAACCCCATTTCATTGGCATCAATCAGGGCTTCCAATAGCTCAGCTATAATATGTTCACTATGAGAAATTTCTGTCTCGTGTACAAACTTAGTGAAGCCACTGATGTCTGGGATGAAAAGAAGTGTGGGTTGAGCAGCGGTATTATTTTCCGGTTTCATGTTTTTCAAATTGAGTAATTAGCCTTACAGGTGATTCATCGGGCTCTATACAAATATGCCTAAGACAGTATACCTTCGGTTTCCTGTGTGTTCAAATATTGGTTTCTGTGTTCGGATAAAGAAAATAGGCTTGTATGGAACCTAGGGACCACTTATACCAGCCTTCGCTCGTCTGCCTTGATTGGCAGGTCATTGATACTGGCAAATCTCTTTTGCATTAATCCATTTTCATCAAATTCCCAGTTTTCATTGCCATAGGCACGGTACCATTGGCCTGAATCATCACGCCACTCATATTCGAACCTTACGGCAATGCGATTATCTGAATGGACCCAATAAGATTTTTTGAGTTTGTAGTCGATTTCCTTGGCCCATTTCCGTTGCAAAAATGCTCTTACTTCTTCACGGCCTTTGATGAATTCAGCACGATTACGCCATTCCGTATCGATGGTATAGGCCATGCAAACCTTGTCAGGATCTTTAGCATTCCAGGCGTTTTCAGCTGCCTGAATCTTCTGTTTTGCCGTTTCCTCGGTGAATGGTGGGAAAGGTGGTTTTTGCTCTTTCATATCAAATTTCAGTTTAAGTTTGATGACTTTCGGTTAGTCTGTTTTTCGCATGATTGATCATGTAATCAATCAAGTATTTGGCATCTTGTCCAACATGTGAGAACCTGCCTGATCCCCAGGTATGCAACCAGGGCAAACCAATAAAACACAAGCCAGGCTCTTCGGTCACCCCTCTTTCATACATCGGAAACCCTCGCTTATCAAAGACATGAGGAAAATCCACCCAATCGAAGTCGACATGAAATCCCGTGCACCAAATGACGCTTTTAATGCCTTCTTGTTGATAATTAATGGATGACTTGCTTTGAACATCCGGTTGCCATAGTGCTTCGTATCTGGTTCCAGGAGGCGCGTCAATGTTTTGATCTTTTATGTACTGATCAATGTTATTTTGAATTCGGGTATAAGTGGCATCAGCCGCATCCAGATTTTCCCTCAGGTCATCGTTGAAATGGAGGTTTCCCGCTTCTACATGGTTGATCTGTCCGCATAACTTGACGCCTTCTTTCGCCATTTTTCTGAGGTCTATATCACGTCCACCGTCTCTACCCGTAACATAGTGATTGGTTTTATGTCTCACCTCTTCCGGATTGGGATGGGATACTATGGGTTGATCGTAGTAACCCATTTTTTCCAGCCATTCCACTACGTCTTTACCCCTGTATTCTCTAGGGGCACGGGGTGCTGACCCCACACTTAGATACACTTGTCTTCCTTCTAAATGTAAGTCTTCGGCAATTTGGGCACCTGATTGTCCTGAGCCTACTACAAGAGTCGCTCCATCACCCAGTTGATGTGGACCCTTATAATCTGCTGAGTGCAGTTGTTTGATGTGTGGATCAAACCCCTTAGACATAGGCAAAATGTTGGGAATATGATAGCCTCCTGCGGCTATGATCACTTGATTGGAGGTAAAGTTTCCGTTGGAGGTTTCAACAGTGAAATGGACTTCCCCCACTCTTTTAGACACTTTGTATACCTCGACATTTTCTTTGTAGGGCGGGTTGAAAGAAGCGGCATACTGCTTTACATAAGCTACAATTTCGTCTTTGACCATAAACCCATTCGGGTCACTACCATCATAATCAAAGCCAGGCAGTCTGCATTGCCAATTGGGGGTAACCAGGCAAAAGGAATCCCAGCGTCTTTTTGACCACGAATCGCCAATTTCACCACGATCCAATACGAGGTGATCGATCTTCTCTTTTTTTAGATAATAACTAGACGACAAACCTGCTTGCCCTCCTCCTACTATAATAACCGAATAGTGATTCGTTGGCATACTATTGAATTGATATGATTTTTACTTTAGATGAATGATCATAGGCCCTACTCAGGAATTCAACCCGTTGCAGTTCGGCAGATGCCGAAGTACATTCAAACCCAAATTTTTTCTCCACCCGTTGACTGGCTTGATTTAGACTTTCGGTACATGCAGTCAAGAAATCGGCCATGGCCAATTCTTCAGCTGGCTTAAAATATTCTTTGATGATACTTGATGGCGAATAGATTTGGTCTGCTTTCTGATCGGGCCATTCTATGTGTACATGAGTTACAGGCATCGTTCTAAAATTTGAGCTTATTTTCTTTGTGATGAATTGTCAGTTGTTGACCAGATTCGATTTGTCCGATATGATCGCATTGGATGTCGTTGTCAGAAAAAATCTGCTGAATGGCCTTTATGTTGCTGGCTTTGCAAGTAAACAGGTACCCATAGCTTGGAAAGCTGATTAGCCATTTCTCCCATGAAACCTTAGCCGGTTTGGTTATGGCTTCTAAGTTTATCTTTACCCCCACTTTTGAGGTGTTCATCAGCATGCAAATGGTACCTATAATTCCCCCCATACTGACGTCTTTTGCAACTGAACTCAGAAGCTCATTAGCAATTTGGTAAGGCAATGTCACCCGCTGCTGTAGTATTTCAGGAGCGGTGGTGGTGCTTGCGTTCCAGAAGGGGTAATCTTTATAGTATGCCCCATTTTGATCGATGGCCAAAAGCAATGCTTCTCCTGGTTGAGCATCAAAACTCGTTAACAGATGTTCTGTGGCTTTACCGAGAATAGAGACGCTCAGGGCCTTGTTTTCCGAATGGTAGCAGGTATGCCCTCCCACTATGGGAACACCATAATTAGTAGATGCGGCTAGCATACCTTTCCAAATCTGTTCTGAGGAAGCAGCATCCATGCAATACAAGGTGTCGGTAACTGCAACAGGCAGCCCACCCATAGCGCAAATGTCACTGATATTGACCATCACTGCCGAGTAACCTGCAAACCAAGGATCATTGGTTAAAAACCCATCGATGATTCCCTCTGCTGCCAATAGCAAGTGACTACCATCTGCCTGTTGAATGGCTGCGGTATCATCACCTAGTCTTATATCAGTAACCTTGTTTTTGAAATAGGTACTGCTTTTTACGGAGTTACCCAAGGCCCGATAAGTGCGTTCTATAGCGATCTTGTCCGTGACATGCGGATGGTTTCTAAGTTTCGATATGTTTTCTAAAATGTCGATGATATCTGTGTGTAATGATGGTCAGGCAACGTATGGTAGTTGGGCTAATGCTTGTTCGCTTTTTAGTGGGTCGGCAGTGTAAATGGCAGTTGCCGGATAAGCCTCCAGATCCGCTTCCATCAAGTAATGTTGTACCCCATAGAGACTAATGCCCTCAATCACCTTCCAATGCAATCGCTCGAAAAGTTTTACATTTTGCTCTTGCACATGAGCAGAGAATTTATCGCAGCCTAGATAGTTGGCCAAGGAGACCGCACGGTAAATTAATCCTGCGGCTATTGACTTATGATAGAGTGCTGTGGGCTCCAGTCCTTTAAATAGATGAGGACAAATGAAATTCGAAAAAGAACGGTAGCCATTGACGACTCCCAATCGGCCCCCGAACCATTCCCGTTTGTTTTCTTCATAAATGCGCACAACACCTACTACTTCGTCCGGTGAACCCAGGTAATGGTTGATGGCAATGATGGGAATGGCAGCATGGTCGTGATCGTCAAAATCGCTTTCCTGAAAAAGCTCCTGCTCTTCACAGAAGATAGATCTTCTGATCTTATAATAGGCTTGTAATTGTGCCTGATCATTGGGCAGGTTAATGTCTACGAAGTTTAATCGGGTATTTGAATTAAAATAAATCATGCGACATACTTTTTTTCGAAGGTGGATAATGTAGAACAGGCTCCACATGCGGCACAACCTGATTCAAGGGTGTCTGAAGTCATTTTTGCTTTGACCAATGCTTGTGCTAGTGGATCTAAAATATCGTGCATAAACTCTTTATTTGGACCCTTATGATTTTCAAGTGGCGTATTTCTGATGGGTACAAACGGGACTACAAATGGATAGACTCCGATGGCAATGAGTTGCTGGGACATTTCGAGAATCTCGTCTTGTGTATCTCCTAACCCAGCTAAAATGTAGGTGCTTACATTGCCTCTGCCGAAAACGGCTACCGCACTTTTAAAGGCTTCGAAATAGTAGCTCAGCGATACCTCGGCTTTGCCCGGCATAATTTTGTTCCTCGTCCTATCGGAAACTGCCTCGAGGTGCATGCCTATGGCACTTGCTCCTGCTTTTTTGAGTAAATCGAACCATTGAAAATCATCAGGTGGTTCGCACTGTACTTGTATGGGGATATCTACCACTTCTCGTACAGCGGCTACGCTCTCAAATAAGATTTTTGCACCTCTGTCTGCACTGGCAGGTGTGCCTGTGGTCATTACAAACTGAGATACTCCATCAAGTTCTACCGCGCGTTTGGCTACTTCAGCCAGTTGATGAGGCTTTTTATAGGCAATGGTGGTATCGTATTTTAGTGATTCACCTATGGCGCAAAACTGGCAAGAGGTTTCTTTTTCCTTGTAGCGAATGCAGTTTTGAAGTACAGTAGTGGCCAGCACATCTTTGCTATGCAGGCGAGCAATTTTCCAAAAGGGAATGCCATCCGAGCTGGTCTCTTTGTAAAAACGTGGTTCTTCAATAAATCGAATGGTGGTCACCTTTTCCCCATTTTTTGTAAGTGAAGCGATTCCCATTTTGGATGGGATGCTGACTTCAAAAGGAGAAGATTTAGCTGAATGACTAAATACAGGAACCATAATCGTTGTATCAAAAATGGTGACTGCTTTGTGGTCAGTCGGGCCTGCTCCTCCCTCACGTATCGTGAGGTCAGCTGTTCCTGCCAATCGAATTCCTTGTGTCTGGATCTCGTTTAATAAGTTGTGATTATGCGTTAATGTCAATGTATCGTTCATCTTAAAGTCTTTATTCCCTTGTGTAAATCGGATTACTTTACACCGATCCGGAAATCTTCAGTGTCGTCTTTTAGTGCTGTGTTGTTTGAATTCATGGCTGGAGCCGGAACCGCGTGCATTAGTTTTTTAGGATTCTTATCAATATTGAGGGAAAGCAACTCAGGCCTTGAATAATGACCAACAGAGTCCATCATGCGTTTTCTTTTGGTGATTAGGGACATGTCCATATCAGCATAGACAATGCCTTCACCTTCACTCAACACATCTGAAATGATTACCCCTTCAGGTGATATGATGGCCGTGAAACAGCCTTTGTCAAGTACCTTTTGCATTTTTTCATCTTGGGTGATCTGCTTGACCTGCTCTGGATAGAGGTATCCTGTTGAATTGATCACAAAACAACCTGATTCTAGTGCATGGTGTCGCATGCTTACCTCCATTTGGTCGGCAAATATTTGCCCTACCATAGATCCTGGAAATTGACTGCAATGGATTTCTTCATGATCATTCATCAGCGCATATCGGGCCAGTGGGTTGTAATGTTCCCAACAGGCCAAAGCCCCAATTCTTCCAATCGATGTATCCACGGCTTTTAACCCACTGCCGTCACCTTGTCCCCAAATCATACGCTCATGATAAGTGGGGGTGATTTTTCTACGGTTCAGTACGAGCTCACCGGTGGTATCAAAGACTAACTGAGCATTGTATAAGGTTCCATTGTCAAGTTCATTGACTCCGAGCACTACAACAATCTTGTGCTCTTTGGCCAAAGTGCCAATGAAATCAGTCTCCTTGCCTGGAACAACCACACTTTCCTCATATAATTTGATATGATCTTTACGGAAGGCGACAGCTGGCTTTACGAAAGAGAAATAAGGGTAATAAGGCACTACGGTTTCCGGAAAAACAATAATGTCGGCTTCATTTACGCTTGCCTTTATGATGGCTTCAGCTACTTTATCGATGGTCCCTGACCTGCTTTCTAAGACAGGAGAAATTTGTGCAGCAGCAGCTTTTACAATGGGTTTTTTAAACATCATCATTAGATTTTCGTGACCGTTGATTCCTAATGTTATGACTGAAGCAAGCCTCGGGAAAGGGTATTCGCTGAGGCTTGCTTCAAGTCAATAGATTTACATGGTCCAGGAGTCCATTTGGAATGCACCTTCATTGCGGTGTACCAATTGGATATCCAGCACGTCCAGTGGACTGATAGGCTGTATTCCCGGCATCAGGGAAGGTTCTCCCATTCCGTAGAGTGCTTGCAATGCAAAGCGGCAGGCATAAACCTTTCCTCCTTCGTCCATGAACTTTTTGAGCCTAGCGGCATAGTTCAAATGTCCCGGAAATGCTTCATTACCAAGTGTTGGAAATCCTCTTTGAATCCCAAGTGTTACACCCGGTCCGTATAATAAAATAGAGGTTTCAAACCCTTTGCGCTGCAGTCTGGTAGCGGAAAGAATATTTACCAAACCGATAGAACCTTCAAAGGCTACGGTATGGAAAGTTACCAGTGCTTTTTCTCCCGGTTTGGCTTTGACATCTTCAAATACTTTGTCTTCATAGTCTACAAAGAAGTCTCCGTCTTTGTGCATTGGTGTTTCTACTTTAGGCATAATTCTTTATGTTTTAAATGGCTATAAATTTGTTTCATCAGTCAGCGATCTGGAGTTGTTACTCCTGAAATCACTCAAGGACAATTCAGATGATTTGCCTTGTTTATTGACTTGATTGCACTCAAATACGGGAGATGTTAGGACAGAGGGCTATTCTGATTGTTCAAAAATTGGTCTGTATGTTCAAGTGCCTTAAATGGCCCTTGAAAGCAATAAAAAATGTAAACTAGCTGACAAAATTTAGTCGGTGAGTGGTAACCTAAGTGTTGGATGTTTTCAAAATGCTGCTCGCATATTGGGTAGGTGCTACTTCAAATTCGGCCTTGAAGGTTTTAGAAAAATGTGAAATGCTCTTGAATCCGGTGGCATAAGCAATCTCAGAGATATTACCTGCATCTTCCTTCAACAGCTGTGCGGCTTGATACAAACGCATAAGCTTGATCATTTCAGAAGGAGTCTTGCCGGTCAGTTCAACGATGCGTGAGTATAGAGTAGTCCGGCCCACATTGACTTCCTCTGCCAATTGCGCCACAGAAAAATCTTCATCGCCAATATGCTGCTCGATTACAGATCGGACTCGGTTGGCAAAAGGCGTATCCACCCATCCCATCAGATCAGGAGACTCAGAAGTCATTCCGATTTCAGCCAATCGCTCCTTCAATTTTTGTCTTGATTTTATCAGATTGTGTACCCTTGCTTTAAGTTCATTGATTTCAAAAGGCTTGATCACATAATCATCTGCTCCCAACTCCAGTCCCTCTATCTTCATAGACGTTTCTGCCTTGGCAGTTAAAAGGATCACAGGAATAAAGTCTAAGTCCGGATGTTGCTTGATCTTGCGGCATAATTCGTATCCATCACTTACCGGCATCATTACATCACTGATCACCAGATCTGGTAGTGCTTCTTGTGTCATTTGGAATCCAACAAGTCCATTTTCTGCCTCTAACACATTGTAGGTTTCGGATAAATGCTTGCGTACATAGGACCTGATGTCTTCATTGTCTTCCACGATCAACAAAGTCGGTTGCTCCTGAACGATTTGGCCATTAGCTTCAGGAGGTTGTGTTTCGGCTAATGTGAATCCATCTGGTAGTAGATTTGATTTGCCATTTTCAGTAGTTTTTTCAGCTACAAATTGATCATCTCTTAAATGAGCATGTCCAGTTTTTAAATTGATCAAGAATTCTGCCCCCATTCCGGCCTCGCTGATCAAATCAATGCTGCCTTTGTGCAAGGTGACTAACTCGTGCACCAAGGACAATCCAATGCCCGTTCCGGCCTGGATGCTGTTACTCGATTCATCCACTTGATAGAAGCGCTCAAAAACATGTGTTTGTTCTTCTTTGGGAATTCCAGGCCCATTGTCTTTAATGCAAATTGAAATTTGCTCGTCATTTTTCATTACAATGACTTCTATCTTACCACCCTTTGGCGTAAACTTAAAAGCATTTGATATCAGGTTGACGATTGCCTTCTCTATCAAATCAACATCGACATAGATCATCACGGGCTCATCTGGCCATTGGGAGATCAGTTGAGTACCATTGCGTTCGGCAAGTGACTTAAAGGAATCTGTGATCGGTGCAATCACTGTACGCATATCGATTAATTGTGCTTGAAGCTGCGTATGTCCTGACTCTAACCGGGCTACTTCCAGGATTTGATTGACTAATCGAAGCAAGCGCTTGGAATTGCGCAATGCGACTTCCATATCTTCTTCGTCACTTGCCAGCCCCTCTCTCAACCTTTGAATTTGATGTTCTAATGGACCAATAATCAGTGTGAGCGGTGTTCTGAATTCATGTGAGATATTGGTGAAGAACCGTGACTTGGCCTGATCTAACTCCTTCAGTACGGATGCCTGTTTTTCGATGGTCTTTAATGCTTCAGTAGCAATTTCTTTTTGATGTTCTGTTTCTTCCTTCTCCCGGATCAGATCATGCGTTCGTAATGCGACTTGTTTCTCCAGTGCCCTGCCTTGCTGCTTAAGTCTTCGAATGCGCCAGTTTACACCTGCATATACAATGAGTGCGATGACAAGCACAATGATGCCATAAAACCAGTAAGTCTCGTAGAAGAAATGAGGAACTCGTATCTGTAAAGAAGCCTCATTTTCCAGCCAACCGCCTCCATTATTGGCCATAACTCTAAAGGTGTAAGTACCTGGGGCTAAGTTATTGTAACTCGCTTCCTTTCTATTACCTGCTTCTACCCAAGCCTCATCTTCGCCATCAAGTTGGTAGCGATATCGGATGTTGGCAGGGCTTGTACTAAAATCCAGGGCTGCAAATCTAATTTGAAGATCACGTACGCCTAAGGGAAACACCTTCTCTTCGATATTGGCAACAAACCAGGAACTGTCCGATGTGATTACCTCTTCAATAAACACATTGAGTGGAGAAGTTTTAACCCTGGCCGGATCAATCCGCACGACACCACCTTGCATCGGAAACCACAACTCTCCTTTTTTTGATTTGAAGCCTGCGGTCTGAACACCCCCATTCCCCTCACGTCCGGGTAGTCCATCTTGCTCGTTATAGAAGAACGAATAAATGCTTGAAATTTCACCTTTTGCGAAAGCGGTCAACTCCGACTTGTTCACCCAAAATATCCCGCGGTTGCTATTCATCCAAAATCGACCCTGATCGTCTTCAAGGATCTGGTGAATCATATTATCGAACAACCCATTTTGTGTTTTATAGACAGTAATCTGAGTTGAATTCAATTCCGATGCCCTATTTCGTTCAATCCGGTTTAAACCCCATCCTTCCGTTCCTACCCAAAGGATTCCTTCATCATCCTCGTGCATGGATCGGATTATATTGCCAGACAAACCATGGTCGGTATTAATTTGGGTTAATTTTCCATCCTTTAACTGAAGCAGCCCATTGCCATTGGTGCCAAACCATAATGTCGAATCCTGACTTTCGTAGATAAGCCGAACTTCAAGGATATCTTTGCCATCAACTTTTCCAAAATGCTGCCAACGCTCATTCTTATCTAGTCGATAAATGCCATTTGCGCTGCCGTACCACATATTGCCTTCAACATCTTCTTTTATGGCTCTGATTTCTCTCATCTCCCCTCTAGGATCTCGAGATTGTCCCTCACCTGTTGGAGCAAGCATTAATATGGGTTCAGATTTTTTATCCCAACGAAACACACCCACTGAACTACCTATCCATAGCAGGCTGTCCGTGGATGAATGTAGCCCATACATTGCTCGTGAGAAGGGTGATGTCATGTGGTCTTTGACTTTATCTGTTACTTTTTGAAAAGTATCACCTTGTAATTCAAATAGATCCTGGAAATTTTGGGTAGCCCAAACCTTTCCTTCATGATCTTCGATGACGGAATAAGTTGATCCAATATTCTCGTTGTACGTTTTTATCAATCTGGGTTTCAGCTGGTCGACACCATCGAGTTGTGAAATCCAAATATTACCTGTTTGGTCCTCAAAGACACCTCCTATCCTGTTTTTTGAGGTGAAAATCAATTTACCATTTGCGTAGAGCTCATTTTGTAAAGTGACGTAGTTTGTCCCTGTACTCCCTGTCGTGATATTGATGCTTGGAACTCCCTGACGAGATTTGGATGGATAATAGAGGAATTCACCCTCTTTGTAGATGTGGAGGGAGTAATTTCCACTGCGTAAAAATATTTGGCCTGTGTGACGGTTCTCACTGAAAGTCTGACCTCTGTTCCTGTTAAAAGTTAGGTCAATAGGTGTCGAGGTAATCTTTTCGTTTTCCAAAACATTGACTCCGACATCAGTGCTCATCCAAATCCTTCCTTGTAGGTCAGCTTTAACGGCAAAGACGTTTCTTGAATCAAGCCCATCCTTTTCAGTCAATTGGGTCCAAGTGCTATCCCCATATCTGAATACGCCCTCATTCGTAGCGAACCAATAATCCCCTCCAGCATCACGCGTTATTGATCTAACAGATTTTCCGCTTAGCTCTTCACCAAAAGGTTGAAAGGTTTGTCCATCATAGTACAGCGCATTACCTTCTGTGACTACAAATAGATTGCCCTTAATACCCAAATGCATGGTCAGACCACTTTTCAGGCCGTGTTGGGTGTTGAAAACTGTGAATTCTCCAGCATTGTAGCGAATCAGTACCCTATTATTTTGCACCTTTTCTGAAAGGAACCATACGTTATTGTGCCGGTCCATTTTTACGGAAATGAACCGATTGGTAGGTAGTGCGGGTATATTTTCTGAATTAAATACCTTAAACTGATCTCCATCGAACCTGACCAGTCCGTCATAGGTGCTCATCCAGATATAGCCATCTGGTGTTTGTGCCATGCTCACGACTACATTCACTGGCATACCATCTTCCACGCTCCAGTGTTTCAGGATATAATCTTCGGATACGGTCTGAGAATGTGCTGCTACACTACCCAAAAGGATCAGGCAGAGAAAAAGCCAGCGACTTAGTTTATTCAAATATGCAGGTGTAGGTCGGTTCAATGAGAATACGAATATTCAAAGTGTTATGTCTGTAAAAATAGGAATATCTTACTTGTCATTTATGAGATGCGTTCGGACTGGGTCTTACTTAGGACAATTGGTTAAGCATTACGTTGGAAGAAGCTTGGTGGCTAATCCATGTCAGCTTGATATACAGCTCATATCTCAAGTGCTTCATCTTCCTCAGCGCTAAGACACCTTTTTTGACATGAAGAACTTTCTGTGACACCGTCCTTGTTATCAGTCTTTTTGAAAAGCACTTTAATTTGAGGTTTGCCGTTGAGACTATTTATATGATAGCCTAAATTTTCAATCCATTCAACAACTTGAAGCTGCAAATGATTATTAGCAGTAGACTTATGCCCTTGACCTTGTCTGATTATACCTGTCAAATCTTCAGGAATATCAATTGGTTGATCACCGAAGTAATAAAAATGAGTCGAGAGTAGCGAATTTTTCCCACCAAAATCAGTGTCTCGATTTCCAATACCGTGAACACTTGGTCGTAAGCTCCCTAATGGATTTGACTCAAAATTATAGATGCAATCTCCTACTTGCTCTTCATAGTTTTTAGAACGTATATCAGGAATTTTACCAGTCAATTCTGATCTACAGAGTTGGTCATATTGCTCTAAACTCAATGTATCTGTTACCTTCATCGCATAAACCATCTTTCCAGAAAAATCTTTGCCATTCACATTCTTGCTGCCAACGCCTACCACCCAGTCTCCGATATGAGCGACTCTGCGAATGACTGGTTTGCAAATTGTCAATGTGCAAACCCCATAGTATGGATTTGGTGCCGCTCCTTCGTCTATTGGTATACAATATGAAAACAGTCTCAACCTTTAACTTTTATAAACCCTAAAAAATCTTCTCGAGTATAGCCGCCACGAATCCGTGTTTTGCTAAAATCTGAATAGTAAAAACCTCGGGCCCTTATCCTGTCACGAATTACTTTTTGTTTGGTACTTGGAGCATTTAGCTTTTGTTCAATGAGTTCAAGAATTTGATCAACTTCCTTTTGAGAAAAAATCTTCTTTCCTTTCATTACTTTTTTTTTAATCCAGTATGAATTCTGTTAACTAGTTGGCCTTCCCTAAATACCTGCAAAAACTAACTTAAAACTCGATCAAATATTCCAATGACCCGGAATGATTCCATCCCTTGTGCATCAAGAACGATATCATCGAATGTAGCATCATTTGAGATAGGCCTAAGTCTGATCGACTCATGTCCCCAACCTGAGTCGTTTACGGCTTTTTTACTGTAATATTCCTTTACCGTATAACCAGACCCCATATCGGTATCTTGAATCTCAGAGGATTGGGCAAGTACGATTTTTCCATTCCGTGATCCACCATTATATTTCTTAAAAAGGCAAATTGAACCATTTGGAATAATCCTGTTCATAGATTCTCCAATGACTTCACAAGCAAACAAATCTTCCGAAGCTTTAACATTACTTGGAATTTGAACCCATTCATGGTCTTCCACTTTTTGAGATTCACTGAATAACCCAGCCGCAGCTTTTAAGTCGTATAATGGAACTGAATTTTGATACGGTATTAATTCTACCGGCTCAACTTCTTTTTTAAACTCACTTAGTGCTCGATTCAAATAACTGGCAATATATTTTCTCAAATCAGGATCACACACATAAATATATGTACCTCTAATTCCTCGTAATAAGATGGTTTTATAGATGTTGAGTATGAAATGCTTAAGCTCTGCGGGGTCTTTGATACCGTTTCCGCCCTTTTTATCATGATAATTCTCCTTGTGAATAATGATCTCTTGTCGTACAGAATCAAACCCGATCTCTTTGCCAAAAATTACACCAGCATAATTCAGATCATACCCTTGTGTTGTATGGATGCATCCGACTTCCTCAACACTTCCTTCAGAATTAATCCATTCCGAAGGCTCTGTATTCCATCGAAGCTGCAAGCCTTCTATTTCAATATCAAATAATTCAGGAGTCTTCTTTGAAATCCATTCCCAGGAAAATCCTGCAATCATTCTTGACAATCCAAATTCTTGATCCTTGTTTTTAATGCTTTGAATCATGGAAGATATAGAGCTGAATATTTTTAAATCATAATTTGAATCACTAAAAGGTTTATGTTCCTTGATATTAACATCCATTAGATTGTTCACAAACTTTACATATCCGTTTCCTCCACGAACACGAAATTGAGAGGTGAGATTTCCTTCATATGTGTTGGTCTCATGAATTAGATCGTAGAAATCAGATGCTTCTATATCTGACGGCTTAATTGATTGATCTTTATCATAAAAGAAGATTGCTTGGTTTGATTGAAGTTTTATCCAATCAAGTTCAGTCCCGTGGTCTGTGTCCAAATTAAGCCGCTTGTTTCCATCATCAAAAGATTTATAATTAGTGAGGTTTTTTCGTCTTTTCAGCCGATGTGCCTCATCTACCACGACAATGTCATACTTGTCTCTTGTTATATCTGTGGGACCAACAACCATACTAGCTTTCAGCCCTTTGACATTACTAAAGACCTTTTTTAAGGTGTTTCGAAAAGATGACATGGGAACAACCAATGCCATTTTAGGTTTGGGGTAAATTTGTTTAAGTCTCTCAACCTTTTTCAGAAGGTTAACACCATTATCACTTCCTAAATCTTTAGAATTAAAATCTGATAGATCCGTGACAAGAAGTTTGAAGAGAAAAACAGCTAGAATAGTTTTGCCTGTACCAGCACCACCCTTCATCACAATATTTTTGTATGAATTATCAATCAAACTGTCAATGATCAACGATAGTCCCTTTAGCTGTTCAATTGATAACGTTTTGTACGGAGAGTACTTGAAAAGGTCAGAATTGTTGATTTCCTCAATTGATTGGTCTGCTATACCTAATGAACGAAGGCTATCCCAAATGGAAGTAAACATACCCCAATAGACTTCTTCCTTTTGATAGTAATTGTGATTGGCTAATCCGATAGTATCATTCAGAAGTTGATACTGCCCATCACCTGATATGTATTTTATAAGGTTTGATTCAATGTCCAATGTGGCTGATTTATTGAACATTTTGCTCTCGATGAGATGCGCCTCTGTTAACTTCCTCTTCTTAGTGTTTTTTAGATGAGTATTCATCCGTTTAACAGCGTCTGCCGTTTCCCCTACATAGGCAATTTTCTCCTTACCTTGACTGAGCAGATATACTATTGGCCAAAGGTTATTGGCAAAGTTGAGACCGTCAATTTTCTCAGATATTGCTGCGTTGAAATCGAATTTTCTAATTTCAAACGAATTGCTTGAAATCATAATTCATCGTATTTCTTGGCTGTTCCTTTAGCTTTTTCAATAGGATATTTCTCAGCATTTTTCTTGATCTTCTCTAGTATGATTTCTTTAATGTCAAAGTCATACTTTTCAGCCAAGAGCAACCCATATGCAAAAATATCTGCAAGCTCCTCTTTTACTTTTTCTTTATCAGCAGAATCATGGTCTTTCCATAAAAAAAGCTCAAGAAGTTCAGCAGCTTCAACATTGATTGCTAGAGCCAAGTCTTTTGGATTATGGAATTGTTCCCAATCTCGCTCATTTCTAAAGCGAATTAATTCATCTATTACTTCTTTCATCTACGAGGATTGAACATAACTCCCAATTTAGTGAATTATAGATATTACCCTAATCAAAGAATAGATTGCAGGGATTCAAGACGTACTTATGATTTGCTTTTGAATATCTTTTTAGTTGGTCCAATTTGAATACAAACTCAATCCTGCCTCAAACTAATCACTGGATTGGTGAACACCGTTTTGATCACATGATAGCTGATAGTCAATAATAGGATAGCCAATGTGGTGATGCCCACAGAAAGGAAATAGGTAAAGTCTACATGGATATGATAAGCAAAATTAGCAAGCCATCGTTCGGTGTCTTTTAAATAATGATCAAAGTATTGATTCATCCACAATTACAATCCAATCCTCACGGTCCGTCAGTTTTGGATATGTCTTGCCTTTTTCAATCCCAAATTTATGAGTGAGTGTAAATAAATGCGTTTGATTGCCTTGAAGGTCATCTTTTAATTGATTCCTGTTTTTAGGTCGGTACTTGTTCTTTTTGGGTCTTCTACTTTTGGTCTTGCTTCCGTTTCGAGAAAATGGCCAGCCAGCGAGTGTCATCCGCTACCCTACTATATGGCTAGAAAAGCCAACTTCCTTGATAGAAGGTTTATAGTTGTTGATTCAATAACAAGGCAAAGGTCAGGAGCTAATGCCCACTGACCTTTTTAACTATCCGGATTGATTTATCCCCACATCCAACTTCACGTCCGATTCAACCCTGGATTTCGTTAATCGATTAACCCGCTGTATAGTATCGCTCGTCAATAACGAGGCCGTCTTTCCACCTTCTTCTCAAGACTTCGTTCCAAAGAATAGGTGTACCATCCTTTTGGGTGAGATCGAAAGTGTATTCTGACATACTAACATCGCCATTGGAAGCTTGGCTGTGAAGGGTAATGCCATTCACGCTGCCAATTCCTGCGAAAAATTCCTGCAAGTTTGCCTTTTTGGTTGCCAGGCCCTTGGTGATCGTTCCGTCACCTTCCAGGGTAACTACATCAGGATGAAAGAAGGCTTCTACAGCTTCTAAAATTTGTCCTTTCAGCACCATTTCGTCAAGTGCTTTTACTTGAGCTGCCGTGTCAACAATTTGCGTTTCCATTTTTGTTTGTTTTTAAGTTTGAAAATAATTGAACATGGTTCTCCTATATCCAAACGGTATGCCATTCAAAAAATGGTGGACTAATAGATTGATAATGAATTGATTGTGGAATATTAGTATTGTGAGCACTTTCAATAAATTCATCATATTTAATGAACCTCATTAAATATGATGAAGGAATTCTTAGTTTTCTGCTCCTATTATCTAAGTAACCTCAGGTCGTTTGATACCAAGCTTCCTCATTTTTGATTCGAGGGTTCTGGCGTTCAACTTCAGCAGTTCCGCAGCTCCTTTAGGCCCGCTAATCTTCCAATTTGTACGCTCCAGAACTTCAAGGATATGAGACTTTTGATTATCCTCAAATGACAGATTTTTACCACTTTTGACTTTCCTGAGATTTTCTTCCAGATCAAGACCAACAATCTCTAGTTTTTTACCTGGGCTCGTGATGATTGCCCTTTCTATGATGTTCTCGAGTTCTCGGATATTTCCTGGCCAATGGTAGGCATCAAGTTGCTTTATGACAGACTCCGGAATTATGGAGATGTCTTTGGCGAAAATGCGATTATACTTTTTGCAAAAATGACGAACTAATAATGGAACATCTCCTAGACGTTCCCTAAGTGGACATGGTGTTAGTGGAAAAACATTCAGTCGATAATACAGATCCTCTCTGAATTTCCCTTTACGGACTGCTTTTTTCAAATCCTTGTTGGTAGCAGCGATCACCCGAATATCCACTTTGATGGTCTGGTTCCCTCCAACTCTTTCAAATTCTCTTTCCTGCAGCACTCTCAATAATTTGGATTGCAATGCCAGCGGCAATTCACCAATTTCATCCAGGAATATGGTGCCTTGATGTGCCAATTCAAAGCGTCCGATCTTTGTTGTCAGTGCTCCGGTAAAAGCGCCTTTTTCATGACCGAACAATTCACTTTCAATGAGATTTTCTGGTAAGGCAGCACAATTGACTTTCACCAAGGCTTTACCGGCAGTTTTGCTTCGGTTATGTACTGCTCTGGCTAATAGTTCCTTTCCAGTTCCGGATTCACCAATGATCAACACAGTGGCATTGGTAGGTGCTACCTGCTCAATGCTGGCCAGCAGGTTTAGACAGGCCTCATTCTGGGTGATTATTTCTTCAAAATTGTAATTGACCTTGATCTCTTCCTGCAAGTAGGCATTCTCTTCTTCTAACTGCTCTTTGAGTTTTTCAATTTCTTCATACTGCTTGACATTTTCAATGGCCAGGGTAATTTGGTTAGCAACCACCTCAGCAAAGTCAATATCTTCCTGACTATACCTGTCTGCCTCTACACTGCCAATATTGAATGTCCCTATGCAATCATCCCGGCTCATAAGCGGAAGCACAACGTATGATTTTAGCCCTTGCTCCAAAAAGGTTTTATCCGTTGCAAACTCCTGTACCTTATCGATATTATTTCTGAGCAATGGGGCCTTGTTTTTCCATACCCACTCCATGTGGCTTCCTTTTCTGGGAACTTTGTAACCAGTGTATAGCTCAACTGAAGACGAGAATGGTTCTATGGCTGTGGCTTCAAATACATCTTCCTGCTCGTTGTAAATTGTCACCGCTGTACAGTCAACCGGAAAATTTTTCCTTAATGTGACGGCAATGGCATTGAATAAATCCAAATAATTAAACTTCGAGGTGATCGCATTATTGATATCAAGAATGACCTCATGCTGCTCCAATTTGTCAATTGGTTTGGAGGAAACTGCATCCATATCAGTGGTTTTGATAGCCATGGATATTCAAATTAAGAGATTTTAGGGAATTTTGATCCATTTGCCTGGTTTTAGATCAAGCTGAAGCATGTTTTGGCTTCTTTAGGATTATAGAGCGTTTATTGCCTTAAGGTCAAACCTTCACATTTTCTACAGGAAGTCATGTTGGTTTTTGCTTGTGCTTTTTCTGTCTTGCTTAATCATTCTGCACCGGAATGAATTCGTAAAACAGAAACAAAAGAGATGATTACAAGTTCAGCAATCGATTTGAGAATAGAGTTAAAAAAAGCAACATTGTTAATGCTGATCACAGCCACCCTTTTACTAGGCTGTGGTCCGGCAGAGGAATATGTGCCAGGCGGTGGTAGTGCACTTGCTAGTTTGCAGGTCAAAGGCCCCATTACGATCAATATGGGCAACCGCTATCAAATCAACAAAGACAACTCCTTCATCAAGTTCAAGGTTGGGAATACTGGACAAGCCGCAATCGAAGGATCGATAAGTGCCTACCAAGCCACCATGTTTTATGATGCCAACGACATCATGAGTACATCGATTACACTGCGCATAGGTTCAGACGGAATGACCACATCTGACAGCAAAAGCAGCAGTGAATTGCAGCGTGAGAATTTTCTAAACACAAAACTCTTTCCTGCAATCTGGTTCCAGGGATCAGAAGTCAGTCCGACTGATGATGGATTTGATGTTTCTGGATTCCTCAACATAAAAGATATTACCAGGCCGATAAGCGTACATGTTAAGCTGCCTACAGTCATGACGGATGCTCAATCGAAACTTGATGTAATGACGGCTCAAGGCAGTTTAACGATCAGCAGAAAGGAATTTGGATTGGGCACTAAAGGTGAATGGGCCGCACTACCCACATTTTCCGATGATATAGAAATTGAATTCAGTCTTACCGGGGTAAGCTATACCATCGGTAATTTGGAGGCTATGTTTGGTACGAATGCTGAAGAGAAAAATCAGGCAATCGGCCTGGTTTACAACGAAGTCAAGAAAAATGGTGTGGAGAGCGGACTCAAACTCGTAGAATCACTTTCCTCTGAGGGTAAATACAAATCGAACAATTGGCAGACCAATCTGGCCAATATTGGATGGATGCTTTTGGTAGATGACATGGGAAAAGAATCGCTACCTTTCTTCGATAGAGCACTCAAAACGAACCCTGAGCATCTTACTTCACTATTACGTTTAGGTGATGCCTATATGGTTGCAGGCCAATACGAAGATGCACTTGCACACTATAAAAAGGAATGGAATCTGCCTAAACGCGCCAGGTTTACTCACCTGCCACACATGATTAAAGTGCTAGGCGGAGCATTTGAATTGACCAATATGCGTTAGATTTTTTTAATACCTTAAAAGTTCCTACTCCATCCGGTGAGGCTATTTGAAGAATATAGAAACCATTACTAAGCTTTCGCATATCAATAGACTTGATTTTTTTGATTATCGACTTTGTGTCTCCCTGCCTTGCCGATTAATTCCTGCGTGTGATAACGGCCGTAAAATTGTTGACTTCTGCAGCCTCATCGAATTTGGCCCAGCTTCGATAGATCAATCGATTAGGGTCTTTGAGTGAGATTTCATTTCGTAAAAGCTCGGTAACGCCATCAGAAAGTTGGAGTTTAGTGGTTGTAGTGTATATCAAAGAAGGCTGGTCAAAATGGCCATGTTCAATGATTTGCATGGCCGATTTACTGTAGAGGTAAGTCTGAGTATAACTGTCCTTGTCCTGATCGAAGGTAATCCAGGAAATATGCTGTCGTTTCTTGCCGTTGGCCGTATTAGTCAACCGGGATTCCCACTTGAAATACGTGGAATCCAATGCCCAGGAGACTTCATATGTGCCTTTTTCTTTTCTCACTGATCCATCCCTTGCGGTGTATTCGTTTTCTACATTCCATTCGCCCAACAGGGTTGCCAACTGTTTCATTTTTATTTTGATCTTTTCATGCTTGGATTGAGCAAACACATTATTGAAGATTAAGAAAACAGTAAATACCAGGATGTTTAACTTCCGCATAGCTTTGTGAGTAAAAGACAACGACAATTAAGGAAGCCTCAGATGTACTGTCTATGCTATTAATTAATTCAATTAAAAAATATTGATTTGACGTATGGGAATTGTCAATTGGGGTAACTCAATATCACCTCTCCCGCTTGTCGCATAGTGGCTCCAAAAGCAATTAGCCCCTCCTTATGACCACCCATTGCCATAAGCTTCGTCTCTGGCAAACCTGATTCAATAAAGAGTCGCTGAATTTCCGAAGCCATTTCAGGAGTTCCATAAGGAACAGATTCATCAGAAGTAGGGATTTTATGAAGCAGGCGTTCCCACATCTCCAAATTATGAATATGGATGATCGCCTTGATCTTCGAATCTGCTTTATACAAAGCCAAATGAGTCAGACTTTCAGCAGAAGCTTTGACTTGACCAATACAATCCAGCGAGTTGTGTTCAATGTCATAGTCGGTGACTAATGAATATTCTGAAGCACCGAGCGTTTCCAAATGGCCAGTTTGTGTGCCCGAAATAAGCATGCCTTCAGGACACTTTACACTGATGTTTCCATAGCCAATATTGATGTCTTGGTAAACGCCTATTAACCTTAATGCATGCATCCTATCACGCCAGTCCATAAGCACTTGAGGAACTCCTATGCCATGCGGTTTATTAGTCCAGTTGCACCTAAATTTTATAACACCCTCATCAATCATATCTCAAATTTTTCAGGAAAGAGAGATCGAATGCCATTTTCCGAAGCTTCTGTTACTCCTCGTTCGGTGATCAACCCTGTGATGTATTTAGCCGGAGTTACATCAAAACCATAATTTAAGGCACTTGTTTCTTCGGGGCAGATCAAGACCGATTTCACTTCACCATCTACCTTGCCCTGAATATACCTTACTTCATTTTGGCCCCGGGTTTCAATGGGAATGTCACGCAGGCCATTTTCTATGGAGCAGTCCAAGCTGGAAGAAGGTAGCGCCACATAAAACGGCACATCATTGTCATGAGCAGCGAGTGCCTTTAAATAGGTGCCTATCTTGTTGGCGACATCTCCATTTCGAGCAGTTCTGTCAGTGCCTACAATGACCATATCAACCATGCCTCTTTGCATTAGATGGCCTCCCGTATTATCATTGATTAAGGTATGAGGGACATTCTGATGTACTAATTCAAAGGCTGTCAAATTAGCACCTTGATTTCTTGGGCGTGTTTCGTCTACCCAAATGTGAACAGGGATTCCCTCCCTTTGAGCCTGATAGATTGGAGACAGTGCTGTTCCCCAATCTATAGTAGCCAACCAACCTGCATTGCAATGTGTTAAGATGTTGACCGTTCCATCCTTTTTATCAGCAATCGATCTGATCAATTCCAGGCCATGCTTTCCTATGTTTTCACAAATGTTGATATCCTCCTGTTTGATCTCATTGGCCCTTTTCAGTGCTATATCAATCTTTCCATCCCATGATTCAATTTGACTCACCGATCGCTGCATTTCACCAATTGCCCAAGACAAATTGACGGCCGTGGGCCGAGTAGCGTTCAATTTATCGGCCACCAGATCCAAATAGGCTTGAGGGTTATCCTGCTGTTTTGCTTCTATGCAACCGAGGTACATCCCGTAGGCCGCTGTAACTCCAATTAGAGGAGCCCCTCGAACGACCATTTCTTTAATCGCAAAAGCCGCCTGATCGGTATGGGTGATGTCGAACAGCTCTATTCGATGAGGAAAGTAGCGCTGATCAAAAACCTGGATTTTACCAGAATCCGCTTCATTTACCCAGATGGTATGTTGATGTTTCCCATTAATCTTCACACCTCCAATTTGGTAAAATATCGAAGAACTGTCTTAATATTTTAGCGGCAATTCAATAAAGTAAAGAATCTCGCTCAGCGACTAGGAGATCCTTCGCTTCCTCAGGATGACGTCTAACAATTAAGAAATTGCCTCCCTCGTAATGATAGCAAATTTGGGTTTGCCGTTTGCTGCCTTCGTTTGTGTCCTCACAAACGAACTGGATATAATTCCTTTCGCACTCCATTCGGAAGAAAGATGTTTGTGAAGACACAAACATTGGCTCAAGAAGGTGAATCAGTTAGTCTGGCTTCCTTTCATCCGTTGCCGTCATTCTGAATGGAGCTTGCGTAATGAAGAATCTCGTTCAGCGATTAGGAGATCCTTCGCTTCCTCAGGATGACGTCTAACAATTAAGAAATTGCTTCCCTCGTAATGACAGTAAATTTGGGTTTGCCGTTTGCTGCCTTCGTTTGTGCCTTCACAAACGAACGGAATGTAATTGAGTACTCTATTCGAAGAAAGATGTTTGTGAAGACACAAGCATAGGCCAAAAGAAACGCCCCTGCTTCGAACCAGATATGATCAGACTATTTCCTCCTTTCAAATATCCCTATCGCTGTAGCTATTTATTGTCGTGATACCGATATTGACAGCTGGTGGATATAGAATATAGCATTGTTAATATTATTACCCTGTTCGGAGCCATTCAGGGCTTTCTACTCTGTTGGCTGGTATATAAAAAGCGAGCAGGTAATCCAAAGGCGACCAAACTCTTCGTCCTTTTTCTGTTTTCGTTAAGCTTCCTGAATTTACATTATGCTCTGATGGATATGAAGATTCTGGATAGCTATGCACCAAGCTATATGCTCCCATTTCCCTATAAGTATTTCCTGGCCCCTGCATTTTTCTTTTATCTAAGGAGCAGCGTCAAAATCACGAATGGGGGTGCTTACAATAAAGCGGTTTTGTGGCTATGGGCACCTGCTGTTATATATGGAATAATGCGCTCCTACTGGTTTTATATTGCTGTCAAAGAAAGCAGCTACAGAATCATAGCGGAGTTGGTTGTTTCAAACTTCTTCCGAGTTAATGAATTCGTCTTTCTGATTTTTACCACGCTAATTCTCATTGCTGGTCTGCGCTTTCTCAAAAAAGCCGAAACCAGTCCTATTGGACATCAAAAAGGGTCAAAAAACATCAACTGGTTGAAGTTGTTCTCGAAAATCTTTCTTGGCCTGATATTAATCAATTTCGTATTGACTATTGTTGACCTGATTGTACATGACGGTGACGATACAATGCTCTTTAATTACCCCAACCTCATTATCAATTCCGCCTTTATCTATTGGATAGGCTACATAGGGTTTCTAAAGCCCAATGTGCTAATTGCAAAGATCAAAAGGCCTCCAGTCTCGACACTATCTCCGAAGGAAGAACAATTGGCCTTTGACCTGTCACACTCCATGGAGCAGGATGAACTTTATAAAAACAAGGATCTTACACTACTCGATTTATCTACTCATCTTGACATCTCACCAAAAGAACTTTCTAATTTTCTTAATGATGTGCTTCGAGTCAATTTCTCGGAATACCTAAATCGACATCGAGTGGAAAAGGTGAAAGTATTGATTGCATCTGCAGACTTAAAAAAATACACCCTGTTTGCTCTTGCACAGGAAGCCGGTTTCAAGTCAAAATCAGCTTTTAACGAATCTTTCAAACGGGCTGTTGGTATGACACCTTCTGAATATCTGCGCGCAAAGCGCTGAACTCAAAACGTCCTGAAATACTTTTTCAGGACACATAATCCCTTTTTTGATTGGCAATTCGCCTTGTTTTACCTCTAATTCATTGTCTAAACTATATCTCAATGAAACGAAGGTCAATACTGTATATCGGACTCTACTTATTATGCAGCACAATTGCCGTTGGGCAATCATTAAGCAAAGGAGAGCTAAAATACCTTAACAAGAAGGCAGTTGATGTTGATTTAGATTCGGATTATGCCAATGGCGATTGGAGCTCTTTTCTTAAGAGGGTAAAGAATAAGCGAATTATCATGCTTGGTGAGCACAATCATGGTTCCAATGAAGTCTTTCTTGCAAGAAATGATCTGATTAAATCGCTGCATAAGAACCTTGGCTTTGATGTTGTCCTTTTTGAAGCGGGAATAGGTGAGCTGGCTTCTGTTGATCACTTCAGAGATGAACTGAGCACGGCACAAATGACACATGGATTTTTCGGTATCTGGACGAATCAAGCTTTCAGAGACCTTATGAAATACGTTAAAACAAACGATTTAAGTGTGGCGGGTTTCGATGTTCAACGATCGGGTCGGTCATTTAACAAGCTTCTCAAAGCCCAGGCTGACAAATACAATATCGAATCTACTCACCATGATCAACTTGAGGAGCGTTTTTCAGTTATAGCCAATAAATTATCGACCAGTAGTAAGACGCCTTATGATTCCTTGGAGCCCCCTACTCAAAAGCTGATTGCTGACTATCAATTGCTCTATGATCAATTGGACAAGGGTTTGATGGATGATGATCAGCTGTTATTGCTAACAAAAAAGACCTTGCTAAATCGCATTAAATTTCTCGAACTCAGGTTGGAGTTTTTCAAAAACAAAAATTGGCGTCAGCGTTTTGGTGATAGAGACAAGGCCATGGCAAGTAACCTCGAATGGCTTCTGGAAAATGTTTATAAGGACAAGAAAGTAATTGTGGTTGGTCATAACTATCACATTGCAAAATCGAATGACAAAGAAATTGTCATGGGCCAGCTTCTAATGGACAAATATGCCTCACAGATCTATTCCATAGGCATTTACGGTGGCAGCGGAACTTATAATGGGAATTCGGGAGAAGCCAAGAGCACAGACGCTCCCGATCCTGATCATTTGGATATCAAGCATGTTATTCAACAATTGCAAGGCAAGGGTCATTATCTGGATTTTCCAAAACGATCCGAAAAAGGAAGTAATTGGCTTTTTAATCAAATAGTCATTAACGATTCTTTTATAGACCTCAATGGATCAAAGCAATTGATACTTGCGAAACATTTTGATGGTGTTTTGTTGGTGGATAAAGTATCTCCTCCTGTCAACTGACTCTCGTTGTTAATGGAGTGGTGATAGATAAAAGGAAGATCTATGATTATCCTTGATTAGCCTTTTTATGTAAGTATAAGCTAACCCGGCCAATTTCAATTACTGAACCCACTGGTAATGTTGTTCCTAAGGTGAGAGTAATCTTAAGCCCTTTGTCGGACCAATTTGGATTTTTACTCAATTGACTCAACAACTGACTTACTTCAAGGATACGGTGCTGTCCACTGTCGTCATGTTCCAGACCTGCTGTGGAACTGGTTTCAATTCCGTAAAGTCCAAGAGCACCGGCATAATTGTCCTGTTTGGGCTTTTCACCCTCGGCTAAATTGAGGTAAACTTCAATAACCGGAGGAACGCCCTTACCCGTTATTTTTTCAAAGTGTAAGCAAAGATCATATTCTTCTATGGAAGTCTTTGATGCCAGTTCTTGCAAAAGAGTTTTTGTGACCGAGTCTGGCAAGTAGCTAAGCGTAATCTCATGAATATCGGAACTCAGGCTCAGATCGATATTATCTGCCGCGATAAGTCGAGATGATACATAGTCTGCCATTGGAGAAACCTTTTGTACTTTCTTATTGATCTAAAGTAGAACCAAAATTCTTTAATAAGAACAGGAATAGCGTTTTCCTGTACTTATTACCTTAGAGCAAATCTACAAGAATGAACCCTAACGCCAGCATTCCCCAGGCGTAGCTGAGCATTTTGCTTTGATGTGGAAGCCGATAGCGTTGATAGATAAGAAGTACTGTAACAACAAGCATGGTCAGGGTGTCGTGATGGGCCAGCATCAAAGCTACCATGGGAGCCCAGCAAGTCCGAATGCAAACCAAGGCTGTTTTTGCTCCAAATTGTAGACTGTCTGCATATGTGTGCCAACCCTGGATCCGTATGGGCATGGTGCGCGCGCATGCAGTCATTGTCTTGCACCTTGATGGCAGCCAAACCAATGTTGCGGCCAATAAAAAGGCGGAAGCAGCGATGAGATTATTACTGAGCGCAAAAGTATCAGCGAGCAGTTGGGACAGGTATGGCAGCAGTATTGAAAACAACACTCCTGCCACGGTCCATATTAGCGTATAGCCCAAAAGGAGAATGGCTATACTGGCCTCCCTTCTTTTCCGCTGAACAGAAAAAGCAACATGACGAATTTGTTCATTCAATACAGGAAACATCATGGCCACCACCATAAGCATCCAGGCTCCTAAGCCACCACTTATGGTCATAGCTAGGTTAGAAAGTGTATTGGTGGAAACCATCGATTGATGTTCATGGCTCATTGAATTGCCTGCTGCCATTCCAAATTCTAAACTCACGAGTAACCAAAGCCAAACCAATCCACTGAGTGCCCATGCCCACCATTCCGGAGATAACATAAGCCATAAGCGTATTTGCTTTTTGTAATGGGACACCCTCCGAAACGGAAACTCAACACTGTCTAAGTGTATTCTCATGCACTATATAAGCTTATTCGACCAACTACTACCGAAGCATCTTCGGCAGGTGGTGAGTTTGGTTCTAAGTGAACGTCTAACTGCTCCTCCTTCCAATTTGGCAGTGTGCGAAGTTGACTCATTAATTCGCTAACGTCCAGTGCATAATGCTGTCCACTTCCCGAATGATGATCGCTAGGTGTCGAAGCTTCTTCTACACCAAAGAAGGCTAATGAGCCCGCATAATGGGCCTCTTTACCCCCATCATCATCTGGCACATTCAAGTAAACATCGTATGCCGGGGGAACACCGGTACCAGTTATGTTTTCAAAGTGCAAGAATGTCGATTCTGGTACTGGTGAAAATTCTTCAGCCGCCATAAATTTCATGCGCTTATTCCTGGGAGGTTGTAAGCCCAACCCTAGCCGCGTCTTTTTCGAGCTCAACGGCTGAGCCACATTGCTGGCTGCCACAACTTCTAAAGGCATCTCATTTGGCGGTTCAATATCCGCAAGCATCCCTGTTTCAGGTACTGAGCTTGGCACACCTTGATATTCATAACCTGAAAGCAGGTTAGTCGTGTCTTCGACTTCGATGCATGTGAGCATTTGCACATTGCCGTCCTTGTCGTGAAAGTTAAAACCAAAGTTCAGCCAGGCAGCAATGCCGGGATTCGCTCTATTGCCCTGGTTAAGCCAAACCTGCCATAGTCGATCTATATTGGCATGGTGAAGCCAAAAAATTGGATCGAGTGCAGCTGTTCTTGGATCTCCCATAGCTCCGCCTATCGCAACATGCACCATATCATGTGGAAGATGTTCCAGTCTACCATGGGTACGTCCGCTATGAGAAAATGCCGTTCTGGGGCCTCCGAAACCCAATTCGGATGTGATTCCGTCTCCGGTGTAGGGAAACACGCCCAATGCTCCAAGTGTAACATAATTTGCGGGGATCGTATCCGAATTTCTCTCGGATATCCACAGGCCATTGGTACTGTTGGCTGGATCGGTAAATGCGGGTGGGATAGTGCGGGCATCTGGGTTGGTAGTGTCACTATAGTTCCAGAAAGGTAATGACCAGTCAGCTGGCCCTCCCAAGTCCACAATAGTTTGCGCCACTATTTGTTCGAAATAGGCCAGGTACATTCTGTGCCAAGGCAGAAAATACCAGGAACCATGCTGACATCGGTTCCAATAACTTCGCTGTTCACTTTCCGAGGGTAACGGTGCTGCACCTTGCCAAATTGGTAGATTCGCCTGAAATCCGTGCATGGCCCCCTGATAATTCCAACTGGTCGGATCAGTGGTGGGTCGGCTTTTCATTTCAACAACCGCTTTGGAATACCACTCAAGTGTCGTGTCACCTGCCGGGAGCTCATAAACATTTTTTCGTTCTCTCATCTTTGATCTGTCAGATTAGTCGGTTAATTATTTTAAGCCATGCTGCTGAGAGCTGCAATCAAGGAAGTTAATTAATAAATAATAATTAAAAAATATAATTGATCTTTAGATTGTATCAAAAGCTAAAAAATAATAAAAAAGAGAGTAAACTGTGTTTTACTTATAATTCGCAATCGACCATTCCCACAAAACCTTGGCAAGGTCATGTGACGTTTACTGTTAAGCCTAAGCTCTCGTTCCGTTCACGTTCCAGTTATGAGTGGCACTACTCGTACCGCAGCGTATTCACAGGGTTCCTACTTGCTGCCTTTAACGATTTAAAACCCACCGCTATAAGGGCCACAACGAGTGACATGATTCCGGCAGTTAAAAAGACAGCGGGACCTATCTGTACCTGGTAGGCAAAATCCTGCAGCCATTGATCGAACAGGTAATAGCCTATGGGAGCAGCTAATAGAAATGAAGCCGTTATAGCCCACAGGAAGCGTTTACTTACCAGAGAGAACAAGGAAGCGGTTGAGGCACCTAACACCTTTCTTACGCCAATCTCCTTGGTTCTTTCTTGTACGGCAAAAGAAGCAAGCCCAAAAAGTCCCAAAAACGCTATAAAAACAGCCAGTATCGCAAAGTACTTGATGGCAGCTGAAAGCTTCTCCTCCTTCGCATACTGCGCTTCAATTTGCTCATCCAGAAACGAAAATTCAAAGGGCCAATTAAGCATGATGGAGGTCCAGGCAGCCTCAATTTTGTTCAAAGTATTGTGCAGGTCATTTGTATTGTTCAGTTTGATCACCACCTCGTTGCCTACACTGGATTTGTTTCTTCTAAACACACTGGGGACTATAGGATCATAAAGACTTTCGAAATTCGCATCTTCCAATACGCCAATGATGTTTAGTACTACTTCGGGCCTGGAGCCTCTGTGATAAGACAGCTTTTGCCCAATACTTTCCTCTACAGACCAGCCAAACTCCCTGGCAGCAGCGGCATTGATTAGAATGGCTGATTCGATATTTGTGTCAGAACTTTCATCAAAATTTCGACCTTCAATCAATTGAATATCAAACATTTCGTTGAACCCCTCACCGACCCATTTGACACCTAGTGAAAACATGTCCTCACTTCCTCCCCGGGTGATGCCAAATGATCCATTGAAGGATTTAGTGCCGGCCACATATCCCCGATTTACATTCTGGACTACTGGTAAGGCAGATAGCTGATTCTGAAGGACTCCAAAGTCTTTATGCCTTAGATACCGACTATGCTTTAGAATGATCATTTCCGATTTATCAAAACCCAAGTCTTTATTTCTGAGCAAATCCAGCTGGTTGTTGATGACCAGAATACCAATGATCAGGAGGTTACAAACCATAAATTGTCCGATAACCATGAACCGGCTAAACCGTTGTTTTGACCTCATCAGATTGAAAGTGTTTACTAGTCCCTGGATAGCACTGATACGTACAGCAGCCATGGAGGGTCGCAGACTGGATAATAAGGCAATCACAACTACCAGGACAACAAACACGGACAAAAATGGCAGCTCTTCCAGCCTGATTGACAGCGATTTACCCATAAATTGATTAAAGTATGGTAGCGTGACATTGGCAATGATCAGAGCGATTGTTGATGCAAGACTTACAAGAATGAGTGCTTCGGCAAGAAATTGCGAAACCAGTTCTGTCTTTTTCGCTCCCATGACCTTGCGCAGGCCAACTTCTTTAAACCTCTTATTGGCTTGAGCCGAAGTGAGGTTGATAAAGTTGATACAGGCAATGACCAGGATAAGTATGGCAATGGCTCCCAGACCATAGAGCTGTACCATATTGCCATTGGCCCGAGCCTCATTCAATTTGTCAGAATTCAGATGAATATCAAAAAGAGGTTGTACCTGAATTGAGAATTCGTCTTTTCCATCCTTATTCAAATGTTCCTCGGCAATCATCTGAAGCTTGTCCTCAAAAAGCGCAAGGTCTGTTCCCGGAGCCAGTAAGGCATAAGTCCAGACACCCAATGCATGATTCCAATCCCTTTCCAGATCATAAGAACCTTCCTCATCCCATCCCAACCACATTTGTCGCTGCAGTTCCAGAGGAAGAAGGAAATCAAAAGTGATGTGAGAGTTTTGGGGAATGTCTTTTAGAAGGCCGGTAACAACAAGCTTATTATTGTTTTTGAAACGCATGGTCTTGCCCATGGGGTTTTCATGTCCAAAGTATTTGAGCGCCATTTTCTCTGTAAGCACTATACTCCTGGGGTCTGATAGAGCTGTTGCCGGATTGCCACTAATCCACTCAAAATCAAATATTTCGAAAACATCGGGTTCTGTGAAATACACACCCTGTTCAACCTGGTTTTGACCTTCATAGGCTAGCAATGGCGTATCTTCCGACCAATAGTAAAATCTGGTAATCTTATCGATCTCGGGGTAACTTTCTGCTATGGCTTGTTTTGCCGCGAATGGTAGTCTGGCACTTTCTTGTGTGGTATTGGGAGATTCTTGTCTATGGCTAAGCCTGACCACATCCTTCCCTTTACTATTGAACCTGTCATAGGACAGTTCATCCTTGATAAATAGGGCCATTAGCATCACTGCAGAGAGTGCTATGGCTAGTCCCATAACATTGATGGCAGAATAAGTCTTGTGCTTTCTCATTAATCGAAAGCCTATCTTGAGGTTATTGAAAAACATATTGAATGGGTTTAAGTGATGAAATACACCTCTCCTTTTAATGGCAAATGACTGGAGAAAGGTGAGCACATTGAAGAAATACCAGAGGTTGGCCCTGAAGCGAGATCGGTGTTGCCTTTGCTCCTGGTAAAGCACAAGCATGTCTCCTTCTACCGCATCACAAAGTTCCTCACGGCAGAACCACCGAAAAAACTTCATCATCCAACGAGGGGGTGAATGCTGACTCATATTTTACCCCCCTCCCAAACTACTTTCGGTGCCGAACTCCACATTGAATTTCGCAACTCACGTGAAGCGTTGAGCACCTTCTTTCCGTCAACGGTAAGCTCATATAATCGCTTCTGTCTACCCCCTCTTTCAGCGGTTGCCTCCCCCATATAAGATTTGAGATAGCCCTTATCTTCCAGCCTAATTAGTGATTTATGAACTGAGCTGAGTAAAGGATTGCGCCCGGCCTGCTTCTCTATTTCTGCTTTCACAGTCAAACCGTGTGCACTATCATGTACTATTGCAACAGTGAGCAAAACCAGTTCTTCAAATTCTCCGAGGTAATTGGTCTTCATAATTTATTTGTTTCACCTTTGTCTCTAGAATACTCTAGCTACTGAGAAAAGGTTGCGCAATAGTGAATATTTCTTTCACTTTTGTCTAAATTCTGTCTTTAACAGAAAAATGAGATTTGCTTGTATTACTCAAATCTCATTGCTGTATTTTTTAACACTCACTAGTGTCTATATCTGGAAAAGAACCTGATAATTGTCCGGCCTTCCTAAAGGGGTTTTCTAATCCTCAAGATACCTTTCCATTAAAGCCCAAAAATTGTTTTTGAAGGTGGTCATGGTCATGCCAAAATGATTTCGGAATGCCGTATCTCTATCTACACCAGCTCCTAAATCATCAAAGTAGGCCTTTAAATCTTCAAAGGAGGTACCATTGCCTTTTTCTTCGTCAAGAAGATACCTCACTGCCAATTCAAAAAAGCCGTAATATTCAGTAGTTGTATTGTTGCTGATAACTGAGGCAGGAAAGTCTCCCCATAATTTAATTTCAATCGGGTTTCCGCCACCCTCAACTGCTTTCATTTTCTCTCGCCACTCTGCTAGTTGAGCAACAGTCTGTATTCTGTGGTTTCTAGCACCATAATTGGCAAAGCCCTCTCTCATCCATACTGCATTGGCCCAACTATGGTCGAAAATGCCAATTATGAGAAATTCGACAACATGCGTTATCTCATGCTGAAATACTTTATGCCAGGTTTCATGATCTCCAAAAAAGTTTGGGCCATCTTTTGACCTCATGATTAAACCATCTCGATATGCCTCCGCCCTGTTGTATTGATCGTAGTTGGTTAATATGTGGATTTTACGATTGGGTTGTGTGCTTACGAACCTAAAATCAGAATCTTCTAATCCGAAGTTTGTCTTGATATCAAGGAAAGATTCTTCAGCCAGCCCTAATATGGTTTCTCGCCATGCCTGGCTGGATTTATCACTATAGACAATGAAGTTTTCTCCTTCTACGGAAGCCCCATCATGGAAAAGGCTAGGGCGAAAGCTAGTCCAGCTTCCTCCGAATTTTTGGGCCACTGATCCCGGTTCTTCCTCTTTTTCTTCAGGGATAGGTTCGGGCTCCTGACCTTTGCCTGAGCATTGGACGAAAATCAATGCCAACGCAATAAGCGTAAGTGATAACGTAGTCTTCATGCGACAATAACGACAGAGCACTTTATCGTTACAATAATTTCGAATCAGTAATCAGAATTTCACATGTTTATGTGAGTCTAAACCGCAGCCGCACGTACCTTTTTCTTAATTGCCGCTATGTCCGGTGTGTGGAGTGCACCCCAGGTTTCCTGCATTTGCTTAATCTTTTCCGTTGCTCCTGCCTGCTGCAAAATATTATTCACAGCATTGTAGGCAGAATCAAGTGCTCCCACTATCCAACCATGATGAACTGAACAACATTCTCCGGCAATATTCAAGCAGCCATTAAACTCAGGGGTGAGTAAGGTGGGATAAAGATTTTTAAACTGACCCGGAGCAAACAGTGCGAATGCGCCCCCTCCCGCATGGTTGTCCCAAAACCAAGTCTTGGTGGTCACCTCCGGCTTATACCCGGAAAAGGCCTCATAAACGTCTACTTCAGGATACAAATAGGCTATTCCTTTTAGGCATTCGTTGACGCGTTCCTCATCATTGAGTGCGCCCATACGTTCGGCATCCTGAGCCCAGCAGTAAATTTGAAGCACTCCCCCCTCGGAATCATAACCGTAAGAAGGATAAACAATCTGCCTGTTTGGGCGGTCTGAAACGGCTACACCAAGGCCCTTGTCCTGTCGATTACCCAATTCTGCCCAAAACTGGGTATCAAAGGTGATAAAAGCTTTGAAAGAAGGCATATAATTACACTCACGCAGTGCCCTCGCTTTGGCAAAAGAGAGGTTATCGAAAAAATTTGTTTTCAATTGGCCACTCAAGTATGCCCCATTTGGCAAAGTACTGATGACATAAGCGTATTGCTTTTCAATGGTGTTGATTTTTTTGCCGTCTTTGTCTGTTTTCTCGATTGTCAAGTTCATGCCTCCATGATTGTCAAAGAGACATTCATCATGTTGAACCTGCACTACTTTATGGTTCATAAATACGCGTTGTTTCCTGCGTGATGGAGATCCAGGCACAGGCTTACCAGGGTCAGCAGCTGGAACGGATGCCGGTGGCTCAGCAGCAGGAGTTAAATTTGGTGGTGAGTAGCCTTTTTTTCCATTGAGACCTGGAATCATTCCTATCTCAATCTGGGCCCTGCTTCCATCTGTGGGTAAAACCCCATCTTCCAAATCAAGTACCGCCCTGCAAGCATCTGGAAAATGTTGCATCCCTTTGTCCACAGTTACCATATACACATTCGGGTCGGATGGATCATAGGAATTCTTGCTCCCTCCCCAGTCATATACCGCTATAACCATTTCGACAAATGAAACGGAGTACATTCCTGTGCCCACATTTAAGGTCTCCAGGTAGCTGGCAACGCTAAATGGTAGTAAATCTTCCTTTTTGCCCATTTCAGGCAAGTAATACTCCCCTAAATCCCCAAGTGTGAAGACGTTGGTCAAATAGGCCCACATTGAATAGTTATCATACTTCATCAACATCGCAAAACCCTTTTCAAAGGACTGATCCAAGGCTGCGAGAAATGGACCATTTACTTTATCCAGGACCTTATTAATAGGCAGGTACGGGTCGCCTTTTTGAGGCTTCACTTCAGTGACCCAGACCATTGGTAAATCGCCTCCTTCATCAACACCAAAGTTCAAAGAGTTTAATCCAGCTTCTTTGGCCGTAATGGGTGCTTCCATATTGTTGTATCGTAAACGCTGAACCTCGGAATTGTAATAGAATTTTCGCCAATACACCGCTTCATCGGCCCGACCATTTCTTTCCAACACAGCATTCAGGGAGAGTGCCAAATGCTGAACAGGCAGCATATCATCTGCAAATTGAGGAACTCTCATACCCCCAACTTCGCCATATAAGCCCTTCTTATTCTTATCTTTTGGGTCGTATTCGGTGGAATACCAGGTATCTATTCTACCTCCCACTCTGTCGGAACCTTCAAACACTTCGCATTCGATTCCAAGGGATTGCAAAATCAGCCCTGAATACAATCCGGCAAAACCACCCCCAACGATGCCCACTCTTGGTACTTTGGGCTTAGGTGCAGTCGGTAGTGGTTCAAAGTCAGCCTCAAAGAAACTGGCTTCCTTCCTACCACGTTGCTTTTCGATTTCAACTTGATATTCTTCACCATAATTTTCCAGTAACCAATTTGAAAATGCCCTGCGAACAGATCCTGCTTTCTTCTTTGGTTTTTCAGGTGAAATGTCTTCTAAATCAAAATTGAGGTAACTCATCGGTATAAGGTTTTAAAGGTCAGTGTGTGAATCAGTGAAAAGCGTATCCCTTTCACTTTATTGATGATGCCTGAATATATCAGTTTTTATCAGACAGTATAAATATAATCTGAATTAAATGAATATACTTAATGAATAAATAGATTTAGTGAATCATTAGATAATGAACATCGATGCCTCACATTAGCCAAGTACTACGAGGTATGAAAAGCAGTAATGATGGCATTATAATAGGCGATGATATCTTCTACCGTAAGGCTAGGGGCATCGAGTGCAGGATATAATAAACTGATGTCATTTTTCAGTGCTACATCATGGATAGCGTAGCACATGGCTTGCTTTGAAATCCCTTGCTCAATAGCCGTTTTGAATATTCCTTCCAACTCAGTCTGAGCCCTGCTCACCAACTCCATAGTTTCGTTTGATAAACTACTCTTTTGAGCTTGCACCACTGCTTGTTGCAGCATGGCATTACCCTGAGGTGAAGCCAACTTGGAATGTATATGGCCGATGACCATGTCCCCTGTAGTCAATTCAGTAACAGCAGCGGTTGATGCAGTATCAACAGCATAAAGGGTGCTTACACCCATTGTGGTAGCAGCCTGGGCGGTAACAGCGGTTTGCTGCTGTGCACTCATTCCACTTTGAGCCATCATAGCCATAGACTGCCCTAAGCTCTGGTACAAGTTGCTTAGCGCCATAGCTGGAGCTTCGGCAACTACTTTAACATTGGCTTGTGTTACTGCATCTGTAATTAGATCGTTAACGTGTGTTGGAAAGGCCATGCTTTGTGGGTTTAAGGTAAGTCCTAAATATAAGGATATTCTGTCCACTGAAATCACAAACCAATCCGGGTAGAACCTCTTAGTCAAAAAGGCAATTCCTATCTATTCCTCTTTTAGAGAACTCACTGGATTTATAGTAGCTGCATGGTAAGATTTGAGGCTCACGGTTAAAACACCCACTCCAAAAGTCACAACTCCCGCAATTAAGAATACAAATGGGTCCAGGCTTGTTCTAAATTCGAAATTATTCAACCAGTTCTGCGTGACATAATAGCCTACAGGAATAGCAAGTATAAAGGACAATAAGATAAGTTTGGAATAGTCCTTGGAGAGCAAAAGTAGAATTTGAACTACGGATGCTCCATGGACTTTTCTAACTCCTATCTCTTTGGAACGTTGTTCTGCGGAATAGGAAGCCAATCCAAACAGTCCAAGACATGATATCAAGATTGAGATTACGGCAAAGATGTTGGCCAATGCACTTACAGTTTGCTCATTCTCATAGCTTTCGGCATAGGCCTGATCGATGAATTGATAATTAAAGTCAAAAGTTGGATTTAGCTCTTTGGTAATTTGCTCAATTGATTGTAGTACAGCACCTGTATTATCTTCAATTCGAACCAATAGCAAGGGTGAGCCGCTAGGGTCATAACAAGTGATAATCAGAGGAGCAATTGGCTCATATAGATTTTGCATGTGAAAATTCTTTACTACGCCAACAATCTTCCCATTCAAGCCCCAAAAGGAAAGATCCTTGTTAAGCGGGTCATCAAACCCCATTAAGGCCGCAGCTACTTCATTGATGATAAAATTCGTGGAATCAGTTAGTTGGGCAGAAAAATCTCTACCTACCAACATTTCCATGCCAGCGGTCTTGATAAAATCTTCATCAGAGATCAGGACATTTACTTCATAACCGTCTGATGGGTTTTTGCCTTCCCAGTTGGCTGAGCTTGTGGATCTACCATAACTGATTGGATTGCCAGATACGGCACTTACTGATTTTACCTCTGGTAATCTCAGCAACTCTGTTTTATACGTTTCTAAACGACTAGCCAGGTCGCCTTCCATAGTGATAGCGACTAGATTTTCTTTATCCAGACCAAGGTCTTTGTTTAAAACATAATCTATCTGTTTATAAACCACTGCGGTGCCTAGAATAAGCAGAGTAGAAATTGCAAACTGAAAGATGACAAGACCTCTTCTAAAATAGGAAGCAAAAGAGGGTTGTTTCAAGCCTCCCTTGATCGATTGAATAATATTTAAAGTAGGTAAGAGAATGGCTGGGTAACTACCGGAAAGAAGTCCCACAGTTAGCGTAAGCCCTACAATATAAATCCAGGTTTGAAATTGGGTGTAATCAATTGACAAGGCTTTATTAACCAAAACATTGAAGGATGGCAACAACAGCGTAACAGCAAGTACCGACAGTGCCACAGCTACAGTTGTCATTAAAATAGCTTCGAAGAAGAATTGAGTACTAAGGGATTTCTTTCCAGCCCCCATGACTTTTCTTAATCCAATCTCCTTTGATCTTCTACTGGCCCTTGCAGTAGTCAGGTTCATGAAGTTGATACAGGCGACCAGGAGAATGAATATCGCCACTACCGTCATGATTCTTACATAGTCAATTCTACCACCTGAAATCACCCCATTTACAAAATTGGAATAGAGATAGGTGTCTTCAAACTTTTGAAGGATGGATTCCTCATCACCGGCACTTGGGTTTCCTTGGGTATGGTCCTTGATTTCACTGAGCATGCGTTCCCCCACAATTGAAACCTTGGCTTCTTCCGGGATTGTTATATAGATGTGAAAACTGCCATTGCCCCAATCTTCTACCCATTTGTTGGCATTGTAATACCCTTCGGCTGGTATTAGCCAATCAAAATCAAGTGTAGAGTTGGCTCCTATATCTTCAAACACACCCATCACCAAAACATCTATGGATTCATCCAGCTTCAGGATTTCGCCTAAAGCCATATCTCTCCAATTATCTCCAAAATACTTTTGAGCCATAGTCTTTGAAATCAACACTGAGTTTATTTCATCAAGCGCTGTGTTTTTGTCCCCGACCAGAAGTGGAAAAGAAAACATGTTTAGGAATTCCGGGCTCGCAAATCGACCAGCCTCTTCAGATGATTGCTCTGCCCAATCGAACCTCATATCCATCAACCAGCTTACAGACGCTACTGAATTGATTTCTGAATATTCCTCCCGCAATAGATCTCCTAAGGGTTTTGGGTTAGTAGCGGTAGTAGAGACCAGTCCATTAGACTGCTTCATGTTTCTGAAAACCTTGTAAATCTGATCTCCATTTTCATGAAACTTATCGATGCTCACTTCATCTTGTACCCATAATAGAATTAACACACTGGAGGTAATGCCTACCACCAAACCTAGCAGGTTAATTGAGGTATAGCCCTTGTACCTTAGAGCGTTTCTGATTGCGATTTTAATATAGTTGCTTATCATATCGAGTTGATTTGAACCTTTATTGATTTGAATATTTTTGATTATCCCCGGACGAAAAAGAAACAGGACATCCAACGTAAATAAGAGTTTGGCTTTCACCTTACTTTTTGCTGACCGTTGTGCAAAAAGCTCAGAGATATCCCCTTCTACATCCTCTATTAAGTCAGGACTGCAAAACCACTTCAATAATCGAAGTGGAATTTTAGGTGGATTTATGCCTAATGATGACCTCATATAAATTTGAAGTCAAAACTCATGTCAGGAATAGCCTTCCATAGATTCTGCCGTTCTTCCATAACTTTTTCCAGGGCATTTTTGCCATAGACCGTTACTTTAAAGTATCGTTTGCGTTTCCCGCCACGGATGGCTGTGGCCTCTCCGAATTCAGATTCCAGAAACCCTTTTTTCTCCAGGCGCTTAAGTCCGGTACGCATGGCTCCTACGCTAACCTTCCGCTTTAGCCGTGTTTCAATGTCTTCCTTTATAGCAATACCGTAGGCATCCTCATAAAGCACAGCCACTGTCAGCAATAGCACCTCTTCAAATTCTCCTAGTGAATATTTTCCCATTGATTTGATTTAAGTCCTAAAAGTAATCAATATATATAAGTCCTAAATGAAGTCTTTACTAAAACTATGACAAAACCTGCGATACACTAAAGACTCACGAACCTTATGAAGGTTACATGCTAGGCATTTTAAAAATTCGAGAATAACAGATTAGTGGCAATGCGACTACCAGGAGCACCACTGAAATAATGGCACTGCCTGGATACGTTTAGATTTTGTAATTTCCATTTCAACCTTATTCCAAGCGCATGAAAGTCTATCGATCATTCTTCACCCTTGCTTTATTAATTACGGGCCTATTGGCTCAGGATGTTATCCTGCTGGCTCAATCGACAAAACCGGACCTTCCGGTAGATCCCTCCTTCTACGGTAATTATACCTGGAGAAACATTGGCCCCAATCGTGGCGGACGCTCGCTTGGCAGTTCAGGTAGCCCTGGCAGACCCAATGAGTACTATTTTGGGGCTACTGGTGGTGGTCTCTGGAAAACTGTAGACAGTGGAAACAATTGGTTTCCAGTTACAGATGGACAAATTACCTCATCCAGCATAGGTGCTGTGGCCGTTGCAGAGACCAATCCGGATATCGTCTATATCGGTGGCGGTGAAACTCAGCTTCGCGGAAGTATCACACAGGGCGATGGTGTGTACAAGACCACCGATGGTGGCAAGACCTGGAGGGATTTAGGTTTGAAAGAAACCCAAGCCATTTCAAGAATCCGTGTACACCCAACCAATCCAAACATTGTGTATGTAGCGGCATTGGGTCATGTTTATGGCGATAACGAAGAACGAGGTGTATTCCGATCAAAAGATGGAGGTAACAACTGGGAGAAAGTACTTTATGTAAGTGATAAGGCTGGAGCAGCCGATTTGATTATTGACAGAACTAATCCTGATGTTTTATATGCGACTACATGGCAGGTCTATCGCAAAGCCTGGAAGATGTGGGGTGGCGGACCTGATAGTAAGTTATGGAAGTCACTTGATGGTGGAGATACCTGGGTGGATTTAACAGAGATGCCAGGGATGCCTGAAGGACCAATTGGTAAAATTGGGGTGACCGTCTCTCCTGCCGACCCGAATCGTGTTTGGGCAGTAGTAGAAGCCAATGAGGGTGGAATCTTCCGTTCCGATGATGCGGGATGGACTTGGGAACGCGTCAACTCAGAGCGCAAGCTACGTCAGCGTGCTTTTTATTACTCTCGTATCTACGCTGATCCCCTGGATAGAGATGTGGTCTATGGACTCAATGTGCAGTTCTGGAAATCAACCGATGGAGGAAAGACTTTTGATATTAGAATTCGTCCACCGCATGGCGATAACCATGACCTATGGATCGACCCTAATGATCCAATGAGGATGATCAGTTCCAATGATGGTGGTGGCACGGTAAGCCTCAATGGCGGCCAAACCTGGACGGAACAGGATTATCCCACTACTCAATTTTATCATGTAATGACCACTTCAGATGTTCCCTATCATGTTGCTGGTGCTCAACAGGATAACAGCACCTTGGCTATGCCAAGCGATGGCTGGAACCATATGATGGGACGTGGCCCGGGACATGGCTGGCACTACGCAGTTGGTGGCGGTGAAAGTGGCTGGATTACACAAAGTCCTATTGACCCTGACGTTTTTTATGCGGGTAGCCAGGGCGCCCTCTTGACCAGATACAATAGAAAGACCGGCCAAAGAAGAGATATTCAGGTATATCCGCGATTCTTTTCAGGTGAACCTTCAAGTGCCTTGCCCGAACGATGGCAATGGACCTTCCCTATCATGTTCTCACCAAAGAATCCAAACACAATGTACACCACTTCACAGCATGTTTGGAAAACCACGAATGATGGACAGACCTGGGAAAAGATCAGTCCTGATTTGACCTATGCCGATCCCGAAACACTCGGGCCAACTGGTGGGATTATCACCAAAGACATGAACGGGCCTGAAATTTACGCCACTGTATTTGCCCTGGCTCCGTCCAACTACGATGAAAATACAATTTGGGCTGGCTCTGATGATGGTAAGATCCACATTACACGGAATGGTGGAAAACGATGGACCGACATTACCCCAAAAGAGCTTCCTAAGTTCTCCAGGGTCAGTATAATTGAAGAAAGTAAATTCAATCCGGGAACGCTATATGTAGCAGCCAATAGATATCAAGTCGATGACAGGGAGCCTTACGTATTTAAAACTACCGATTATGGCAAAACCTGGACCAAGATAATTAATGGAATAGCTCCAGGGCATTTTGCCAGAGCGATAAGGGAAGACCTTAAAGAGCCGGGTTTGCTCTATTTAGCTACAGAACATGGCGTGTATGTTTCCTTCAATGATGGAGCCGTATGGCAATCGCTACAGCTCAATCTCCCGGATACGCCTATCCGTGACCTGGTGCTGAGAAATGATGATGTGGTGCTGGGTTCTCATGGCAGAGGTTTTTGGATTCTAGACGATATCAGACCTTTTAGAGAGGCAGTCAATATTAAGAACAATAATAAGATCACCCTTTTCGAACCCGCCAACCCAATCTCTGGCATCTACAACGCTTATATTCAGTATTATTTACCTGAAGAAACGGATAGTGTTACTATTGAGATTCTTGATTCAAGCGGAGAGCTTATCAGAAAATTTACTGGTAAGGAGGCTGAATCAAGAGGTGGAAGTCCAACCACCGCTAAGGGCCTCAACTCATTTACATGGAATCTCCGATATCCTGGAGCGACTGTATTCCAGGGAATGATAATCTGGAGTGCCAGACCACAAACCGGTCCGTTGGCTCCTATCGGTGAATATCAAGCCCGACTTACTATAGGAGACGATGTGCAAACCACAAAATTCAAGATTGAGATGAACCCTAATTTTGAAGGCATCACGGAAGACGATCTCCAAAAACAGTTTGATCTGGCCATACAAATCCGAGATAAAACTTCAGAGGCCAATGAAGCGGTGATTCTCATCAGAAAGATTCGTGCCCAGGCAAAACAGATAATGAAGGGAGATGATACTAATGTAAACCGTTCTCTTGCCGATGTACTGGAGAAAATGAGAGTGATTGAAGAAGATCTCTATCAGGTAAAGAATCAGAGTAATCAGGATCCTCTAAACTTTCCAATCAAGCTCAATAATCGATTAGCCTCGCTAAGACGGAGCATTCAAAACGGGCAGGCGCGACCTACAGATGGGGCTTACGTGGTTTTCAAGGAGTTGTCAGATGAGTTGGCGGGGCATATAAATAAGCTGAATGCTATTCTAAACTCTGATTTCAAAAGCGTCAATGATCAATTGTCAGGGAAGATTTCTTTGGAGACAAAAGGAAACTAATACCCACATCATAGCCTGATCTTCATACGCTGTTCAGTGAGAAAATCGCATGTTCAACAACCATGGAGGGTATTACCTCACCATTGAGGGTGGAGAAGATGAACACTTTAAACAAAAAATCACCAGTTTTCGGAGATGCATCTCCTAGGTTTTTCAACCAATTTGATAGGCCAGCACTCAGTTCAGCGGCAAAGGCATTGATATCATCCACCTCTTGATTAGGAAGGAATTCTACCGGGACTTTTATTGGAATCTGGTTCGCTGCTTTGTATTGGTATTCTACAGTGCAGGCTAATTCAACTCTTGGTAAGGACATTGGTAATACTAACTTCATAACCGCCAGACAGGCTGCTTGCAAGGAATTGAAGGGATGACCGTCCACCCTGAAATCTCCACGATACTTGAGCTCAGGTCGCAATGGCTGAGTAAAGCTAAACTTGTCCGTTGCGCTCTGAATGAGGGTATTCGTAGCATTCACATAAGGTAAGCACAGGCCCGAAAGTTGGAAAGAAAGTCTTGAGGGTTTCTTTCCTGTAGGAATCTGTTTCAGTGCATGGATGGCACCAACCTCTAAAACGGACCAATCAGTTTGAAACTCATCATTTTCAGTTATGATACCGATTTTGAAACCAGGAGTTCCTATGCTCACTGTCGAAAGACCATTAAGAACCGCATGAAGCTGATATGAATCGTCATCGAGCAAGCTGAATGAAAGCTCGAGCTGGGCCAATTCATAATTGTTTTCCGGATCACTACAAGTATGTATGCTGATCTGGAGCGTCTCAGACTTGTCTGAGGTTAGTGAAATGGCTGCATCAACTTGATAGGTCCAGGAAGGAAAGTCATTTTGAATGGCTTCCTGATTTATTAGGACAACTTCAACCGGCATCTGGTTTTCTGACATCTCTTGTATTAATGTTAAACCCGGCTAATGTAATAGAGATCGTAATGAGGGCGTAAATCACAATGAATCAGGATGTGTGCCACCGCTAAAGCTATGGCGACACGCGGTTTGGCTTTGATAGCATAGCACCGCTATGGTGAAAAGACAAACGAAGCAAAGCGACTGATTAGAAGTGAGTTACGTGCGTAATAGAAATTCTATTTCATTATTCGGGTTAAAACCAGAGCAAATTTCGTTTGCTCTGGTTTCAATAAAGGTTCTAAGAATTAGACAAAAATCACCGAAGTGACTAATTACATACTCTTCGTTTTCACCCAATCGTCAACCAACCCTTCCAGAATATTTAGTGGTACAGAACCGCTGGTCAGTACTACTTCATGAAATTCTCTGATATCAAAATTATCACCCAGTTTCTCTTTTGCAGACGCTCTAAGCTCTAAAATTTTGAGCATGCCGATTTTATAAGCTACGGCCTGGGATGGCATTATTATATGTCTTTCTACCATACGCTCGCAATCCCTGTCGCTACCTGCGGTGTTATTTTTATAATAGGCAATACCTTCTTCTCTTGTCCACTTTTTGAGATGAATACCGGTATCAACCACTAATCTACACGCCCTCCAAAGCTCTGCTGCCAATCGGCCGTAGTCAGAATATGGGTTGGCATATAGACCCATCTCTTTTGGGATAAACTCACTATAGAGTCCCCATCCTTCTACGTAGGCAGTATAGCCTCCAAACTTTCTGAACTTAGGAATATCAGTCAGTTCCTGAGCGATGGACCTGTCCATATGGTGTCCTGGTATGCCTTCATGATAAGCCAGTGCTTCCATGTCATATTTAGGCATATCTGCCGTGTTGGCCAAGTTGGCGTAATAAATACCTGGTCTGGAACCATCAGGCGCTGGTGACTGATAAAAGGCCTTGCCTGCGGAATTCTCTCGGAATGGTTCAACGCGCTTTACAACAACGTCCGCCTGTGGTTTGGTGATAAATAGCTCATCCAGCAAGGTGCGCATGTTGTCGATAATGACTGTAGCACTATCGAGATATTCCTGCTTTCCAGCATCCGTATTGGGATAAAAGAATTGTGGGCTTTCTTTCAGGTGGGTGAAAAACTCATTCAGGGTACCTTCAAAGTTCACCTGCTTCATTATTTCGCGCATTTCATCATGAATTCTGGCCACTTCATTTAATCCGGTTTCATGAATTTCTTCAGCCGTAAGCTCAGTGGTAGTGGTTCTCTTTAGTGCTACATTAAAATAGTCATCTCCCTCAGGCAACTTCCAAATTCCATCGTCCTCGGAGGCTCTTTTTTCCTGACCTTGCATGAAAGCTATCAATTTCTCATAGGCCGGCTTTACCGAATTGGAAAGGGCTTGATCCGCTTCTTTTTTGAACTTCTGCTTTTCTGACGCTGAAATGTCGAGTGCATCCACTTTACCATAAAAATCTGTTTGCAAAGTGCTGGACGGCCCTCTTTCGAACGGGGCTCCTTTGATGATGTTTCGGGAGGCCTCCAATACCCTTGGGAAAACAAATTTAGGTGGCATTATACCCTTTGCTTCCCTAACCTCCAGGCTTTCTATCACCTGATCAAAGAAAGTAGGTAAGGCATTCAATCTGGCTATATATGCTGTGGCATCGCTCGGTTGCGTCACTCTATGAATATTGATCAGAAATGAGGCCACCTGGGTATGAGGGCCAAACATCTGAGTAACCGGATAATTGTGGTGGCGCCATTTGTAATCAGCAATTTGATTTTCGGCATTTTCCTTGAATAGCTGGTAGCTAAGTCTCGTTTGGAAATCGAGCGCTTCAGGATTAATGGAATCCAAAAGATACTGAAGCTCCTTTTTGTTTATTTCTAACTGTTCTTCATTAGTGGCGTCAGAGGCGTCATCCCACTTATCGTTATCTTTATTAATCCCTAAAAAGCCTTGCGTCATTGGAGAACGATCTACTCCGGCATTAAAACTCCTCTCAAAGAAGTCGTTGGCTTTTTTAGATTCGGATTCAATTTCTTCTGCCGTATAGACTTTTTCGGCAGGCGCTGAGCAAGCATAGATTAGCGAGAACAGCATTAATATCAGGAGTGGCTTTTTCTTTAGGATGGACATAGTGCGTTTTTTTATGGTTCTGAAAGTAGTAAGACTCTGTCTTGTCTCAAAAAGTTAACACCTAAAGTTAATGTTAGGTTTGGCGAAATTCAGGCAGATATGTCAGTTTTTTGCTTATTAGATACGACCAATCCATAAATAGTGAAGCAATAGGTCAACAAGGAGAAAACGCCTTGGTAAGTCAATAGTAATAGAATATTTGTAGTGGTAATGGCCAGACTGTAATTGTCCATTTCATAAATCATATTTCTTACCTCATCAAAGCCATATTCTTGTATAATCGTGCGTTTTGTCATTGAATCCAAATCTGACTTCAAGTCACCTGTTGTCCAAAGTGGATAGAGCATCTCGCTTTCATTTGGGAGTTTTACTACCAATTCTTCCCGCAAGATTAAAAAACCTATTAAGCAACCTAGTGCTGCAATCAAACTAATTCGTACGAGCCGATTCACCTTCTTAATCGGCATGGCCAGAAGCTTCCGTTTGTTGGCTATGGCATAGAGTATGGTCAGAGCAGCAAGTAGCTCGGCCAATGCGATGAAATAGGTGAAATTCTCGCCTGGGGGTTGAATTCCGCTTCTGAGAAGGGCTATTCCTGGAATTGCCGCACTGGCAGCCGCCAGACTTACAAATAGTACTTCTAAAGATTTGAGATTTTTCATTTTGGACAAAGAGGGAAACGAAAGCACACTTCTTTGGTTCCTAAGGGATGAATCTTGAAAGCTTGTTTTTTAACTATCCCACCTGAAATTGCAATGACAACATAATTAATCTGCTGCTCTGAAAGGTTAATCAAAGGTGCGGAACCCCAATAATAGAGAACGTGGTTCTTATTCAAAAAATCTATAAGCTCGGCATCTGTCCAATTACCGTATTTCTTTTTAGTCCATTCCCTCTGTTTGACACGATAAATCTCGGCAACCTGTGGACAGGCTGTAATATTTATATTATCTACATAGGCGAATTCAAAGGCTTCATTTACCTTAAATTCAACCGAAGCATTGAAGCCTTCAAAATTAGCATGATCCAAGTCTATAGATCCATAACCATCTGTGCTCTTCCCTGAAATCAGCACGGTTTCTATTGCGCCTGGAATCGACATTTTAGCTGAATTAGCAAAGTCGAGAGACTTAGTAATTCCCTTCTCTACCTTATGTTTATCAGTATAGGCAATGACCAGACTATCTTGATAACTATCCCAATTCATGAAGTCTACGACTTCTTGAGTGAACATTCGAAGTTCCTTTCGATTTCTTGTCTTGAACAATTCCTGATTCAATAAGATGTTAAATTTTAAATAAGGACCCGATAGAGAATCAAAGACAATGCGGTATTTGGAAGAGTCTAGTCCAAGGTCTTTATAGAAGTAAGACGTTATAGCCTCGCTCTTGATGACTTTCCAGTTATCATTAGTTTGGGCAGAACTGAAAAAAGAGATAAGAACTAGTAAGGTTAATACAAAATAGAATTTCAATGTCAGCTTTCAGTTAAGAGTTGGTGGTTATTAGTGTAATAATACAAACATTACTAATTTAATAAAATCTAATAAATTTATGAGGTTATGTTTCAAAAAAGGAATAGCGCCTGACACCCCTAAGTAGCGAAATTAAGCCATCAAAAGGAGATTGTTTTTTTGTGTTTTAATACTAAAATAGGTAAGACCTATTTACATGCACTCGTCATTCATGGAGAAATGAGGCCCATGGACACAACAGTAAAAGGCTACTCTATCAAAGTAGCCCCTTTCTTTTGGATAATATCTTCAGTCAATTTATTGCACACGTGAAGCAATATCCCATCGATTGATCGCATCAGAAATTTCATATCCCAGCCTTAGGCCTTCTGCACAGTCCATATCCATATGAACACCTAAGGGTACTCTTGCGAAGGCATTTTCTCTTGCCATTTCTTCAAAGCTCGTAAATGTTCTGGGGTCACTTAGGAATTCGGTTCTTCCCTCATGTGATCGATCGGTGAAATTGGTTTCATTTCCGAAGGTCTCAATAAACAGACCGGCCGCTGCCGAAGCAAAGGTGGAATGCCCGGAAGGATAACCAGGAAAACTTGGGTTTGGCCAATCGATCAAGCGAAATAGATTCGTCTGGAAATCCGGATCAATAAACTCATGGATATAAACATTAGGCCTCATCACCATAAAGTCATACTTGTACTTCCAGGCCGAAACAGCTGCATCATTGAGTGCAAAACCTAACTTGAGAAAAAGCGCCAGAGATTCTTCCATATTCAATTCATATTGAAGCATCAATTGATTTGCTATAGATACCTGACGTGCAGGAGGACTGAACATCAAGCCTTCCACATCATCACTCCAAAACTCAGCTACCCAAAGCTCATTATTGACACCTGCCTTAGCCTCGTTACTTCTCGTATAGATGTCCATCATTTGAGCAAAGTATTCGCTGCTCTCCTCTTCACTGTAAGGGATTGGCTCTACAGCACCAGTCTTTCTTGGAGAAATGACAAAGGTTCTGGCCGATTCCCAGTAAGGATACAAGGCACGCTCCGGTTCGGCAGAATAGGTCCAAAAACCATCACCAACCGGAGGCTCATAGGTTGAAGGTTGTGGATCACGAATCTGAGCTTCTGCTTCAAAATCGGTCAGGCTATATTCTATTACCTGATTAGCCACGTATTCACCCCACAGTATCGAATTAGTAATTATTTCGGCATTATAAACCAAAGACAATCCTTCTTCAAACTGCGTTTCAAGCAAAGCAATTTCTTCTGCCAGATTTGCAGGCAGGTTTATCATGAAATGATCAAGCACTTTAGCGAAACAGGCGCTTAAGGCCATTTCCCAGCTTATTTCTTCAGCCCGCTCACTATCTCGAATCCTAAATCCATCAAGGTGACTTTCTACGGATTTGTAATTGGGCATTGCCGGTACAACTGTCTCGTAAGTCGCCAAATAAACATATGCCAGTGCGCGAGCAGAGCCGTTTGGCCTGCCCTGGGCATATCGTTCAACTTCAAGTAATTTCTCGTTCCATTCAAAAATAATGTTGTTACTAAGCAAGGAGACATCGACACCTTCTGCAACTTCATTTAAGGTTTCATCTATGAAAACCCCCTCTTCCTTTTCGTACTCACATCCCTGGAAAATGATCCCAAGAGTAAGTAATAAATACAAAACTTTAATTCTTCCCTTCTTCATGCTATTGATTTTAGATTACTAGAAATATTGAATTGGTAGTGAACAATACTTCTTCCCCGCTTCGGGTCCGATTTGGTTCCACACCACACCATGAATCCTTTTGTGATTCATCAGTGATAATCTATTTCAATGACCGCCTTCTGGTGATAAGACGAAGAGCAAGAGTATTTACCCAACCCCCTTGATGGAATTAGAAGATGATTAAACCCGATAAGAGTTAATGAAGATTCAAAAGGATCCGTCTCAAGACTCTCTTAATTCTACCAGAAATATCTTAGGCAAAAATCTTACATTGTAGTCAAACCAATATTGAGTACAAAAAATCCATAAACCTCATTATTCTATGACAACTCCTGGCACCAACCAATTCTATTTAATTCTTGAAAACTACGATACAACTACACCTCCTGTGGGTATTATGATCACGAGTGGATCTGCTGGTAGTTTTGTGGCACCTTACTATTGGAAGTTGGACTCCAGCACTAAAACCATTACTAAAGAAACAGCAACATCAGGAGATAAGGTGATGAGCTATTTTATCAAATGGAGCGATCTTCCAGATTATACAGGAACGGATTCTAAAGTTTCCGCTAAGTACGGCTCGAGGCCGGCCTCAAGAAAGTACGTCATCATTCCGGACAAAGACATTTACGCAGCCCGTGTTTATATCAGCAAGACAGCCCTGGATAGTTCTAAAACTATCTGGCAAAATTGGAAGGTCAACACAGGTGGAGACATCCCTCCTTTTGCTGCCGACAATAGCTTTTTATCCAGCGAATTTATTGTGGATAAGATGGAGTTTACCTACGCCTCCAAATCCTTGAGTATCAATACAACAACTGTAGACTTTCTTTCTATTCCCATGACAGTTGAGGCATCCTTCAATGTTGCAGCTACCTGGGGCTCAGAACGAGGCCCGATGGGCATTACCGATAGTTTGAAGACTGTTGCAGCGGCCTTTACTTCACTAGGAAAGAGCAATGGCGTAGACTGGTCCAAGCTCAATTCAACAAAGAACAGCACTACTTACAGAATTCTCTCCCCTTTTCGATATCTGGATGGAAGTCCATCGGATGCTAGCAGTTGGAACAGCTATTTTGACGATTATCTTGAAGGCCTCATCACTCAATATTCAACTGGTATTAGCTATCCAATTAACTCTACCAAGCAAGGCATGGGTTACTTTATAGCTAAGGTGAAGGTTAGTGGTGGAAAATGGGTGGTAGATGCCTATGGAAAGGATGGGACTACCTCAGCCAAGAAAGACATTTGCACCATAGACCCAGCTACTTATAAGGGAAATAGTAAAGATGTCTTTGCCGTAACCAATAGCAATGATCTGGCCTGGGATATCTTGGCAGGCATCAATCGTGGTATTGCTCACTTGAGTGATAATCACAAAGGTTGGGCAGATATATTTAACACCTACTTTCCTGCTACAACTGCCAGCCCAACAGGGCAATGGACCTCTTCTGATTGGACGAATAGTGCGTCCTACTACCCTACAGGAAAACTAACTTCGGGACAGACCATAGTGTCAAATCAGTACTCCAAATTGTTGCACGACAACTCCATTGTAGGCAGTGCATCAAATCGTACTGCCTCACCCCTGCCAACTGCGGTGAACGCCCAAAATTATTGCTATGGCTTTTCTGTGGACGATATCTGGCTACATGGCTCGATTATTTATGGACAAGGTGTAGATGGCAATGGCAATGGCACCACCATTTCAGCCACTATTGGCATATTCGAGCAGGGCTAGTCTCTTGATCTGCTTATTGTTGATACAATTTGAGGCAACCTGAATCAAAAGGCTTGGAGGGGTCACTCATAAAAGCATCCATAATGCTTCGTTTACAGCCCATGTCACCACCACCGTGTCCACCTGCATCAATGATAAAAGCATGAGAGTCGGTCATTTTGGATTGGAATATGGCCGCATTTTCTGGGGGTGTTACGGGGTCAAATTGATTGACAAAAATCAGAGATGGTGTATCAGACATTTTATACTCCTTCATTTCAGTCGTAGCATAGGAACGCAAGAAGTTGGCACTTTCCAGATAAAGTGAAGTGAAAATCGGGAGTTCATAGGGCAGCAATTTCAACTCCTTATATTTCCGGGCAACCACTGCAGATGTTATGCTATGGTCATACTCGTCATAGTTTTCACAAGCCAAAAACATAGCATAGTTGGAGCCTGTTCTGGCGCGACCTCTGATGACTTGATTGATCAAATTTATCTGCCCGGTTTTAAGCGCTTCTATAAATCTGGGTACTCCCCTTCTGGATGAGTTGGTATATAGGATATAGCGCAGAAAGAAAATGGCATCCTGTGGATTAAGGTAAAAAGGCTTGTTATTGAATTCGGCTTTTAGGGGCTCCTTCTCCAACTTCGCCAGTACCTCAAAATAGTCTTTTTCCAGATTAGGAGAGCGTTTATTGCAGTCCGGATCTCCTTTACAATAATCAAAAACCTTTCTTAGCGCGGAACTGTAATCTTCCATTCGAGTGACCAAATAATCATTGCGATGCGGTGCCGGAGAATCGTAAATGGCAGCATTGATCTTCTCCGGGAAATAGTCAGCAATGACACGAGCAATACGAGTGCCATAGGACCCACCTCTAAGGTTATATTTTTCATAGCCTAAATGATCCATCAACATGCCCACATCGAGCGCATTCTGGAAGGTGTTGTACATTTCTATTTCTATGCCTTCATTATCGCAGGTTTGTCTGAGCTCCTGTAGAAATTGTGCTACTCTTTCTCCTTCTTGAGCTATCGTCAAATCTTCAGGAAACAGGCCATATAACTGGCCGGTCAGATCAGGTAATGGGCTAGACTTACCTATGCCCCGTTGGTCGAATCGGATAATATCACGGGTTTTGAGAATTGGATTGGAGAGTAAAGCCTTGACATTACCGAGAGCTGGTCCTCCTGGTCCTCCTGTGAAGTGAATCATCGGATACTCCTTTGTTTCAGGGTTCTCGCTTTTGAGGATAACATAAGCTATGCTTATCTGCCTTCCAGCAGGCTTGTCATGGTTTTCGGGAACTTGGATAGTGCCACATAAAAGCCTTGATGTATCATCAACATTCGTCAAAAAACTGCAATCAGAAACCAGGGATTCTTTTTGCCCAAAGGCTGGAGCCAGAAGAAAAATGGATAATAGGGTGACAAATACAATCTTATACATAGTTCTTATGGTCAATAGGTTCTAATACCAAATCAAATATAACATGACCCATATAAATCATTTCTTACCGCTTGCTCTTTGTTGAGAAAATCAGCCATAACGATGCTATGCCCTCATTTCTCGCCTTAATCAAACGATAATAATTTAATTTCTATTAAGGACATCTTATAATTGAATTGGTATAATAAAGATGTTGAAAATTATTGGAATAACAGGTTTCAGGCTATGGCCATTTTCCATTTCACCAGGAATTCAAACTCTCTTTCTTCTTTGACAGGCATACTAAAAAGTGTCCTTGGATGGTTGGCGCACATCGGTTTGAAAGCTTAGCTTTGTCCTATAATCTGACAAGCATGACCAACCTTTCTATCGCTATTCATGGAGGTGCAGGCACCATCCTTAAAAAAAGCATGACTCCTGAAAAAGAAGCTGCTTACAATGTTGCTCTACAAGCGGCATTGGATTCGGGATACGTGGCCTTGAAAAGAGGTGCTACTGCCATTGATGCAGTGGAAAAGTCTGTTAGCGCTCTGGAAGATTCTCATTTATTCAATGCAGGGAAGGGTTCCGTTTTTACTGCTGATGGTACCCACGAAATGGATGCTTCCATAATGGATGGTAGCAATCTCAATGCTGGAGCGGTTTCCTTAATCAGCGGAGTCAAAAACCCGGTACAACTTTCCCGCCTGGTCATGGAAAAATCAGACCACGTTTTTTTGGCTGGAGACGGTGCTCTCAAATTCGCTGAACAGATGAAATGTGAGTTTAAGGATTCAGCCTATTTCTATGATGAGTTCAGGTACAATCAGTGGCAGGAAGTAAAAGGAACGGATCAGTTCCAATTGGACCACTCGATAAGCAAAGAGCATAAGTTTGGAACGGTGGGTGCTGTGGCATTAGACCAATTTGGCAATATTGCCGCAGCTACTTCAACAGGAGGAATGACCAATAAGAAATTTGGACGCGTTGGTGATAGCCCAATGGTTGGAGCGGGCAACTATGCCAATAACGAGACTTGCGCGGTGTCTTGTACAGGCAGTGGAGAGTTCTTTATCAGAGCCGTGGTGGCCTATGATGTTTCTTGCTTGATGGAATACAAAGGCATGAGTCTCAAGGATGCCTGCAGCAAAGTAGTTCAGGACCGTCTGGTTAAAATTGGAGGAGACGGTGGTCTCATTGCAGTTGATGCTCAGGGCAACATATGCTTAGAATATAATACGGAAGGTATGTACCGAGGCCAACGTAACAATCAAGGTATAAATGAGGTGGCTATTTATAAGTAACTGGCATCCCATTCATCAGATCGTTTGAAGTGATCCGATGAATAGTCTGCGGCTGGAGAAAGGACTTTTTAAGTATCAAGTTCTAAGTTTCAAGTTTCAAGTTTCAAGTTTCAAGTTTCAAGTTTTAAGTTTTAAGTTTTAAGTTTTAAGTTCTAGGTTCTATCTCAAATTTTCTATCACCTTAGCATCAATCCAGTAAATATCTCCTCTTCTATTAAAGAAAAAGAATTTACCGTCATGAGATAGACGTGGTGCGAATTCGCCCGTATCGGTATTAACTGCCTCACCCATATTCTTGGCTTTCCCCCACGATCCGTCTTCATTTTTGAAGCTGATATAGATATCAACAGAGCCAATGCCTCCGGGTCGGTTGGAGGAAAAGATGACATAACTTTCATCAGGTGCTATAACAGGATCGTAATCTCTATTCTCACTATTGACTGAATCGCCTAATGATATGGATTTTTGATATTTACCATTTTTGAATTCTGAATACACAATGTTGCTTGATCTTCCTGGACCTGTGGAAAAGAACAACGTTCCTTTGCTGGAAACTGTAGGAAACCAGTCAGCAAATTCAGTGTTCACCAGATCACCCAGATGTTTGGGTATTCCCCAATCCTGACCTTCTTTTTCAGCCATCCACATATCAATATTCCTGGAAGCAGAATCACCATCATTTATAGGCCTGTTTGAGGAATAGAACATTTTGGTACCATCCGGGGATACAAAGGGATCGATTTCTCTAAAATCTCCTTCGATGGGCGCAGGTCCCGGTATAGTCCATTCACCATTTTTAAACTCGGACATCATAATTGTACCTCCATGATATTTGCGCGACTCGGCTGTATAATAAAGCTGCTTACCATCTGGCGAGAATGAGGGTGTATGCGTAAAGTCTTCGGTTGAGACCACGCCAGGGGCGAATATTGATGCGGTTAATCCCGGCTTTGTCTGACCCAGATAGTCCCCTCGTAAATCAAAGGTCCGGACCTTGTTCCTGTCTGCTCCTTTGCTTAAAAGAAACTCAGCTATCTCAACCGATTTTTGCCTCATTGCAATTGCCAAGGGCGTATTTCCTCTGTCGTTGAGTTCGTCCAGGTTCGTTTCTTCATTCACGAGTTTTTTGATAAAGTTGAAGTTCTCATTCAAGACTGCTCTATGCAATGGAGAAGTGCCGATATTCACATCGGCCCCTGCGGCAATCAAAATCTCAAACAGTTCTTCATTATTAGATTGCACAGCCCGAAACAGCGGGGTCATCCCTTCCTTATTCACTGTGTTTACGCTTGCGCCCTTAGCAATTAAGGCTTCTACCATAATCACATTTCCGACCTGAGCTCCATAAAACAAAGGCGTGTCTCCAAAGTTGTTAACGGCATGAACAGAGGCTCCTTTCTTCATCAACAATTCGAATACCTCTTCCTTCCTACAAAAGATTGCCACATGCAAAGGGGTTGACTCCGTGTTGTTTCTAAAATCAATATCAGTTGTGCTTAGCAGAGAGTCTAACCGCTCCAAATCACCATCACAGGCAGTTTTATGTATGTTTTGAGCCTTGGCCTCCGCACAAAAACTCATCAAGAAAATAGCGATTAGAAGGGTGTATGATTTCATAAACATTTAAGTTTTACTTGTTTTCGATATGTGAATTCGGCTTGTGTGCTTTAATGGATGTTAATGAGTATCACTCATTTCTTAGCAGCTTTACAGGGTTTTGAACAGCGGCATGTCGTATTTGCCAGGTAATGGTAGCTGCGCCAACTACAAGGACGATTAGAAAACCTGAAAGCAATTCGATTATGCCAGTTTCCGGACGGTAATTGAATTGGGCAAGAATTTCAGTATCAACAATATACTTGGTGATCGGGACCGCGATTAGTGCAGCAAGAATGATCATGAATACAAAACTCTTTGACAGCATGACCATCAAATTTGAAAAACCAGCACCAAGGACTTTTCTAATGCTAATTTCCTTCATTTTACTCTCAGTATTGTAAACGGCCATGCCTAACAAGCCAAGCATAGAAATGGAGATGGCAAGAAAAGCGAGGAAAGAAACGAGCGTAATTGTAGTCTTCTGAGATCGGTAAGTTTCTGTAATTTGATCGTCATAGAAATCAGCATCGAAAGGATGTTTCGAGTCAAATTGGACATACCCTGCTTCCAGTTTTTGTATTAAACCGATCAAGTCCTCCGTCCTGAATTTAACACCAATCTGCCCGTTAGTAAACCCTGGCATCCCCTGAATAAATCCAAAATTCTTCTCCTTCATAATGTCACTGTTGTGCCCTGCATTAAGTGATGTATTGACAAAGTTTTTGACTACACCGATTACCTGGTATTTACCTCGCGCATATCCATAAATATTAATAAACTTGCCAATGGCTTCTGAAGGAGTTCCTAGTTGAAGGGATTCTAAAGTATGCTCATTTAAGATAACTTGGTTTCCTAAACTCTTTCCCTGCAAAGGACTCTCGAAACCTCTACCAGCCATTAGTTCAAAATCATGCATGGAGAGGTAATTAAGATCAATACTATTCCAGAAAATTCGTCCCTTGTACTCTTTGTCTTCGCTTTCAACTCTGGCTAGTTCTGCGCCTCCTGTGGCCATAGTCATCATGGAGATAGATGTTTCCTGAACTTCAGGAATTCCTTGATAAAACGTTTCCAGTTTTTGAGCATAGTCACCCTTAACTTTCACATTGATGATGTGTTCTGAATTAAAGCCCATATCGTAATTCACCGCAAACTGGTATTGTTTGTTAACCAGCGTAGCAGTCATAATCAATCCAATCGATAAGGAGAATTGCAAAACGGTAAGGATACGTCTCAGGCTTATACCTGCTAAGGGTTTTACCAAACCTGCGTCTTTCAGCACATTGCTGGTTTTCAGCTTTGATAAAAACAGGGCCGGTAAAAAACCCGCGATAAGTCCAAGCACCGTGGCGAAAACCAAGAAGTAGCCCAATTGAAGTAAACCAATGCTCAATGAAAACATATCATGCCCGCTGGATGCTGGATTGGGGAGCCTCAGAAATGCTGGTTTAATCAGGAGAAACAGACCAATTGCCAACATTAATGCAATGAGAGAAAGTAAGAGTGATTCTGTCATGAATTGCGCAAAAACCTGATGGCTTTTGGCGCCACTTACCTTGCGAATCCCCACTTCTTTGGACCTTCTCAAAGCCCTGGCCAGTGAAAGGTTTGTATAGTTAAAGCATGCCGAAAGCAGCACGACAACTGTTAACCCGAACATAATGATCAATTGCTTTCGAGAAAACCTCGGGCCTACACGATTGGCCAGCTTGTCACTTGTAACAAAATCGTCCATAGGCTGTAAGACATAGGTCACCGCATGTTCTTGCGTGGAATTGTATTCAGTTAGAATTTCAGCCATGCTGTCCTCAACCAAAACAGGTTTCGTTTGCTCGTCCAGAAGAACATAAACATGATTGCTTTTCCAAAAATGGGCTGCTTTATATTCTTTATGCCAGCCTGTACCGGAGGTGGAAGGTTGATCATAGGCTTCCATAGAAACCAACACCTCGAATTGGATATGGGAATTGAATGGTAGGTCTGCCATAACTCCAGTAACCATTCCTAAAATATTTCGGGTTTGCCAATCACCGGTACTTTCCATTTCAAGTTGTTTCCCCATAGGGTCCTGATCACCAAAAAGTTTTAGGGCGGTGCTTTCTGTCAATACTATGCCATTGGGCTCAAGTAATGCGGTAGCGGGATTACCTTTTAACAAATTGAAAGAGAATACATCGAAAAAAGTTTCAGTGGAGTAGAAGCCTTTGATATTGATGGCACCTGCATCGGTTTTCAGATCTACATCAACCCCACTACGCATAATCAGTACTTTTTCTATACCGGGTGTTTGCTCTTCCATCTCTAGCCCAATGAAATGAGAGGCCATAGGAATATCAATCTCCTGACCGTACATGAACTTATTACCGGCAACTCGATAAATACGGTCATGCTGTGTGTGCATAGTATCAAAAGAATTCAACTCAGTAATGATCAGGATCATCAAGATTCCCACTGCCATACTGATCGCCAAGCCCATAACATTGATGAATGAAAAAAGCGCATTCTTCTGAACGCTTCTGACTGATGTTTTGAAGTAGTTTTTAAACATTCCGTATTGATTTAGTTTTTGAGTTCCTCCTAAAGATTTTACTGACCAGGGTTTGATAAAATTGAAAACATGAAACCAATAGAACACCTTTCTTTGCCATCTCGACTTCGCTTTGAGTTCATCATGGTATTCATAGAGATCTCCAATGATCTCTTCTATAAATTCTTCCCGGCAAATTCGTCTGAGTAAGAATTCCGAGAACTTGGGTATTTGGTATGGCGATTTCACTTGATGGCTAATTCAGGTATTTGCATCCAAAGGTTGACTTTAACATCTCTGCTTTTTTGGAGCACCTTGTTACCCGAAGCAGTGGTGCTAAAGATTCGTTTGCTTCTCCCCCCTCTAACCTCTGTGGCGCCACTGTAATTTGATTCAACAAATCCCTTTTTCTCCAGGCGATTGAGTGTGCCGTGCACCGCCCCTATAGTTACAGTTCTATTGGCTTGCTCTTTCAAGGTTCTGCGGATCGCCAAGCCGTAGGCGTCTTCTTTAAGCATTACAATCAGAAGTAAGGTTAGCTCCTCTAACTCTCCTAAATATTCCTTTTCCATAGATATGTTCTATTTAATAGAACTAATATACGGAAGGAATTTTTATTTGTTCTATTTAATAGAAGAAATAATGTAGTTGTTGGCTAATAAGACTTATGAATATCATTCACAGTCAAGTACTGTTGAAGGGATTTGGAATTCGTAAATTCAGTCTTACCGCCCCGCTTGATCGATTGACATGAGTTCAGGATAGTAATAATTATTGGTCATCCCGTCTTGCTTTCGCGAAGCTTCAGCGAAGCAAAGAGGGATCTTTTTCAGCTATAAAATTCAGCTTTACTCATTAAACGTGAAAAGATTTCTCCATCCCTGAAACTCGGGAATCCGAAATGACCCCAGGATGACGATTCTTAATTAAGGGAGATTTCTTTTCCCGAACTCACGTTAGATGAGGTGCTTCGTTCCTCAGCAAAAAAAGGTTTGAGTACGAAGGTGTATCAAGTTTCAAGTTGGAATTTGTTGCTTGCCTCTTGGTTTTTGAGTAGGCCCGGCCATTCTTAAAATACTAGACGAACTCCCCTTCTATCGGAAGCACAACGATCTTTCTATCATTCAATGTGAACTGATCACCGTTAGCAAGTATATGAGTAGTCAGATTGGACATTGACATTGGAGTGCCGTCTTTGAGCTCTTCATGGGCATTATGTGTCAAATGACTGGCATCCATAATGATCACCATACCAGATCCAATGATCTTGAATTCATTGCAGTTTTTAATCACTATGCCTGTATCTTCAGCTAAGCCTATTCCAAGAATCTTGGGGTGAATAGCCACAGCTTCTGCCAATCGGCCGAACCGTCCTCTTTTAATAAAATGAGTATCAATGACAAGGTTTGGGATAAGACCGAGCCCTTTGCTCATGGTTACTGCTCCCTTTAACAAGGCTTCTTTACTGCTTCCACCAGCTATCATCTCATCGGCCATCATCATGGCTCCTGCACTTGTTCCTGCAATGACAAAGACCTCATTTTTGAATTTCTTATGAAGAAGTTCGTGTAAAGAGGTTTGTCCAATAATGGATGCAATTCTGGATTGATCACCACCAGAGAACATCACACAATTCGCATCGGCAAAATCCCCGAGTAGTTCATCTGTTTCACATTGACTAGATGCTGTAATGTTAGCAATGCTTACATTCTTACATCCCAGTTTATCAAAGGCATCAAGGTATATTTCTCCGACTTCATCAGGAATGCTAGAAGCGGTAGGAACGACAATGATCTTGGCATTGACTCCCCCACTTTCATTGACAACATGCCATAAAATTCCCTCTGATATAAACTCCAATCCAGCAATCTCGCTCTCTCCCTTGTCTTCATTCCCCCCGATTGGTATCAATATGCCTTTCGAATTGTTCATTTCTTCTCTCGCTAAATTTCTTCTCTTGCGATGCAAAAATGATTATAAATTCTTGTTAAAAAATCTATATTTATGCTAAACTACTTACCTACCCTTAATTTTTTTACCCATGGAGATTCGAGAAATAAGAGCATTAAGAGGTCCGAACTATTGGTCGGCAAAACGTCACAAGCTGATAGTCATGGTTTTAGACCTTCAGGAAATGGAACAAAGACCCACCAACAAGATTGATGGATTTTTGGAACGACTTGAAGCGATGTTTCCCACGATGTATGAACACCGCTGTTCGGTAGGTACGGCCGGTGGTTTTTTCGAACGTGTAAAGGAAGGCACCTGGATGGGGCATGTCATAGAGCATATAGCCCTTGAGTTACAGACTTTGGCCGGAATGGATGTAGGCTATGGTAGGACTCGTGGTTATGGTGAAGAAGGCGTGTATAACGTAGTTTTTACCTATATCGAAGCTGAGGTAGGTAAATACACGGCCCGAGCCTCCGTGAGAATAGCCGAGGCACTTATCGATGGAAAGGATTATGACCTGGAAGAAGACATTCAGGAAATGCGGGAAATTCGCGAACGGGTTCGTTTAGGTCCTAGTACAGGTTCAATCATTGCAGAGGCTGAAAGTAGAGGGATTCCATGGATTCGTTTGAATAAGTATTCCCTATGCCAATTGGGGTACGGAGTCAATCAAAAGAAAGTGCAAGCCACTGTCGCTAGTACAACAAGTAATATTGGGGTAGAGATTGCCGGTGATAAAGAAGACACCAAGTTCTTATTAGAACAGGCTGAAGTGCCTGTGCCTAAGGGAGAAATAGTAAGATCAGAAGAAGGACTGAAGGATGCCGTAGATTATATAGGATATCCCGTAGTTGTAAAACCCATTAGCGGAAATCACGGACGTGGTATCACCACAGATGTAAGGAATTTAGATGATGCTTTGGAAGCCTTTCAAGCGGCAAAGAAAGTATCGAGATCAGTCATCATTGAGCGATTTATTGTAGGAGACGATTATCGACTTTTGGTGATTAACTATAAGCTAGTCGCTGCGGCCAAGCGTACTCCGGCTCACGTGGTTGGCGATGGGAAATCGACAGTTCAAGAGCTTATTGATCAGGTGAACCTTGATCCAAAAAGAGGATATGGGCATGAAAAAGTGCTCACAATGATTGAAGTTAATGACCTGACTCTGGGTATTTTAAAGGAAGCTGGTAAAACTCTTGATTCAGTCTTGGATAAAGAGGAAGTTTTGATTCTTAAGGATACTGCCAACCTGAGCACGGGTGGAACGGCCGTAGACGTTACAGACATTGTCCACCCCTACAACATCTTTATGGCAGAGCGGATTGCCAAGATAGTAGACCTTGATATTTGTGGTATTGATATTATGACCACAGATATGAGTCAACCTCTCCCCGACACTGGTGGAGCGGTTATCGAGGTAAATGCTGGCCCGGGTTTCCGAATGCACTTAGACCCTGCTGAAGGATTACCAAGGAACGTGGCAGGTCACGTCATTGATATGCTCTATCCTCCTGGAGCGACCTCCAGAATCCCAATCGTGGCCGTAGCTGGAACCAATGGGAAAACAACTACAACCAGACTCATTGCACACATTGCTCGAATGAAGGGCTTCAAAGTAGGCTATACAACTACTGATGGCGTGTACATTCAAAACAGGCTATTAATGACTGGTGACTGTACAGGACCAGCCAGTGCAGAGTTCGTTCTGAAAGACCCAACAGTCGATTTTGCTGTTTTAGAATCTGCACGTGGCGGTTTGTTAAGAGCGGGCCTCGGATTTAAGAATTGTGATATCGGTATTGTGACCAACGTAGCAGCCGATCATTTAGGCTTGAAAGGCATTCATACCATTGAGCAGCTGGCCAGAGTTAAAGGCGTCATTCCTCAAACCGTCTTTCCAGATGGTCATGCCATACTCAATGCTGATGATGATTTGGTTTACGAAATGCGAAACGAGATCGATTGTAATTTGGCTTTATTCTCTTTGGATGAAACCAACCCTCGTATTGTCAAGCACATGAAAGCCGGAGGGCTTTCTGCGGTGTATGAAAACGGATACATCACCATTTGTAAAGGAGAATGGAAAATGAGAGTAACCAAAGCCACCCAAGTGCCATTAACGTTTGAAGCCAAGGCGCTGTTTATGATTCAAAATGTGTTACCGGCAGTGCTGACCGGGTACCTTCGCGGCTTTTCGATTGAGGACATAAAAGTGGCCATTGAGTCCTTTATTCCATCACCTGCCCAGACACCAGGTCGTTTGAACATGTTCAGGTTCAAAGAATTTAACGTGTTGCTTGATTATGCCCATAATCCTGCCGGATTGCGAGCTTTGCATCAAATGATCGACAAAATGGATGGCTCGCCTAAGGTGGGTATGATTGCCGGAATTGGTGACCGAAGGTCAGAGGATAATCATGAGATAGGAATGGTGGCCGCTGAGATGTTCGATGAAATAATTATTCGTCAAGACAAAAATTTGCGTGGAAAATCTGACAAGGAAATTATTGATATGATTCACAGTGGAATCAAATCTGTGAAGGAAGACATGAAGGTGACTATTATTCCTTCTGAGAGAGAAGCCATTACCTATGCCTTAACCAATGCTGAAAAAGGATCTTTACTCGTCCTCTGCAGCGATGTTGTGCCCGATGCCTTGAACCTGGTGATGGACTTTAAGGAGAAGGAGGCTCAGGCTTAGGCTTGGTTGATTGGTGGATTGGGAAATTTGAGGGTTTGAGCATTGATTTGTGTTACGGAACGTTCGATTCTGATTAGTGCTTTCTCTGCTGAAAATGATCTCTTCGCTGTGCTACGAGATGACTTTCTAAACCTGATTTTCGTTTCTTGATTACTTGATTAACTGATCACTGTTTCTTCAAAGTAAAGGATTCATCCAGCCCCCTTCCGCCCATATTAGGCCAGAAGACAATGAGGCGGTTGCTGGCTTTGATTGTATTTGAATCCACTAATGTCAGTTTGTATGCGATTAACATAGACCGGGGTGTCATCCCATTTTCATGAGAAAGCTCTATTGAACCGTCTGATAGGCGAATTATCTTCTTGAATCTGATAAATTGTGAATTCCCACCTGGCATATATTGAGTCAGCAGGCCTTCAACCTTGCCCCCATTGTTCTTGATCTCAAATTTATATCTTCCCTCGTCTTTCCAGATTCCGATAAAATCCTTTAACTGGGAAACTGTTGCATCTGGTCTATTGATATAACTTTCTCGGCTTTCTTTGGGTGGGTTGGTTTCCAATTGTTTCAACCATACCCCAACATCTTCCCTCATCACTTTTTGAGTCTGATAATCTTGTTTAAGCCTATTGGCAAAAGCCCTGGCTTCCTCCAGGTTGGCAGCAGCCAGGTGCTCGATAGCGCCATTGCCTAGCGCCACTTGCGGTATTTTCACCTCGTACCCATAATCCGCGGTAATTTTATTGAAGCGGTCATCAATTTCTTTAAAATTACGAGTAGCGTCATGCCGGTAGGCATAATCAAAGAATAGATTCTTTAGCCCTTTATAGAATGCGAGAAAATACATCGATGAATGTGTTTCATTTTCAGTCTGGAAGGTCATTGCAGTGATGTTATTATCACTACTTTCTAGTTTGGCCCATTTCTCCTCATTCCAACCGAATCTGGCCCAGGTGGTCGCCAAACGTCCACGATGTTGAGGGTTCTTTCGGATAAACTCATCGACCTTTTCCTCAAGGATATTATTATCCAGGTGCATGGGTGCGTCAATCATCAAATGCCATTTGAAGGCGTTCGGATTCTCCGTCAGGGCATAAACATTAAAAATTCCTCCATGGGAATGCCCCATTAAAATACGAAGCGGCAGCGTTCGATAGGTGTCGTTGATATGTGGAATCAACTCCTCTGAGAGATGTTTGAGAAATTCATCGGCATTCGGAGATGGCACACCATAGATGTCCATATATGGCGGGGTCATGTTCTTTTCTCTTTCGGGAGTGGTAATGGCCACAATAATAGATTCAGGCATATCTCCGTTACCTGAAAGCGCCCTCATGGCACTGTAAGCCGCCAGATAATAAGAGTCACCATCAAGTACATAAATAACCGGAAAACTTAAATTCGAATTTTGATATGACTTTGGCAAAAGGACTCGATATTCTCTGCCTTCTCCCATTACTTTTGATTCAAGGCTGTACACTTTGCCAATCTCAATCGATGATTCTTCATGCTGTGCCTTTAGTGTGCAACTTGAGCCGAGAAGAATCAGAAAAATCAAGGAAATAGAAATTTGCTTTTGCATAGTTTGTCAATTGCTTTGATCGCATTTTACGAGAACTTGAAGGGAATATCTGCCAGTTAAGGCCAAAGCGGATTATTATGATTTGAAACGGATGCGCCATCGAGGGCTGGGGTCCAGCATCAGCGTGACCATCGGCTGACAACGACTGTTTTTACTTCCCTGTCAACCCGATGGTTTTGATGTTGGTGTCTTTTCTTTTGTTACTTTTCTTTGGTCATACAAAGAAAAGTAAGGAGTTCAATCGTAGAATGAATTAGAACTATTTGGCGATTTTAAGATTGAATAGCTCGCATCATCTCCCTCCTGTGTGTAGAGGGCTAGCCAAGTATTTTCTTGAGCTGATCTGAGAAGTTTCGGCTGCATTTGATTTGCTCGCCTGACTCTAGTGTAATCATTAAATCACTGTGCGAGGAGGATTCAAAATGTGTAATGGCGTTGATATTCACGAGATGTGATTTGTGGATTCTGAGGATGTCTCTGCTGTTTAAGGTCGATTCCAATTCACTAAGTGTGGCTCTCTTCATGTAGAACCTTTCTTTTGTGAAAATTCTCACATAATTACCTTCAGACTTCGCCCAAATAATTTCATCGACTTGGAGAGGATAAACCTTGCCCAAGTGGGTGGCCGAAACGAATTTAGATTTTAAGGACTCCTTGTACTTATTGAATAATTCTTGCCTTTTTGGATCCGTAAACTCTTCGTTCTCTACCCTCTCTTTACAACGTGCCAGCGCTAAGTCAAATCGATCTGCTTTCATAGGCTTAAGAAGATAGTCCACCGCGTTCATGTCAAAGGCGGCTATGGCATGCTCATCGTAAGCAGTAATGAAAATTATTTGTGGAAGGTTGATTTCAGCGTGTTTATAAAGCTCATCTAACATTTCAAGACCCGTCATTTCAGGCATTTGAATATCCAGAAAGATCAAGTCAGGTTCTTGGGCAATGATTATTGCCAGCGCGGCCTTCGCATTGCTACAATAGGCAAGAACCTCAACATCGCTGTGGCTTTGAAGCAACTGTCTCACTTTCTCCCTGGAGAGCCTCTCATCATCGACTACAACTGCTCTCATTTTATGGGAATGTCAATTTCGATAGTTAGGCCGCCCTTGTCATTATTGCTCAGGTTTAAACCATGTTTTTCATGATAAAGTTGATCCAAGCGCTGAATCAAACTCTTCAGACCTGTGCCATATTGAACCTCTTCGGGTAGACCAACACCAGTGTCACTTAATGTGATGTTCAGCCTGCCCTCCTGTTTTTGAATATTGAGCGTGATGATCACGTCCATTTGCCGTTTTTCAACGACATGTTTAAAGATATTTTCAACTAAAGGTTGTAACAAGAGGAATGGAACTTGAAGGTTGAAAACGTCTGGATCAATATTTTTCACAAATTCGAATCTCTTCTCAAAGCGAACCTCGCAGATGTCCAGATAGTAAGATAGCGCATCCAGCTCCTCTCGCACTGTTACTTCGTGATGAGTGCCCTTGGTAAGCACATACCTCAGGAAATCGCTTAGGCCATGTAAGGTTTTGTCTGCCGCCTGCACATCCGTATACATCAGTGTAGAAATGCCCTGCATCGTATTAAACAAGAAGTGAGGTTGCAACTGCAGGTTCATGACGTTCAGTTTAGCCTCGGCTAATTGACTTCTCAGTCTTTCGCTTTCCAGCCTTCTTTCTTTGCTATTTATCTGGTTTCTGATAATGGCAATCCCTGTAATCAACAACCAGAAAGGCAAGGTGATAATAAACAGGTTGCCACTGATTAATCGGGCTTTCATGGGTTGCTGAAGTTCCATCTGAAATGCATAAGTAAAATACAGGAAGGCCACCAAATAGCTAATGAGCAAAACAACTACAATGTGCAATGTAAAGCCATAGACCCTTTTCCAGCCTTCAAACCTTATAATCCCCGAAAGCCATATAAAGAGTGGTGTTGAGATGGCGCAGCAAGCCCAGGTAAAAGGCATAATACTCATCAGGGTAGATGTGCGGACGTTTTCATTGTTTCTTCGAACAAGCACATCTGCGTAGTTCAGTCCAAAGGCAATGGCTAAACATACACCAATGAGGATCAACGCTGGAATTAAAAAAGAGGATCGTTTTTTTTCTTCCTTTCCAACTTGCAACTGCATGGTGTCTTGAGCTAATCTGATTTGATCCAAAGATCAATTTAGAGGCAATGCAATGATTGTCCAAATTTATGGTGTTGAAAAGGATTTTGGAGGTGCTGAAGAGTATGTCCATCACGTTTGACGATGTATATCTCATCCAGCCCTTCCCTTCTTTCACGTCCAAGGCAGGCCTTGACGTCCGCAGATCATAAGCAGTTACTCATTCCTCAATGCCCGAACCGGGTTGTTAGTTGATGCTCTGATGGATTGATAACTCACAGTAAGTAAGGTGATGACCAGGGCCGAAAAGGCCGACAGCACAAACATGCCGATCGAGAGTTCAATATGATAGGCAAAACCATTCAGCCATTGATTCATAGCATACCAACCCAAAGGCATAGAGATAACAAGTGATATCAGAATGAGTTTAGTGAAGTCTCCTGTTAGCAATACAAACAAATTACTGACTGAGGCGCCTAATACTTTACGTATGCCAATTTCCCTCATTCGTTGTTCCATCGCATAAGAAACCAAGCCAAAGAGACCCAGACAAGAGACAATAATGGCTAGTATGGCAAAGTAGGTTGAAAGGGTGCTGGTACGCTGCTCAGCTTCATACAACTCCTGAAAATCCTCTTCAAGAAAATCGTAGCTGAATTCTCTCTCGGGAAAAATCTTATTCCATGAGTTTTCCAATGTTGCCACAATTGCATCTTTTTGACTGGGTTCATACTTCACATATACCCTATTCATTCGATCAAATTTGAAAATGACCATAGGCTCGATTTCCGAATGGATGGATTTGAAATTAAAGTCTTCGATTACCCCAACAATTCTCTGCTCACCGAAGGCAGTAATCGTCTGACCAACAGGATTTTCTAGTCCCATCATGGCTTTGGCCTTTTCGTTGATCATCACTGTAGCCGTATCAGCCTCCAGGAATGACCTTCCCTCCAATATATTCATTTCCATAGTGGCTGGATAATGCTCATCCATTCCCATATAATGGAAGAGAAATGTTTCGTCAGCATTTTGGCCCGGCCAGATAAAGCCCGAAGAACTACTAAGCACATAGGCAGGGTGATGACTGGAACGCCCCACATTAATAATGCCCGGCTGGCCTCGTAATTCGTTCGTTAAAAGTTTTACCTGACTTGAAGGAGCTGAAGTGTAGATGATATTCTCCTTGTTATAGCCTAGATCAACATTCTGAATAAAACTCAATTGTTGATAGATGGCTATTGTGCCAATGACCAGAACTATAGAAATAATAAACTGAAAGATCACTAAGGCTTTCCTGAGCCCGGCACCACGTTTGAGCGTAATAGATTGCGCATTCAAGGTATCTATGGGTTTGGTGGAGCTGAGGAATAAGGCCGGATAAGAGCCCGCAATTAGGCCTGTAGCGATGGCCACCAATAAAATACCCAATGCCAATCTGAATCCGGATTCGGCTGTGAGTAATTCTTGTATTACGAAATCCTTATTAGCGAGTTGATTAAAAGAAGGAAGCACCAAAGCAACGAGCAGTACTGACAGCAATACAGCAGTCATGGTAAGCAACACTGATTCACTTAAAAACTGAAAGATCAATTGACTTCTCTGGGCTCCGATCGTCTTCCTTAGCCCAACTTCCTTGGCTCTTTTGGCCGAACGTGCTGTCGACAAGTTCATAAAATTGATGCAGGAAATGAGCAGAATGAAAACTGCGACAATCGAAAAAATCTGTACGTATATCATTTGACTTTTCCGAGATACCTCAACTACAAAATCCACATCTCCGAGATATATGTCAGTTATGGGCTGTAAATAAATATCAGTAATTGAGCCTTCTGAATTTTTCTTTATTTGATTGATGACCTTCTTGTTTACTTCGGTCAGATCTGCTTGCTCGCTCAATTCTACATAAGTATAAATACCATTACTTCTCCAATTCGTAGCCCTGCCCGGGTTTTCTGAAATGGACTTTTCAAAATTCGTCAGATAAGTAAAATAGAGATGTGAGTTTTTGGGGACATTTTCCATCACCGCACTAATTACAAAATCTTCTCCGCTCAATTTTATTGATTTACCAATCGGGTCTTCATCGGGAAAATACTTATCTGATAAATCTTTCGTCAGGATTAATGTGTTGTGTTTCTCCTTGAAGTCGGCTGCAGTTCCTTTTATGATAGGGAAAGAGAACATTTCAAAAAACTGTTCATCGACCATATATCCATTAGATTCAGCAATTTTCAGATCTCCCAATTGGAAATTATAGTTCTGCCCCGAAGCCCTTGTAAAGTGTACAATTTCAGGATACTCCTCATAAAGGGATGGGCCTAAGGCATCTGGAGTCACCGCCACAGGAAAAACCGGCTGTCCGTCATAGTATTGATTTTCTACTACTCTATAGAGCAGTTCCTTTTTCTCATGAAACTGGTCGAAACCAAGTTCATCACTAACAAATAATCCAATCATGAATACAGTGGACAAGCCCACAGTTAATCCAAGCACATTGACAAATGTGTAGAACTTGTGCTTTATAAAATTTCTGACCGCGATTTTGAAATAGTTTTTGAGCATAGTGGTATGAATAAAAAAGTTGTTGTTTGATTTTGGTCTTTGACTCCAGTAGGCCTCTTTCGCCATTGGTTTTATTTCCCCGAACTCCTTGACAGCCAGGTCAAAAGCCTGTTGCTGCGTATAGCCTTGTGTAAGCAGATCATCTATATGGTCGCGAAGGTGCAGTTCCATTTCTCGAATGGCACCATGATTAAAAGCACGGTGTTTCTGAAATAGACGCAGCCAGGATTTTATGGATTTTTCAAGATCAAACACTTGCTTTATATTGTCGGTTTAACATCCCAAAGTGCGTCAAGCAAGGAATTTACCTGAAGCCATTGTTCTCTTTCTACCATTAGCGCCTCTTGACCAGCTGGCGTAATTTGGTAGTATTTTCTTGGCCTGGAATTCTCGGCCATGATCCATTCCGACTTGATGAGTTCATCTTTTTCCAGGCGATGCAATACCGGGTACAGCATGCCATCGGACCATTCCATTTTTCCATCGGACAGTTCTTTGATTTTCTTGATGATCAAATAACCATAGCTATTCCCCTGCTTGAGAATGCCTAGGATAATTGGCTTTGTAGTTGCTGCAGATAGGTTTTTAGATATCATGACTCGCTATATACTTTGGCGTTCTATGTATAGACGGCAAAGTACCTCAAACGTTGCACAGTGCTCTGACATTTTTTTTGAAAATGGATCGAAATTTTGAGCCAAAACATCGAAACCTGTCATTGCGATGCGGCTGTAGTGCAACGAAAGCCAAAGTGGCAATCCGTATGTTCTGAACTGCTGTGGCCCAGAACGGACGGATTGCCACGTCACAAATCATCGCTATCGCATGATTTGCTTCTCGCAATGACAGCAAACTTGGGTTTGCTGTTCCCTGATCACTGCGTATTGTCCAACATTTGCCTCAGCCGAGTAGACCGTTCCTGGCTCAAATGAATTTCCTCATGGTAATTCGGAGAAACTTCAATTTGTAGTTGACCGGGTTTGGTAGGGATAAGCTTTTTAATGGAGTTGACATTTACCAGAAACTGCCGGTTAAGTCTGATAAACATTTGGTTATCCAAAATCTCCTGAAGCTGATTCAATGAGTAGTCTAAAACATAAGACACATCATCAAAGGTCTTGGCAAAAACGAAATCAGCGCGATAAAAGTAAGCGATCTCCTCACTTTTCACCGGAGTCATATGATTACCCGTCTTTAATAAAAACCGTTCCTTAAAGCTTGATTGCTTGTTTTGCATCAAATCAATGGCGTCCATGGTTTTAAGAAAGACCTCTTCCGAATGAACACGCTTTGTCCTTGTGTATTTATCCAGCGCCTGGGACAGATCATCTTTTGTAATGGGTTTCAACAGGTAATCGATTCCCGTGGTTTTAAAGGCCTTGATGGCATATTGATCGTAGGCAGTGACAAAAATGATAGGACAACTGATCTCAATTTCTTCCAGGATATCAAAGGAAAGGCCATCGGACAAATGGATATCCATAAAGATCAGATCCGGTTGCTTGTTGTTTTTCAACCATTCTATGGCATGCATCACCGTGCCGATTCTTTCTTTTACCAGGTACTCTCCCACTACTTCATCAAGGAGGTTTTCAAGGTGATTTTGAGCGCTGGTTTCATCTTCAATAATCAGTACCCTATTCATGATCAGCAGTGTTAATTAATGGTAATGACACAGTGAATTGTTGTTGGCTCTCGGCAATCACCACAGGCCGTTCCGTTAGGTATTGATAACGCTTTTTAATATTCGAAAGACCGGTTTGATCAGTTACCTCAGGTCGCTTTAGGTTTACATTGTTGGAGACAATAATGTAGTTATTCTCTACTTCAAATGAGATGTTCAATGGACTGCCCTCATCAATCCTGTTGTGTTTGATGGCGTTTTCTATCAATTGCTGTAAGACTAATGGAGGTACACTTTTCTGTTGCAAATCTTCGGCATCGATACTGTCCTCAACCAATAAAAAGTTGTAATAGCGTTGTTGCATTATGGCCAAATATTGCTTGGCCAAATTGTGTTCTTCTGATACAGCAATCAATGATTTGTCATTGTTTTGAAGGATATAACGATAAATGGTCGAGATATTTTTAAGAAAATCCTTTGCCATCTCTGAGTTTTCATCGATCAGATAGTAAAGCGTATTAAAGCTATTAAACATGAAATGTGGATCGAGCTGGTTCTTTAGAATAGCAAGGTTGGCTTTTGCGATCTCTTGCTGAAACTGCTCATTCTCAAGGTTCGATTGGTAGTGATCGTTCTTCCAATTCACCGCCATCTGGACTAAGGTAAATATCACAGAAATGGTGAGCCCCATTAACACCGACATAGCCATGTGACCAATCATAGGTGTTTCACTCCCATAACTCCAATGATCTATCCATTTGAAAATGTAGAAGAGTACAAAATAGACCGAAGTACCAATTAACACACTGCCAATAAAGACGAGGAATAGACGTACAGATTCGTTTTTCGTCTTAATTCGGTTGAAGAGATAGGTCTGGGCTTTAATGATGATTTCGAAGATGACATAGTAAACGGCAAGCAACAAAAACCCTATCCACGCAAAGCCCGGAGGTTCTCTAAAACGAGAAGCAATAGAAATTGTGCCAAACATCAACATCCCAACGGCTACAGCAATGATAATCTTTACAGGGCGCGAAAGCTTAAGTGGAGAAGTAGTCATTTTTAATTTCGAATGATCAAAAGTAGCCATTTGATTAAAACATCAAACTCCGTCCCTTCCCTTCAAGGATTATTCAAGGGTCAATAATTTAAGTCCATGGTCAAAATGGTGGTCTTCATGCTTCAAAAATTAGGGTTGAGCGCTTTCCATATCCTTCCACGCCTCGCATTCATGTAGTTTTGGAATAAACTCAATTTAAGAAACATGAAAAATAATTACCTATTTATGATCCTCCTACTGGTATTGTCAACCAGTCTTTTAAAGGCGCAGGAGGCGCTCGATTTAACACCCTATTCTATCCAGGTTGAAAGCCTTGAAGATGCTGCCTTCAAGTCATTTATGGACAAGAGACTTGATAACACACAGTTCGTATTTGTAGGTGAACAACACGGGATCAAGGAGGTAGGTCAGTTCACCAATGCGGTTTACAATTATGCCCAGGCATTTGACTACAAAACCCTGTGCGTGGAGACCGATGGAGTGATGGCCAATCACCTCAAATCCTGGGCTAGTGCCAATAATAGTCTTGATCTATTCAGTCAGGCGAATAAAGACTTTACCTTCTCCATACCCTTCTACAATAACTCCGATGATATTGCCATGTTCAAGAATGTGGTCAGTAAAAAGGGTGCAGTCTGGGGAATAGATCAAACTTTCATTGGGCAGTTTCGCTTCAACTTTGATTATATGATCAAGACCACTTCAAATAAGAAATTGAAAGCCAAGCTTATCCCACTTAAGAAAAAAGCCGAAGAAGCATTTCAGGTGGCTTTGGAAACCAAAGATTTCAATGCTCCCTACGTCTATAAATACGACAAGGCCACGCATGACGACTTGATGAATACCGCCAAAAGTGATGAGGAAAAGGAAATCATATACCAACTGTGGAAGACGCATGAAATCTACACCTACTTCAATGAAAGGAAGATTTATGCCAATAACAATGTTCGGGGGAAACTGATGAAACGCAATTTTATGCGTTATTACAGGGCAGCTCAAAAGAAAACGGCAACGCCTAAAGTAATCTTCAAATTGGGAGCCAATCATGCCGCAAAAGGGCTTACCAGAACAAGTATTTATGACATATCCAGTCTGGGTTCGGAGCTGGCGATCAGCAACGGCATGGGTTCCTTGCACTTTATTGTGATGGGTATTTCCGGGCAGGTGGCTGTAGGCAATCCAATGTCTCCTGAACCCATTGTTTCCTTCGATAATGCAGAACAATTTCCAGAAGAAGTTCAGAAGGCCATTTCGTCCATTGACAAGAAGTACTACATATTGGATTTGGTACCTCTGAGAGCATCAAAGTATCGCAGAACCCTCTCTGATGGCTTCAAGGATATTGTTTTTAGCTATGATGTGATTGTATTGGTGAAAGATGCGGAAGCCTTGAGTGGGCTAAAATAGCTGCGAGTTGTGAGCTGCGAGTCTTGAGTAACCCCTCACAACTCGTAGCTCATAGCTGGTAATTCGATGAGCCGCCCTTCTCTTCACTGTCATTGCGAGGATGAAATTCTGCGTTAGCAAGAATTTAAGACGCGGCAATCCGTCCGTTCTGGGCTATAGCAGGTCAGAACAGACGGATTGCCACATCACCTTCCGCTATGCTACAGGTTCTTCGCAATGACAGTCAAGTAGTATTCGGCTCACCCCTGCACCAAAGGGGTGCTTTGAGGAATTGCCGTGCGTTGGGCTCCCTTCAAGGAATTAAAGAGTAGTGTTGGCCAGAATGCAACAATATCTAAAAGCCATGAGCTATGAGTTGTGAGGGGTCACTTACTCAAGACTCACAGCTCATAGCTGGCAACTCGTAACTCAATAATACCCTAACCCTGAGACTCTAAGTGATTTGCTATATTTGGTAAGAAGAATTGGCTTATTAGAGTATGCTCAAAAGAGTCTTTGTCCTTTTTTTTATTCTGTTGTGTACTCCGGGGCTGGCTCAGGTGAATGTTGATAGCCTGAAATCTGTCTGGAAGGATGTTGAACAACCTGATACGGTTAAATTGAAAGCACTAGGCAGAATTGCCTGGGCGTATCTCTTTAACCAACCTGATAGTGGTTTTTATTACGCACAAACCCAATTTGAACTGGCTCAAACTATTGATAGTCAGATTTGGATGGCAATTGCCTCGAATACCAAAGGTGTTTCCTTCAAAGTAAAAGATGACTTCTTTAACGCTCTCAAATCCTATCAGCAAGGTTTGGAATTGGCATCAGCAATCGGTGATCAAACAACAGTCAAACCCCATCTACTCAACAATATTGGAAATGTATATTACAACCTCGGTGATCATGCCAATGCCATCAGGTATTATATTGAAAGTCTACAACTTGCTGAAAAGAACAATAATAAAAAAGGAATGTCGACAGCTTTGGTCGGCATTTCAAACGTGCACTTCCTGCAAGGCGAATATGCTAAGTCTCTTGAATATCTGGAACAAACACATGAATTAGCAACAGAAATTGATGATAAGAATCTTTTGTCTACAACTTCACATAACCTGGGAAGTGCTTATTTGGAAGAAGGTGATGATTCTACCGCGCTAGTGTATTACAATCAGGCCTTATTGATTGATCAGAAACTGGCTGATCGCCAGGGAGTCGGACTGAACCTGACAGCCATTGGACGTGTAATGGTCAATCGCAAGCGCTACCCAGAAGCTTTGTCATATTTTAATAGAGCTTTAAAAGTGGCCAATGATGTAGGTGATAAGAAAGGGGCTTCCATAGCCTTTATTAATATGTCAAATGTTCATGAAGCGCGTAAAGATTTCAGTAAAGCAATTTCATCGAGCCGAAATGCACTGGCCATTGCTCAAGATTCTCGTATTATCGAACAAGCGCGAGATGCAGCAAATAGCTTATATAGAAACTACAAGGCTGTAGGCAACACTGGGTTGGCCCTGGAAATGTACGAATTGAGAACGACTCTCCGGGACAGTATCAACCGCTTAGAGAACCAAAGAGAAATTATTGACCAGGAGTATAAATATGCTTATGAAAAACAGGCTGCTGCCGATAGTGTTGCGTTTGCAAAGCAAGAGGAAATTCGAATTCAAGATGAAAGGATAGCCGATGTAAAACGACAAAGAGATTGGCTACTGGTGATTTCCGCCCTGGTAATACTTGCTGTGATTACAGTAGCCTTTTTTCTAAGAAATACTGGACTCAGTGCGATGAACCTTGAATTAGAACATAAGAATGTGCTTATCGTTGAGCAGAACAGCCAGCTTGAAGATACTTTATCGAAGCTCAAGACAACCCAAACGCAACTACTTCAATCTGAAAAAATGGCATCAATTGGACAATTGATTGCTGGTGTTGCTCATGAAATAAACAATCCGGTAAATTTCATTATATCCGGTACTGAGTTACTAGCGCGTGACATTCAAGACTTAGGAAAGCTAATCAAGGAGTGGCAAGGTCAAAAAGTTGAAAAACCGGACTTGGCAACAATTGTCAAAAATATCACCGAGTCAATTGAACACGTGCAGATGGGTGGTCAAAGGACTGCAGAGATAGTGGAAGCACTGAGGACATTTTCGTACGTGGATCAAGTCAAAATGACAAAAGTGGACATTCATGAAATTATTGAGTCCAATTTGATCCTTCTTCGGAATAGCCTAAAGGGAGGCATAAATCTCGAAAAGGATTTCATTCCCTCTCCAGAAAAAATTGAATGTGCACCAGGCCAAATCAATCAGGTATTTTTGAATATCCTGGTGAACGCTATAGATGCAATGCACGGAGAAGGAAATTTAACGATTACAACTCGGGATGAGGGGACGCAAATTTCAATTCGCATAAGAGATTCCGGTCCAGGAATACCAGTCGACAATCTGACCAAGGTGTTTGATCCCTTTTTCACCACGAAGGATATAGGTATGGGCACAGGACTAGGATTATCTATCAGCTATGGGATTATTAAAAAACATCATGGGGATATTGAGGTAATCAGCGAAGAGGGAAAAGGGTGTGAATTCGTTGTCACAATCCCAAAAAGACAACCCGCAGCATAAGAGATTAGGGGCCTGACATTTAAACCTTATTTTGCTGCCTTTTCCATGACCTCTTTCAGCGCTTCATAATGCCATGGCTTTCGCACAAAATCATTAAGAAGATAATGATCAAATGCCTCTTGGACATATTCATCTTGAGAATAGCCGGAAATCATAATTCGGCCGGGTGGTGAGGTTGGAAGTATTTTTTTTACCTCTCCAAGAAATTCCACACCTGTCATTCCTGACATACGCTGGTCAGTGGCAATAAGATCAACCTGGTTGCCCTTCAAATACTTCAGTGCATCTTTGGCTGTAGAAAATGTTTTTACATCAAAATCATTTTGAAACATCCGCTCAAAAATCATCAGATTGACAGGTTCATCATCAACATATACAACTTTCTTTTTCATGTTTAGATCGCTCTCAAGCTAAATATAATCGATTTTCAAGGCCTAACAGTCCATCAGATATGAAAGTTCTAAAAGTCACATTTTAAGCGCAATAAATTCTAATAAACATGAAGCGTTCCTCTAGCTACGGGTGGTGAGCTATGAGTCTCGAGAACCTCTCACAGCTCGAACTAGTAGCTCACAATGCGTTGCAAACGTGATTGTGGTGGTGAAGGATGCATAGGCATTACGCTTCGAAGTGCGGGCCTCATTACTCTGTCATTGTGAGGATAAAATTCTGCGTTAGCAAGAATTTAAGACGTGGCAATCACAGTCACGGAATGTTCGGCTCACTCCTGACCCCTGAAAGGGAATCAGGCCACAGACTAGTCACCAATTGACCAATCTCCCAATAAACTAATGCGCCACCAGCGAATTAAACACAAACTTAAATGTGCCATGCGTCTGTACCCTGAACTGTGGACGGAAGCCAATCATCACGACTTCGCCCTCTCCCATTTTCAAGGAAACCAGGGCTGCCTTGTTAGCGATTTTTTCCTCTCCCAACAACCAACCGGATGTCATAATATCTCGGCTTGCATAGGTAGCAATGCGATTCACCTCATGGTTATTGGCTGATCTATTCACGCTATAGACGTCATTATTGCCTACAAACAGCACCAGACCTTTGCTTGGCATGCCAAAAGCAATTGGATTCTGATTGTTGATATTGATTTTCAAAGTTGATCCGGGAGACCAAAACTCCGTGGAAGAGGTTCTTTCCACCACATTGGTGATTGGCACCTTGAACTCTTTCATGGCCAATTCACCAGCCTGACCCATAGTAACTATGGTGCCTCCGGCTTCAATAAAAGCTTTAAGTGCATCAATACCCTTTTGCCCAAAACCTGAGCGGTATTCTGGTGGTGTGCCATCAATAAAGGATTGAAAGCGACCACTAAGCCCTTTGCCGGTCATGGTAGCCAAGCCTTCGTCAGCCAATAGAATTACATCAAAGTTTTTGGAGAGCTCACCACCGAGGATGTCCTTATCCATAATGGTGGTATAAGGAAACTCGAAGTTCTCTAATAATAATCGGGTCCAACCTTCGTCCATATTACCTCCAAAATAGCGCTGGAACAGTCCAATGCGCTGTCTTGGCATGTCTTTGCTATTCGAAGAGAGGTTGTCATTCAATGCGGCAAAGGCCACACCCGTTTTCTCAGACACTTGACTTAATGTGCTTGCCCGGGCATTTCTAGGAATAATAAAGTCTCCTGCGTTATGCCCGTTTACCGAAGCAGTTAAACGCTTGACCTTGATATTATCGTTCATCAACAGGTTGACTGCTGTAAAGCTATCATTCAACCTGCCATCAAGGATGTAGCCTTGTGATCCCCTACTGACATTGGCCGTATAGGTATCCAGCGATTTCATGACCGGCATGCTACTGGCATCCAAAGGGGTGCTGATCGGATCAGCTGTCACCCCAAAGTACTCAGCTATATTGTCTGTAGACATGTCATAAGGACGAATTGGTGTACCATCCCTGAAACGGGTATAATGATTATCCGGATAGTTGGTTTGTCCCAATAACCAGCGGATGACTCCACGCTTGGGTTGTGCCATGGTCACTACTCTGGTACCAGCTGCATAGACCTTGCCCTCATGTCTGAACTCAGCAGTGGACTGGCGTACTTCTATGCCCTGGTTTAGCAATACTTCTACCAGCTTATCTGCCGTACCGCCATCATGCTGTGTCTTTGGAATTACATAGGCCTTCACCTCTCCTGCTTCTCCCCGCTCAGTCTGACGTTTTGCTTTGAGATAAGCCGTTCTTAATACAGTCTCCTTGTTTCTGGCCGCGATGTCCACAATGGCCATGGCAGCAATCTTCTGCTGCTCTACAATGTCTCTGACACGCCACCAGCCGCCTTTCCATGGATTTGGGAAAGAGGTTTGTTCCTCATACTTCGGAAGCCCTCTGGACCAGCCTTCCAACTGATCCGGGTGTACGTACAATGGCGTAGCCAAACGTGCAGAGGCCGATTCTGTTAGCATACCGGCAATATTGTGGAAGGGCGTAATCCAGTGGAAACCAAAGTGACCCCAACCGGAGTAAACGGCCGCATTGACCACGCCTGAACGGTTAGCTTCTTCCGCCTTATAGGCAATATGTGCCCCATACCAGGACATCTCTCTCCATACTAAAGGATCGCCATCAGGACGGATAGGCTCAGAATAAGGAGGCACATATAAACGAGCACCGTAGGCACCCATCTGGTGATGATCCACATAAGCCTGTGGCACAAAATCTTTGAACATGATCTGAGCGCCATAAGAGGACTCTACCGTGTTCTGCATATAAGCATCCCGGTTATTGTCATGCCCGATATAGTGATGATAGAGATAGGGCATATTGGCGGCTTCATATTCCGTCCCGACATATTTTCTATACCACTCCGTGATCATGATCTCCCCATCTGGATTAAAGCATGGGATAATAATGGAGATTGTATTGTCAAGTATGCGCAGCATCTCTTCATCATTGCGGGTAAGCATATCATGGGTAAACTCTGCTGCGGTCTGACTGGCGGCTACCTCTGAGCTATGCAAACCAAAGGACTGCACCACTACGGCTTTGCCTTTTAGGATCCCCTCTTCTATCTGGGCTTCTGAAACGCCCCTAGGGTCTGAGAGCATGGCATTGATCTCCCGATACTCTTCCAGCTTGGCTAAATTATCTGCAGAGGAAATATACAAGGCCAGAAATGGATTGCCCAGGGTGCTTTTGCCCATCTCCACTACTTTCATTCTTGGACTTCTCTCCCCTAGCAGGTTATAGTATTTGACCAGATCATCCCAGTGGGCGAGCTTGCGATCTGCTCCCATTTTAAAGCCAAAATAGCTTTCAGGTGTGGGCAGGTTGCCCTGTGCAAAGCCAGGAGTAGCAACTAATAAGAAGATTAAGAAAAAAATAGCGGAACGCTTAAGTAGAGCTGACATGGGTTTAGTCTTTGGTTGAAGTATAATATAGATCAAAGCAGGCAAAAAGCAATTGTTTTGAAGATGGAGTGGCTGGGAAGATTTGTGGATGGCGTTTTTGAGTTACAAGCTCCAAGTATCAAGTGGCAAGCTAAAACCTGAGTTCCTTTGTTAATCGTCATTCCCGACCTGATCGGGAATCTCCCTTATCTTCGAGCTGTGAGTTTCGAGTTTTGAGTTATGAGTAGAAAGCTGCAAGTTGCAAGCTTCAAGTAGAGATCCATGAAACACTTACTCATCACCGCCCTCCTCCTTCTCACAACTTTAACCTTATCAGCCCAAAACCCTGCCCAGGAATTCTGGGATAACCTGCAAAAACATTGCGGTAAGGCTTATGAAGGCACTTTAGAATTACCAAAGGACGATGAGGGATTTGCCGGCAAGAAATTGGTGATGCATGTGCGCTCCTGCTCTGCCACAGAAATCAAGGTGCCCTTCTTTGTTGGAGACGACAAGTCACGCACCTGGGTATTTACCCTAAAAGATGGATTGATCACCTTGAAGCACGACCACCGCCACGAGGATGGTTCTGAAGATGAGGTCACCCAATACGGTGGTACTGCCCCCAATACCGGTACGTCTAACTTGCAGATGTTTCCAGCCGACCAGTACACGGCAACACTCCTGCCTAGAGCAGCCACTAACGTATGGTCAGTAATACTCAATGAAGACAGCTTTTACTATAATTTGTCCCGTATCTATAACAGTACATTTTTTAGGGTGGCCTTTGATTTAACCAAGCCTATTGATACGCCTGGAGCGCCTTGGGGTTGGAAGGGGAAGTGATTATTGTTTAAAAACCCTCTCTCTGTGATATTTTAAGTATTCTAATTTCGGTTTGTCAATTTTAGGGAGCTTTATTTTCTTTCCTTCGAGTGGTAGTAGGCTCTTAGCCAAAATAGAGTCCTTTCGTACCAAACCAGAAACCTTCATTCTGAATTCATCAGTGATGGTTAGTAATCCTTGATCGAAAGCCTTGTCATGTAAAACACAAAGGGAAATCCCATTCGAGGGATCTAAACGTATATCCTTTCTCTCACTCCAGGGTATAATGTGCGATCCGATAAGGAATCCCTTGGTAGAAATACCACAAATGGCACATCTCATTTGATAATTGGTTTTAACCTGATCTGCGAAAACATTTTGCTTAGTCCGACCTTTTGTACTGATATATGAGTCCTCGACATGGTAATCTTGAACCTGCATTCTCTGAATAGCCTCTTTTGCAGCTTCTAAGTCATAGTTGACTCTTACATTGGACTTACGAGTGAATTCTAGTAAACCAATAAAATCAGATTGATTAATTCTATTCATCCCATATTGATCAAAGAAATTACTCCAGTCTTTACGTTTTTTCTTCGAATCCCATTGAAATGATTCTACTTCACTTTGAAAGAGACGCTCTTGAAACGGATAAGACTTGTCTATTTCTGCAAAAACTTTCCCTCGACCTACGATAGAATTAATTTTTGCCGCTCCATAGAAATAAAATTGATTTGTTTCCGATGAATTCTTAGGCCTTCTGTATATGAATAGATCACCTTCTTTTACCCTATTATTTTTGGATTGATCCCAGCTGTATTTTTTAAAGTCCACATCTTCGTGTTCACCATTTCCTTTTGAGTCGAGGATAAAGTACTGTGTATGAGGATTTTCTAATTCTTCTTTAAAGATATCGAGATGGCCCATTCTAGATAATTGCCGCTTAATTTATCCTTAAAGTACGAATAAATTGGGTTATTCAAGCATACTTAATTTGATCGGTGTATTATTAAAGCATTACCTCCTCCTACTCACTATATCCCTATAAATATGCCTCCAGGCTTTGTCTTGACGAACGTTTACCAGAGTTGTATAAATAATCGTGTCATTAGAGTCGTTTAGTCACCATTTAAAGGAACCAAGCCTATGACAGTCACTGGACAAAGGGTCCGACTCTGGGGTAAGTTTGATGTTCAAGATTTTAAAAGCTTCAAAACGCTAAACATTAAACGTCCATCATTCATCCCTTAGGCATAAAGCTGGGTTTACCCTGGCTGCTTTAAAGATTTGTAAACTTACCGTAAACCAGGCAATCAATAGTCCTAAGGCACCTGCTCCGGCAAAGGTCCACCATTCCAGTGTGATGCGGTATTCAAAATTGTCTAACCAATTTTTGGAAATAAAGAAAGCAGTGGGAAGGGCGATGATAATGGCCAGAATCACTGTTTGAGTAAAGTCGCGAGAAAGCAAGCGCACAATGCTCAATAAGCCTGATCCCAAAATTTTCCGAATGCCGATCTCCTTCATTCTTCGCTCTGCGGTAAAGGCCGCCAGCCCAAACAACCCCAGACATGAAATAAGCACGGCAAAGCCCGCAAAGTACCTGGAGAGTTTAGCCACACGGGTTTCCGCCTCATACAGTGTCTGAAATTCCTGATCCAGAAATTTGTAATCTGCGAAGTAACCCGGGTTGAACTCGGCATAGAATGCCTCCAAGCGATCCAGGGTTTGCCGCAGTCCACCGGACTGTACTCTAATCACCATGGTTGACGACCATTGAGAGTCCAAAAGCAGGAACATAGGCCCCATACGCTCATGTAGAGACTTAAAATGAAAATCCTTAATCACGCCAACTATGCGCACGTCATTGCCCCAAAGCTTGGCGCTTTTGCCTACGGGATCATCAAATCCCATAATTTCCGCAGCGGTTTCGTTTAAAATAATTTGAGATTCTTCTTGTGCAAACTCCCGCGAGAAACTCCTTCCGGCCACCAATTCCAGGCCAAGCGTTTCCACGAAATCATAATGCACTAAAAATCTACTAAAGCCCGTATTTCCATCTATTTGTCCCTCCCATTGAAAGTCTCCTGCTCCGGGGGCATTAAAGATGTCGTTGGTAATGGCCGATCCGTTGATAATCCCGGGGATGTTTCTGATGCCGTCCAGAAAGGCGTCCATCCCTTCCGCTGCCTTGCCCTCCCGCTTCATTAGCAACACATTGTCCTTTTCATAGCCGAGGTTTTTGTTCTGAACAAATTCCATTTGCTGGTAAACCACCAAGACCACAACAATCAAAATCACTGAGGATGCGAATTGAAACACCACCAGGCCCTTTCTTACCCACAACTCTCCAATGGAGCCTTTGAGCTGCCCCTTTAATACCGCAATGGCATTGAACCCTGACAGGTAAAGTGCCGGATAGCTGCCCGAAACCAGGCCGGTAAACAGGGTAATGGACAGGGCTGTGATAACAAGGGTTGGTTCATAATGGAACAGGATGTCTTTGCCCGTAATCACATTAAACTGAGGAAGAAATAGTACCACCAGCCCAATGGCCACCAGCAGGGCAATAAAGGCCATCAAAATTGACTCTCCGAGATATTGAGTAATCAAGGCGCTTCTGCTCGCTCCTACGGCTTTCTTGACTCCTACCTCTTTTAATCTTCTGGATGCCCTGGCAGTAGAAAGGTTCATAAAATTCACACAGGAGATCACCAAAATAAACAAGGCAATAATTGAGAATAGTCTTACATATTCTATGCGGCCTCCGGCCTGCACACCATTTTCGAATTGACCATATAGATAATTGTCAGCATAGGCATGCAGAAAGTAACTCGCATCCGATTCTTCCACTTTGTCGTCCATAAAGTTGGCCAGCTTAGCATTCACGGCATCCGGGCTTGTGCCATCCTGAAGCAATACATAGGTGACCGCGTTAGGGCTTTTCCAGTCGGCACCAAAGGCATACTTGTATAGGCTAAAGGGAAGCACAAAGTCAAACTGATCTGTGGAGTTGGCTGGCGGGTCTTTAAAAATACCGGTAATCTTGGCGGCATTTTGAAGGTTGATATCCTTCCACACTATGGTTTGGCCTACCACGTTTTCCGTGCGATTAAACAGCCTAAGGGCCAGACGCTCCGAAATGACCACTGAACTGATGTCCGTTAAAACTTCTTCGGGATTGCCCTGAAGAAGCGCATAAGAGAACATCTTGAAATAATTCTCGTCCACAAACTTTCCGATCCCTGAGCCCTTTCTCTCCTCGTTTACGAATAGGTCATAGGACATTTGCCAATCGGGATCGGTGCCTCCTGCCGTCATTTCCACTTCAGGCAATTCTTCGAGCAGGGCATCCGGCAACAAGGCTGATGTGCCATTCCAGGTGACTATTCCATCAGGGCGCACATTGTTGGTCATCACCTGATATAACCTGTCATTTTTGACATGGAACTTGTCCACATTCAATTCATCATTTACCCATAGATAAATTAATAAGGTGCAGGCCAAACCAGTTGATAAGCCTATGAGGTTAATCAGAAAAGCAGACTTGTACTTTCTGAAATTTCGAAAAGCCAAAAGCAGCGTGTGTCGAATGATATTCATGATATTTGAGTTTTTGAAGCTGTTGATTGATTTGAGATTTCTCAGCCTGAATGATTTTACCACATCCCAGGTGAATCTCCGTCTTGCTGTTTTAGGAGACGCTGCAAAGCGCTTTTCGAAGAGTTCTATAAGGTCACCCTCAATCTCATCAAGATAGTCCTCCCTGCAGAACCACCTCAGAAATTTCAGTGCCCATTTTGACGGCTGTGAATCCATTAGCTAAAAGAGATTTCAGGGATTTTCTGATAAAGACTGGTGCGCACGGCATACTGACTATCGAGCCTTTTCTTACCCAGGGCTGTAATCACATAGAATTTCTTTCTGCGTCCACCACGCTGCTTGGTGATGCCACCTTCACGGGATTTAACAAAGCCCTTGTCCTCAAGTCGTTTTAGACTGACATGGATGCCGCTGATATTAACTTTCTTGCCAAGATGCTCCTCCAGGTTTTCCAGGATGACCACTCCGTAAGCCTCGTCATGCAGGGCGGCCACCATAAGGAGTACCAGTTCTTCAAACTCCCCTAGCGATTGTTCCTTCATGTTGAAATTTATTTACTTAACAAACATGAATGTAATAGATTAGTTTCATAATTGTTAAGTAAATATGATTTCTTTTTGAAATCAATAGGAAGAAGACTAGTTTTCCCTTAGGGAGTTAACAGAGTTGGTTAAGACCAGACGCATAAGACTCAACGAGACCTTGGCCTGGGCTTAAAATCTACGACTACCCTATAATATTCGTTTTCCCCGACTTTCTTAAAAGGATAATCCCCAGTTTGCTTCCATTCATTATTTTCAAAGTTGTAAGAGATGGCCTTGTGCTCCTGATTAGAAATCATAAAATTATCATCCTTGACAATTTGAATTTTGCCATTCGGGCGATAGGCGTATTGTGTTGTGGTGAATTTATCCTCCCCGGAAAAATGAGTCTCTCCTTCCGTAAAACCACCCCAAGGGTCAATGCTGTAGTATTTTATTCTTTGCTCTCCTGGATGCCATAGCCAAAATGATTCTCCGGTAACCAAGGCGGTATCTCCTCGATATGACACATGTCTGAGTCGTAATAAGTTTTGCCTCAGATCTAAACTAAACCAAAGGCCAAAACCTCTAGATGATCTGGGATTGTCAGCTTGATAATTCGGGTTTGGAGTCATCCATTTGCTACTACCGGCTGTCAGATAGTTGGCCATCTTTAGAAAATCCACTCTGGAACTACCTTCACCGCGTTGTGCCATTAAGGAAGTACCTATCAGGAGGAACATTAGGGAAATAAGAGTCGCTGTTTTCATGTTATTCTTTTAGACGTGACTTATTAAAAATCAATACCGCTTAATGGCCTTATAGCCTTCTCCATCCGAAGTCAACTTCCATGTGAAGCTTGCCCGTTGCTTCCACTCCCCGTCTTCGAAGGCCAGAGATCTGGTGAAATGTTCTTTTTCGGAAGTCATGTAATTCTCACCTCGAGCAAAACGGACGGTCCCATCAGTCATGTAAGTGAAGTTTCGGGTCACAAAGGTTTTATCATCGGTAAAGTAGGTCTCGCCTTCAATGAAGGTCCCACGCATGCTAATGTCATGGTATTTAATCCTTTGCTCTCCCGGGTGCCATATCCAAAGCGCATCTGAGGTAAGGTGGACGGTATCACCACGATAAGTGGCTATGGACAGCTTAAGTAAATTTTCATTAAGTGAAAGGTCAAACCAAAGGCCGATGGCCCGAGACGAACGAGGGTTGCTGGAATCATAATTTGGATTGGGTGCCATCCATTTGCCAGAACCATTTGATAGGTAGCGCGCCATTTTCAAAAAGTCATCCTTAGAGCTTTGAAAATCCTGCGCCTGGGTTGAATTGATAATTAGACCTGATAAAAAAATGATTAGAATCTTTGCCTTCATAATTGTGGGTTTGTGGTTTAAACCCGGATAATGCAATAGATTTTCTATTACATAAACTGGGTCAAATGATCCCACAATGTTTGAAAGAAACCGAGTCTTTTGGGTACAACTTGTTAATTGTGCCCCACTTTTTCTCGGCTAGCAAGAATTTGTTTTCGAAATTCTGAAGGGTTCTCCCCTGTTTTTTTACTGAAGACTCTGTTGAAGCTAGTTTTATTATTAAAGCCAGCCTCTAAGGCAATGCCGAGCAGCTTCATCCAGTCATAATCCGGATTGGCCATTAAAGCCTTGGCCTTTTCAATGCGATGATTGTTGATATAGTCCGTAAAACCATAACCGAATTCCTCGTTGATCACCTGAGAGACATAGTTCTTATTCACATCCAGGGCCTCACCGAATTTTTGCAGCGTAAGGTCACTGTCAAGGTATATCTCCTCTCTTCTAATCAACTGCTCAATTCTCTCTAATAATGCCTGATGATCTCCGGCCGCCAACGATGACTTCCCATATTTCTTGCTGAGTTCAAATTCCGAGAGGTACTTGGGCTGAGATAAAAATTGATAAGCCAGGATTTGAATAAAGATAGAGTTGATTATGGCCAACACATAGTCAATGTAGAAGACATAGTATTGCACAATATAAATGGTAAACATTCCAGTCAATTGGATAACCCAATAGGAAAGGAAGACCTTATTGAATCGTGTTAGGAACTGTAGCTTCTTCACGGACTCCTGCCCTAAAGACTTCCCGTTTTCCTGATATTTTCTGATTTCCCTCAATGCCAAAAACGAATAAGTCAGGGTTTGTGAAATGTGGAGAAAGCCATGCAGAAAGCCTTTGAGGCTAACTCCATTGTTTATTCCTTTCAGGGTTTCACTATAAACGGCCAGCTTTACGGATGCAGGCTCGAGCAGCCAGGGCATGGTGTAGGCCAAGGCCAGCACAAATGGTATGGCATGAGGCCAACTGGTTGCAGAGAATTTAAACTCAGGCTTCAAATGCGCCTTGATGAAAAAGTAGAAGAGAGGTCCAATCAGGAATAAAAAGGGTGATGTGACCCGCATCAAATGAGGCACAGCCGCATAATACTTCGAGCTCATTAACAGGAACTCTGTCAGATTTGCCGTCAGTATTAATAGCAGAAAGGCAAGAACCTTAAGGGAGATGTGCCTTGGCTTTTTGCCTTGAAGCACCAGATATAAGATAATGCCCTGCCCAACACCAACAATCAGCAGAAAAGACCAAAAGTTGAAATCCAAAAAATTCATTGTCGGCTGGTTGCTCTGGTTTTGCCGAGTTTACGTGAACAGGAATGAATGGTTCGGCTGACCGGGAGTACCACTCAATGGCAAAGAGATTTGGAACATCGCCATCTTTTACGCTTTTTGCGTTAAGCTCTTGTTTATGAGTACCTTAAAACTAGTCACATTTTCTCTCTGCTGCCTGCTCTCTTGCGCCACATGCGCACAAGCTCAGACGGATGGGTACAGACCGAAAATTGCCGAGTTCAGCTATCAGGTTTTAGGCCATTATCAAACCATCTCCAACTCGGAAACCTTTGGCAATGCCAGTTCACAGATTGAAAGAGATTTGTTACTGAAGATAAAGCTAGGCATTCCCCTTATCATCAAGAACAAAACCGTTTTCGGAGTGCAACTCAAATATTATCACCACCATTTTGGCTTTGATGAGGATGATTTCATGGGAGGATATGATCTTTACGATCACATTAACGGGCGGTCGTTTACCGATCTTGGTGCAAGGATCGCCTACCAACGAAAACTGGAAAATGGCAGTGAACTTTCCTTTATTGCCGGAGCTGAAATTCGAAGCGACAAGATTGTATGGTCTCCAAATACCTCAAAGTACTTTATCAGTGGGCAATACAAAAAGCAAGTCAATGAAAGAACTAAAATTGGCTTTGGTGCCGTGTTCAATTACGGATTGCGTCTCACCTCTTTCTATCCATTGTTCACCTACGAAAAAACCTTGAATTCAAAATGGACTGTAGACCTTACCCTGCCTAAGTCAGCGGCCATTCGACATAAGCTCGATGCAAAGACCTTCCTAATTGCAGAAGTGGACTTCGTAGGCTGGCGATATAACCTTACGCGCCCCATTTCTGGAGACCTAAGAGATTTTACCTTAAGAAAGGCCGATTTAGAATTCCAAGTCAAATTCGAGCGTGAAATCCACGACTGGCTTTGGTTTGGTGCTGAGGTAGGCTATAGCAAAAATGTCAGCTACTACCTGGCCAATCCGGGTGAAAGGGGTAACAAGGCACTAATTGACCTAAGGGCTAAAGATGCCAGTTCATTTAAGTTCTCAATCTTTATTGTTCCCCCTAAAAGCTTTTCAAAATAAGTACCCTTGTAGACATCAAATTAACCAGTCCTTCAGCTGATACTGTTATATTGTCAAGGAAGAATAAGCAAATATTCAGTTAAATAGAGCATGACAAACCCCAACACCCAACCCAAATTAACAAGGCATCTCGGACTGTTCGGACTGGCGGCAACAGGCATCTGTTCAATGATTGGTGCTTCCATTTATGTGGTGCCCTTTATGATTCAGCGAAATGTGCCTGATATAGGACCCTATGTGATTCCTGCCTTTCTATTTGCTGCTATTCCAGCCATATTTGCGGCCTTTGCTTACGCCATGCTCAGCTCTGCCATGCCGCGAGCCGGTGGAAGCTACATTTTTGCAAGCAGGGGTCTTCACCCCTATCTGGGCTTTGTAGCCAGCTTCTCTCAGTGGTTTGGCTTGTCAATCGTTATCGGAGTGATTGCCTATGTCATTGTTCCGTTTTTTAGAGACATTGCCATCGCACTGGACTTTAAGGACCTGGGTGATTTACTCAACACAGGGGCCGTCCGCGTATCGATCTCTCTCATTATGCTTTGGGCATTTGTTTGGATCAACATTAAGGGAATTAAAGTTTATGTAAAGGCCTTGATACCATTAATGCTCCTGATGTTTGGACTGGGTATCATTGTCATTTATGTTGGCTTTAGTTCTAATCAGGAAGACTTTACTGCAGCCGTTTCTTTAACCGAGGGCATTGACTTTACTGCTCAACCCGCTCCTGCTTTTCAATGGAAGACATTTCTTGCCGCTGCGGCCATTTTGTTTTCCAGCTTTATTGGTTTCGATTCCATAGCGCAGGCCGGTGGCGAAGCCAAACGTCCCCAAAAACTTTTACCTGCGGCAATAGGCATTGCCATTGTAAGTGTCGGGGCCTACTACTTCATCTTCACCTCTGCCGTCTACCATGCTGTTCCCTGGCAGTATGTAGCTGCAAAAGCTGCACAAAATGACATTACAGCAACTGGTCTATTGCAACCGATTATTCCCTTTGAGCTCGGAGTGGTGATTACAGCAGGTGCAGCGATTGCCCTAATCAATGACCTTCCAGCCATGTTACTTTCGGTGTCGAGGCTAATTTTTGCATGGTCCGGAGATGGCATATTTCCTCAGCAGCTCAGTAAAACACATGCTCGTTTTCACACGCCACACTTTGCCCTATTGATGAGCGGAATTATGGCTTCTATTGGCATTTTAGGTAGCCACTTTGCAGGTGACTTTTTTCTGGGCATAGACATTATGGTGCTAGCTATGTTGGTAAACTTTCTCTTTATGTGCTTGACTGTGCTCACCATCAAAAAGAGAAATCACCAACTCGCTTCAGATATCAAAGTTATCCGAAACAGGGCCATGCAGAGATTGTTAGCCTGGTTGGGTGTAATTTTTATCTCGGGTTTTTTGGTCGTTCATATTTCAAAGGACTTAAATGCCGATGTCGATCATTGGTACTTCCGCTCTACCCCTGTCTGGCTTATTGTTATGGCCGTGGGTTCAATAATCTTTTATTATCAATACCGCCAACTTCAGAAAAAAGGAGTTGATGTGAACCAAATATTTAACCAACTTCCAGAAGAATGAAAGTGAATCCCCTACCTGACACCTACGCAATTCAACCAGATTTTGTGATACCGAGAGTAATTACTGGCCTCTGGCAAATTGCCGATATGGAAAGAGGTGGTTCACTGAAGGATTTTCAATCTAAAGCCAAAGACATGAAAGCCTATGCGGATATGGGCTTTAACACCTTTGATATGGCAGATCATTATGGTTCTGCTGAAGATATTGCTGGGGTTTACAGACAAAATTACCAGGGAGAGCAGCCCATAAAAGTCATGACCAAGTGGGTACCCGAACCCAAAAAAATGACCAAAGCCAATGTAAAGGACGCTGTGGCTGTTTCATTAAAACGTCTCCAGGCAGAACAAATAGACTTAATGCAATTTCATGCCTGGAATTATGTTGATTCCTCATGGCTGGAGGCATTGTTCTATCTGCAAGAATTGAAGGAAGAAGGCCTGATTAAACATTTGGGACTTACCAATTTTGATACCGCACATTTACGCATGGTACTCAGTTCAGGTATTGAGGTAGTCTCCAATCAGGTTTGTTTTTCATTGCTGGACATGAGGGCTGCACAGGCAATGAACCAATTTTGTGAGGCCTCAGGAATTCGATTATTTGCCTTTGGAACATTGGCCGGAGGCTTTCTCTCAGAAAAATGGCTCAACGCCCCCGAACCTAAATTGAATGATGACCTCAACTGGTCTCAGATGAAGTATTGGCGTTTTATCAATACCGCTGGAGATTGGCAATCCTTCCAGGCCTTGCTATCTGTCTTGAATGAAATGGCCATCGAAAAAGGAGTAACCATCGCCAATTTGGCGACAAGATTCATACTTGAACAACCAGCAGTGGCCGCTGTAATCATTGGGGCACGCCTTGGCGAAAACAATCATAGCTTAGACAATTTGCGCCTTTTTGGATTTGAGCTTAGCAAGGATGATCATAAGAGAATCGGACAAGCGCTCGGCTCCCTGGCCCCTATTCCTGGGGATTGTGGAGATGAATACCGTAAGCCACCCTTTCTTACCGCTTCAGGAGATTTGAGCCACCATTTTGACGAATTCGATCAACCTTATCCCACAGAAGATGGAGCTGATGGTAGAACAAAGGCCTTAAGCGGCACTGTTTGGGAAGATATAGGAGGCTTTAGCCGTGCTGTTAAAAAGAACAATATGATCACGGTTTCCGGGACCACCGCCACGCTTGGCGACAAAGTGATCGGTGGTAATGATCCGGTTGCACAGACTCATTTTATTATTGACAAGATTGAAGGAGCGCTTAAATCACTAGGAAGCAGTCTTGATGATGTGATCAGAACCCGAATTTTCGTAAGGCACCTCCCTGATTGGGAGCCTGTAGCCCGTGCTCATGGAGAGCGGTTCAAAGATATCCAGCCTGCTAATACCTTAGTTCAAGCCGCACTTGTAGGTGATGAATATCTGGTTGAAATGGAAGCTGATGCCTGGATGGGCTGAATCGATTAGCGCTGTTATAAGCTTTTTCTTCTTTTTGACCCAACCGATATAACCGTTGATCATTGTGATAATCCACACTCCCAAATGATGAGGCAAAAAAGCGCTTATCCGCTAACTTGCATGCCATTGTCTAAAAATTCAAACATGATGAAAAAGAAAAATCTTCTATTTGCAATTCTATTTGCACTAATGAGTACCGCTGCTTATGGCCAAGACATAACAGTTGATAAAATCCTCGATAATTACTTTGAAAATACCGGAGGACGAGAAAATTTCAAGGCCCTTAAAGGGCTCAGGATGAATGCTAAAATGAACCAGGGAGGTATGGAAATCGCAATAGAAATCCTTAACCTTTCAGATGGCCGTCAGTACCAAAAAATCAGTTTGCAGGGAAACGATTTTATGCAAGGTGTATATGATGGTGAGTCACATTGGTCAGTCAATTTTCAAAGTTTGACTCCTGAAAAATCTGATGCCGAAGCCACAGAGAACTTCAAAACTACTCTTAATGATTTTCCAGATCCTTTTTTGGATTATAAGAAAAAAGGTTACACCGTTGAATTAGCGGGTGAGGAAACCATAGATGGGGCAGAAACCTATAAGGTTAAAATCACCATGGAACCCACTAAGGTCGATGGTAAGGAAGTTGAAACAGTTTCCTTCTACTACTTTGACAAGGAGGCCTTTGTTCCAATAGCCGTGGATACTGAGGTTCAAGCCGGTCCGCAAGCAGGCGTTATCCAAAGGATAACTCAAAGCGATTATCAGGAGGTTAATGGATTCTTCTTTCCTTTTTCGCTTGGGCAAGGTGTTAAAGGTGGTGCAATGCAAGCCATAACCATCGAGTCTATTGAGATCAATCCAACGGTTGATGCTAGTGTGTTTGTCTTCCCAGGAGGTAAATAGCATTGTTAAATTCCTAAAATAGAAATCAATATGAAAAGGATATTGACCTTACTTATGTGCGGAGTGGTCTCAATGGCCAGCGCCCAACAGAATGAGATCGTACTCAAGGGAAAACAGCTCTACGGAGATATGCGAGCGCGTCATATCGGGCCGGCCTTGATGAGTGGGCGGGTAATTGATCTGGAAGGTCATCCGACTAATGACAGAATTCTCTACGTTGGCTCAGCCGGTGGTGGTGTATGGAAATCTGCCAATGGAGGAGCTTCTTTTCAGCCCATTTTTGATGACCATGCCCAGTCTATTGGCAAGGTGAAGCTGGACCCAAAAGACCCGGACAACACCATTTGGGTAGGTACCGGGGAAATCTGGACCCGAAACTCTGTCTCTGTTGGTGATGGCCTATATAAGTCTTCTGACGGAGGTGTAAACTGGGAAAAGAAGGGATTCGAGAATTCCGAACGTATCGCCAGCATTGAAATACACCCTGAAAATACTAATACCATGTATGTGGGGGTACTAGGTGCCTTATGGAACGACAATGAAGAAAGAGGTGTATTCAAGTCCGAAGACGGTGGTGAAACCTGGGACAATATCCTCTATATAGATGGGACAACAGGTTGTAGCGATGTCATTATGGATCCGAACAATCCCGATATACTATACGCCTCTATGTGGGAATTTAGAAGAACTGGCTGGTCGTTCAACTCTGGTGGAAACAACAGTGCTCTTTATAAATCCACTGACGCAGGTAAGACATGGAATAAAATCCACAATGGTTTCCCTGAGGGCAAGCTCGGGAGAATTGCCATTGCGGTAGCCCCTTCCAATAGCAATATCCTTTATTCTGTTTTGGAAACTGAAGATGAAAAGAAACGTGGCCTATATAAGTCGCTTGATGCCGGTCAAAACTGGGAACTGTTAAACAGTGACTTTGGGCTGGTAGTGAGACCGTTCTACTTTTCAAGAATCGTAGTAGACCCCCAAAACCCAGATGTGGTTGCTAAGGGAGGTTTGTTTGGATCAATAAGTCGAGATGGTGGTAAAACCTTTCGAAACCTGGGTTTCATGCATGCTGATATTCATGACTTCTATTTTGACAAAAAGAATTCAGACCGGATGTATGTTGGCACCGATGGAGGTGCATACAGGTCTTTGGATGGTGGCACAAGCATGGAAAGAGTGGCTAATCTGCCTATCTCTCAATTCTACCAGATCAGTCTTGATAATGAAGAACCCTATAATGTTTATGGCGGATTGCAAGACAATGGCTCCTGGTATGGGCCCTCCTCTTCACCCGGGGGCGTAGAAGCCAGAGATTGGAATGTAGTAGGTGTTGGTGATGGATTTCGGGTGTTGAGACACCCCACTAAAAAAATCCTTTACTCTGAAATGCAGGGTGCTGCTAATGTTTGGCGCTATGACATGGAACGCCTGTCAACAAAAACCGTACAGCCTCTTCAGGTAAAGGGCTATGACAAACTACGTTTTAATTGGAATGCCCCTATGGCCATCAGTGAAAAACAGCCTGATCGCTTTTACATGGGAAGTCAATACCTGCACAGATCGGAAGACATGGGTGCCACTTGGGAGATCATTTCTCCAGACCTTACAACCAACGACAAGTCAAAGCAAAATCAATCCGAATCGGGAGGGCTTTCTGTTGACAATTCCGGAGCTGAAAACCATTGCACCATTTTTACTATCGCTGAGTCTCCCTTAAATGAAGACGTGATTTGGGTGGGCACCGATGACGGCAATATTCAGGTCACAAAGGACGGTGGCAAATCATGGAGCAATGTAACGACCAATTTAACAGGGGTGCCTGCCAATACCTGGGTGTATCATATTGAGGCGAGCGTCCATGGAGAAGGCACTGCTTATGCTGTATTGGAAGGCCACACTTCCGGTGATAAAAATCCATATACGCTTAAAACCACGGACTATGGCCAAACCTGGAAATCTATTGTCACAGACGATATTTATGGTTTTGCCCGAAACATTCAAGAAGATTATGAGAACGAAGACTTGTTGTTTTTAGGTACTGAGTTTGGTCTGTATATCACCATCGATGGAGGAAAGAACTGGAGCAGATTTGAAAATAACATGCCTCCCGTGGCTGTGCATTTCATTGATCTTCATAAAAAAACCAATGACCTGGTACTGGGTACACACGGACGCGGAGTAATCATTATTGATGACATCAGCCCGCTGAGACAACTTACTCAGGAGGCATTGGCCGCAGACGTTCACTTCTTTGAGACAGCTCCCGCCATTATTAGTGAGCAGAGTACCTTTGGGGGTACGGCATCTGAAATGGAATTTGTAGGTGGAAACAAATCAAATGACGCCTAGGTAGTCTACTACCTCAAAAAGAAGCACATCTTTGGAAAGATGTCCATGGAAGTACAGGACATGTCTGGGAAAAAACTCATTGATCTGGCCCCAGGCAAATCTAAGGGCATCAACATAGTGACCTGGAACGGACTTATTAAGCAGCCTAAAATAGCAAAGGGCAAAACTCTGGCAACTGGCGGATTTACCTCTCCCAGAGTGCCAGCAGGGACTTATAAAGTAGTGATGACCAAGGGCAAAGATACTTTTGAGACTACCATAACCCTGCAAAACGATCCGAAATCAGCTTTGACTATTGCAGAGCGCGCTGCAAATAACGCAACCACCGCAAAGCTATACAGCATGACGCAGGAACTTGCCTACCTGGTTTATGAGATGGATGAGGTGCTTTCAAAGGCTGAAGAGGTGGCCAAGAATGGCGGAGACAAGGCCGTGGCCGACTTGATTAAGGAAATCACTGCATTAAAAGAAACGCTTGTGATTACCACAGGGGACAACTACGTAGCTTCAGCCGAACCACAGCTTAGAGAGAAAATTGCCGACCTGTACAGTAAGGTGGCTTCCGGATTTGAGGCTCCTTCTTCCTCTGAAATGGAGAATATGACCTTACTTCAGGAGCGGTTTGAAAAGGCCAAGCTTGACTTTAGTGTGATCAAATCCAAGAAACTGGGCAAAATGGAACGCTATATGGATGGCAATGGCATCACTAAAATTGTTATCAAAAGCTACGAAGCGTTTATTAATAATAACTAGAAATTCTGTGTACAAATAAAGGGGCTGCTTCTTTGAGGCTGCCCCTTTATTGTTTAGTACAAATCAGGTTGTCATCTGGTAGATTAGAGAATAACCATGTCACAAGATTGCCGCCTTCGTTTGTGTCCTCACAAACGAACGAAATCTAATTTCCTAAGCGCTCTGGACCTTTTGGCTTCTTCTCTACTTTGTGCAAAAGTGCAATCTTTCAGGCACAGAATTGAGTCTACCCATAATTATGGGAAAGGGATTCAAATAAACCGTTGGGATAAAGGCAGACTCGGTCTGCCGGTTACTAGTGGCTAGATCTTTTTAACATTGACCGCGTTCATGCCTTTTGGCCCGCGTTCAAGTTCAAAACTCACGTTGTCATTTTCGCGAATTTCTTCTGTAAGCCCATTGACGTGCACAAAGAATCTTTCCTGTGTGCCAGTTTCATTGATAAAACCATAGCCTTTGGAATCATTAAAAAAGGCAACTCTGCCCTTTTTAGGACCTACCTCCTCGTCTTCTCTTCTGGGAACGCCTATTTCGATACTACTCGCCTTGACTTCTTTCTTTTTCTTGGTGGGATCCGGTGGGGTGTCAACAATGTTTCCATCATCATCAAGATAGGCCATCATGTTCTCCAAACCACCGCCTTCTGAGGCTGCTCTACGCTCCTCTTTCTTTTCTTGTTTTTCTTTACGCTTTTTTAAGCGTTTCTTCTCTTTTTCTTTTTTATTAAAAGTCTCTTGCGATTTTCCCATTCACGATTTTATTAAAATAATTGTATTAATTCGATTCCACCCACTGAGAAATATTTATGGGATAGAAAAGTGATAACAAATTATGCAATGCGAGATTTTTAAAATCAAGAACAATGCATAATTTGTTTCAATTCAAAAAGGATCAAGTAGTCTATACTACTTTTACATTAACTGCATTCATTCCTTTTCTGCCCTCTTCTTCATCGTATTCAACCTTATCATTTTCTTGAATGTCGTCTGACAGGCCTGAAGAGTGTACAAAGATATCTTTACCACCATCCTCTGGAGTGATGAAACCGAACCCTTTTGTTACATTGAAAAATTTTACTGTTCCTTGCATTGTTTTTTTATTAAATAATCATTTAAGAGGCACATAAAAAATGCCAATTTGTTAGCCAAACATTTGACTTACTAAAAGTAATAACGCCTTAAACTTGACTAGCCAGATATATTTAAGAGGCTAATCGAAACTCAATTATTATTACTTTCAGGCGCAAAGATATGGAATTAGTTTGGTTTTCTCTCAACACTTCACCCGCTTACACTAATTGAATGGGAAATCTTTCTAATAAATTAAGCTTCTAAATAAGATTATTCTAACAATAAACATTGTTGATCGGTCAGGATATAATAACTAAATTATGTCTGCAAACTTAAATCATAAGAAAATGACAAATCTAGAAGTTATTGAAACCTGGATGAGGCGCGTCTGGAATGAGCAAGAGACTAGCGTTATACATGAAATGTTCAAGGTTGACGGTACCGCGGACGGCTTAGGACAACAGTTGGTTGGCCCAAAAGACTTTGAAGTGTTTCATGCACAGATGCTGACTCTTATCGACAATGTTGACGTTCAGGTGATTAAACACTTTCAGGATGGTTCCTGGAGTTCGGCCTACTGCTCTCTCGAATGTACGGATAGAAACGATAGTTCCAGGAAAGTTCGCATCACAGGAAATGTCTTGTTGAGAATTGAAGATGATACCATTATTGAGGCCTACAATCATTTTGATTTTATGGGCATGTTCGAGCAACTAGGATATCTTCCAGAAGGAACATTCGGGCAATGTCTATCAGGGCATACTGTTAGTGCCAAAGCATTAATGGGTTGATTTGCCCAAAAGGAATGCCTGCCCAATCACCGCAGGTATACTTGGGTTTCCTCTCATATGCACTAATTGTCATTGCTTGATTTCACAAAATTATTGACCTCCTCATTAATCAAATACCTGTCAAACCAAGTGAATAGTTCTCTGAAAACCTCGCTGCGATATTCTTTCAGTGAATGGCTACCACGCTCGTATTTAATGAGTCTATAGGGCACGCTATGTTTGGTAAGTTCCAGCGCAAATTCAAGGGTGTAATCCGATGGTAGCGCGAGATCTTCAGCACCTTGTAGCATAAGAATGGGTACATTTTTCGGAAGCTCATCTACCCACATATTTGCAGATCTCTTCTCTAGTATTTCTTTCTTGTTTGTTGAATAATCAGGAATGAACTGAGACCACCATTCATCCAGCTCAGAACGGTCTATGATGCCTCTTACCAAATTTGTAGAGGGCCCACCCACTGCTACTGCTTTGATCTTATTTGTTCGCTTCATAGTGAGAAAAGTCGTCATAGCTCCTCTGCTCCAGCCAAACATACCAAGTCTTTGAGCATCGGCCATGGGTTCATTTTCTAAGATCGGTATTAGGTTTAAAACATCATTGATGTCGGCTCCTCCGTATTCCTCCTGGCCTTCGCCCCCACCGTTACCTCTGTATTGGCTTGCCGCAATTACAAAACCATGGTTGGCTAGTCTTGCCAACTCTCCAAGACCAATAGAGGCGTGGCTATCTGTTAAAGACCCAAAATCGAGGCTCCCTCCGCGATTATAAATTATAGCAGGATAAACTCCGGATTTCTTTGGTTGTAAAAGAAAGCCCCTCACCCGTAGTCCATCGCTCCAGTAGGCAATTCCAAACACATTTACTTTTTCGAAATAATCGAAGCGGGCCTGATCCAACAGTATGCTGTCCCTCTCTCTGGACTCAGTGTCCTCAATATAGGAGATCAAACTTTCCAGATTGTCGAGTCGGACCTTTTCAATAATAGCACCATCAGATTGTGCGCATAGAGGCGTGGCAAAAATTTGAATAATGACGACCAGGATGACTGTTCTAATTCTGTTCATGTTTTTTGAGTTTTGAGCCTCAAAGATAAATCCCAAGGCCTCCGCTACGGATAAGAAGGCACTGATAAAAGGAAAACATCAGGTAGACAAAATGTGAACCATACTCCTGAAATGTGCAAAACGAGTACGATCAGAAAGATGGTTTGTGGTTCAAACTGACCATACCGCTACTCCTGAACGAAGCCGAAAGACAAACAAATGGCAGACTCTTAAGAAGGCGCTAGGCTATCTACTATTAACCATTCTAGTCATCGTAGTAACTTTGATAATTTACTTTTGGAACAAGTAGGAAATGCAGATTTGGGTAACATAAATGTGATTGTAAATCACCACATCAAGCTAGTAGCTCAACCCTCTGAGCACGAGTACAACCAATGTGGCAATACCCAGCACGTAAAATGCTGTCTTTAACACTTTAACAGTCTTGTTCTTCCTGGATGATACGACATTGTCTTCAGCCAATTGAAGTCTGTAGCCCACCTTCCTGATCGTAATAATTTCAGGGGCGTTCTGGAAATTGTCTTTAAGAAACTTCCTAAGGTCAAAAGCAGCTTTGGACAAAGACTCTTCACCCACAACTACATCGTTCCAAGCCAGCTCTATCAATTCTTCCTTCCTGACCACTCTGTTAGCATTATCGAGCAGAACAGCAAGCAATTTCAAGAGTCTTGGTTGTACATATATTTCATTTCCCCCTTGATCCTGAAGGCAGAATAGTTTCAGGTTGATTTTCCAATCCACGAAATCCGAAAGTTCCTTTTTATACATCTCTGCCTCTAGTTAAGACTAATTTAAGATTTAATTAAGCGAAAATTCAAGTCTATAGACAAATGAACTGAAATCTTGCTCAAAAAAAATTATGAGCCCAAAAACTAACAAAGTCCTTCTCTGGATACTGATATCAATATTAACATTACAATTCGTAGCCGCTAGCCTCGGTAAGTTCACGGGGGCTTGGACCCCGAGATTCGAGGCATGGGGTTATCCGGGCGTGCTGGTATATGTTGTCGGTCTACTGGAAGTAGCAGCAGTCATTGGCCTGTTCATTGCCAAGTTCAGGAAATGGGCCGTGATTTTGCTTGTTGCAACCATGATAGGTGCAGCAGTAACTCATATCCTAAATGACGAATACTCGAGGTTAATACACAACGGAGTCCTTATTCTCCTGCTCTTGACCCTAAACCATCTGGACAAAAAGCGCATCCAATTTAGCAAAATAAATAACTGACTTTCAATAATTTATATGATATTTAGACTAAACTACTTGAATCTTATCTTGACAACTTTGAGAAGAAAGTCGTCTTGCAATTCCCAGTAATCAGCCACTTGCCTGCCATTGACTCTCAGGCCATGATTGGCCTTATCGAAAACGGTATAGGTAAATGGCTTTTTTTCTTTTTTGATGAGGTCATCGAGGATAGCCACGGTTTCTGGAATAGGAATACTCTTGTCGGCATCACCTAAAAGCCAAAGACCGGGCATATTCATCTGTTTCAGGAAAGGAATTGGATCAAAACCATAGGGTCCTTTTTCTTTAAGCCTTGCAGACATCTCGGCTCTGGTGAGGCCGGAATCAACCCTTCCATCACCAGTGAGGTTACTATAGTGGTTTTCCTCACCGACAGTGACTGTAGGACCAGAAATCAGGATAGTGAATTTGATATCGGGCTGTAGATCAGTAACTATAGGGAGTATCCAGCCTGCCTGACTTACGCCCCACAAGCCAATCTGACTTTGGTCGATGTCATCCCTGGCCTTCAGGAAATTGACTCCAGCAGAAATGTCTTTCGCCAATAAGGTGAGATTTGACTCGGATGCATTGTAGCGTTGCACATAAGTGCCTCCAGAACCACCTACCCCTCTTTTATCATGCGTCAACACTGCAAAGCCCATTTGTACAAAGTGACGTGCCATTGCGTTTCCATGGTGCTTCTGTGCTCTTCCGGAGCCATGACCTAATACAATTGCTGGGTGTGGCCCCTTCTTTTCGGGTAACCAGAGCTCTCCGGCCATGGTCACTCCCTCACTCTCGTAAGACACATTGATTGTTGAATGAGCATTTGTCTGGTCTTTTGTACCCTCGTTTCCTCTACAATAGGTAGTGGTACAAGCCATTATGCATATAAGGAAAGTATATACCTGAAATTTCATTTTCTGCTTCATGGTCCTATTGTTTACTAGTGTTCTTCGTAAATGTTTCTTCTCCTTGTTTTAATCGATAAATCACATTCGCCTCCAGGTTGTTGAATGATTGCGTCTGCCCATTTGGCCATTGGATGGTTAATTCAGAAATTGTTTTAGCTGTACCAACTCCAAAATGCACCTCAAAACTGTTATGACCATAGGCTCCAGTTTGAGCCGATATGTCCCGTAATTGACTGAGAGACTGACCTTCTGTATTTGTAACAATACGAACCTGAGCGCCAATAGGAATGGCAGACTGTTTCCCGATTAACCTAAGTTTGACCCATCCGCTGTTGTTGCCGTTATTTGTATAGAATTCATTCTGGTCATTCTCACCAAAGCCATTGGTGACAAACAGATCCAAATCACCGTCATTGTCGAAATCACCGGCAGAACATCCCCTTGAGGAATTGGAAGCTTTGCCTATATGGCTGTTATCCAGAACAAACTTACCTGAACCCATATTTTCAAAATAGCTGTTTTCCTGGTTTCCAGAATTAGCCACAAATGCGTCTAAGTCACCATCATTATCATAGTCTCCCCAACAAGCTCCCATTGAATTAGTCATGGTTTCCACTATTGGGCCGTCAGTCAGCAAATTCAATTTGCCATTTCCAACATTCTCATACAGGTAATCAGCCTTGCCCATTGCGTTGGTCACAAATAAATCCAGGTCCAGATCATTGTCGTAATCGATCCAACTGGCTCCTATCGAGACGCGCCTTGAATCAAGGCTACGCTCATCCCCGGCAACGTTTTTATTACTTGTGAATATTGAATTATTACCCTCAACATTCTCAGCCAAAAGCAAATCAGGATAATTATCACCGTTGATATCGGCCCACGCCACACCATGTGAATTGCTGGGTTCAGACGTAAACTTCAAGTTCGACTTTGAACTAAAGGCACCCTTGCCATCATTCTCAAAAAATATATTTTTCTGATCCTTTGTAGCCAAGAACAAATCAAGATCACCGTCAAGGTCTAGATCCACCCAACTACTACCCTGAACAGAGGCCACATGCTGAGACAGCAACGTTTGATGAACACGCATGAACTTATGATCGGCAGTCTGAGTATATAAAAATGAGGGCTCACCAAAGTTCCCAACGAACACATCCAACCTCCCATCGTTGTTAAAATCTGCCCAACTCATCGTAAAAGATTGGCCACCATCTTGTACAATGGACCCCGCCTCCTTACTTGTCAGCTTAAGAAAGCTGCTCCCGTCAATGTTCCGGTAGAGCTCATTGTCATCCCCCATGTTGGCTACAAACAAATCGAGATCACCGTCATTGTCATAATCAACCCATCCGGTGCCAAAAGACTTCTGATTACCTTGAGTGAGTGGTGGTTTGTCCACCTTTGAAAAGAGTTGGGCGTTCAGCGTGTTGAAACAAACTGAGCAACACAGAAAAGCTATAATTACTGTTTTAAGAGTTCTCGTATTCCAAGGCAATTCAGCCAAAATGCCTTTTTGGACAGATGTGATTTTCATTCTTTGAGTTTTTATCAACCAGTTAAGGCCTCCAAAAAGGAGCACAAAACCTGAAGAAACCTGAAGACAGCCATTTAATACTGAAAAACTTTTGGTTCGAATTTGCAACTGCCGAAATACATAGCCGTCTTTGTTGTAGTGCTTGACGATTCCAAAGGCTTTCTTATTGATGACACCATCCAGGTATATCCTGGCACAAACAAAATCGTTTTTCGAAATCACGGTGGTGAGGAGGAATCTTCATCAGTAGAGCCTCGAATTATGAGACTGCTGGTCTTGCTCTCTAGTAAGCCTGGAACAACATTTTCGAGGGAGGAATTAATTGAGGAAATATGGGCCAATAAACAAATTGGTGAAGAAGGACTGACTAAGGCGGTGTCCGACTTAAGAAAAGCCCTCAGAGATGGTTCCAAAATAAAAACGGTTCCGAAACGGGGATATGAATTCCTCGGAAAAATATCTCAGATTCCTGAACCTGAGATACAAATTCGTACAAGTGCGCTTCACAGAATACCGGCAATGGCCTCCATCGGCATTGCTCTTACAATCGGCATAATTCTATTTCTGGGGCCATTTCAGCCAGAAGAACAAGAAGGTACAGTGTATCGTCATGAGTACCTTACAAAAGACAAGGGGCTCCATCTTTCTCCATCGATATCCTCTGACGGAACGCTGGTGGCATATTCTGAAAGGTCCATAAACGACAAGCGGTTAAAGCTGGTCATAAAATCCCTCGTCACCGGGGCTGTAATATTTGAAACATCAGAGCATTCGGGCGACTACCTGGATCCAGTTTTTTCGCCAGCAAATGATTTCCTGGCATTTGTAAACAAAAAGTCCGGCTATACCTATTTGAGCCTAATTCCTACTTCTGGTGGCCACATCATAGATATCTATAAAACAGACCGTCAGGCCAACCCTAAACTCAATTGGTCCCCCGATGGCGAGTCATTGGTCTTTAGTGACAAAGCCACAAATAAGGAAGAGCACGATATTTTCATTTTTAATTTGAGCACTCGAGAAGTAGTGCAAATCACAGACAATAATTTTGATGAGATCAATCCGGTCTTCTCTCCCAATGGCCAGTTTCTCGCCTATATTCAAAGACCTCCGGGTAGTGGTAAGAATTATATTTCGGTGCATAATTTGAAGACTAGCCGAAATCATGTGCTGAAGCAATTCAAAAATAACCTTTATGATATTGACTGGGCGAAGGATGGGGAAAACATTGTTTTTACTTCTACCAATGGCATTGAATCTCACATTCAAAAAATCCACATCTCCTCTTTGCAGGTCTCGCTGGTTTCAAACCAGAATTTTTATCAACTATCAGTAAACCAAAACGAAGACCGGTTTGTGGCGAGCACTTACAGCGGAGATAATAACATTTGGATGAAAGGATTGAATAACTTTGAAACGAAGTCCATTCCAATTTTGAATTCGAATCGCTATGAGTTTCTGGCAGAGATTTCTCCTGACCAAACCAAAATCGCCTACGTCTCAGACCTCTCAGGAAATTCTCAAATTTGGGAATACGATATTGCAACGACCAAGTCAAGACAGTTGACTACGCTTACAGGGAATAACCGATTTGATAGAATCAGTTGGTCACCTGATAGCAAAAGCTTGTTAACGGGGCTAGTAAGTAATGACGGCAGCTCGATTATTCATCTTTCCGTTAAAGACGCTGAGGTGGTGCATATTGTGCAGGACAATTTTATCAATAGGCTCCCACGCTTTAGCACTTCAGGCAAATCGTTTTTCTTTTTATCGAATCGATCTGGGCATAGCGAAATCTGGGCATACAAACTCACCGAGGGCAAGTCAAAAAAAGTCAGTGATTTTAAAGAGGACATAGCCTTCGCTCAGATAGACGAGACAAACCATACCATTTATTTTACTCAAAAAAACAAGGAAGGCATCTGGAAGTCCTCCTTTGATGGAAAAGAAATGACCAAACTACTTTGCCAGGTAGCCATCAGAGATTTTAAGAGTTGGCAATTATTTGCTGAGGGTATTTATTTCATCGATCGAAGCCTGGACAGTCCGACTATCTCCTTTTTAAATTTTGAAACCAACTTAGCCGAAGTCACGCTATCATTACCTCCCAGTAACAGAAGCTATAACAGCACCATGTCGGTGGCCAGGGACAGGAGCTTTATCGTTTTCAACCAGATTGATCATTTTCAATCTGACATAGTGCTACTCCAACCAGAGGTATCATCAGATTAAATGAAATAAGGGATTAACAAGGGAATGATTTAAAGGTCTAGCGGGACAGGCCGTTAATCGTTTGACCGAGCATTTGCACTAGTTGTTCTGCTCCAATTCGTTTGGCTTGGACCTTATAATTTTGGAGCAATGATATTGCTTTCTCGTTCTGACCCTCACTACTTAGTATCCTACTCTGTGTTTTTGCAACGATGCACCTGGTCTCAAAAGCGATATAGTCACTTCTGGGCGTCTCAAAAACCCGAACCTGTTCTTTTGCTTTGGCAATCTCGCCTGTTTCAAAATAGAACGAAGCCAAAAGAGCCCGACCATGCATTTCGAAAAACACCTCGCTTGTGGACAAGAATTTTATAGCACTTTCAAGTCTTTGAATCGCCTCTGTACCCTTGCCTGCAACCCACAAGTAATTGGCGTAATACACATCAAAGACATAGGCATCCCTGTCTTCTTCACTGCCTCGCTGCTTCAGGCCCTCGTCATAATATGGGCCCGCTTCAGCAACCCTCTCAAGCGCAAGTAGTGTCTCACCATATTGAAATGCAGCTTCGATAATTGCATGCCTGTCCATCTCTGCTCTTGCCTGAGCCAAAGATTTCTTGGCCTGTTCCTCAGAAAGCGCGTATTCTGCCTTCAATCTATACAGCCAATTCAGGTTCATTAAGGTATACCACCTACCCTCATTGGCCGCTTGCCTAGCATAGGTGTCATTCGCAATGTGCATCATCTTTGTTAAGCTATCCAGATGGGTTATGCCTGCAATTGTCCCATCATAGCCCAGGTTATTATAGGCATCGGCCTTAGCGGTTTCATCATTCAGGAAACTAACAAGTTCAGCCTGCCTATGCTCATGTTTGAGTATGGTTGAAAACTGTGTGCCCAAACTGAAATAAGACCAGCTTATGATGTTGTTGTTTTTGTACTCGAACCAACGGTTTCCAAGCATTCTGGCTAGTGAAGATCCTCTCTCAGCCAATTTCAATGCCTCATCAAACTTGCCCTGAATCGCTCTGATTCTACTCATAAGGTATAAACTAGCAGCCCGTACTTTGTTATGATTAATCTCCGCGCTCAAATCCTGTGCCTGCGAGAAAAAGTCAAAAGCTTGATCCCGATCTTGTCTAGCCAGGTGAACCTCTCCCATCTCAAAAGTCTTTTCAATGAGCAGATAAGGGTTCGTGGCAGCAACTGTTATAGACTCCAAAACATCCATAGCCTGTTCCAGTTGATTAGCCTTTCTCAAAGCCTGACTCCGCAAAACCTTAAAAACCGGTTGGTCCGGATTACCAATTTGATTAAGCAGATTCTCAACTCTCTTAAGGCTCTGCGCACCATCCAGGTTGCTCAAAACAATCGCCTCAATCTCCTTTCTGATGCTTTGAAGGTTCTTTCCATCAGGGGCTAACTCATTATAGGTCGATGCGGCCAAAGACCATTTTCCTTCGGCAAATAAGAGATGAGCTCTAAAAAGTGCTTTTTGATCGTCTGCCGCGTTTTTGAGGGCTAAACCAGCATAATGTCTTTCCTTGGCTTCATCTCCAATCAGGTGCCAGGCATCACTTATATAGCCGAGTGTTTCACTTTCAAGCTGTGCTTCACTTTGATCATCCAAAAGAAGCAGTGCCTGAGGACCATCTGATTCTAACAATGCCTTCAGTACTTCGCTATTGGATTGCGCCATCGCGATACAGGCACTGAGAGAAAATGTGATTAACGTTAAACCAATTTTGACCATTCTATTTCAAGTTTAATTCGGATAATGGAATAGAAAGTCTATTGCATTATCTGGGTTTAAATTTCAGACTTGAAAGTAGTGCCCTTCAATTCGGTAGAGGTCTTGATTCACAAATGAGGATAAGATTTATTGATATCTCTCCTTTCGGAATTGTCCTGGAGTCATTCCCGTAAACTTCTTAAAACTTGCATAGAAGGCGGAAGGCGTGGCAAAACCACTGTCATAAGCCATGGCTTCGATGCTTATGTCTTTCTTGTCGGGGTCACAAAGCTGATGTTTCATATCAGCAACTCTGTACTCGTTGATTAGCTCAGGAAGAGATTTTTGAAAATTTTCGTTGATCGTTTGAGAAACAAGGTATGGCCTCACTCCAAGACGTTCAGCAATCGTGTTTAATGTAAGATCAAATTGGCGATAAACATGCTCCTCCTCAAATAAGATTCGAATGGATTCTGCAATTTGGCTAACCGCAATGGAAACATTCTTCCTTCTCTTACCAAACAGTACCTTCTGTCGTTTAATGGCCCAAAAGGCCAGCACATAGAGCACTACCGCAGCGGTGGTTGTGGCTACAAAATAAGATAGAAACGAATCCAGGGTAAGCTGAATAAAGAAAGCCAGCCAAATCAAGGCAATCCCTATAATTAGGTTTATCAACCACCTTCTGTTCGCCAACAACCCTGTTTCTACTTTTTTCCTCACTGTATGGACCAGAGAGATCGCAATGTAGACTAACATTTGAGCAGCTATAAACTGATAGAAGGAATACAATGTGTACTCTCCCACAAATGGCATTGTCAAAATCAAAAAGAGAGCTGGTACAAAGTGAATCAAATCCCTCATGTCTTGCTCCTTACCAGATTCGAAGCGGATGTACAGAAAGAGTAAGGGACCTATTGCTGACATACCAACTAAGCCCATAGCCGGAAAAATATTAGAGGCTTCCGGAAAAGCGACAGCTATGACGGATTTACCTATCCTTAACGCCAGGGCAAATAACAACAAGGCCAGAAACAGATTGGAACGCGAATTCTTTTTGACGGACAGTAAATAAGACCCAAAGAAGAGGCTATTGCCAATGGCGATGGCACTTACTGCGGAAATCATAGAAACGTAACTCATTTATCCAAAAATCAAATTAGTTGATTTCAATTATGGTATCAATGCGAAAATTCTCACCTGCCCTCCTGAGCCCCCTTCAATCTTAATAGGAGCGACAATTAAATAAGCTCCTGCCTCGGGTACTGTGTGCAAGTTGGCAACATTCTCCAGATGGTATTTACCAGCTCCATTGGTAATCCCGTGCGCTTCAAAGCCTGATGACAAACCATAGTCGATACTCAGGTTGTCGATGCCAATGCCTTTTATGTTACGTTCATTGACCAAAAAAGTGTTCACTTCAACAGAAAAACCTGGAAAATGCATTTTACCATCTTCATCCTGATTTCTGTAAGCCGCCATATCTCCCCACTTTTCACTCCAGCCAGTTGACATAAGCACCACCGCTCCTTCAGGAAGTTCACCATGCTTGCTCTCCCAATTTTTGATGTCCTGAACGGAAAGTCTATAATCGGAATCTGCCTCACACTGCTTCCGAACATCAATCACTGCCAAAGGAGCGAAAAAGTCCTTAGTGTCAATCTCATCCACAGAAGCTGTGTTATCAGCAAAATGTATCGGAGCATCCAGGTGTGTGCCATAATGCTCCACTGTACTATAAGACCCAAGAGAAGAAGCCCCACTAGGCTGTCTGGCAATAGCATTATAGCTAAAGGGATTTTTATCATTGCCACTCGGCCAAAACGGACTGGAATCATTTATAGAATGAGTGAGGTCTATGATCTCTAACTCTCCATTAAAGAGTTGAGCGAGTTTGTCTGGTGGTTGTACGTTTGAGTTGCAAGCTGCAAAGAGCAAAACCAAGCCAATGGAATAAAGAGCTTTCATCTTACCAATTTACATTCAAAAACTTTAAGACAATCACAGGTTCGATTAATCAGAGATTTCAATATTTCGAACAGCTGTACACCACCTTTTGACGATGCAGGTTTTTTATTTCGCCCTCAAGGATTTAATTTGATTCAAACTTTAACCACCGACCATGAAAAATACCTCTGCCTTGCTAATTGCTTTCATATTGTTTTTCAGCCTTAACCAAACCGAAGCTCAAAGACGAAGAAGATCCGAGCCAGTGCCTGAACCGGCCAAGGCAATGGAACCATCCGTTTTCAAAGGACTCGAACTTAGAAATATCGGGCCTGGTTTTATGTCAGGACGGATTGCGGATATCGCCATCCACCCAGAAAATGAGAATATCAGGTACGTAGCCGTGGCTTCCGGAGGTGTTTGGAAGTCGGTCAACGCAGGTGTTACTTGGGATCCCATCTTCGACAATGAGGGCTCCTACTCTACTGGCTGCGTCACCATTGACCCCAACAACCCTCACGTGGTCTGGGTTGGTACTGGTGAAAATGATGGTGGCAGACATATTGGATTTGGAGATGGTATCTATAAAAGTGAAGACGGAGGTAAGAGTTGGAAAAATATGGGGCTCAAAAACTCAGAGCACTTATCCAAGATCATTGTTCATCCTGACAATTCAGATGTTATTTATGTCGCCTCCCAAGGCCCACTTTGGAGCAAAGGAGGAGAACGCGGTTTTTATAAGTCTACAGACGGTGGCCAAACCTGGACAAAAACATTGGGTGATGAGGAATGGAATGGTGTCACTGACATTGTGGTCGATCCAAGGGATGCGAATAGAATTTATGCAGCCACCTGGGAAAGGCACAGAACAGTAGCAGCATACATGGGTGGCGGTCCTAAAACAGCCATTTATCGCAGCGATGATGCTGGAGATACCTGGACCAAGCTCTCCAGTGGCTTGCCTCAGGGCAAAATGGGTAAAATAGGTCTGGCCATCTCCTACCAGCAGCCTGATATTGTATATGCAGCCATAGAACTTGAAAGAAGAACGGGTGGACTTTATAAATCTACTGATCGTGGTGCCACATGGTCCAAGCAATCCAATGCAGTTTCGGGGGCAACAGGCCCTCATTACTATCAAGAGCTGTACTCCTCTCCTCACCACTTTGACTGGCTTTATCTTATGGATACTGATGTGCAGATTTCAAAAGATGGCGGTAAGACCTTTACCAGACTAAATACTGAGCATCGCCATGTAGACAATCATGCCCTGGCCTTTAAGAAAAGTGATCCTGATTACTTAATGATCGGCACCGATGGTGGTGTGTACGAAAGTTTTGACCTGGGAGCGCAATGGCGTTATTTCCCGAATATCCCCATCACACAATTCTACAAGGTCGCGGTTGATGATGCAGCACCCTTCTACAATATTTATGGAGGTACTCAGGACAATAGCACCCAGGGAGGGCCTTCCAGGACTGATAATGTACAAGGAATTCAAAATTCAGATTGGAGGGTTGTGCTAAATTGGGACGGTCACCAGCCTGCCACCGAACCAGGAAATCCGGATATTATCTATGCAGAACGTCAACAGGGTGCCCTATCCAGAATTGATATGACTACTGGTGAAGCCATAGACATTCAGCCTCAGCCTGGTGCTGATGAAGATTATGAACGCTTTAATTGGGATGCTCCTATTCTCGTGAGTCCTCATAAAGCCACAAGGCTATACTTTGCTTCACAGAGAGTTTGGGTGTCTGAAAACCGGGGAGACAGTTGGAAGACCATCTCCGGAGATTTGACCCGAAATGAAGAGCGACTGGAGTTACCGATTATGGGCGGAAAGCAGAGTTGGGATTCTCCCTGGGACGTTGTGGCCATGTCAAATTACAACACCATTACCTCCCTTGCCGAATCTCCCGTGCAAGAAGGTTTGGTTTATGCCGGAACAGATGATGGGCTGGTTCAGGTAACCGATAATGGTGGTGCAAATTGGAGGAGTATTGAAGTGGGAACAATGCCGGGAGTTCCTGCTACAGCCTTTGTCAATGATATCAAAGCCGATCTCTTTGATGCCAATACTGTTTATGTGGTTTTGGACAATCATAAGTATGGTGATTACGCTCCTTACTTAATGAAAAGTACCGATCGTGGTGTGACCTGGCAATCCATCAAAGGCAATATTCCCGATCGCACGATGCTGTGGCGTATTGTTCAAGATCATGTCAAACCAGAACTAATGTTCCTGGCCTCAGAGTGGGGCGTTTATTTCACCGTTGATGCAGGCGCACAATGGACAAAACTTGAAGGCGGGGTTCCAAACATTTCTTTTAGAGACCTGGCCATACAACGAAGAGAAAACGACCTTGTCGCTGCTTCCTTTGGTCGTGGATTCTTTATTCTGGATGATTATTCAGCTTTAAGGAATGTTTCAGAGGATCAGTTAACGCAGGAGGCCACCTTATTCACACCCAGAAAAGGACTTTGGTATGTTCCTCGTTCTCATGTGGATTTTGATACGCAAAAGGGATCTATGGGCGCACAACATTATGTCGCACCCAATCCTGATTTTGGTATCACTTTCACTTACTATTTGAAAGATGGCCTTAAGTCGAAAAAAGAAACCAGGCAAGCGGCTGAAAAGCCTCTAATAGAAAGTGGCCAGGATGTACCCTTCCCTGGCTGGGAGGCCGTAGAGGCCGAGGCTTATGAACAAGGCCCAAAAGTTTGGATCGCCATCAAGGGATCAGACGGAAAGGTGATACGAAGAGTGGCTGGCGCTAGCGGCAAAGGATTTCATCGTACAGCCTGGGACCTGAAATACCCGGCTCCGGGAGCCATTACACTTGACAATCCCAATACTGGCTTTTCCGGTCTAATGGTAGCTCCAGGCACCTATTCAGCGACACTTTATAAAGAGGTTGATGGTACTGTAACACAACTTGATGACCCCGTGAACTTTCAGGTGGAACAAATGAGGCAAGGTGCATTGGCAGGTTCCAGTCCTGCAGAAACAGCAGCATTTTGGAGAGCCTATGAGAGCACTTCCAAAAGTGTTGCCAATTTTGGCTTGAGCCTAAGCAATGCCATAAAGAAGTCCGAGGCTATGCAAAAAGCGCTTGCTCAATCTCAGGCAAATCCGGGTACTCTCGATAGAGAGATCAATGCTTTGCGCAACAGCTTGATGGAAATGAATTCCAAGTTGAATGGCAATCCGGCAAAGCAACAAATGGGCGCTAAAACCAAGCCTACGATCGGAGATCGTTTATTTAATGTACAGCTTGGTGTGGGTACCGCCACTTATGGTCCTACACAAACGAATCGACAGACTCTGAGCATTATAGACACCCAACTCAATGAATTGAATCAAAGTCTGTCCAATGCTCAAGCCGAAATGGATCGGTTGGTTAAAGCGCTGGTCGCTGCCGGGGCACCGTGGGTTGAGGGTACAGGAAAAAGATAAATAAGGCAGATACGAGTGAATCATTTGCCAGGCGCATATGATTTTGTCATTCGCAACATGAGCTAAATCTTTATGTAAGTAATTACGTTATCTCGCTTATGTCAAAAAAAGCACCAATGAGATTGGTTAAGGTTCTTTGGCTTTTATGTGGTTTCTTAATGCTCCAAATTGGCTTTTCACAATCCAACCCCAATCCAGAATTCTCAGCTCTAATAAAAACCTACGAGGAGAATTCCTTATTACTGGGATCGTCAGACCCTGTTCTTAGTTATAAGTCGTACCTGCGCAGTCTCGGCTCTGAATCCATACTAGATAAACAAAGGACATTCTTCTCTCAAATGAGAGAAGAGATATTGTCTATTGACCCGGTCGATCTTTCTAAGCCCGAAGTTTTGGAATACCATATTCTAAAGCATGAAGTCCACATTAACCTTGAGCGCATTGCTCTGGCCATTCCATTTGTGGTCAACAAGAACAAAGTAGATAACAAAGGCATATGGCATATAGAAAATGGGGCCGAATGGTATAGGCATTTGGTTAAGTTCTGGACTTCCAGTGACTATACGCCTAGTGAAATTGCACAATATGGGAAGCTTGAGATAGCCAGAATTAAGGCTCGGATGAAAACCATCGAGTCATCATTCAATAACTTTCAACAACTTAGAAACGATCCAAAAAACTTTTCTCAAAGCACCACAGAAATTGAATTGGCAATCAATCGTGTCAAAATGGATATGCAAGATGCCATGGAAGAACATTTCCCGACATTTAAGAAACTTCCAAATCTTAGAGTGGCCCGAGGCACTAATAGCGCTCTAAAACAAACTCCTGGTTATTACGCTGACAATACCTTCTACTATAATCTTTTTGATGAGCCATTTGACCTTTCACAAATTGATTGGATGCTGATTCACGAGGGTAATCCTGGTCATCACTTCCAAGTCAGTTACGAGGATGCGGTGACGGTTCCACCCCATCGCAGGTCAATAACCTATTCTGGATTTAGAGAAGGCTGGGCAGCTTACGTGGAAACACTCGGCTATCAAATGGGGCTTTATTCGACCGCAATAAAGGAATATAGTTGGCTGGAATGGGAGCTTATCCGCTCTACAAGATTAATACTTGATGTTGGAATTAATTTCTATGGCTGGACAGACAAGCAGGCACTTCGTGAATGGAAAAAACATATTGCTGACAAGGATAATATAGGTATCCGTGAGATTAAAAGAATGCGCAATTGGCCGGCCCAGGTATTGACTTATAAGGTTGGAGCGAGGGCGATTCTAGAGTTGCAACAGGCTGAAATGAACAGAAAAGGAGACTCATTCAGTCTAAAAGACTTCCACACCAGACTCCTCTCAAATAGAAGTATCCCGGTCAAGTTGTTAGGTCTATTGTTCGATCGGTCATGAAGGTTGTAGTATTCATCTTTTTTTCGTTTTCTCTTCAAGTAATAGTACAGAGCCAAAATCTATCTGTAAATAACGTCCGAATAGTTGAAGACCTCTCATATTATGATGATGACGATGCTTCTAAAAAGCATAAACTGGATTTATATATTCCCTCAGAAGTGACCAATCCACCTGTAGTTCTGTGGATTCATGGTGGTGCCTGGGCCTTTGGAGGAAGAAAAGCTGAAAAAGCCATCGCTATAGCCTTTGCTTCTAAAGACATTGCCTTTGCAGTAATTAGTTATAGACTCAGCCCGGCTCTATGGGCCAATCCACCTAAACAGTCTGGGGATCAACACCCTGCTCATATAAATGATGTTGCCGCTGCATTTACATGGCTACATGATCGTGCTCAGGACTACGGACTAGATCAGTCAAATATCTTTGTCAGCGGTTATTCGGCTGGAGCACATTTGTCAGCATTGCTGGTTTTGAATTCAGAATATTTATCACGATTCAATCAAACAATTGATAACGTTAAAGCTGTTATCCCGATTGCAGGGGCATACGACCTTATGGATTATTATGAGGATCACAAAAAATATAGAGGAAAGGAATTTGCAGATCAACACGTTAAGGGAATATTCGGGAATGACGAAGAGGTTATACGAGCTGCCTCACCCACTTCATGGCTTCAGCATTCAAATACACCCATGCTGGTGATCTCGGAATCTGAAACTTATGATTATACCCGGAAACTTCAAGATAGAGTGGAAGAACTAGGTATCACAGACATCGATTTTTGGCACATCAAGGAAGAAACCCACCTTTCATTATCCGAGCATTTAAAGGGCAAAGAGAGTGTCTATCGTGATCGAATTATCTCATACATTAATAAACAAGTCAGAAATCAATGAAATTCAACGCTATGGATCATTGGCAAATTACTCTTGATACTTTGTCAGTTTTCACCGGCATCATTGGATAAATAGAGATTGCCTGTCGGTGATATCTAAGGCCTGTTATCTACTAGCTAAGTTCAGGCTAATACAGCAGTGATTTTTATTACCTCAATTGCAGAGGCTAGCTGCATTTGCATACACTTTTGCCATTCTACGACTCATCTTGTTAATTCTACGATTCGGCATATTATTTTTTAAATGTCTGATCACAGATGCCACCTTAGACGCAAATCTACGGGAATGTACCCGACAAGAATTAAACCAAAGCTCTGTGATCAAATTTAATCAGGTGTCAAAGTCCTACAATGACCGGCAGGCCTTAAAAAATGTCAGCTTCCAGGTTCAGAAAGGTGAGTTTTTCGGATTGCTTGGCCCAAATGGCGCAGGGAAAACAACCACCCTCAATATCTTAAGTACGCTAATAAGGCCAGACCATGGAGAAGTATTGATTGATGGGCTAAGTCTGGGTGAAAACCTCAAGGACATAAAGCATAGAATTGGTATCGTGCCTCAAGAAATAGCTTTGTATGAAGAGCTCTCTGCTTTTGAAAACCTGATGTTCTGGGGCAGTCTATACGATATGCCTAAAGCTCAAATCAAAACAAAAGCCCTGGAGGTTTTAGAAATGGTTGGCCTTTTAGATCGTAGGGGGGATTTGATTAAAACCTTTTCAGGAGGAATGAAAAGAAGAATAAATATTGCTTCTGCTTTACTTCATGCTCCAAAAGTCCTTTTGCTCGATGAGCCTACAGCGGGAGTCGATCCGCAAAGCAGGAATCACATTTTTGAACTTCTGGAAAACCTGAACCAAGCCGGCATTACAGTCATCTACACAACTCACTACATGGAGGAAGTAGAAAGACTTTGCGATACAATTGGGATTATTGACTCCGGCCAAATCGCTGCTCAGGGTTCTTTGGAGGAACTCAGGAGAGTCAGCGAAGCGAAAGACATCATTGTCCTTAATACAGAAGAGGTCACTAAGACATCGTTTGACGAACTGAGCAATCATACAGCTTTTGTACTCGAAGAGGACGCCACAAAATTGACCATTGAATGTGAAAACATTGGAAATGAAATTTCAGGGTTGATTAATCACATTAATAACGCGAAGATCACGATCAAAAGCATTGAGACTCATCAGGCTGATTTGGAATCGATATTCTTAAAACTCACTGGTAAACAACTAAGAGACTAATCATGATTCGGATATTTAAAAAAGACCTCGTACTATTTCTAAAAGACAAACAAGGAGCTATTCTATCTTTTGTTTTGCCCATTGTCCTCATAAGCCTGTTCTCCTTAGCATTTGGAGGAATACGCGGTAATAGTAGCTCTAGCATTACGCTCCTGATTCATGATGCCGATAGTACTTCCACATCATCGTCAATCGTCAATGCCCTTGATGCCATGGAAGGGCTAAACCTAATCAGGTCTACTGCTGAAAATGCAAATGAAGAAATAAAGAAAGGTAATGATGCTGCAGCCCTAATCCTTCATTCAGGAGTTGAACAGGCCAAATCCAATGGCGAGCCACTGCCATTGGAACTGATCTACGATGAAGCAAGGCAAATGGAGGTTGGTATCATCCAATCCATACTAAGCACCCAAATAGCCTGGGCCATAATGCCCGATAATATTGAACCAGCTCCTTCCCTGTTTCATATGCAAATGACTTCAGTGGTTGGAGAAGAAAAGACGACAAATGCCGGCCTGATCCAGGCAGTCGCTGGTACTGCCATTTTGATGCTGCTTTTTAATGTGGCTGGACTTGGGGTGAGTATTTTGGAGGAAAAGGAAAGTGGTACATTAAATAGAATCCTCAGCTCTCCCCTCAACCCCAGAACGATACTTATGGGCAAAATGGCATCCACATTCTTTTTAGCGATAATACAGCTTACCGTGATGTTTGTCTTTTCCTGGCTTGTCTTTGGTTTGGACATCACTGCCAATCTGCCTGCCCTTATTATCATGATTGTGGCAACCGCCTTTGCCGTATCAAGTTTCGGAATATTTTTGGCAGCCATATCCAAAACTCGACAACAAGCTCGAGGCCTCAGTACATTGATCATCCTAATCATGTCTGCTACAGGAGGTAGTATGATCCCTATTTTCATGATGCCGGAGATCATGAAAAAGATAGCGGTAGTCAGCGTTAATTATTGGGGGATTCAAGGCTTCTTCGACATTTTCTGGAGGAACTTGTCTCTTTTAGAGATAATGCCTAAAATCCTTATTCTACTTGGAATCGGGCTTCTTATCTCTATTATTTCCATGCGACTATTCAGCAAAAATGTAATGAAACTTGCTTAGTGTAATGAAGGTAGTTTTAAGTTTTAAGTTCCAAGTTTTAAGTTTCAAGCGTCACGCACCAAATTTCAAATAGTTGTCAGTCACGGAAGCCTTGGAGAAGGAGACAAATGCCATCCTCAGATTCTTTGTGCTTCAGAATAAGAAAACCAGCATTATGCGTTACTCTTTTTTCGCTGAGGCACGAAGCGTCTCTACCTCAACTTGGAATTAAAACCATCTATTCGGTACTGACAGGCAATTCTTAAACATTGGCAAACTCAACACTGTGGATCATTGGCAAATTACTATTGATAGTTTGCCAGTTTTCCCCGGCATCATTAGACAAATAGAGGTTGCCGGTAGTTGTACCGAAAGCCAGCGTGTCTCCTGTAATGTCCAGAGCATGCCTGTATGTAATATCGAATGCTGTGTCCTGCGGAAGTCCATTTCTAAAGGCTTTCCAGGTTTTACCTCCATCATCGGTTCTACATACACATAAAGACTGGTCAACCGCTACTCGTGTCACATCACTAATCCCTGGAACCACCCAGGCCACGTTTTCATCAGTCTCATGCGCTGCTACGGCAAACCCAAAATTGGCCGGGCCCTCGGTTTCAGAAATATCCGTCCATTCTTCACCAGCATTGACCGATCTGAAAATGCCACAGTGATTTTGCTGCCACATTACATCAGTATTGGATTTGCACCATTCGATTAAATGCGGGTCCTGCCCTATTTCTGAAGATGGATCAGGGAGAAAATCAGCTTTAAGTCCTTTATTTTTCGGGTTCCAGCTTACTCCTCCATCCCTGGTTTCGAACATGCCAGCACAGCTAATTCCAACAAATATATGATCAGAATCAGCCGAGTCGACTAGAATGGAATGGATTCCCGGATGATCTCTTCCACCACCAAACCACTGTCCTTTGCGTGAGGGATGGTCCCACAAGCCTCTCACCAATTCAAAGGAGTCACCGTTGTCAGTACTCTTAAATAAGCCTCCTGGTTCGGTTCCTATATAAACTGTTCCTGGTCTGTCGGCACCGCCATTTGAAAATGCCCACAACAACTTTGTAGCTGCCGGTACGCCATCTTTAATCTCCTCTCCTTCAGCATACTTAGGTGCTTCAAGCTCTTCCCATGATTTACCATCTTTCGATCGATGAACTTTACATCCCCAATGGCCATGATCGAGCAATGCCCACCAGGTGCTGGTGTTTTCATCGTAAGTAGCAATAGTCACAGGGATACCCAAAAATTGAGTGTCCTGATAAACCCATTGACCAGAACCATTTTTATGGTAGGTCACAAGTCCTTTGCGCGTACCGAGAAGCATAGTGTTTTTAGACATAATGGTGTTGTTTTATGGTCAGATATTTCTGCTTGTCTTGACATGGCCAAACAGAAATTCCAAAAATCAAATAACAAATCCCAAGGCTGGAACTCCGGCCTTCTACTCAACCCTTTTCTATCCTGAGGCACGAAGGATCCAAATCAACTAATTCACCAATCAACCTACCCTCCAGACAACGCCTGCATAATGTACATTTCATCCCCCTCAGCCAATTGATCTCCAAGAGCGTCCCGGTCATTGATCATGTCATTCCCTATAAAGATATTCACATGCTTTCGCAGCACTCCGTTTTCATCTACAATGTAGTCTCTAAGCCCCGTATGCAAGTTCTCTACCTCCAGGAGGGCCTCGGCCACAGTTTTTCCATTAACAGTCATGGGCTGCAGATCAGGATAAAATCGCTTTAGGTTTGAAGTGAATTTTACTAGCGCCATATGAAATCTTTAAACTCCATTAAAGATATTTATTTAGGCTTTTGTTACCAAACAATCACGCTAGACCAGAGAATTGACATGAAATTTTGTCTACGAAATACCTGGGATTGTATTTAGAATCTGTGGGTTAGTCTAATTGTCATCTCGCCTAAGGAACAAGGCTGCTCACCCGGCAGTCTGCTTAATGAACCAGCAAATCACAAAATCATGAAAAGTAAAATAAGTTTTATCATTCTAGCCGCGGTGCTACTAACAAGTGCCTGCACCCTAACTCCAACTCTTAGTACTCCAAACAGTCCACAAGAACAGCAGACGGCTGCAATTACCGATCATCGTAGGTCTTTTGAGGGCGAATACGAAACCAGACCAAATGAGAACATCAAGATATTTCTTGAAGCAGATCAATTGAAAATAGAAGGCCCTGGGCAACCAGTGATGAATTTAACTCCTACAGAAAAGGAGAACCGATTTTATCTATCAGAGTTTGACGTACATATCGAATTCGTTAGTGAATCTGGTCTCATCACTAAACTCCTAATGATCAGAGAAGATGGCCAACAACTGGAATCTCCAAAGGTAAAATGACGTTTACCTTTTTCCGTTACGAAAATTAGGTATAGCGTATTCAGGCACTTTCAGGAGCACTCCTTCCCCAGCGACTATTTTACTTCTGGAGGTGATTGAGACAGTATATTTTCCCGGTCGCTGTCCTCTAATGGCCCAAATGGCTTGATTGATCCCCCCACGGCTGCTACCTTTGAAGGAGTCTATTTCCTTGCCGCGTTCATCCTGTATAGTGATATCAACAGGCTGTGCACTTGAATGTCTCATGTAATAGTTAATGACCATTCCGGCAGGTTCATTGGGAGTGGCCAGATGACGGTCCCCTGAAAGTTCATAACTCCCCCATCTTGACGCTGGAGCATTGTAACTGACTGGCTTGGTCTCAATTTTGAATAAAAACAAGTCAGAAGTAAAAACACGATTGGTCAATTCCTGAAGCGGGGAAATATCAGTTACAAATGCCCCTCTTCCATAAGTCCCTACAACCAAATCATTTGCCTTTGGTTGGATTACGAGATCCCTAACTGGTACTGAGGGCATATTTCCCTTCAACGGATACCAACTCGCTCCACCGTTGACTGTGACATAAACTCCAATGTCATTACCGACAAACAGGAGGTTTGGATTCTTATGATCTTCAATGATTATACTCACTGGTGACTCGGGTAGGTTCGAAGAAATGTCCTTCCAGGTTTTGCCATAATCGCTGGTTTTATAAACGAATGGACTAAAATCATCTCTACGGTAGCCTGATTTAGTGACATAGGCAATGCCTTCTGTATGCTGAGATGCTTGTACACGACTAACCCATCGGTCTCTGAGAGCACCAGCCTCGGTCAACTCCCCTGAAACCTCAGTCCATGACTCTCCTCCGTTACTGGTCATATGCACTCGACCATCATCAGTGCCTACCCAAATCAGGCCTTTTTTTAAGCTAGATTCGGCAATGGATGTAATGGTACAATATTGTATATGTCCTTTTCCAGCAATTTTAACGGGATCATTATCCGTCAAATCAGGGCTAATCTCTTCCCACGAGTCTCCCTGATCAGTTGATTTCAAAAGCATTTGCCCCCCCGTGTAAAGCGTCTTGGAATCATGAGGCGAAATCAGAATTGGCGTGTCCCAGGTGTAGCGATACGGCTTGTTCTCATCTTTAGGCTTCGGTTGTATATTCTTTCTGGTTCCGGTTTTCTGATCTATCCGATGATGCGCACCAAATTGGCTCGTCACATAAACCCAACGGTTGTCTCTGGGATCAACCTGAGTGAACATGCCGTCCCATAATCCTACGATAGTCCAATCTTCTAAGGTGACTTGTCCTGACCAACTGTTGGACGGGCCCTTCCAAACCTCATGATCCTGATAACCCAGATAGATATTATAAGGCTCTTCATTGTCGACAGCCACATTGTAAATCTCACCCAATGGAATGTTGTACAGATGATCTGTGGTTTTTCCGCCATCATACGAAACATAAACACCCCCATCGCTCCCGATCATCATATGACGAGAATCTTTGGGGTTGATCCACATGGTTCTCACATCGCCAAACATCTTTGTAAATAACTCTCTGGGGGGCCAATTCGCATCATTCCATGATCTACCACCGTCAAATGAGGACGACAGTGTTTCGCTTAAAACAAAAATGTTGTCAGGTTCGGTTGGGTTTATAAATATCTCATTGAATGAATAAGCAGCCTTGGAACTTACATCCACATTTTCGGGATTCACTTTGGTCCATGTCTCCCCATTATCAACAGAGTGATATACCTCTCCACCAATTTCCCTTTCTGTTTCAGCTATACCTCTTTCTCTATTTTGAGCGATCTGCCTAGCACTCAATAAGGTCATATTGAGATTTTCTACTACAGCATAAAGCTGGTTGGGGTCACTCAATGAAATATCAATACCAATACGCCCAATTTTACCCTCTGGCAATCCTTGCTTTAATTGTTTCCAGGAAGCTCCCCCATCGAGCGTTTTATAAATGCCGCTTTCGGCACCTCCAGCTTCAAAATGCCAGGGACTCCTGTCCATATGATAAGCCACTGCATAAATGATATCAGGGTTTTCCGGGTGAATGGCGAGATCAATCACCCCTGTGGTTTCACTGATTTGTAGTACAGGCTTCCAGGAACGTCCGCCATCAGTAGTTTTATAAACCCCTCGTTGGGCATTATCGGAAAAGAGATGTCCCATAACGCCTACATAAACAATATCAGGGTTGCTGGGGTGAATAATGATTTCCGAAATATGATGAGAGTCTTTTAATCCCATGTTTAGCCAGCTCTGGCCTCCATCAAAGGACTTATAAACACCAGTACCAGAATATGAACTGCGTGCATTAAAATCCTCGCCAGTGCCCACCCATAATGTTTCAGGGTCTGAAGGTGAAACCGCTATGTCGCCAATGGCATTAACACCCTCAGTATCAAATATTGGTTCAAAAGTGGTTCCCTTGTTTGTCGTTTTCCAAACCCCACCATTTCTGGCAGCCACATAAAAGGTATGTGCATAGGCCCGATCGTCACTTTCAGGAACTGCAATGGCTGAAATCCAGGCACCCACCCGATAGGCTCCAAGGTTTCTGTATTGAAAATGGTCCAGGATACCTTGATTCAATTGTTGTCCCATGACCTGTGTGACCAGGAGAAGCGAAAAGAGAGTGGTGCTGAATCTCATTAAAATACAATTGTGATTTCGATTCAAGATAGCCTTTTCGTCCATTCTCTTATAAAAAATTTAACCCGGATTATGTAATAGATTCTCTATTGCGGACATAACTCACTTCGAATCAGCCGCTTCGCTTCATTTGCCTTTTCACCGTAGCGGTGCTATGCTCTCAAAGTCAAATATCCTGATTCATTGCGATTTACGCCCTCATCACGAGCTCTATTGCATAAACCGGGTTTAAGGATTAACTCCGATTGTGTCTTTTAGGATAAGTTAATTGGGTTCCATATTTTCAGTACTCCTTATCCACTTACCAGTTATGTATAAAAAACAGAATTCCACCTTTAGAACAGCGACACTGCTTATTCTCGCTTTAACATTCCAATTTTCCGCTCTCCAAGCGCAGGAAGCCCGTAACCGCTGGCGAAAAATGAACCAAATCAGGAATGACAAGTTCGACCACATCTTGCCTGAGGCCATGCGCGAGAATAATATCGATATGTGGATTGTCACGAATCGTGAAGGAGATTATGATCCGCTATACCCTGATATGGGAGCAGGTTATACTTCCAACAACGGATACTACATCTTTACTGACAAAGGCAGTGGCAGAATTGAAAGAGCAGCCCTGGGCATTAGTGGCTATCTACTTAAGGAGGGCGGTGCCTATGATTATTTTGGTTCCGCAGGTGAACTCAAGTCTTATGTGGAAGCCCGGGATCCAAAACGTATTGGCCTCAACTACTCCAAGAACTTTGGTGGGGCCGATGGACTCTCCTATTCTGAGCGATTGGAACTTGCCGAAATACTCGGTTCCAAATATGAAAAACGTTTTGTTTCTGCTGAGAAACTTACCTCTGATTTTCGCTCTAGAAGGGTGGCCAGCGAAATAGCAGCGTTCGCTGAGGCAGGTGAATTCTCCTACCTGATTGCTGAAAAGGCCTTCTCTAATGAAATTATTACTCCTGGCGTCACCACGCTGGAAGATGTAGCCTGGTGGATGAAAGAGCAGCAATACAAAAACAACCTGGGCTCTTCATTTGGAATGCCTTCAGTATATATCACAGGACCTGATGGCATTGCAGCCACCTCAAATGACCGCATTATTCAAAGGGGTGATATTCTTATGCTCGACTGGGGAGTGGGTCTAATGAACTTTTATACGGATATGAAACGTGTGGCCTATGTACTCAGGGAAGGTGAAACGGAAGTTCCCGCAAGCATCCAAAACGCATTTGATCAAGGCATCAAAGCCAGGAAAGTCATTACTGACAACATCAAGGCTGGCATGACGGCCAAGCAGGCCGAAACCAGAATTTATGCTGCTTTGTTGGAGGCCGGGTTTGGTAAGATGGCCGAATTCAATACACCAGGTACTTCGGATAAAACAGATGTTATCATTGGCAGTCACTCTGTCGGCAATTGGGGTCATGGTATTGGCCCTTCAATCGCCTTCTTTAATCCCGAAAGATTGACTTATGAGCTGAAGGTCTCAAACCTCCTTTCTATTGAGCTATTTGCATATACTAAGTTGCCAGAATGGGGAGGTAAGAAATTAAGAATCCCCCTGGAGGATGATGCCATCATCACACACAGGGGGATAGAATGGCTTTATCCTATCAACAGAAAGCTTTTGGTGATTAAATAATAGAAACAAACCTTCCTCTCTCACAGGAGAATTGGAGGTTTGAATTTTGGCATTCAAAGTCTACTTGATATGTTTAATGACCCAATCATTTTCAAGTTGAAGGTACTCTTTTCTATAGCTCACTTTCTTCATCATTTCAGTATGATCTTCATTCTCATTATTCGAAGCATCATGATTCGCCCCCCCTTCAGAGATATCCTCTATCCCATGACCTGCATTCTCAAATACTTGATAAGTCAGGTTATTCATGCCGCGGGCTATCAATCCTTCAATGATTTTGGTGCACTTCTCCACAGGAACCAATGGATCCTGATCCCCATAAACAAATAAGATAGGAACGGTTGTTTTAGAAATCGCCTCTGTGGGATCAAATAAGGTTTTTCTATAGAAGTCAAAATTCCTTTTGTAAAGTCCGGATGGTGGTGTTTGACCCACCCTGAAATTGAATTTTGACCACCATAGAAGTTGTTTTTCTCGATTGATCAGCCGGGTTATTTTATCGAACCCAACACCCGTTCCAAAATAGGTATAGAGTTTTCTTCTATACTCAGATACAGCTTCAATTTCTTCAGTAGTATGGTGCCCATCATGTCTTAAATCGCTTGCCCGGGTATAAATCACTTGTTCCTGAGGGGTAACAGTTGGACCTGAAACCGCCATTACATAATCAATCAAGTTGGACTTGGAAGCGGCTAGTGGGCCAATCCATCCTCCCTGACTAATTCCCCACAAACCAATTTTTCCAACCTTATAATTTGACTTTAAATGAACGGCACCATTAATAACATCACGAGCAGCATCCTCTAAATAGGGCATTTCAGAAAAAACACCAGAACTCTCTCCGGTACCAACTTTATCATACAACATTACTGATGTGCCTAGCTTTAGAAACTGCTTTGATTTTTCGATAAACCACCAATTATCTCGAGGCAGACTGTCAGAGCCATGAATAAGAATAAGCACTGGAGCATCTTCCTCTAAATTGGCTGAAATGAATGTATAACCAATGGTATGTCCCCTCGACTCATAAAACCCTTTATCTACACTGTACCCTTCGAATTGAGCAAAGCTGATTTGGGAAAAACAAACACATACTAAGAATGTAATTGCCCATTTTTTCAATCTTTTATAACTTAACATGAAATAAACTTATTAATGACAGACCAGCAACCACACTGATCTTTGGCTAATGAATGCGAAGAAAAAAGTTTAGGTGCATCCAGAGTCAAAGTTTAATGTCTTTAAAATGTCCTTATTAGGGAGCAGCCATATGAATCAGCTATTTATCAATCCGAAGGTTAGTTTAAATTTAGACACGAATGATCTGGTATTCAAAGAATTAACTTCGTTCAAACTTGTTCACCTTGAACCAATGCCAGCTAAATTGCTAGAAACAATTGTGAGAAAAAATGGCAAAGTGGCCACTCGACAGGAACTAATTGACCAGATATGGTTTGGCAATGAGGGAGTCGGTGGAAAGGCCCTCACGAAGAACATCTATAAGCTCAGAAAGATATTTCAAGAACATTTGAGAGAAGAATTAATTAGAACAATTCCTAAAGGAGGATATCAATTAGTTTCAAAAGTGAAAATTACTGAGCAGCCAGTGCACACGATCAATCGATCTAGAAAATGGTTGAATATCTCAATCGGTGCTGCAATTGGAATCCTCATCATTCTCAAGATTGCCAATCCAGGATTTTTTCATATGATCCAACACGGATTAATGCATTAATCAAATAATCTAGCTTCCAGTCCTTTAAAGTAGCTATCCCAGCCATTATTATGGTTATCCAGACTTTCCTGGGTCAAGAACCCCTCATGACTTAGGTTAACTATCGTTCCTGTCTCTGATTCTTCGAATTCGACTGTAATAAGGGTAGTTTCATCAGTGCCTTGCCAATGCCAGGAGTATACAAGTTTCTTCCCCCAATCCACTTCTTTGAATTCACCATGCATTACAAATTCATTGGGAGGAGCGGCAGCATATAGCCTATAATGCCCTCCTACTTCGGGCTTACTCTCAATTTTGGTAGCTGGCTCTATTACCATGTCTTCAGACACCCAAGCCCCAAACAATTTCAAAGGCTCAATCTTAGTTCTGTATTGCTTGTCGATTTTCATAAGTGACTTTATTAAGTAAGATCATCTCTTGATCAAAGTAATAATTTTTCATTTTAACAATCTGAATTGACCATATAAACAAACTCTTCTCTGATTAAATAAGTCTTCGTGTACTTTCTGCATTTACTTGATATATTGTTTCCTTGAAATACTGAACCATGAAAAATAAAATTAAACTCCTTTTTGTGGCCTTACTCTTTACCTCGAGTCTGGCCTTTTCTCAAAATTCCGATCCGGTAATTGAGCGTATTATTAAAGAAGCCAACGAAAATTCTCAGTTAGAGATACTGGCTCATGAATTAATGGATGTAGTGGGGCCTCGCCTGGTCGGCACACCTCAAATGAAAAACGCACATGACTGGGCTGTAAACAAGTATAAGGGCTGGGACATTTCAGCCGAAAACCAGAAATGGGGCGACTGGCAAGGTTGGGAACGTGGCATCACCCATGTTGACCTTATAGAGCCTCGCGTAGTTTCGTTGAGCGCTATGCAACTGGCCTGGAGCCCAGGCACATCAAGTCGTGGAATCACGGCAGAGGCAGTGGGCATGCCTATATTCGCAAGCGAGCAAGCCTTTAAAGACTGGCTGCCTAGTGTAAAAGGAAAATTTGTGATGATCTCCATGCCACAACCCACCGGTAGACCTGATTACAACTGGGACAAATTCGGCACGGAAGCATCCATCGCAAAAATGAAAGAAGAGCGCAACAAGCAAACCGCTGAATGGCGAGCTAGTATTAACAAAACCGGATACAATACACGCACAATTATCCCTGTGCTAGAAGAAGCTGGTGCTGTTGGACTGCTAAGCTCAAACTGGTCCAGAGGTTTTGGAGTGAATAAAATATTCAGTGCCAGAACAAAAGACATCCCTAATATCGATGTCTCTTTGGAAGATTATGGTATGCTTTATCGCATGTATCAATATGGTGATAAACCAAAAATCAAAGTGGTGGCTGAATCGAAAGACTTAGGCAGAGTGCCAACATTCAATACGATCGCTGAAATTAAGGGTACTGAAAAGCCTGATGAATACGTGATTCTCTCTGCTCATTTTGATTCATGGGATGGTGGTACCGGAGCAACTGACAACGGTACGGGTACCATTCTGATGATGGAAACCATGCGTATTTTGAAAAAGCTATACCCAAATCCAAAGAGAACAATCCTTGTTGGCCATTGGGGAAGTGAAGAGCAAGGACTTAACGGTTCTCGCTCCTTTGTGGAAGATCACCCTGAAATTGTAGGTAATGTACAGGCACTGTTCAATCAGGATAATGGGACTGGCCGTGCGGTAAACCTTTCTGGCCAAGGCTTTTTACACGCTTATAAATACCTGGGTAAATGGCTTTCAGCAGTACCAAGATCTATAACAAGTCAAATCAACACCAACTTTCCTGGCACCCCAGGTGGCGGTGGATCCGATTACGCTTCCTTTGTGGCAGCCGGTGCACCAGCTTTTTCCTTGAGTTCTCTTAGCTGGGATTACTTCTCTTATACCTGGCATACCAACCGAGATACTTACGATAAAATTGTATTTGACGATGTGCGCAGCAATGTGGTCTTAGCGGCAATTCTCACTTATATGGCTTCTGAAGATCCAGAAACCACTTCCAAAGAGAAAAGTGTGCTTGGAAAGAATCCAAGAAACGGCAGACAAATGACCTGGCCACAACAAAGAAAAGCTACCAGATCAGGAGGTAACTAATCAGAAACTATATTATTTATTCTAATAAGGAGGCCCATGGCCTCCTTATTTTTTAATGCCTCCATGTACTGAATCTAGGCATCAGAATTGGGATGATTGCGACATGGTCTATCAGCCTCAGCAATCCAAGCAACCAGTTCAATTGAGGCCTGCTTTGCAATATTGCCTATACTTTTATGTCTATTATTCGTTACTTTTAACCATGGACATCCACGCGCTAAAACTAGACTTAGTTCAAAAACTATTAACAGTAAAAAAAGAGTCTGTCTTGGAAAAGATAACCCAGATTCTAGATAGTGAAGTCATTGTAGCCTATACCGTTGACGGTGAACCCATGACAAGAAATCAATATTTGCAAGACCTCGAAGCGGCCGAACTAGAAATCGATTCAGGGGACTATTTGACTCAATCTGATGTTGAAAAAAGGGCTAGTAAATGGTAGACAAAGCCCTCACAATTATTTGGAGTAAGAGGGCTGTTAATTCACTTGAAAAAATTCACAAATACTATTTCCAACTTTCTCCTAGCGGAGCTGAGAATGTCAAGAATGACATTTTAAAGACAGTTTCTTCAATCAAATATTTGTAACAATATCAAGTAGATGAAATCAATTCTGATTTGAGAAGAATGATTGTCAGGCACTACAAAATAGTTTATAGGGTTAAAGACAGTGAAATTAGAATAGCAAACATCTACGATACCCGTCAAGACCCAGGTAAGTCAAAGCTTTAATCCTCTGACTTACGGCAAAGGATTAAAGTTGTTGAGTCAACCCATCTATACTCAAATTACCGCCTTGGTTTGTGTCCTCACAAACGAACAGGGTGTGATTTTTAAGCACACGATTCCGAAGAAAGATAAAGCCACCAGGTCAGGAGGCAACTAATCAGAAACCATATTACTTATTCTAGTAAGGAGGCCCATGGCCTCCTTACTTTTTTTAATACTCCGCATATTCAACCTAGACATTAGAATCAACTTGATTGCGCTTTAGCAGACACATCTCTACACCTGCCCACACTGTCCAAACTACAAAGCCAAATATAAATGCCGTAAAACCATGAAGGTTGGTTCCAATTTGTCCGCTCAGTGTTCCAATCAGCCCTATTAATCCTATAATCAGCCCTGCGAAACCAAGAGCCTTTCTCAAAATTCCCGTCTTGATAACCGCCACCGACCAGCAGATCATGGAAAGTGTAACACCTGCCATAAATATGAGATCCATTGTTCTGTTCAGAGAAAAATTGTAGTGCAAAATTAGCTGAGCTGTTTCGACTTCAGTCTGTGAGGTGAGGTCTATAGTATTCACAAAGAATGGCAATACAAGTCCATTAACAGCCGCGGCCAACATCACCGCAATTATTGCAAAGAGAAAGATTGATCTCCCCAGATTAGCGAAGAACCAATCCTTGATTAAGATTGTGCTCAAGCCCCTGGCCCCCAGGTAGAGAAACGGAACAGAAAAAATGGCTAAGGAGTGGACATACATGCCCATCTTACCTACTTCTTTGATATGATGAAGGTCTCCTCCGACCGGGTGAAGGATCATTGTAATCATGGCGAAGAGTGAACCGAGAATAATAGAAATACCTGAATATTGAGCTGAGTTGAGTTTCATAAAATTTGTGATTTTTGTTTCTCGCAATTAGGAGGAATCCTAATTGGAGAGTTTCACAATTCTTGTTGTCAACTTTTCTTCACAGGTATAAAGAACTGCCTCTGGACTGGCATGGATTGTTCGGATGGAAGTTTTGAATGGGTTTCTAATGCAAAGAAGTGGGCAATTTCATAGGGACCGGAATCCAGCCATTCCTCTTTCCAACGAGTGAATAAATCCCACAATTGCCCATATGGAATATCCGACCAAAACGAGGCGTAGTAACCAGCCGGAACTTTGAATATTCTTTCCAGGTATTCTTCGTCCGGAGAGTCTATCAATGGAAAACCCGCATAAAAATCAAAGGGCTCTTTACCCCCATGATGAAAGTGTATGCACATAGCTTCATCATTTTTAATTTCCACATCATTGAATGTGCAAATCGAAGAGACGGCATCCATTTTTGTAGAAATTGATTCACCAGATACCACTCGACTGTAAATGATATTCATTGCCTCAAGATGAACCACCGAAACCTTGAGATCATCCCTTGAGAGCTTGAGTTTAGACAAATACCTTGGTCGTTCAGTCAGGAATTTTTTTGGGGCTGTGCCAAAATGGTTTGCAAATGCCCGACTGAAAGGGGCTAGTGAAGCATACCCAGAATCCAATGCCACCTGGCTTATAGTCATCTTCGGGAACGCAAAAAGCAAATGTGCAGCATGCTCTAAACGTGTTCTGCGTAAGCATTCTCCCGGTGATTCACCAAGACCATCCTTGAAAAGTCTATGAAAATGAAATGGTGAGAGTTTTACCCGATCGGCCAAAATTGAAAGGTTGAGCTTACCCTTAAATTCCGTCTTGATGATATCATAAGCCACCTCTACTCTCTTGTCCATTTTCAAAATTAGGATTTTGGAGAAAACGAGAGTCGTCTCTTAGATTATAATAGCAAGAAATGTTAAGTCCAGATAATGAGGACTAATTGCGCTTGAAGGCAAACTTTGAATCATTCGATTCATTGGGATCAAAATAATAGCCTTCATAATCAAAGCCCTTGAGCTCCTCAGGCTCGTTGATTCTGTTTTGGATAATATAGCGAGCCATCATGCCACGGGCTTTTTTGGCAAAGAAGGAGACCACTTTGTATTCGCCATTGTTAAAGTCTTTGAATTCGATATCAATGATTTTGGCCTTAAGGCTTTTACGAGCGATTGACTTGAAGTACTCGTTGGATGCCAGATTGATAACCACTTTGTCTCCCTGAGCCTTAAGATCTCTCAAGACCAACTTTGCAATCTTATCCTGCCAGTAATTGTAGAGGGTATTGTAGTCGTCAAAGGCCAGTCTGGTGCCCATTTCAAGCCGATAAGGCTGAATCAGATCTAAGGGTCTTAACAGGCCATAAAGCCCTGAAAGTATTCTCAAATGAGTCTGAGCAAAGTCCATATCCTCATTGCTCAATTGTTCAGCCTCAAGACCGATATATACATCTCCCTTAAAAGCATAAACCGACTGCTTTGTGTTTTTACTTCGCTTGCCCGTAGTAAATTTCTTGTACCTGTGTACATTCAGATCAGCAATATTCTCACTAATATCCATCAGTCTTTGAATATCCTCCGAAGACTTCTCTCTAAGCACATTAATAAGCTCTAAAGACTCCTTATGCAGTCTGGGTAAAGAATATGCTTCGGGACAAGAAGATTCAAAATCAAGGGTTTTGGCAGGAGAAATAACTGATATCATGGATAGTATTTAAGCTATGCGCAAACATAATTCATGCGCCAGAGAATGCCTGAAATTTGAGATAAAAAAATATTACTTATCCATAAATTCAAGAAGTCTGACATTGTCGGCATGTTCATAGAATTTATCAAATTCCATAAAGTACTTCTCCGGGTCATAGCCAACAAAGGCCCTGTACATACCCTCAGGCCCTACTCCCATTTCAGTGCTACGTAGCTCAAAGGGTTCAGCCGCTTTTACGTAGTCAAACCACCCATCCAGATCATCCAATAGAAAGGAAACATTAACCGCCTTTTCATCTGAATACTGGTTCATTCCTCTACGCTCATCCACAAGGCCCACAAAGCCGTTGGCCGAGCCCTGATATATCTTCGTCCAGCCCTGATCGGCAACCAACTTCAGACCGAGTGTGTTTTCGTAAAAGCCCTGCATACCCAACACGTCCTGATAATAAAGCCAGGTGATTGCCGCATTAATGGCCAGGTTTTTACCATTGAAATTTACAGTGGTAGCAATGTCTTCACTTTTTGCTAGTGCAGGTATAAATTTTTCATTCTCCTTATGCTGTTTAAACACTTCAAATTCAAGTAGATATCCTTCAGGATCAATAGCCACAAAGCCATCATGCGGCCCGCCTTCTTTCGGCTTATAGGTGTACTTTATGGGTATGTTTTGCTCCTGTACATAAGTATACCAATCGGCTAATTGATTGGTGAGAAATGCCAGTGCTACAGATTTCGGTTCATTGGCAGAGTGCATGCCCTTTGCTTCGTCAACCAATATCAGAAGTGAAGTAGGTGTTATGCCGATTATGCTGGCATTGTCATACTCGGCCAGCAGCTTCATACCCAACGTTTCAGAGTAAAACTTCGTGGCTCTTGCCAAGTCTTTATAGTAGAGGAATACATTGGTAGCGGTAATGCCGAAGTCGGACATCACACGGAAATCAGTATTGCCTGCCAGCAACGAATTGATTTTACTCGGTGTATAACTCAGCAATCGACCAAAGCGCCTGGAAATCTCTCGTCTGGCCTCTCCTTCGTACTTATCATTGGCAATCAGCTCGGCTTTATCCCTCTTGAGTTGCAAATAGGCATCCTTTGTGTGGCCCTGATAGATTAGAAGAACTTCCTTCCCTTCCGCCACATCTTCCGGAAATAAATCGGTAATAATGAGGTCTCGCTCCCTATAAATAGAGACATTATACGCCTCAGCTTCTTTTTCGGCCAATGGCAAGAACAAATCCATCTCTGATTTGGTCATGACTCCGCTTAGCGCCATCTGCTTCACTCCTGCCGCTACCAATTCGGCAAAGCCACTAACTGTACCCAGGCTTCGATCAAAATTGCTTTTGTCTTGACAGCCAGGAAATAAGAATAACAAAGGCAGGCATAAAGCCATAAGTCGCAATGACCTCATAGGGAATTGGGTTGATTTCATTTCTAAATTAACAAGAGTTCGATTTAAGAAAGCCTTTTATATCTGAAAAATAGTTCATGCTATTTTCGTTATCCGGACGATCTGCCAGCCAAGGCAGTTATCCCAAAATTTCGGACCTAAGAGATTCCGGACATTTTTCTTCCTTTTTGAAATATGGGAAGAAAAATTCCGGAATGACGCCTTCCAGCGACATGTTTTAAAAGTTTAGCCAATAGGTTAGCTTAAAGACCAACGATCGAACCTTTGATTGGCCAATATCAATAAACCCGCCATCAGCCGTAGTCGCCACATAGTTATCCGTGTAAACCAGGAAGAAATCAGAAACAGGATTATATCTCCATTGCAGTCTTGAATTGATATTCAAGTTTTCAATCTGACTATTATACTGGACGAATGTGGTCCAAAACAGCTTTTTGGTAAATGTGAAATCAAACCTGGGTCCAATCAAGAATAAGTTTGCTACGTTCTGACCCGGTAGTGTGATATGGTTAAACGAGAAGGCAATAGAGGTAAAGCCCAAGGGCTGATACCTCATATTCACAGAACCATCCAGGTTCCAGCGATGTCCTGTAAAATACCCTCCTGAGCGTGTATTCAGATTAAAGGAGAATTTCTTTCGCTGATCCGAGCGATAACTCATGATGAACAGGTTGTTAGTATACTCGGTATCTCCTGCCAGCGGTGTTCTGCCCAAACCGGTTGGGTCAAATTCATTAAACAAATAAGTGAATTGCCTTCTTAGCCTAACGCTAAAGTTTGAGGTGTTTTTCCAATTAACATCGTAAAGCAGATTGACATCCCAGTCCAGGAATCCGAACTCACTATTTCCAACCATATCAAAATCCAACCCCGGCCCGTGCCTTTGGATAGAGCCACTTTCAGGGAAGATAACACGCCTCATGGTCATGGCCAATTGTCTGATATCTCGCCTTCTTACAAAACCTACCTCAGGATTGTAATTGGCACCTACCGCCTGTGAAAAGATCCTGCCTGACCATTTGGTTGTATTGTAGTTCATACTGAATCCGGTGGCAAATGACTTATTGGTAGCAAAGGTTGAATTTGCATTATCATCATTAATGGACTTATGGTAGAAGAACTTACCATTCCAAACATTGTCTGGAGACGCCAGATTGTACTCAGTACCTATTGTCCTGTTAAATTCTGAGAACTCAGCCGCATCAAACTCGGTTGAATTCTGAAATGTTTCCTTATTGACAAACATGAAATTGATATTGGACTGTGCAAAAACCTTTTGCTGGAGACTCAGTACACCATAGTTGTAAGACGGAAGCCCGATTTGCTCGTCCTCCCCTGTCTGCATGTTTAGAAAGCCCAATCTCAGATTTTGATTGACCTTGCCGCTCAATCTCGCACCAATCGGTATTGGATTTTGGACATTTTGGCCAGTGCTTTCATTTCTGGCTACGCCAATTCGCCTGGAGAAAAACGGGCGCGTACCCTGATTCCCATAGCTTGCAAACAGATCTGCATTCTCCAAAAAGAATTGCCTGCGTTCAGGAAAGAAAATTTCAAAACGATCCAGATTGGTCACTTGTTGATCTACCTCAACTTGCGAGAAATCCGGATTCACCGTCACATCCAGGTTTAAACCTGAAGTAACAGCATATTTCAAGTCAAAACCAGCATCGAAATTATCATTAGAAAGCGTGGGGTCTTCAAAATTCTTGGTGGTACCTGCTGAAATATATGGAATGGCAGAAATATTAGTGCCTGGTTTTTCTGTGGGGCTGTCCCAGTCCATTTGCCGCATTGTGGTAATATTAATGATCGACAAGTTTCTGGGTATGGGTGACCAGGTCGAACGTTCTCCTTCATCGCTGTCGATACGATAGAAATTCACATTCCATTGCTCCTGCCCATCTCCAAACCTCAATGTCTTCAGCGGTATGGCCATTTCGACAGTCCAGTAGCCATCATACTGTTTAGCTTCACCATACCATTTATTGTCCCAGTCCAGGCTGAAGCTTCGGGCAAAATTTCGACCACCTCCACCTCCGATTCTTCCGCCATTTGAGATCAACCCTTCCCTACGTACACCAAAAGGATTAATTCCAAATATTACCGCATTGGTCCTATCCTGAAATGGGTCAAACAAAACTGAAAAACTGTCGTTGCCATCGCCAAAGAAGTCTCTTCTGAGTGAAGGAGTCACATATTTCCTGTCAGGATTTGGGTTATACAGAACTGCCGAGACATAAATATTTTGATCATCATACATAATCCTGGCTGTGGTTTGAGATACAGCCATCGAAGAATCATAGGGGAAGTATTGCATGAAATTCTTTGCCGAGTCGGCCAACAACCAGGCAGGTTCATCCAAGACACCATCAATTTTGATATTCTCAGATATGCGGTTGATGGTGATGTTCTGGGCGACAACATTTGTCGCGGTGAAGACCATTAAAAGGGTGAAAGCAATAACTACTCTGGGCATAGCCCTAAATGTAAGATATCTCATCAAATCCTTGCGTATATTTATATCAGCGGATTATATCTTCCTTCGAAGTATCACTCTTTGCCTGGAAGAAAACCTGGTGGATGAGCCTCATCAAATTCAGACTGGTCCTGAAAGGCTTTCGCCAAAAGAAGAATCACCTCCTCGTCATATAAATTGCCTATAAGGGTCATGCTGGTAGGTCTATTATTTGTATCAAAGCCTGTTGGTACTGATACTACGGGGTGACCAGTCAGGTTTGTAATCATCAATTGACTTCCACCGAAGGTTGGGGAAATTAAGACATCAAAATCTTTCATAATGGCGTGCATCTCATCTATCAATCTTCGCCTATGACGATTCGCCTGTAAGTACTCAACAGCTGGGATAAACCGCGCTTGGCGTAGTGAATTCGCTCTGGATCCAGAAGTTTGTTCAACCATGGCGTCTACCTTGCCACTCCTTACCAGGTCATCAAAAAAGGCCCCTGCTTCAGACCTCAGAATAACATCAAACACGGCAAAGGGAAATTTTGTAGGAAGCTTAACCTCAACCGGTTCTATGCCCATAGCTTTAAAGTTGTCGATTGCGCTTCTCAAGTTGTCACCGGTAGCAGACTTATTCCTATCAATTAACTCTTTTAAATAGCCAACTTTCAATGATCCCATTGATCTGCTTTCTCTGAACGAAAAACCATAATCCGATGTGGTCGGGTCAAGCAAATCATTACCATTAATGACATCAAAAACAATGGCACAATCTTCAGCATTTCGTGCCATTGGGCCAACCTTGTCCATAGACCAGGACAGGCTCATCACCCCATGCCGGCTAACTCTTCCATAGGTAGGCCGCAAACCCGTAATTCCATTTCTGGTGCTGGGAGAAGTAATCGAGCCAAGGGTTTCGGTTCCTAATGCAAATGCCACCAGCCCTGCCGAGGTAGCTGAACCCGGTCCTGCAGATGAACCGCTCGCTCCTTGTGTTACGTCCCAGGGGTTTTTGGTTTTCCCATTGAACCAAACATCTCCCCTTGCCAATGCACCTGACACCAACTTGGCCACAAGCACTGCTCCGGCTTCCTCCAGCTTTTTGATTGCCGAAGCTGTATATTCTATTCTCTGATTTTCATAGGGTTTGGCTCCCCAGGTGGTATTGTAGCCTTTCACAGCCATTAAGTCTTTTACTCCATAGGGTATGCCATGTAAAATGCCTCGATAATTACCACTTGCAATCTCCCTGTCGGCCTTTCTTGCCTGCTCCAAAGCCAGTCCTTCCGTGAGTGTAATCACACTCTGAAGCACGTCATCGTGTTTCTTAATTCTGGAGATGAACATTTTAGTCAAGTCCTCTGCGCTTACCTTCCGGCTTTTAATCAGAGATGCCAGTTTAGGAATTGGATAGAAAGCCAGTTCTTCAATATCTCCAGGCATTTCTACATCATTCGGAATATTCCAGCTGGGCTTTCCATGATCAGTGGGCTCTTCAAAACCCTGAGGATGAGGATCAAAGACCATTGCCGGAAAGGTCTCATTATCTACCTCGAAATTACGTAGAGACTCGAAGCCTCGCTTGTTTCTACCTAAATAGTTGTACATGGTCTCCACATTCTCCTCAGAGAATTCAAGACCAATTACCTTTTGTGCACCGGCAACATCCTTTTTGGAAAACCCAAATTGATTGGAGCTTTTACAGCCTACCAATAAGACAAGGGTAATGATTAGTGATATTGCTGACTTTGAAATTAACTTCATGTGTTTCATTAATTAAGGTTTAGCCAAAAGGCTGATCAATTGCCGGACTGGTTTTTGTGAAGAATTTAGGCCCATCTTCGGTCATATAAAGGCAGTCTTCGAGCCTGATTCCAAATTCACCTTTGATTGCGATCATGGGCTCATCACTGAAGCACATACCGACCTGCAAAGGCATCTTGTTACCCTTCACAAAGTTGACCCATTCATGTCCGTCCAGGCCAATGCCATGGCCTGTTCGGTGCAACAAGTACTTATAATCCGGTCCAAAACCTTTGGAAGTCAAATAGTCTCTGGCGGCTTTGTCTACATTTTCACAGGGCTCTCCTAATTGAGCGGCACGAAAAGCTACTAGTTGGGCTTCTTTTTCCACTTCCCAAACGTCAATTTGGCGTTGAGTTGGCTTACCAAAAACAGTGGTTCGAGTGATATCGGATCGATAGCCATCAACACCACAACCACCATCTATCATCACGATATCACCTTCTTTCAGGCGTTGAGGCTCAATACTACCATGCGGTAGCGCAGTATAGATTCCAAATTGAACACCTGCTCCACCACTGGCGCCTAATCTGGAATGTGCAGTGCTGCAAATACTCCTTACTTCTCCCTGAGTCATGCCCTCTTCAAGCATGCTAAATGTTTTCTTGTAGGACTCTATTGTGATGTCCATTGCCTTCTGCATCAATGCGATTTCAGAAGGTGTTTTAAAGATTCTGCATCCAGCGGTTACAGGATCTGCTGACACATAAGAAATTCTTGGAGCTTCTTTTCTAATACCATCAAACAGGAAGAACCGTACGCGCTCTTCCATCCCGATTTTCCCTGTTCTGATCCCGGCATCTCTGAAAATTCCAGCAACCACTTTGTATGGGCTTTCATGTTCTTCCCAAACCCTGACATCATCGCCAAATCGAATCAGCTCTCTCAACCTGTCTTCTTCAAAAGCCGGACATACATAACTAATATCTCCGCTTTTGGGAATGACTGCGGCCATCATCCGCTCACTATTGCCCCAGCGAATTCCGGTAAAGTAGAATAAAGAAGATCCGGCTTCCAGATATATCGCCTCCAAATCATTTTCAGCCATCAGTCGTTGCGCCTTTTCTATTCTGGCTCTTCGCTCTTCAATGGTAATGGGTTTGATATCTCCCACCATTGAGGACAAATCTGAGTATGGATCATTGCTACTCGCATCAATCTGGGTAGAAGAACAAGCCACAGCGGTGGTTGCTAATGCCAAGGCACCTGCACCTCCCGCAGCATTTCTCAAGAATTCTCTTCGTTTTTGCTTCATAGTAATCGGGTTGATGCTGTAAAGTGCCTAAAAAAACAGAGATAAGTAAACCATTGAAATAATTCCACAGTCCTGCTTAGTTTAATTGAAATCTGCATCTAATTTTACTTTTGTGGTATTCAACTTGTGGTCGGTATTGTTAATCGCTTCTGCTTCGCAGTGTGTATTCCTGATGGTTCTTTTTGCCATCCGTCCTCCGGCCAATAAAAAAGCATTGATTGTCTTATTGATGCTGATGCTGATCATCCTGGCCATCAACATCAACAATATTTGGTACGCAGGTTATCTCTATCGAACAGAGAGTGTAATCGCAGGCTTTGCCAGAGGCATGATCCTGCTCCTGGGACCCTTGTTTTACTTCTATACCCGTTCGATTATTCATCAGGAGTTTCGTTTTAAAGCTGTTCAACTGCTGCACCTCATCCCCTATGGTATTGGCCTTTTTATGGTCTCACTGCAGGATTCTCCTGGTAACATTGAACAAGCAATCGCATTGCTGGATGATTTTATGGCTGGTAAACTAGAGGCAAGTACGCTGTCAATTTCTCGCTTTGTGCTGTACAGTATTCATCTGGCAGTTTATATCCTGTTAAGCCGAATTGAAATGATCAAATCCCTGAATTCTGTAGACAAAAATTATCTGGTATCTGCCGAAATGAGGGTGAGTTGGCTGAAAAAGGTCAATTGGGTGTTGATTTTAATTGCTTTAGAGCAAGTCATTTTTACCATTTACTCCATATCCAGTGGTTATTATAGTGTGTACGGAAACTTTGTGCTCACGCTGCTCATCTCAGGTTTTGTCTATTTGATCGCCTATCAGACCATTTTCAATAGCAATCAACTCTTGCCTGATTTCAGTGCCCGACATGCTTCAATGAAAATTGACTCAAGCACCAAAAGTGATCTCATCTCAAAGTTAACAGCACTGTTTGAGAATGATAAGATTTTCACCCATCCGGACTTGAAGCTTCAGGATGTGGCCCAGCGATTGAATGTTCCAAGTCACCTTTTGTCTAACCTCATCAACAATCACATGGAGAAGAGTTTCTTTGAACTCCTTAACCACTATAGGGTGAAAGAATTTATCCAAATAGCTAAGAGTCCTGAACTCGCCAACTATTCAATTATGGGTATTGCGAATGAAGTGGGCTATAAAAGCAAGTCTTCTTTCAATACCGCATTTAAAAAGCATACTGGACAAACTCCCTCTGAATATCTCAAAAACGGTCTTAATTGAGGTTTTTGGTTCGACTTTCGAAAAGTCATACTCCTTATTTTTGGTTATCCCAGCGCAGGCCTGTCCCCGACCGTATGTTTGTCCAAAATGTTATCACCCATGGGAGTTGCAGAAAAACAGTTTTGGTTAAAGACACCAGTTAACAAGGGAATTGAACCTGTCTTTCGAACCTCAACCCAAGCCAGAGTGTCGATTACACAAATCAGGACGGCCAAAGGGTACGCACATGAGGTGGAGCAATCTTTATTAGCTCTGGCTCATGAATTTTGGCAGTCAGGCCATTTAAATGATATCAAAATCATGCAGTCTCAAACAGAAAATGAATTCCTGATCATAAGCAGCTGGCAACCTGCCGCATTTATGGGAGATTCAAAAATTGAAATGGAAATGAGTGTTAGACACAAACTAAGCGCTCTGATTGCAGATGGCATTATTAACAGTTTCGAAGATAAAACAGACAACTACTCAATTATTGAATGACCTAGTCTTTATGAGAACTTTAATTTTTAACCCTATAGCTGTACTGGTATTAATAGCCCTAATGCTGATCACTTCATTCTCGACATTAGCCAATGAAACCTGGAAAGGTACTTTTAAGCTATCTCGTGGAGATCAAAAGGCCGAAGCCACTTTTGATTTTGAGAATCAGGCGGGAATGCTTCAACTACCAGACCTCATCCCTATCCCTCTACAACTGACCAAGGTTTCGAGAAAACAAGATTCGGTCTTCTTTACTGTAGGTTTTCGGTCAGGCCCTGCCCTATGCAAGGCCAAAATCACGGGGGATACTATGAAAGGTATTATGAGTTCCAGAGCAGGAGATACACCATTTCATATGGAAAAAGCCGAAGCCACTCCGAGCATTTTTGGAAGGCCAAAGCCGAATGCTGATTTACCGGTGGAAATCACAACCCACACTGGCTCTGAACTGGAACGTGGCATAAAAATCAGGTTGGAAAAACTTCTTGGTCAATATGACCTGGAGAAGTATCTATATACCAAAGAAATTAAAATACAATCAGGCACTATACCTCATAGCCATCCGGTACTGACTCTGAATACCAAGTATGAAAATAATATTCATCTGCTATCCACCTTCTTGCATGAGCAAATGCACTGGTATACCCTTTCCAAAGAATACGATAATAAGAAACTAGCTGAAGCATTGTTCACGAAATATCCCAAAGTGCCCGGCCCTCTTCCTGAAGGAGCCGGAGATGAAAGAAGTACTTATTTGCATATCCTCGTTTGCTACCTTGAATATCATACGCTTGAACAAGTTATTGGTACCGAGAAAGCAAAAGCGCATATGGAATATATGGGAACACAACACTATAAATGGGTGTTCCAAACAGTGGTCAGGGACTATGAGGAATTAAAGGAAGTGGTTGGTAGTGCTGGCTTGCACTTCAATTAATTAAAGTTAAGGCTTCTTGCACCGTGCAGGAAGCCTTCATATTTAGCGTTTCATTAACTCTTTCAGCGTGAACATCAGCTCGCTATAAGCACCATTCAGTTTATTGCTAAGTATAATGACCGTTAGATCAGAGCTTTTATCTGCATTAAACAGGGTGCCTGCACCTGGCCCTTGCCCCCCATGACCAAAACCTGAAGCAAAGCCGTCATTGATAGCGAAGCCGTAGCCATAGCGCATTCCACCTCCATCCAAGCTTATTTGTTCGGATGTAGCAAGCTCAAAAGTCTCCTTGTTCAAAAGCTTATGATTGACCAGAGCGTTGCGAAATTTGATCAAATCTCTGCTAGTCGAATAGCCACCTCCAGCTGAGCTTCCCATCAGTCCTCCTCTCTCTTTAATGACTCGACCTTCACCTAAATCTAAATAACCAACCGCTACTAATTCTTCCTGATCTTTACGGTAGAAGCCTGAGTTATCCATTCCTAATGGCTTAAAGATGGTCTCATTAATATGTTCATAGTAATTTTGGCCGGTCGCCTTCTCAATGATCAACCCAAGTAATATAAATCCCGAATTGCTATAAGAACCCTGGCTTCCTGGCGGATCAAAACGTACCGGTTTGTTTTGAATAAAGGGAAGGTACTGGTCGAGTCGCGAGATTTTATCCCAACTCTTTTCATATTCAGCATCCCAAAACTCACCCACTCCCGAGCTATGAGATAACAGATGCATCACAGTCGTCTTTGAAGCATAATCTTTATTGGCATAATTGGGTAAAAATTTCTGAAGAGGATCATCCAAAGAAATTTCACCCTCTTGTACCAGTTTTAACACGGCAACCGCAGTAAACATTTTACTCATCGATGCCAGGTTAAAAGGAGTGTTTGCATCGACCTTTCTTTTAGCCTCGTGATTTGCCAGGCCATAAACCTCTTCGGTCAAGACCTCATCTCCGTTCATAATCAGCACACTGGCGGAAAGACCACCTTCTTTGCCCAGTTTTCGAGCGTATTTTGTAAGGGATGATATCACATCTGGGTCTGTGAATTTACCATCAGGAATATTTGAAGGTTCAGCAGCCAGTACAATGTTAATCCGCTCAGTTTTGTAATCACCCTCATTCTTAGATACCAATTGAAAGTTTCTCCATTCTTCGGTCTTTAATAATTTGACGATTACATGGACCGTAGAATATTGTTCACCTTCAGTAAGACGAATTTTGCCGGACGTCACCTTACCATACTCTTTGCGAAACGACTTTGCCCAATCTTCAGCACTACTTTCTTTAAAAATCTCATGAGCCACTTTCACTGCGGTTTCTTCACTGGCCGTATTTAGGACTTTGATAAACTTATGACCAATATCAGTCAGAATAGCCTTGGTGGTTGGCGGTTCTGAGCCTGATTCGGTTACAAAATCATTTTGTGCAAAGACCGTATTTATACCAAATAGAAGCAGCACAAAGCCAGCTATTCGTCCTAGTTTAAACCCTCGGATCATGTTAAATTTCGTTAAATCATTCAGTTTCATAATTGCTATATATCAATGTTAGTATATTGACTTACGGCAATGATAGACCGGTCATAGTCGTGAAACCGCGGCTTGTTCCCAAGTCAGGTTGATTAGGTGTGAACACCGGTATTCTTTTGTAGAATTATGCGTTCGAAAGTCAAATCCATACTGTTCCCAGTGCTAATTTGGATAGCAGTAGTTTTTGTGTTCTTGATTCTGCAACTGACAATTGATGATACTTCACTAAGATCGGCTTCAATCAATGAGCAGATTAATACATTGATTTATGGAGTCGCGTTTATCCTGGTAATCGCATTGCTACAGTTCAATTCTCGTTTCCCAAAACTCTTCGAAACAAAGTGGTTCGTACTTCATCTCATCATTGCCGCATTCAGCTACTTAATTTATGATGCCGTATTCGTCAATATGCATGTGCTTCCTGGTGATGGCTCAGTGTTTGTCACCAAAGACTCAAGCCTTGGTAACGAGTTGATTGATAAAGTTCTTGGAAATGGCTTTGGTATTTACGCCATTGTGCTGCTCATATTCTCATTCGTTTATAAGAAAGTTTCCGGCAACACCCCTGTACAGAAAGCCAGCACCAATGACTTTATGGATCAGCTTAAAATCAAACTGTCCAACCGAACTTACTTTATACCCACCAGTAGTATACTGTTTATCAAATCCTCCAATAACTACTCTGACCTTTATACCAATGATGGTAAGCACGTGGTTAGGGAGTCAATCAGTAAATTGGAAGAAGGCCTTGATCCAAACTTGTTTGCACGCATTCATAGGTCAGTGATCATTCGAACCAATGAGGTGAGTGAGTTTCTCTCTCAGGGAAATGGTGATTATAAAGTCAAAATGAAGAATCAGGAAGTGTTCAGCATTGGGAATAAATACAAAAAGGACATACTGGAGCGATTTGGTGTTTAGGCAACACCACTACATCAGGCAGCACTTCTTGTACTTTTCATTGCTTCCACATGGACAAAGTGAATTTCTTCCAATCTCTCCAATTTTCTTCTCCTTTTTGTCCAGCAATTCATGTGGACTCTGCTGAAATGCGGCCGACATCATTCGATATAACTCCGGATGATTCTTTTTGAGTAAGTGCGGGCGTTCAAAGAAATACTCACCGGCTACCGCAAAAAATTCTCTGGCGTGCGTGGCACCGTAGTCTCTTATTTCTGATTCATCATCTTCTATTTCCTGAATCTTTGTATTGATCAATGTCAGCCATGGCAGCACGAATGTCTCACCCTGGAATACCGGTGGAACACCATCAACATGACCATTTTCTTTGTCATAGAGATGGATGAATTCATGTATGCCCACATTGATTTTGTCTCGGTTATTATCAAAACCATGATGCAATGCTCTTTTGGAAAGAATCATTTTGCCTTCCATGGCTCCATTACCCACCATACCGTTAATGAACTCCTTAGGATTATGGAAATTGAACTCCCTGTCAAATGAAGAGGGATACAAAATAACCTCATCCAAATAATGATAGTGCCATCTCGGGAATCCAAACAGCGGAATTACTGCACTACTCGCAATAAGTAGGCGGTCTTCCAAAGTGACCTCAACCGACACGCCAACAATGTCAATGGTACCGAGGAAATTACCTACATCTTCTAAAAAACGATGCTGCCCCGCTTGATCCAATGCTCTGTAAAAACGCACCCGTTCATGAAGAATCAGCATCCATTTCGATGGAATTACCTCAACTTTCTCCTTCTGGCCCTGTTTCCTTAAAATGTAGATTGAGCCCAGAGTGGCCAAAATCAAAATGAAAGCAATCATGATTGGCTAAATAACAAAAACCAACCAGCTTGACAGCGTGAAAGTTTAAAAACCGCTGATTGCCCTAATCATTTTTTAAGGCATCAACAGGATTTAGACCAGCAGCTTTGAGCGTAACATAGCTGGAACTTCCCAACACGAACAAAACAATGCTTAGCACGGAAATCAGATAAACCGCGGGCCCAACAGAAATTCTATTGGCAAACCCCTGAAGCCACCAGTCTGAGAGATAAATGCCTAATGGGACAGCCAATAAAAGAGCAACAATCAGAAGAAAAACGAACTCCCTTGAAAGCAGTTTCAACAGGGCCGAAACCTCACTACCTAAAACCTTTCTTATTGCGATTTCTTTCATGCGCTGCTTCGCCATATAAGTAGCCATGCCAAATATGCCTGAAATAGTAAGCACAATTGAGATAATGCAGAAGATCCAGACAATCGCTTTGAGTCTGGACTCATTGATATACATATTCGCAAATCGGTCACTCAGGAATTGATATTCAATGGAGGGTAAATCAGGAAAGATATCCAAGCTTACTCTTTCTATACCACTTGTTACGGTCTCTACTGCCGCTGGCGAGAACCTGAGAGAAAGCCAGGAAGCCCTTCTATTTGAACTAATAACCAAGGGCTCAACTTCATTATGAAGTGATTGAAAATTAAAATCCTTAACAACGGCAACCACATTTCCCGTGTCTCTTCCCCATCTGATCTTCTGATTAACAGGATCTCGCTCCCCGAATATCAGTGTAGCTGCAGACTCGTTGAGCATATATTGAATTGGTGCGTCAGGAGTGTTTTTCATAAAACCTGGCCCCGCCAATAACTCAAGACCGTAGGTATCCGCAAAATTCTCATCTGTCATCAAGATGCGAGTACCAATTTCTTCCGTCCCTCCGATTTCCTGTACACCCTCAAACATAATTCTATTGCTGGGAATTGAGGATGAACCGGTGACAGATTGTACGCCTGTTATTGTTGAAAGCCCACTGACAAAAGCATCATATTTTTGACGCAAGCTGCTGTTCAATTCAATCAAAAGAATTTGATCTTTCTCAAAACCAAGATTCTCTTTCTGTATATGATCCAACTGATTATAGATGACAAAAGAACTGACCATCAGAATCATGGAAATGACGAATTGAAAAACAATCAGGCCCTTTCTCATCATACCCAAACCACCTGCACTGAACTTAGTGGTGTTCCCGGATTTCAAAACAGAAGATGGCTTGAAACGTGACAATACGATGGCCGGATAAGCTCCGCAGATGATTTCCAGCAGCAAAATTATGATAGCCAAGGGTATCAAAATCTCCTGATGTTCCAGTACACTTAGCGGGATATTCAAGCCAGAAAAGTTGCCAAATACAGGTGAAACAAGTGCCAAAATTATCAAACTGAAAAAAGCAGAGACCAATAGAATGATCATACTCTCACCCATAAATTGCAGAATCACGCTTTGCCTTGAAGCACCCACAGTTTTGCGTAAGGCCACTTCTTTGGCCCTATCGAATCCCTTTACAACCGATACGTTGATGAAATTGATACTTGAAATGAGAAGCACAAAAATGCCTATGGACAAGAGAATATAGACATAGCTGATATTTCCGTTATCTGCAATTTCCTTCTCATGGTTAGTATAAAGATGAATATCCTTAACTCCTGTAAAAACCACCTCCATTCCATCCTCTTCTTCCGGAACGTTGTATTGCTTTTTGTATTCTTTCAAAACAGTGGCCGACAATTCATTGAAGTCGGTTCCGTCATTCAAGCGTACATAAGTATAAGTCGCCCAATTTCTCCAGGCGCTCCGAAATCGATCACTGAAAACGCTGAGCGGTAATAGGTAATCATATTTCAAATGCGTTTGCTCAGTCAAATCTTCAATTACAGCTGTGACTCTGCGTGATTCTGTATCATCCACTTCCAATCTTAGCAATTCACCAACTACATCAGTTCTACCAAAGTACTTCATGGCCAACGATCTGGTCAGCACAATTGCATCTGGAGGTACTAAGGCCGTGCTCAGGTCTCCGACTACAACCTCATGCTTGAATAAATCAAACACGGTTGATTCGGCATAAAAACCCCTCTTTTCTGTGAAAATCTTGTCATCTTTTTTGATCCATGTGCTGAAGATTCTAAAGAAACGAGTCATCTCCTGAACACTGGAGAGGTTTTCTTTCATATAGCCTCCTAACCCCATGGGTGTGGCTGCCCAAGGGTTTCCATCCGGTGCCTGACCAACACGGAAGATGTTTTCAGCATTATCATGGTGCTCATCATAACTTAATTCGTACCTGGTATAGGTCAGCGCCAAAAGAAAAATGGCGAGGCCCATCGTAAGATTGAGAATCTTCAAGAAGGCCGAAAACCGGTCTTTCCGTGCATTGCGATAGGTCAGTTTTAGAATTTGTTTCATTGAAATGTAGTTTGAGTTTTGACTGATTGTTGTTTTTGCCCTAAGGCGGAATGTGCGGAAATATCGAATGACATCCAGAATATACATGAAGCGAGCAAGACGAAGGCCCTGCCTTTCCACGCGCAGATAAAACCATTCATGCAAATCGCCCTGAACCTCTTCCAGATAATAATCTGAGCAATACCATTTGAGCAGAATATCTGCCCATTTTGGTGGTTTGGGGCTAGGTTGAGTTTCAATCATATCTATTTGAAACTCAGTTTTGGCACTTGCTCCCACATGCTATTTCTAAGCTCTTTAACTTCGTTTAGTGCTTCAAAACCTGCTTGTGAAATACGATACAAGCGTTTGCGCCTACCACCCCTTTCCTTGGTTGTCCCACCCATATAGGACTCTACAAAACCTTTCTGTTCAAGCCTATGGAGTGATGTATGGACCGTGCTTAAGGTGATTGACCTGTTCGACTGACTTTGAATTTCTTTCGCTATGGTCACCGTGTAGGCCTGATCGCTTAAAATTGCGGTGGTGAGTAAAACCAATTCTTCTAACTCACCTAGGTGCGTACCTTTCATATTTAATTCGTAATTGTAAGACTAATATTATAGTCGTAAATGTAAGACTAATGAAATCGTTAATGGTTACAGGGCTGGGTAACTTTTTTTTAGGAATAATTATCGAATGCCTATCTTAGGGTTTTAACCCCTTAATATATAAACCCTTAAAATATCTTTATGTCTACTTTAACCATCATACTCATCATTGTAGGTGCCATTGTTTTTTTGGTTCTATTGATTGGATTCACCTCTCCCAGAATAGCCAAAATGGAGCGCTCAGTTAACATCAAGGCCTCAGTTGATACCATTTGGCCTTACCTCAACAACCTGAAGATGTTTGTGGACAACTGGTCTCCCTGGACTGAAAAAGATCCAAATGCTGTACATAAGTACAACGATATTGCCGAAGGTGTTGGAGCGCACTATTCCTGGAAGGGTGAACCTAAAAAAGTGGGTGAAGGGTCAATGGAAATAAAAACCAGTGAAGACATGAATTTGGTCAAGGTTCATTTGGAATTCAAAGGGCGCGGTGATGCCATGGCCGGCTGGGTTCTGCGTGACAACGGTGACGGCACCTGCCAGGTAACCTGGGATTTTGAATCGGACAACGGCATGAATCCCATGGCCAGAATATTCGGTAGAATGATGGATAAGTTTCTCGGACCGGACTATGAAAATGGTCTGAATAAGCTCAAAACCGTTTGTGAAGGCTAAACTTACTTTACTCTTTTAGCCTCCTCCACATAAAGCTTGACCCACTTGGGCTCCCCCTCGAAGGCAGAGTTCCAGCCTGTCCAGATCAGGTGGTCTTTGTCCGCAAAATTGATGGTGCTCCTGGAAAACGCGTCTTCTCCTGGCTCGTAAACTGGGATAACTTTTAGTTCGGACTTTTCGGCATTCAATCTGATTTCATAAGTGCCACGAAAATCATAGTCACTCCAGGTACTGGTATAAATGAAGTGCTTTGTTTTTTTATCAAAATTGATACTCCACTGATAGCTTCGATCTTTGCCATGCCTGTTGCCATTGGTAGTGCACTGTATATAGGTATCCTGCAATATATACTCGCATGTTCTGGTTCCTTTTTCAATGTATTCTTTGTCCGTTCCAGGGTAAACTACTTCACTTACCTCCCACTTTCCGATCAAAAAATCTAGGTCTTTAATAGATTGACTTTGAAGCACTTGACTTGTGGAAAGTAAAGTGATCGTAACTATTAATAAATTTCGTTTCATATTAAAATGTTATTCCTGATTTAAAATGTTGACTGGGTTTATGTGAGCTACTTTTAAAATCGAATTGATTGTAGTTGCAAAAGCGATCACCAAAGAAATACCAAGTGCAATCAGTGGTGACCACCAAAGAAAGCTTATTCTAAAGGCAAAGCTGTTCAACCATTGGTTGGATGCGAAATAGACTATGGGTAAGGCGATTAAGTTTCCCACTAAGGCCAGAGTCAAAAAGCTCCGGAAGAAAAGCCCCACAACGTGCAAAACAGAAGACCCCAGAACCTTTCTTATGGCCATTTCTCTTTGCCTTTGTTTTGTGGTAAACGAAACCAGTCCCAAAAGACCTAGCATTGAGGTTAAAAAGGCCAGAAATACAAACAAGCTAAAAGCCTTTTTGAATTGACTTTCACCACTATGCCTTAATGCCATTTGATCACTCATAAGCGTCCAATCAAAAGGTAATTGTGGAAAATGTGTTTCAAAATTTGCTTGAATCTTACTGGCCAGCTGATTGATATCTTCCATTTGGTTGACTCTGACAAATAGATACTTCAACCCAATATGATTCTGAATATATGCCGTTGGTTTTATGGGCTCCCGCAACGACTCCTGGTGATAATCGGCAACCACTCCAATCACCTGAAGCGTATCCAGATTGGAGAACCATATTCGCTTGTTTAATGCCTCCTCAGGGTTCGAAAATCCATAAATTTCCAATGCCTTTTTGTTCAGAATTACCGACCTGGTTTCGGATAATTGCTGGAAATTTCGACCCGCTAGAAACTCTGAATCATAGGTATCCAAATAATCCTTGTCTGCTACCAACTTAAAGATCATTCCACCATCCGTATCACTACTGGCTCCAATGAGTGATGATCCACCTCTCCAACCAACTGCCTCGCCTGGAGCATCTGAAGCGTAAGAAACATCGATTATCTCTCCCTGATTGAGCAGGTCGATTTTCAGGTTGTTGAGCGAACGATAAAAGCCTTCTGAATCGTTGGTGAAATTTGGCATATCCACTAGAATCATGTTTTCCGTGTTAATGCCAATTGGCCTTTCATTCATCTCCTTCAATTGTTCGTTCACGATGATGGCACCAACCAACAAGCATGATGAAGCCATAAATTGCCAAATCACAATAGCCCTTCTGACTTTACCGGATGATTTTTTATTGACCGAACGTAATGCGCCAATGGGGCGAAAATTGGAAATCACAACAGCCGGATAGAATCCCGCAACTGAAGAACTCACCACCCAAAGGATACCAAGTTCCAGCCAAAAGGAAGGTGACCTTAAAAAATCTGAATTTAATGAGAGTCCGGTATAATTTGCGAGTGGGGATGCTATCCAATAAATAATGAAAACAGCCAAGGCAACCCCGAAGAGATTCGTGATAAATGCCTCCATCAAAAATTGGAAT